>NZ_JBAQYR010000001.1:0-8836 GCF_049790275.1 Polaromonas sp.
ATGCAGGAAAGCCGGCGCAGCCGGCTGCGCCGGGGCGCCCTGGCCTGGGAGCTGCTGCGCGACATCTCCGATCCGGGGCGCTACATCGAACAGATCACCGATGAATCCTGGACCGAACACCTGCGCCGCTTTGACCGCGTGACAGCGGGCGATGTGGCGCTGCGCGACCGCAAGCTGGCTTTCCATCTGGGAGACACACCGCCCGTGGTGACACGCCTGGTGCTGGAGAGTTGATATTGGAGAGTTAAACGCCGCACCGGACCGGGCCACATTGCGTGCAAGGTCTGTGCATCGGTTGTGCCTCCAGAAGGGCTGTGTCGGGCCTTGCGCCTGCAGGGCAGCCTGCGGCAGCCCCCGCCGGCCTGGCTCGCTCGTGTGAAAGCGGAATCGGCCTCCAGCCCTTGCTGAACGGTCGCTAACAGCTACTTGTTTGATAGCAAACAAGAGGTAAACAACAACTCCCAGGCCGGAAGCACACGTCGTGCACGGGTCGCTCCAACGACCTGGCATGCGCCTTGCATCTCATCTTGTACACAAGTATGGATGCTTCAAATTGGTGCAAGTTTCATTAACCCCTGATGTGACCGGCAAGCCCTCTTTGCCGGAACACGCGTCCGCCTCTGCGGGCGGCCAGGCGCTGGCGCCACAGGCCTGGATCTGCCGCGTTGCGCCAGCGGCAGCGGGCACGCCGGCGGTCTCGTCCGGGGCGCTTGCGGGCTTGTCCTTTGCGGTCAAGGACAACATCGACACCGCAGGCCTGCCAACCACCGCCGGCTGCCCGGCTTTTGCCTACACGCCGGCGGTCAGCGCCTTTGCTGTGCAGAAGCTGCTCGATGCTGGTGCATCTTTGCTTGGAAAAACCAATCTCGACCAGTTCGCCTGCGGCTTGAACGGCACCCGTTCACCGTTCGGGGCGGTGCCCAACGCGCTCAACCCCGCCTACGTGGCGGGTGGCTCCAGCTCCGGCTCGGCCTATGTGGTGGCCACCGGTCAGGTGGACTTTGCGCTGGGCACCGACACGGCAGGTTCCGGCCGCGTGCCGGCCGGCCTCAACAACATCGTCGGCCTCAAGCCTTCGCGTGGCCTGATCAGCGCCCGCGGTGTGGTGCCTGCGGCGCAAAGCGTGGACTGCGTGTCCATCTTTGCGCGAACCGTGGCCACGGCGGTGCAGGTGCTGGAGAGCGCCATGGGCCATGACGTGCTCGACCCCTATTCACGGCAGCTGGCACTTGCCAGTGAATCATTTCCAGCGGCTTTCCATTTTGGTGTCCCGGCCAGCCTGGAGTTTTACGGCGACAGCGCCGCCGAAGCCGCGTTTGCAGAGGCGGTGGCGCGGCTGCAGTCCCTGGGCGGCATGCCGGTGCCCATCGACTTCGCACCGCTGGCGCAGGTGGCGGCGCTGCTGTATGAGAGCGCACTGGTGGCCGAGCGCTACACCGCCGTCCGCAGCTTCTTCGATACCCATGAGGACGAGGTGATCGAGCCGGTGCGCAGCATCATCGCCGCAGGCCGCGCCTACAGCGCAGCGGACCTGTACGCGGTGCAGACCGAACTGAAACGCCTGGGCCAGCAGGCCGATGTCATGTGGACCGGCATCGACCTGCTGGTGGTGCCGACGGCCCCCACGCACTACACGATTGCCCAGATGAGGCAGGACCCCGTGGCACTGAACCGCAAGCTCGGTGCCTACACCAACTTCGTCAACCTGCTCGACTACGCGGCGCTGTCGGTGCCCAGTGCCATGCGCGCCGATGGCCTGCCTTTTGGCATCACGCTCATCGCACCCTGCGGCAGCGACTGGCAGCTGGCAGAGCTGGGCCAGCGTTATCACCATGCCACCGGCCTGACGCAAGGCGCCACCGGTGCACCCCTGCCTGCCATGCGGCCCATCGCCGGCATTCGCAAGCCGGCCACAGTGAAAGTGGCGGTGGTGGGCGCACACCTGTCCGGCATGCCCCTGAATGGCCAATTGACCGAACGCGGCGCCACCCTTGTCGGCGCCGCTGAAACCGCGCCGCACTACAGGCTGTTTGCCCTGCCCGGGACCACACCGCCCAAGCCCGGCCTGTTGCGTGTGGCGGCCGGCCAGGGCACACGTATTGCCCTCGAGATCTGGGACATGCCGCTGGGCGCTTATGGCTCCTTTGTGGCGCTGGTGCCTGCGCCATTGGGCATAGGCACGCTGGAGCTTGGCGACGGCAGCACGGTTCAGGGCTTTTTATGCGAAGCCGAAGCCCTGCACGCCGCGCAGGACATTTCGCACCTGGGCGGATGGCGCGCCTACGTCGCTTCGTTGAAAGCCGCCAGGCTGTGACCCGTTTTACTTTGATCCATCACTTTTCCAGGAGAGACTCATGAGCCAAGCCAGCCATTCCACCCGCCGCACCCTGTTGAAGGCCGGCGCAGCCAGCGCAGCACTGGGTGTGCTGGGCGCGCCCGCCATCGTGCGCGCCCAGGCGGGCCCCAAAATCCGCATCGGCTACTGGCCCATTGCCGCAGGCCTGCCGTTTTATTCGGCCATCGAGCTGGGCTACTTCAGGGAAGCCGGGCTTGACGTCGAGCCGCTCAAGTTTGCGGGCGCCCAGCAGGTGATGGAAGCCGTGCTCTCGGGCCGTTCTGACGGCACCGCCAACGGCACCGGCTCGGCCAACATCGCCATCGGAGAGCTCGCCCAGCCAGGCACCTTCAAGATTTTCTGTTCCAACCCGAGCAATGTGAAAAACGTTCTCGACGAGGTCATCGTGCCGGTGGCCAGCCCCGCAAAGGTGATGGCTGACCTCAAGGGCAAGCGCGTCGGCTCCGGCCCGGGCATCCAGAACGTGACGCTGGCCAAGACCGTGCTGGAGCGCGGCGGTGCCGTGGGTGCGACCGTGGTCGAGCTGCCGATCGGCCAGCACGTGGCCGCACTCGCTGCCGGCCAGATCGACGGCGCCTACACGCTCGAGCCCACCGGCACCATAGGCCGCATGAACGGCACCACCCGTGTGCTCGAGGCCGGCGTGATCGCGCGGTACGTATTGGGCGACCCGATGGCCCCCTGGTTTGGTGGTTCGGCCTCGCTGTCTTCGGACTTCATCAAGAAGAACCCCGACGCTGCCAAAAAATTCGTTGCGGCCTATGGCAAGGGCGTGGCTTACGTGCGCAGCAAGTCGGTCGAGGCGCGCCAGTACCTCAAGGGTTACACCGCTATCGAAGGCGCGCTGACCGGCGAAGTGCCGCTGGCGGCGTACATGATGTACAACGAGTTCAAGCCGGCCGACGTGGCGCACTTCCAGAAGTTCTTCGACCTGTTCTCGGAGAAAGGTATCTTCACGTCGCGCCTCATGGTGGACTCCATGCTCTACAAGGGCTGAATGAAATGAGAGCCCCCACATTTGCCGCTTCGCGGCTGCACTGCCCCCCAGGGGGGCGCATGTCGCCTTGGGGCGGCCCGGCGGCGACATGATGGATACGCCGGCCGCATCCACCAAGCCCTGGGCCCCGCCAGCTGCCAATACGGCTGGCGCCGCGCCGCGCAAGCCGGCCTGGGGCAAGGCCTTGCCTTTCATCGGTCCGGTGGTGCTGTTCATCGTCTGGGACCTCGTGGTGCGGTTGGGCTTCATCAAGGCCATCCTGTTGCCACCGCCGCTCGACGCCATGGGGGCGCTGGTCAACGGCCTGGCCGGTGGCCCGCTGCTCAAGGACTTTCTGGTAACCGTGTGGCGCACGGTCCAGGCTTTCCTGATTGCCGCTGCAGTGGGCATGCCCCTGGGCGTGTTGCTGGGCAGCTCGGAGAAGGCCTACCGCAGCGTCGAGTTCCTGATCGACTTCTTCCGCTCCACACCCTCCTCCGCGCTGATTCCGCTGTTCCTGATGATCTTCGGCGTGTCCGACATCAACAAGGTGGCGATTGCCGCATTTGGCGCCCTGCTCATCGTGGTATTCAACAGTGCCTACGGTGTGATCAACGCGCGCAAGCAGCGCGTGATGGCGGCGCGGGTCATGGGTGCTTCGCGCTGGCAGGTGTTCAAGGACGTGCTGATCTGGGAAAGCCTGCAGCCGAGTTTTGTCGGTCTGCGCTCGGCCGTGTCCATGGCGCTCGTCATCGTGATCGTGGCCGAGATGTTCATCGGCGCCGACAGTGGTCTGGGCAACCGCATCATCAATTCGCAGCAGGTCATGAACGTGAAAGACATGTACGCCTCCATCCTGGCCGCCGGTGCACTGGGTTACGCGCTCAACATCCTGTTCCTGGTTGTCGAGCGCCGGATTGTTCACTGGAGTGGCAGGTAGATGGCCCCCACGCTTGTCGCTTCGCGTACTGCGCTGCCCCCCGAGGGGGCCGCTGCGCCTGCGGCCCGGCGAAGCCGGTTCCGCGGCCCCTGCTTGAAGGGGACGTGTTCGCGGAGGGTTCCTCAACATGAAATTTATGGGAGCGTGTCATGTCCGCTGTAATCAATGCGCCGGTGTTTGCCGATGTGCCCGTGCGCGAGTTCCAGCCTGGACCAGCCGGCACGCACATCACGATTCGCGGCCTGACCAAGTACTTTGCCGGGTGGCCGCTGTATGAAGACTTCAACCTCGACATCCCGAAACACAAGATCGTTTCGGTGTTCGGCCCCAACGGCTGCGGCAAGTCCACGCTGATCAACATGATTGCCGGGCTGGTGCCCATCGACGCTGGCGAGATTTTGTTCGACGGCAAGTCGCTGAAGGACACCAAGATCGGTTATGTGTTCCAGAACTACCGCGAAGCGATGTTCCCGTGGATGCGCACCATCGACAACATCGCCTATCCGCTCAAGCTCGAAGGCAAGTCCAAGGCCGAAGTGGACAGGCGTATGGCCGAGCTGGTCGCGTCGTTCGATGTGAAGTTCGATCTCAAGCGTTACCCGTATGAGCTTTCGGGCGGGCAGCAGCAGACGGCTTCGATCATGCGTGCGCTGGCGCCCAATCCGGAGGTGCTGTTTCTCGACGAGCCCTTTTCTGCGCTCGACTTCGAGATGACGCTGTTCATCCGCGAAAAGCTGCAGGAGGTGTTCATGCAGACCGGCACCACCATGCTGCTGGTTTCGCACGACCTCGAAGAAGCCGTCTACCTGGCCGACCAGGTGCTGCTGCTGACCAAGCGGCCCACCCGCGTGGCCGAAATCCTGCCGTATGGCGATGCGCGCCCGCGCACGGTGGAAACGCTGTCCGAGGCCAGCTTCATCAGCGCCAGGAAGCGCAGCCTGGAAATCTTCCAGCGCGAAGTCCGGCGTTGAACGGCAGGGCAACCATGAACGACACCCGCATGCTGGCTTACGTCGAAACCATGGCTGCGTTGCTGAAGCTGCCACTGGATGCGGCGCGTACCCACCGTGTGGCGGCCAACCTGCAGCGCACGGCCGCCATGGCGGCGCTGCTGGAAGCCGCGCCACTGGCGGCGCATGACGAGCTTGCCGAGATATACAGGCCGGCAGCCTTCCCGTCCAATGATGACGGGCACGAACAGCTATGAAAACAATAGTACTTGATGCTGCCGCCATGGCCAAAGCCGTTGCCTCCGGCGAGGTCAGCGCGCGTGAATTGCTCGACGCCAGCCTGGCGCGGATCGAAGCCACCGACGGCCGGGTCAACGCCTTCACGGAAAAAACGCAGGCGCGCGCCCGTGCCGAAGCTGATGCCGTCGATACGCGGCGGGCCGCCTCGCAGCCCCTGGGGCCTTTGGCCGGCGTGCCTTATGCGGTGAAAAATCTGTTCGACATCGAAGGGGTCGTGACGCTGGCCGGCTCCATCGTCAACCGCGGTGAGCCGGCCGCTGCATCCGACGCCTTTCTGGTCCGGCAGATGAAGGCCGCCGGCGCCGTGCTGCTGGGCGGGCTGAACATGGATGAATACGCCTACGGTTTCACCACCGAGAACACGCATTACGGACCCTGCCGCAACCCGCACGATCTCACGCGCATCGCCGGTGGTTCCTCGGGTGGCTCCGGTGCCGCGGCGGCCGCCGGGCAGGTGCCCATCACGCTCGGCTCGGACACCAACGGCTCCATCCGCGTGCCGGCCTCGTTGTGCGGTGTCTGGGGCCTCAAGCCCACCTTCGGCCGGTTGTCGCGCCGGGGCAGCTATCCGTTTGTGCACAGCATTGATCACCTGGGGCCACTGGCTGACAGCCTCGCCGGCCTGGCGCTGACCTACGATGTGCTGCAAAGCCCCGATGCGTTGGACCCGGGTTGCCAGGCCCTGCGCGTGCAGCCGGTCGTACCGCTGCTCGGACGCGGCACGGCGGGCCTGCGCATCGGCGTGCTGGGCGGCTACTTTCACGACAACGCCACGCCCGCGGCGCGTGAGGTGGTGGCGCTGGCCGCCACCACCCTGGGCGCGAACGCCGAGGTGACCTGGCCCGACGCCGCTCTGGCACGAGCCGCAGCCTTCATCATCACGGCAAGCGAAGGCGGCAGCCTGCACCTGAGTGACCTGCGTACCCGTGCCGACGACTTCGAACCGCTCTCGGTGGATCGCTTCATTGCCGGTGCCCTGCAGCCGGTGGACTGGTATCTTCGCGCACAGCGCTTTCGCCGGTCCTACCGCGACAAGGTCAACGCGCTGTTTCGCGACTGGGATGTGCTGCTCGCCGCCGCTACGCCGGTCAGCGCACCGGCCATCGGCACCGAATGGCTGGATATCAACGGCACGCAGCAGCCCTGCCGGCCTTCCCTGGGTCTGTTGACCCAACCGGTTTCTTTTGCCGGCTGTCCGGTTGTTACAGCGCCGCTGTGGCCTACCGGCACCGGCAGTTTGCCTGTCGGTGTGCAGCTGATCGCCGCACCCTGGCGCGAAGACCTGGCTTTTCGCGCAGCGCAAATCCTCAGTGATGCCGGCGTAGCCCGCGTCCAGCCGGTCCAGCTTTAAGCCGAGCCATGCTTGCCATCAACCTTCCCGATGTTCTGGCCGAAGTCACGGCCCAGTTCCAGCGTTACGAAAAAGCCCTGACGGGCAATGACGTGGCCGTGCTCGACGAGCTGTTCTGGAACAGTCCGCATACGCTGCGTTATGGCGCCACGGAAAACCTCTACGGCTACGCTGCCATCCAGGCCTTCCGCGCTGGGCGCCCCGCGCAAGGGCTGGAGCGCACGCTGCTCAAGTCCGTCATCACCACCTATGGCCAGGACATGGCGACCGCCAATGTCGAGTTCCAGCGCACCGGCAGTGCCAGAAGCGGCCGACAGAGCCAGACCTGGCTGCGCACGCCCGACGGCTGGCGCGTGGTCGCCGCCCATGTGAGTCTTCTTGACTGAATTTCATTTCCTGACCGTTTGACTCCTTAACCCTCAACCCTTCAACCTTTTAACCCTGGAGCATTGACCATGAGCAACTTCCTTAATCGCCGCGATTCGATCAAGACCCTGGCTGCGCTCGGCGCTGCTGCCGCCAGCCCGCTGGCGTTTGCGCAAAAGCCCATCACCGTGGGCGTGATCTACGTCGGCCCGCGCGACGACTACGGCTACAACCAGGCCCAGGCCGAGGCCGCCGCTGCGCTCAAGAAAATGCCGGGCGTGAAAGTGGTTGAAGAAGAGAATGTGCCCGAGACCGCCGCCGTGCAGAAAAGCATGACCGGCATGATTGCGCAGGACGGCGCCACCCTGGTGTTCCCCACCTCCTTCGGCTATTTCGATCCGCATGTGCTGGCCGTGGCGCCCAAGTTTCCCGATGTGCGCTTTGCCCACTGCGGCGGGCTCTGGACCGAGGGCAAACACCCGAAAAATGCCGCCAGCTTCTTCGGCTACATCGAGGAATGCCAGTACCTGAACGGCGTGATTGCCGGGCACATGACCAAAAGCAACAAGATCGGTTTCATCGCCGCCAAGCCGATTCCGCAGGTTCTGCGCAACATCAACGCCTTCACCCTGGGCGCACGCTCCGTGAAGCCCGGCATCACCACCAGCGTGATCTTCACCGGCGACTGGTCGATGCCCGTGAAGGAGGCCGAAGCCACCAACAGCCTGGCCGACCAGGGTGTGGACGTCTTCACCATGCACGTGGACGGCCCCAAGGTCATCGTGGAAACAGCCGCCAAGCGCGGCAAGATGGTCTGCGGCTACCACGCCAGCCAGGCCAAGCTGGCTCCGCAGGCTTACCTGACCGGTGCCGAGTGGAACTGGCTCACGGCCTACACCACCTTCATTGAGGCGGCACGCAGCGGCAAGCCGCACCCCAACTTCATCCGCGGTGGCCTGAAAGACGGCTACGTGAAGACCTCGGCCTACGGCCCCATGGTGACCGATGCCGCGAAAAAGCAGGCCGACGGCATCAAGGCGCAGATGATGGCCGGCAGCTTTGACATCTTCAAGGGTCCGCTCAAGGACAACAAGGGCGGCACCATCGTTCCGGCGGGCAAGGTCTTCAAGCAGACCGACCTCGAGCTGGAGAAGATGAACTACCTGGTCGAAGGCGTCGTCGGCAGTGTTTGACGAACACCCCCGAAGCGCCTGCGGCGCCTCCCCCTCAAGGGGGCACCACCTGCGGCCCGGCAAAGCCGGTTCCGCGATGGCCCTGAACAGGCACGTCGGTCGCTGACGCCAAGCTCATGCGCCATTCCCTCGCCAACTTCCTGCTGCCCAGCGCTGCCATCGCAGCCGCGCTGCTGTTGTTCGGCGTCTTCGTCTGGTTTGCCGGCGTCAATCCGCTGGAGGTCTGGCTGCTGCTGTTCAAGGGCGCCTTCGGTGACTGGTACTCGTGGCAGAACACGCTGCAGCGCGCCGCACCCCTGATGCTCACGGCGCTGTGCGTGGCCATTCCGGCACGCGCCGGGCTGGTGGTGATTGGCGGCGAGGGCGCGCTGGTGCTGGGCGGGCTGGCCTGCGCGGGGCTGGCC
>NZ_JBAQYR010000002.1:0-58857 GCF_049790275.1 Polaromonas sp.
TCGAGCGCCTGCACTGCCGGCGACGCGTTGTTCAGGGTGTAGGTCCAGGTCCCGCCGGCCAGCACGAAGCTGCCGTAGCCGTTGCCGCCCACGGTGCTGGCCACGTTGGCAAAGCTCAAGATACCACTGGCCGTGGCCGTGCCGTCTTCACTCACCACGCCAGTAACCACGCCACTTATCACAGGGGCAACTGGGACAATGGGCAATGGTGTCAATACTGGCTCTGCCAAGACCTCCCCAGGAGATACACCGGCAACAGTCGTCCCAACACCTGTCGACTGCCGCTCAAGCGAAGCGTAGTCATAAGTCAACGGGGCCAACACCTCGGCCGTTCTGAACAGGCGGACAAAATTATTGCCATCATCCTGCCTGAAGCTGTTGCCGCGACCATCTGAAGTCGAATTCACCCCAGCTGATGTTTCCTGCAACAGCCTATCAAGGCTGCTGCCCTCATTAATGGCATTAAGAATGCTGGTGAGTTCTCCTACACGTGCCAAAAGAGCGCTGCTGTTGCCATCGGGCAATACGTTGTCGAACACCGTCGAATCAAGGGTTACAGTTTCCCTGGAGCGAAGGAGAAACTTTCCGCCTTGATCAAAGGCGAGTTCCACACGACCCCCAGCCTCCGTAACAATCACCTCCCCTTCAAAAACAGGGTCGCCGAACCTGAGCTGGCGCTGTTCGCCATCGCTGTTCTGGGCAAACGCTACGCCTTCAATCAAAACCACATTGCCGACGACTTTGGCTTCATTTGCCATGGCGAATCCCAAACGGAGTTATTACAATGGATTCAATGTAGTCCGTTTGTTCCGTCGAAGGAACTGTACTGAGGTACTAGATCGAGCTTGGACGCTGAGACTGACCAAGCGTCTGACCGTTTACGACCAGAGATAGCTGGAGACGATCCCGTACCTGGAGTTTTTCAAGAATCGCGCCTATATGGGCTTTGACTGTACGCTCCGTAATGCCGAGCAATCTTGCGATTTCCTTGTTACTGGCGCCGGTGGCCAGCGTAATCGCGACTTCCTTCTCCCGATCTGTCAGACGCTCCGTCCAAGTTCGTTTGACTGGAGAAACTGTAACGCCAGCAGCGGCCTGAATGCGGCTGGTAGCGCTAACTAACCTTTGCATCAATGATTCGCCAATCCACAATCCACCCTGCAACACGACAGCCGCCACCTGACTCAATACCTGAGCTGCAGCATGTGTATTGCAATATCCTCGCGCACCAGCCGAAAAAGCAGCAAGCGCCTCGTCATCCGTCGGCCGATCACTTAGCACCACACATGGGAGGAGCTTCAGTGATGGAGCAAGGCGCTCAAGTTGCACCTCCACGGGAACCCCTTGCTCCAAACGAAGCCAAACGAGGCTCACCCTATTTGACTCTGAATTGGCGCGCGCAGTTTGAATTTTTCCGGCTCTTCCCGCACTGAAAGCCTCACTCCAGCGAGGAAGCATGCGACCGTGCGGACAAAGAAATAGATGTCCGGATTCCTGAATTCCCACCGTCGGCTCGATCTAGCGCTCTGTAAAGGCAGCTTGCTTCGCCTTTAAAACAGGTTTAAGCAGATAGGAAAGTATGGATTTTTGACCAGTAATAATATCTACTTCCGCCACCATTCCGGGGATGATTGGCAACCCCTCACCCAGTTTGGATTTTTCGGTACGGACACGCACGGTATAAAAGGTATTGCCACGCTCATCAGTAACCGAATCGGCACCAATGAATTCCAGTTTGGCCTCGAGACCGCCATAGATAGAAAAATCGTACGCAGTAAATTTCACCAACGCCCGATCGCCTGGCCGCAAAAAAGCGATATCCTTTGGCAAAACTTTGGCTTCGAGCAGCAAATTTTCTTCAAGCGGCACAATCTCAATGATATCTCTACCGGGTTGTACCACCCCCCCCACTGTATTAACCAGCAGACGCTTGACCGTACCCCTGACAGGCGACCGCAAGGATGACTTGTCAACCTTATCTGCCAGACCCACCCCCCCCGCAGAACTCATATTAAGTTTTGCGAGGGTCTCAGACAGCTCTTTGCGGGCTTCGCTCTGAAAATTCAATGTGATTTCCTGAATTTTGCGTGAAGCTTCCTCGATGGCCGATTGGCTTTTTGATATTTGGGCAGAAGCCATTTCGCGTTCGCCAAAGAAACGCCCGGTTTCCCGCTCCAACCTCAACAATTCCACTTCCGAAACAGCGCCATCCTTGAGCAACGGCTTCGTATAGCCCAACTCCTTGGCTGACAACTCGTAGGCCCGGGATGCCTGCTCCCGCTTGGCTCGCGCTTCAACAAGCTCTTGCTGACGCTGAGTCAACTGCTGTCGAGCTATTGCCAGCTGTGCATTCAGTGTCGAAGTACTGGCTTCGTAGGATCGAAACTCTTCTTCAACTGTTTTAGGCGCTTCTGCAAGCACTTCAGGTGGCGGCACAAAAGGCACACCTTCGGCAAGGGCTCTGATTCTTGCCGCTTTGGCTAGCAGCGCTAAATACTGAACACGATTTTCCTTCACAGAAGAATCAAACCGTGTCGTATCAATATTCACCAGTACCTGTCCAGCTTCAACAACCTGGCCTTCCTGCACAAGAATTTCGGAAACAGCGCCCCCGTCAAGGCTTTGCATTACCTGCAATTGCCTGGAAGGAATGACTTTCCCTTCGCCTTTTGTAATTTCATCAACTTCTGAAAGTCCCGCCCACAACACCGCAAGAATAAAAACCACGCCGAGGCTCTTGACGAGCATGCGGGCACGCAATGGTTCCTGTTCTAGCATTGCACGATCCGCGTCACCACCAAATCCTGCATCCATGCGTCGATCATCCTGGCGCCAGGATGAAATGGTGCGGTCAAGACCAGGCTGCAACGCGCGCCTGATCACCTCCAGAACAGAAACCACCGGTCGCGCCCATGCGATCCATCGCGGCTTCATGAAGCTTTTCCTATACGACCAGCTTTCAGCGCCTCAATCACTTGCTCATAAGGACCATCGGCAACAATGCGCCCCTCGTCAATGACAATAATGCGATCAGCCAGATCCAATAGCGTGTTTCTGTGGGTCACCACAACCATGGTTTTATGCTTGGCGTAACCACGCAAGCGCTCCTTGAACTGCGCCTCAGATGAAAAATCCATGGCGCCTGTCGGCTCATCCAACAACAACACAGGCGGCTCCAGCAACGCAGCCCGGGCGATTGCTACACCTTGCCGCTGCCCACCAGAAAGGGATTCCCCTCGCTCCCCGATGATCATGTCAAAGCCCTGTGGGTGGCGATTGGCAAACTCAATCAAACCACCAACCTCGGCCGCAGCCAGAATTGCACCATCGTCAGCATAAGGCGCTGCTATGGCGATATTGTCGCGTAGCGTGCCATAGAAAAGCATCGCGTCCTGCTCTACATAACCAATATTGCGACGCAAATCTGCAGGGTCAAGCTGCCGAAGATCTATGCCATCCATGGAAATTGCCCCCTTGGAAGGCGTGTAAAGCCCCAATATCAATCTCTGCAGGGTTGTCTTGCCGGAACCCACCCGACCAATCACAACAACGTTTTCCCCGGGTTTGATCCTGAAAGAAACGCCGCGCAACGCTTCCTGCGTCCTGCCCGGATAGCTAAAGTGCACGTTGTCAAATACGATTTCCCCGGCAATGTCGGGGCGATGCACGAAGTTGATTTCGTCCGGTCGTTCCCCGGGCTTTTTCATCGTGTCTTCAAGTGAGGTCAATGCTGTCCGGGCATTTTGATATTGCATCAAGAGCGCAACGATTTGCCCCAGAGGCGCCATTGCCCGCCCGGACAACATGGTGGCAGCAATCAGGCCACCCATGGTCAACATGCCCTCATGAATCAGGTAAACACCTGCCACGATCATCACGATATTGATCAGTTGCTGCAGGCTTGAAACCACATTGATTACCGACGAAGACAGCAACCGTAGCTGAGCGCTTACGCGAGCCAGAAATGCAGCTGTGTCCTCAAGCTTTGCCTGCATCTGGCTTTCCGCGCCATGAGCTTTGATGGCCTCCATGGCGGTAAGGGTCTCCACCAGGGTTGCATTACGCATAGCAGACGCCCTGAAAGTCGTTTCGGAAAGCGCGTGCATCTTGTGCTGAACGATGTAACTGTAGATCACAACCAGCATGACGCCAACCAGCGGCGGAATGACGAGCGGCCAGGAAATCCACCCCAGCACAAGAAAAAAGAGCAGTGCAAAGGGCAAATCAACGACGGCAGTAACCGTGGCCGATGCGATAAAGTCGCGCACCGATTCAAATGAACGCAAGGTCGCCGCATAAGAGCCTACGGACGCGGGACGCTCCGACAACCGCATTCCCAATACTCGCTCCATGATCAGTGTGGAAAGTTTGATATCTATGCGCGAACCCGCAAGGTCCACAAAATAACCTCGCATCACGCGGAGGAAATAATCGATGACCAACACCAACAACAGGCCAAAGGCCAGCATCCAAAGAGTCTCGACTGCGAAGTTGGGCACAACGCGGTCATAAACATTCATCGAAAAAAGTGGCAGCGCAAGTGCAAACAGATTAATCAGTAATGCCGCCGCCAGAATGTCCCGATAAAGGGGGAACTGGTCGCGAAACGCACCCCAAAACCAGTGGCGCTGCGGGATATCAGCAAGTTCCGGTGTGCGCTGGTCAAAGCGGAAGTTCGGCCGTGAAAATATCGCGATGCCAACATATCGACCAAGCAACTGCTCACGGGAAAGTAGTACAACGCCTTGCCCGGCTTCCGGAAACAACAGGCTTGCCGTTTCACCCCGGTCATCCCAGCCGAGCAAAAGACAAGCCCCATCACCCTCCAGAAGCAAAACCACAGGCAACAAAGCTGCATCTATTTTTTCGAGAGGCCGGCGCAATATCTTGCACGACAATCCCGCCCGCGCAGCAGCCCGAGAAAAAAGCGAAGGCGGAAGCCCTCCCTTTGGAAGAGGGAGGCCAGCAGACAACGCAGCACGGGTGCTGGGCCGACCGTGAATACGCGTTAGCTCGACAAGGCAATCAAGTAACGGATCGTGATGCAACAAGTCCTCACGCAAACCCTGGGCCAAATGGCTTGTTTCGCTTTTAGGACTGGTTTGCAATGGCACGTTCATGTCACTCATTTTTTTGATCTTGAAGATCGCCCCATTCAAATTTGGAGTTCACGCATCGCGTAACCAATTGTAATAAAATCAAGCACTTGCCGCTATATTTGCAAGTTAAATTTCTCGGTCGGCGACTTTTTGGCGACACTGCTTGTTCATCGTACAGGTCCAAATCTTCAGGTCAATCCGGACTAGCTCGCTTGCCACTGGTAAAGCTTGCTCTGAGTTTACGCGACACTGGCCATTCTGATTCGCTCCTTTTCATCCCGCGAGAAAGGTGCGCCACATGACGTCTTACCGCATGTGGAAGAAGTCAGCTGCTGATTGGAGGCTAAAAAGCAAAACGCCCACATGAAGTGGGCGTTTTGCTACCAGCCTAGACGACTGGATGTTGGTTGCGCGGGCAAGATTTGAACTTACGACCTTTGGGTTATGAGCCCAACGAGCTACCAGGCTGCTCCACCGCGCGATATATTTTTATTATAACCTACTCTGCCTTGGTAGAGTCAGAAGTAGTGTCTTCAGTGATTTCTGGTCGATCCACCAGCTCAACCAAGGCCATGGGTGCATTGTCGCCCACACGAAATCCCATTTTGAGGATTCGGGTATACCCGCCAGGGCGTGTCTTGTAGCGAGGACCTAGTTCAGCAAAAAGCTTGACCACCATGTCGCGGTCGCGCAACCGATCAAATGCGAGGCGTTTGTTCGCCAGGGAAGGTTCTTTTGCCAGCGTGATCATTGGTTCGACAACGCGGCGCAATTCCTTCGCTTTCGGCAAGGTTGTTTTGATAGCTTCATGCTGAATCAGAGAATTCATCATGTTGCGCAGCATTGCCAGCCGATGCGAGCTGGTCCGATTGAGTTTACGAAGTCCGTGTCCGTGACGCATGGTGCTTTCCTTTCATTTTTAATTCAGATAGCCGTATCAGGTACTACCCGTGCACCGCCTCCCCAAAGGAGACGTATTCAAATTAACGCTTGTCCAAACCGGCGGGAGGCCAGCTTTCCAAGCGCATACCAAGTGTCAGGCCACGCGAGGCCAGCACTTCCTTGATCTCATTGAGCGACTTGCGGCCCAGATTTGGCGTTTTGAGAAGCTCGTTTTCTGTGCGCTGAATCAAGTCACCGATGTAATAGATATTTTCCGCTTTGAGACAGTTGGCCGATCGAACCGTCAGTTCAAGCTCATCAACAGGACGCAACAAAATAGGATCAAACTGCTGTGAACTGCGCTGGACCGGCGCGTCGAATGCAGCAAGTTCATTACCTTCGAGTTGTGCAAATACGGCAAGCTGTTCGACCAAAATCTTTGCCGATGCGCGAACTGCATCTTCTGCAGTCACCGCACCATTGGTTTCAATCTCGAGAACCAGTTTATCCAGATCGGTACGCTGCTCAACGCGGGCGCTTTCGACGGTATAACTCACACGCTTGACGGGTGAAAACGATGCATCCAGGACAATTCGGCCGATCGATTTCGTGGACTCGTCACCATAGCGCCGCATTGTGCCCGGAACGTAGCCACGGCCATTTTCGACCTTGATCTGCATATCGATCTTGCCGCCGTGCGAGAGATTGACGATAACGTGTTCAGGATTGATGATTTCGACATCATGCGGCGTCTGAATATCGGCAGCAGTGACTGGGCCTTCGCCGTCCTTGCGCAGGCTTAACGTCACTTCATCGCGATTGTGCAGTTTGAAAACCACACCCTTGAGGTTCAGGAGAATATTAACAACATCTTCCTGAACGCCGTCAATGGACGAATACTCGTGCAAGACGCCAGCGATGGTGACCTCCGTTGCGGCGTGACCCACCATAGACGAAAGCAAAACGCGGCGCAGGGCGTTGCCGAGCGTGTGGCCATAGCCGCGCTCGAAAGGCTCCAGAGTCACCTTGGCTCGGTTGACGGCCAACTGCTCAACGTTAATAGTTTTTGGTTTCAGTAAATTGGTTTGCATGCATTCTTCCTCTCAATACCCTCGGCTCGTTACACCGATAAGGCCGGGTGAAGCGACCCTGCGCATACAGTGCCCCGTAAGCGCAGGAACGAAAATTAACGTGAATAAAGTTCGACGATCAACGACTCGTTGACGTCAGCAGCAAACTCATCGCGATCCGGCACCTTCTTGAAGATACCCTCGCCTTTGTCAATACTGACATCCACCCAAGCTGGCATTCCGACTTGCTGAGCCAGCTGCAGAGCCTCCGCCACACGGGTCTGCTTTTTTGATTTTTCGCGAACAGCGATCACATCGCCCGTTTTAACCATGTAAGACGGAATATTCACCGAGCCGCCGTTAACAGTGATTGCCTTGTGCGAAACCAATTGGCGGGCTTCGGCACGGGTGGAGCCGAAACCCATGCGGTAAACGACGTTGTCCAGCCTGGATTCAAGGATGAACAGCAGGTTGGCACCAGTGTTGCCCTTTCGGCGATCAGCTTCCTCGAAATACCGACGAAATTGCTTCTCGAGCACACCGTACATGCGCTTGACCTTTTGCTTCTCGCGAAGCTGCAGGCCAAAGTCGGAGGTGCGCGTTCCGGAGGTCCGGCCATGCTGGCCTGGCTTGGAATCGAATTTGGCCTTGTCACCGATCGCTCTGCGAGCGCTCTTCAGGAACAGATCTGTGCCTTCACGGCGGGAGAGTTTGGCCTTGGGGCCGAGATAGCGTGCCACTTGAATTCCTTATGTCATCTGCTGCAGAAACTGCAGGAGCCGGAGGTAGAAACCTGACGGCGGTGGGCTTGATAAAAACTCACACCGGTCGGCCATTGCGCGAACGCCAAGCCACCCGGTCAAGTCGAACTTAAATACGGCGGCGTTTTTGTGGACGGCAGCCGTTATGTGGGACTGGCGTGACGTCGGCAATCGAGTTGATCCGAATGCCCAGCGCTGCCAATGCGCGGACTGACGATTCGCGTCCGGGACCAGGACCCTTGATTTCTACATCAAGATTCTTGATGCCTTGCTCGATCGCAGCACGACCCGCAACTTCCGAAGCAACCTGAGCAGCAAAAGGAGTCGATTTGCGCGAACCCTTGAAGCCCTGGCCGCCTGAGGATGCCCAGGACAAGGCGTTGCCCTGACGATCCGTGATCGTAATGATGGTGTTGTTGAAAGACGCATGAACGTGTGCGACACCGTCGGCCACATTTTTGCGTACTTTCTTGCGAACGCGTTGTGCTGCGTTACTGCTGGGGGCTTTTGCCATAACTACCTCTTACTCAATTATTTCTTCAAGGACTGTGCGGCCTTGCGCGGGCCCTTGCGGGTACGCGCATTGGTGCGGGTGCGCTGACCACGCATGGGCAGGCCTCGACGATGGCGGAAGCCGCGGTAGCAACCGATATCCATCAGCCGCTTGATGTTCATCGTGGTTTCACGACGCAGATCACCTTCAATGGTGAATTGCGCGATCTGATCACGAATTTTCTCCAGGTCAGCATCTGTAAGATCCTTGACCTTTTTAGAGTACGCAATATCGCATGCAACGCAAATCTTGCGTGCACGAGTGCGACCGATGCCGAAAATAGCAGTCAAGCCGATTTCGGCGTGTTGCTGCGGCGGAATATTGATACCAGCGATACGAGCCATGTGCGTCCTCTAAAACTCTTGAAATCAGCCTTGGCGCTGTTTGTGGCGTGGGTCTGTACAGATCACGCGAACAACACCCTTGCGGCGGATGATTTTACAGTTGCGGCAAATTTTCTTGACCGAAGCTGAAACTCTCATTTCTTTCTCCTAAACTTCTGAATAGTTCCTATTTGGCGCGAAACACAATGCGTGCGCGCGACAAATCGTAGGGCGTTAACTCAACCGTCACTTTATCTCCAGGCAGGATACGTATGTAGTGCATGCGCATTTTCCCGGAGATATGACCCAAAACAATATGACCATTTTCCAGCTTCACGCGAAATGTCGCGTTGGGCAAGTTCTCGACGACCTCCCCCTGCATCTGGATGACATCATCTTTCGACATCCCAATCAACCACCTGGTGACGTTTTAAAGTTCGCTTTCTTCAGGAGGGATTCATATTGCTGGGACATCATGTAGTTTTGCACTTGCGCCATGAAATCCATGGTGACAACCACAATAATCAGCAACGAGGTTCCACCGAAATAAAACGGCACGTTGTACTTCAAAATCAAAAATTCAGGCAAGAGGCAGACAAAAGTGATGTAAACCGCACCTGCCAAGGTCAGGCGAACCAGGATTTTGTCGATATAGCGGGCGGTCTGGTCGCCCGGCCGAATACCGGGAATAAACGCGCCGCTTTTTTTCAAATTGTCTGCGGTCTCCCGGCTGTTGAAAACCAACGCCGTGTAGAAGAAACAGAAAAATATGATGGCACTCGCATACAGCAACACATAAATCGGCTGCCCCGGCGTCAAAGTGCCTGCGATGTCTTTCAACCAACGCATGCCTTCACCCGCACTGAACCATCCCACTACTGTTGCAGGCAGCAAAATAATTGAAGAAGCAAATATGGGAGGAATAACACCGGCCATATTCAACTTCAATGGCAGGTGGGACGACTGACCGCCATACACCTTGTTGCCTACTTGCCGCCTGGCGTAATTGACCAGGATTTTCCGCTGGCCTCGCTCCACAAATACGACAAAGTACGTTACCAGCACAACCACAGCCACGATCACAATAGCGACGAGAATACTCATCGCGCCTGTGCGGACAAGCTCAAGCAATCCGCCCAAAGCATTGGGAAGGCCCGCGGCGATGCCCGCAAAAATCAGAATCGAGATCCCGTTACCCAAGCCGCGCTCAGTGATTTGTTCGCCGAGCCACATCAGAAACATGGTTCCGGCCGTCAGGCTGACGACCGCGGTCATGCGAAAACCAAACCCCGGATCCAGAACCAAGCCCGGCGAACTCTCAAGCGCAATCGCAATACCCATGGACTGAAACAGCGCCAGACCCAAGGTTCCGTAACGGGTGTACTGGGTGATTTTCCTGCGTCCGGATTCACCTTCCTTCTTCATCTGCTCAAATGTCGGAACGACATAGGTCAGCAACTGCATGATGATGGAAGCCGAGATGTAAGGCATGATGCCCAGCGCAAACACGGTAAACCGCGACAATGCCCCGCCGGAAAACATATTGAACAAGCTCAGTATGCCGCCTTGCTGGCCCTTGAACAGCTGTTGCAACTGCGCAGGATCTATTCCAGGAACAGGAATGTGTGCACCCACGCGATACACCACCAGCGCCAGCAGTAAAAACACAAGCCTGTTGCGCAGATCACCGAACTTGCCGGTTTTTGCAATTTGTGCAGAGCTGGTGGCCACTGATGGTTATCCGTGTAAAAGTATTAAGCGATCACGCCGCCGGCGGCTTCGATCACGGCTTTGGCACCTGCGGTCGCACCGATGCCATTGAGTTTGACGGCTTTGGTCAGCTCGCCAGACTTGATCACCTTGACGTTTTTCGCCAGCTGGCCTACAAGACCGGCGGTCTTCAACGCCAACAAGTCCACCTCGGCAAGACCAAGCTGCTCCAGGGCAGCCAGCGTGACTTCCGCATTGAACTTGAGGTTGTGCGACTTGAAGCCACGCTTTGGCAAGCGACGCTGCAAAGGCATCTGACCGCCCTCAAAGCCCACCTTGTGATAACCACCGGCGCGGGACTTTTGACCTTTGTGACCACGGCCTGACGTTTTACCGAGACCCGAACCGATGCCGCGACCGACGCGACGTTTGGCATGTTTTGCGCCTGCGGCAGGCTTGATTCCGTTTAATTCCATCATAAGCTCCGCTTACAGCACCTTGACCAGGTAGCTGATCTTGTTGATCATGCCGCGCACAGCGGGCGTGTCCTGCAGCTCGCTCTTGCTGTTGATACCGCGCAGACCCAGACCACGCACTGTGGCGCGGTGTGATTCCTTGGTGCCAATTGGGCTGCGAACCAGGGTTACCGTGAGTTTTTTCTCTGTCGTCATTGGAACCGCCTTAACCGAAGATGTCTTCGACCGATTTACCACGCTTGGCCGCGATTTCCGAAGCGGTCGTGGAGTTGTTCAGCGCGTCCATCGTTGCACGCACCATGTTGTAAGGGTTGCTGGAACCGTGGCTCTTGGCAACGATGTCGGTAATGCCCATCACTTCAAATACAGCGCGCATCGGACCGCCAGCAATGATGCCGGTACCCTTGGCAGCCGGCATCATCATGACGCTGGCAGCACCGTGGTGACCAAACACATTGTGGTGAAGCGTACCGTTTTTCAGAGAAACCTTCGTCATGTTCCGACGGGCTTCTTCCATGGCCTTCTGCACAGCCGCAGGCACCTCTTTGGATTTGCCCTTGCCCATGCCAACACGACCGTCGCCATCGCCGACCACGGTCAGGGCAGCAAAACCGAGAATACGGCCGCCCTTGACAACCTTGGTCACGCGGTTGACCGCGATCATCTTTTCCTTCAGACCATCGTCTGGAGCGTCGTTTTGTGATTTTGCTTGAAACTTAGCCATACTTAATTCCAGTCTGCTTAGAACTGCAAGCCAGCTTCGCGAGCCGCCTCAGCCAGCGCTTTGACGCGGCCGTGGTACGCAAAACCAGCGCGATCAAACGCCACTTTTTCCACACCTGCCGCTTTTGCCTTTTCGGCAATACGCTTGCCAATGGCTTGCGCAGCAGCAACGTTTGCACCCTTGCCGGATGCGCCAAGATCCTTGCGGACTTCGACTTCCGCGGTCGAGGCAGATGCCAGGATCTTGGTGCCGTCGCCGGAGATCACACTGGCGTAGATATGCAAATTGGTGCGATTTACCGTCAAACGGGCAACGCCTTGCGTGGCAATGCGGATGCGGGTCTGACGTGAACGACGAAGGCGCTGCTCTTTTTTGGTCAACATGGTGCAGCTCCTTATTTCTTCTTGGTTTCTTTGATCGTGATCTTCTCATCCGAATACCGGATGCCCTTACCCTTGTAGGGCTCAGGAGGACGGACCGCGCGAACTTCGGCAGCAATCTGGCCAACGCGCTGACGATCGGCGCCTTTGATCACCACCTCGGTGGGCGTAGGTGTTGCCACCTGGATACCGGCTGGCATATCCATCACCACCGGGTGCGAATAACCAACCGTCAGGTTCAGCTTGGCACCTTGCGCCTGGGCCTTGTAACCCACGCCGATCAGGCTCAGCTTTTTCTCAAACCCTTTGGTGACACCGGTAACCATGTTGTTGACCAGCTGACGCATGGTCCCGCTCATGGCATTGGCCTCACGCGAATCATTGGCCGGCACAAAAGTCAGTTGACCCGCATCGTTCTTGATGGTCACCAGGGCATTCTGGGTCAGCGCCAGGGTCCCAAGGGTACCCTTGACATTGATCTGGTCGTCTTTCATCGCCACGTCCACACCCTGAGGCACGACGACTGGCATTTTTCCTACACGAGACATTTCAGTTACTCCTCAATGCCGCCGTTAAGCCACATAGCAAAGCACTTCACCACCGATACCGGTAGCGCGCGCTTTACGATCAGTCATGACACCCTGAGGGGTGGTGACAATGGCGACACCCAGACCGTTCATGACCTGGGGAATGGCGCCGTGGCCTTTGTAGACGCGAAGGCCAGGGCGGCTGACGCGCTCAATGCGCTCAATCACCGGGCGTCCTGCGTAATACTTCAGGGCGATTTCCAATTGGGATTTGCCATCATCGGTCTTGACGGAGAAGCCATCGATATAGCCCTCATCCTTCAACACCTGCGCGATAGCGACTTTGACTTTTGAAGACGGCACCTGCACAACAGCTTTTTCAACCATTTGTGCATTGCGGATGCGCGTCAGCATGTCGGCAATAGGATCACTCATGCTCATTTGTAGTTCTCCTATGCTTACCAGCTTGCCTTGGTGATACCAGGGATATCACCAGCAAAAGCCAACTCACGAATCTTGGCGCGAGCCAAGCCGAATTGACGGAATGTGCCGCGCGGGCGACCCGTGATTGCACAGCGGTTACGCTGGCGCGTGGGGTTCGCGTTGCGGGGCAGCTTCTGCAACTCCAGGCGGGCCAGGGCACGCTCTTCATCGGAGCGCTTGGCGTCGTTGGACGTTGCTTTGAGTTCAGCGTGTTTCTTGGCGAACTTGGCCACGAGTTTGTCGCGCTTCAGTTCACGTTGCAATAAAGCCTGTTTTGCCATGTCCGCCTCAGTTCTTGAACGGAAAACGGAAGCCAGCGAGGAGAGCCTTGCACTCTTCGTCGGTCTTAGCCGTAGTGGTGATGCTGATATTGAGGCCGCGCAAGGCGTCAACCTTGTCGTACTCAATCTCAGGGAAAATAATCTGCTCTTTCACGCCGATGTTGTAGTTGCCGCGTCCATCGAAAGCCCGACCAGAAATACCACGAAAGTCGCGAACGCGGGGCAACGCCACCGTCACGAAACGATCAAGGAATTCATACATCTGGACGCCACGCAGCGTAACCATGCAGCCAATTGGCAGATCTTCGCGAATCTTGAAACCGGCGATAGCCTTCTTGGCCTTGGTCACCACCGGTTTTTGACCGGCGATCTTGGTCATGTCGCTGACGGCATGCTCCATGACCTTCTTGTCGGCCACAGCCTCACTCACACCCATGTTGAGCGTGATCTTGGTGATGCGCGGGACCTGCATTGGCGATTTGTAGCCAAATTTTTCCATCAGGGCCGGTGCGATTTTCTCGCGGAACTGAGCCTGCAGGCGAGCCTGGGCAGGAGCAGCGTGTACAGGTGCGGTCTTTGCCATATTTATGCAGCCTTGATTTCTTCGCCACTGGACTTGAAGACGCGCACTTTTTTGCCGTCAGCCAGAAGCTTGATACCCACACGATCCGCCTTGCCCGTTGCGGCATTGAAAATGGCCACATTGGACTGGTGAATCGGCATGCTTTTTTCAACGATGCCACCCGTGGTGCCCTTGAGTGGATTGGGCTTGGTGTGTTTTTTCACCAGATTGATGCCGTCCACCAGCACGTAGCTGTCGTCCTTGCGCAGCGAAATCTTGCCGCGCTTACCCTTGTCACGACCTGCGATCACAATGATCTCGTCGCCTTTGCGAATCTTGTTCATGGCGCGTCCTTACAGAACTTCAGGAGCCAGGGACACGATCTTCATGAACTTTTCGGTGCGCAGCTCGCGCGTCACCGGTCCGAAGATGCGGGTGCCGATAGGCTCCAGCTTGGCGTTAAGCAACACAGCTGCGTTGCCATCGAATTTGACGAGCGAGCCATCACCACGGCGGATACCCTTGGCAGTACGAACCACCACAGCACTGTAAACCTCGCCTTTTTTGACGCGGCCACGCGGAGCGGCTTCTTTGATACTCACCTTGATGACATCGCCGACGCTGGCATAGCGGCGCTTGGACCCGCCCAGCACCTTGATGCACATCACAGATTTGGCACCCGTGTTGTCAGCAACATCGAGTTTGGATTGCGTTTGAATCATTTAAATTAGTCCCAACTTGCACCGGCGCCTTTTCCCTTGCAGGAAAACTTGCCAGTCAGTCTTGGGCCCGTCGTCCACATTGCAAACCACTTGCAATGCTTCCGTTAGGCAGAATTCTCAGCTTTTTAAAGCGAAGCCCACGATTATTAACAAATTCCCGCCCTCTGTCAACACTTGTTGCAGCAAATTGTTCGTCGTGCGCACTGGTCGCCGGGAATGATGATCGAAAACGGAGTTCTGCCCTTTGGCGGCGGGCGTGGACGGCTATCAAATTAAGAGCATCCAGATGCCGGCCATGCCGCCCCTGCAGGAGGACATGTTCAGGCCGGCAGAACCAGGTACTGATCGGCCAAGGCCAGGAATTCGGCAAGTCGGGGGTTCGCCCCGGTTTCCTGCTCCAGCAGTTCAGCCACTTCACCTGCCAGGGCCTTGGCGAGTGCGGCGTCCAGGAACAGGAGGCGGGATCGGCGTGCCAGGACATCTTCAACCGTTCTGGCGTATTCATGGCGTGCCGCAAACCGCACCATCGCCTCCGTCAACCCTCCGCCGAGAACCCGATCCGCCCCTGGCAAAGCCAGAACGTCCACCGCTTCGCTGCCATAAAGATGCACTCCAGGGGGACTGCTGATCGTGTGGCTCGCCTTCCGGGCCCCCACCAGACGGAGGTTCTCCGTCACGCCGCCGGGGCGTTTTGCAAGCAAATCGGCTGCAAAACAGTTGTCCAGCACGTCTTCGGCCATGGCGCGGTAAGTGGTCCATTTACCACCCGTCACGGTGACCAGGCCGCTTTTGCTCACCAGCACGGTGTGTTCACGCGATAGGGCCTGGGTACTGTCGCCATCTTCTTCGGGGGGTTTGACCAATGGCCGCAACCCCACCCAGATGCTTTTGATGTCAGCGGGCTGCGGCGCCTTGCTCAGGTACCGGGCCGACTCGCCGAGGATGAAATCCACCTCCTCGCGGAAGGCCAGTGGCTCGCGTGCGAGATCGTTGCGCGGGGTATCGGTCGTTCCAAGAATCGTTTTACCCAGCCACGGCACGGCAAACAACACCCGCCCATCGGCGGTTTTGGGAACCAGCAAGGCGTGGTCCGTCGGCAAGAATGACCGGTCAACCACGATGTGGACACCCTGGCTGGGCGCAACCATGGGTTTTACCTCACGGCCTATGGCCTGGCCGTCCAGCAGGCGCAGCTGATCGACCCACACACCTGCTGCATTCACAATACATTTGGCGTTCAGCGTAAGTGTCTGCCCACTTTCTTGATCAGCAACATGCAAGCCGACCAGTTTTCCACCCTCGTGAACGAGACCAGTGGCTGAGCAGTAATTGACCAGCAAGGCACCGGCCCGCGCCGCGCTGCGGGCCAGCGCGAGAGCCAGCCGGGCATCATCGAACTGACCGTCCCAGTATTTGACACCGCCCTTGAGGCCGGCCTGGCGAGCCGTAGGCTGGAGCCGGAGAGTCTCTTCCCGGTTGAGAAATTCAGTGGCACCCAAACCGGCCTTGCCGGCCAGCGCGTCGTACATCTTGAGGCCGACGCCGTAAAAAGGAGCCTCCCAGAATTTGTAGGAGGGCATGACAAAAGGCAACGGCTGCGCCAGATGCGGCGCATTGGCCAGCAGGCGGGTGCGCTCCTGCAAGGCTTCGCGAACCAGGGAAATATTGCCCTGCGCCAGATAACGGACCCCGCCATGGAC
Source organism: Polaromonas sp. (assembly GCF_049790275.1). Taxonomy (GTDB): domain Bacteria; phylum Pseudomonadota; class Gammaproteobacteria; order Burkholderiales; family Burkholderiaceae_C; genus Polaromonas. Next base: position 16,254 of record NZ_JBAQYR010000002.1, read on the forward strand.
CAGCTTGGTCGCCCGCGAGGAGGTCCCCTTCGCAAAGTCGTGCGATTCAACGAGGACAACGGAAAATCCGCGTACCGCGGCATCCAGCGCAACACCGAGCCCGGTTGCCCCGCCGCCGATGATCGCAATGTCGTAGGTATGAGGTGCCTGGAGGCGGTCTATCAGGTCCGCACGTTGTGTCCGCAACAGCGGGGATTCAAAAGTCATGGGCTCCATTGTCCGTCTCCGCAGAGCCCCTTACGGGCAGGTTCCGCTTTCGCCTTCCTGGCTTTCTGTCGGCAAAGGCGTGCGGACCCCCATGGTCCGCACGCACTTTCTGTCCTTCAATGGTCAAGCAACATGCGAGCCGCCACCCCGCATGGCTTCACGGATCAACGAACCTTGCCGTCCTTCCAGGCCTGCAACAGTTTGTCGTAGTTGATGGTTTCGCCCTTGGGCTTTTCATTGGCCAGCTTTTTCCACGGCGCACCTGTGTCGCTCAGGTATTTGGCCGGATCACCCTTGGGATTGAGCTTGGGTGCGCATTTCTCCATGCCCGCACGCTCCAACCGGCCCATGACCTGGTCCATCTCCTCGGCCAGCGTGTCCATGGCGCCCTGCGGCGTTTTTTCCCCGGTCACAGCCTGAGCCACGTTTTTCCACCAGAGCTGGGCCAGTTTCGGATAGTCAGGCACATTGGTACCGGTCGGCGTCCAGGCGACACGCGCCGGGCTGCGGTAGAACTCCACCAAGCCACCCAGTTTGGGCGCCATGTCGGTCATGGCTTTGGAGCGGATGTCTGATTCACGGATAGGCGTCAAACCGACGATGGTCTTCTTCAGGGACGTGGTCTTGGCCGTCACGAACTGCGCATAGAGCCAGGCAGCCGCAGTGCGGTTTTCGTCATGCGCCGAGAAGAAGGTCCACGATCCGACGTCCTGGTAGCCGTTTTGCATGCCCTGTTTCCAGTACGGACCGTTCGGGCCGGGCGCCATGCGCCATTTGGGCGTCCCATCTGCGTTCACCACCGGAAGCCCTTTTTTGGTCATGTCGGCAGTGAAAGCCGTGTACCAGAAGATCTGCTGGGCGATCTGCCCCTGTGCAGGTACCGGGCCGGCTTCGCCAAAGGTCATGCCGGTGGCTTCCTTGGGTGCGTACTTCTTCATCCAGTCCACGTACTTGGTCAGCGCGTACACGGCAGCCGGCGAGTTGGTAGCGCCACCGCGGGAGACGGAGGCGCCCACGGGCGTGCACTTGTCAGCCCCCACGCGAATGCCCCATTCATCAACCGGTTGCCCATTGGGAATGCCCTTGTCGGCGGTACCAGCCATCGACAGCCAGGCGTCGGTGAAACGCCAGCCCAGTGACGGGTCTTTCTTGCCGTAATCCATGTGGCCGTAAATCGGCTTGCCATCGATGGTCTTGACGTCTTCGCTGAAGAAGGCCGCGATATCCTCGTAGGCACTCCAGTTCAAAGGCACGCCTAGCTCGTAGCCATATTTGGCCTTGAACTTGTCCTGCAGGTCCTTGCGCGCAAACAGGTCGGCGCGGAACCAGTACAGGTTGGCGAACTGCTGGTCAGGCAGCTGGTACAGCTTGCCATCCGGTGCGGTGGTGAAGCTGGTGCCGATGAAGTCTTTCAGGTCCAGCCCCGGATTGGTCCATTCCTTGCCCTTGCCGGCCATGTAGTCGGTCAGGTTCATGACCTTGCCGTAACGGTAGTGGGTGCCGATCAGGTCCGAGTCCGAAATCCAGCCGTCGTAGATGGACTTGCCGGACTGCATGGAGGTCTGCAGCTTCTCGACCACGTCGCCTTCCTGGATCAGGTCATGCTTGACCTTGATGCCCGTGATTTCCTCGAAGGCCTTGGCCAGGGTCTTGGATTCATATTCGTGGGTAGTGATGGTTTCCGACACCACGGAAATTTCCTTCACACCCTTGGCCTGCAGTTTTTTCGCCGCCTCGATGAACCATTTCATCTCAGCCATCTGCTGGTCTTTGCTCAGCGTCGATGGCTGGAATTCGCTGTCTATCCATTTCTTCGCCTCGGCATCGCCGGCGCTGGCGTTCTGCATGACCATCAGGGCCGCTGCAAGAGCCAGTGCTGTGTAGCGCATCTTCATGACTTGTCTCCTCAATTGATTACCTCCCCCAGTGTTTCCACGACTCGCCCGGCTCCGGGGAAGCAATGAGCCGAATCCGTACCCTCCGCTAACCCTTGCGCATCACAAGCGCAAGCCATCCCATGGAAATAACAAAACTGATCCAGATCGACGGATCGACCTCCAGACCCAGCGCGGCACCCAATTTGCCGCTGAGGCCTACAAAAATAAGATTGATATAGGCAGCGCCCAGCAGGCCGATAAACAACCTGTCGCCGCGTGTTGTTTCGAGCGGCAAGAAGCCGCGACGCGTTGCCGTCGGAGACTTGATCTCCCAGACCGTCATGCCAATCAGCATCAGGACAATGCAGGTAAAAAAAATGGCTACCGGCAGGGTCCATGCCATCCACTCAAACATCTGTCTTCTCCCTGTGTGTGGACTGCAGCCAGCCGTTGTGGGCGCAAAAGGCGCGCGCCAGGGCCACCGCGGAACCGGCTTTGCCGGGCCGCAGGTGGCGCCCCCTTGAGGGGGAGGTGCCGAAGGCACTTCGGGGGTGGTTCATGCTCATACCCTGCCCATCGCAAAACCTTTGGCGATGTAATGCCGCACGAACCAGATCACGATCGCGCCAGGGACGATGGTCAGTACACCCGCGGCAGCCAGGGTCGCCCAGTCCATGCCTGAGGCCGAAACCGTCCGCGTCATCGTGGCCACGATAGGCTTGGCGTTGACGCTGGTCAGCGTGCGGGCCAGCAGCAGCTCAACCCAGCTGAACATGAAGCAGAAGAAGGCCGCCACACCCACCCCGGCCTTGATCAGCGGCAGGAAGATGCGAACGAAAAAACGGGGAAATGAATAACCGTCGATGTACGCCGTCTCGTCGATCTCGCGCGGGATGCCGCTCATGAAACCCTCCAGAATCCACACAGCCAGCGGCACGTTGAACAGCAAGTGCGCCAGGGCCACGGCGATGTGGGTGTCCATCAGGCCGACGGTCGTGTACAGCTGGAAGAAGGGCAGCAGGAACACGGCGGGCGGCGTCATGCGGTTGGTCAGCAGCCAGAAGAACACGTGTTTGTCGCCGATGAAGCTGTAGCGGGAAAACGCATAGGCGGCCGGCAGGGCCACCGTGATCGAGATCACCGTGTTGATGGCCACATAAATCAGGGAATTGATGTAGCCCGAATACCAGGACGGGTCGGTGAAGATGGTCCGGTAGTTGGCCCAGGTGAACTCCTGAGGAAAAAAGGAAAAACTCGACAGGATTTCGCCATTGGTCTTGAAGCTCATGTTGACCATCCAGTAGATGGGCAACAGCGCAAAAACAATGTAGGCAATGAGGAACAGCGTCCTCGCCTGGAAGCGGGGCTTATTCACCGGTGTTCTCCTTGGTCGCCGTGCCGACCCGCTGCATCCAGTTGTAGAGAATGAAACACAGCAGCAGGATGATCAGGAAATAAATCAGCGAGAAGGCAGCCGCGGGCCCCAGATCGAACTGGCCCACCGCCTTCTGCGTGAGGTATTGCGAGAGGAAAGTGGTCGCGTTGCCGGGCCCGCCGCCGGTCAAAACAAAGGGCTCGGTATAGATCATGAAGCTGTCCATGAAGCGCAAGAGCACGGCAATCATCAGCACGCCGCGCATCTTGGGCAGCTGGATGTAGCGGAAAACCGCAAACTTGCTCGCCCCGTCGATGCGCGCGGCCTGGTAGTAGGCGTCCGGGATGGAGCGCAGGCCGGCATAACAAAGCAGTGCAACCAGCGGTGTCCAGTGCCAGACATCCATGACCAGCACAGTGATCCATGCATGCAGCGCATTGCCGGTGTAGCTGTAATCGAATCCCATTTCCTGCAGCATCCTGCCCAGCAAGCCGATATCGGCGCGGCCGTAGATCTGCCAGATGGTCCCGACCACGTTCCACGGGATCAGCAATGACAGCGCCACCAGCACCAGCACGGCAGAAGCTTTCCAGCCCTGGGCCGGCATCGAGAGGGCCAGCATGATGCCCAGGGGAATCTCAACGGCCAGCACGGCGAATGAAAACGTCAGTTGGCGCCAGAGCGCCGCATGGAGGTCCTCGTCGCGCATGACGGCGGCAAACCATTCGGTGCCGACAAACACGCGCCTCTCCGGCGAAATGATGTCCTGCACCGAATAGTTGACCACCGTCATCAGGGGCAGGATGGCCGAGAAGGCCACACAGATGATGACTGGCAATACCAGCAGCCATGCTTTCTGGTTGACGGGCTTCGTGGTGGTACTCATGGCGCCCCCACGCTTTCCGGTCTGGAACGGTTTCGTGCTGCGCTCATGCGATCAGCTCCTCATTTTTGTAGAAACAGGTATGGGTGCCGAGCAGCTGCAGCCAGGCGGTGTCGCCGGCTTGCGGCGCTGTTACACCGGAATGCAGGCGAACTTTCACGACGCCTTCACCCACCGTCGCCGTCAGCATCAAATGGGTACCGATGTCCTGCACGCGCACAACGCTCGCGGGCACAGCACCCGCAGCGCCGGACGCCGCCAGGATGACGTATTCAGGACGTATGCCGAGCTTGTAGTCGCCGGCCGGCAGTTCCCGCCCGGCGGGCATGGCCAGCGTGTGGCCCGCAATGTCGAGGGCATCGCCGGTAGCCCGGGCGGGCAAAAAGTTCATGCCGGGGGAGCCGATGAAATGCCCCACAAACGTGTGCTGCGGCCGCTCGAACAATGCATCGGCCGACCCGATCTGCACCGCGCGGCCACGGGTCATCACCACCACCTGCTGGGCAAAGGTCAGCGCCTCCACCTGGTCGTGCGTGACATAAATCAGTGTGAGCTTGAGTTCGTGGTGAATCTGCTTGAGCTTGCGACGCAACTGCCACTTCAGATGCGGATCGATGACGGTCAGCGGCTCGTCGAAAAGAACCGCCGAGACATCGGGCCGCACCAGGCCGCGGCCCAATGAAATCTTCTGTTTCGCATCGGCAGCCAGACCCGCGGCGCGCTGGTTCAACTGGCCACTCATCTCCAGCATCTCGGCGATCTGCCCGACACGTTTTTTGATCTGGTCTTCCGGCATTTTCCGGTTGCGCAGGGGAAAGGCGAGGTTTTCAGCCACCGTCATCGTGTCGTAGATGACCGGGAACTGGAAGACCTGCGCAATGTTGCGCTCCTGCGGCGTCGCATGCGTCATGTCCCGGCCATCAAATTTCACCGTGCCCTGCGACGGCGCCAGCAGGCCCGAGATCACATTGAGCATGGTGGTCTTGCCGCAACCCGAGGGGCCCAGCAGCGCGTAAGCACCGCCGTCCTCGAAAGTCATTTGCAGAGGCAGGAGAGCGTAGTCGGCATCCTCACGCGGATTCGCCTTGTAGGAATGAGCAAGCTCGAGGTCGATGCGGGCCATGTCAGTACCCTCCCTTGCGCGGAGGAGCGACCAGCAACGCCCCTCCGGCATCGAACACATAAGCCTGCGAGGGATGAAGAAACAGCGTGATCGCAGCACCAAGATCGAAGTAATGCACACCCGTGAGCTGGGCCACGAGTTCGCCAACGCCCGTACTCACGTGCACAAAGGTGTCGGAGCCGGAAATTTCTGCCAGTTCGACCTTGCCGGCCAGCGTAATGTCCCCATCGCGCCGGGTTTCGCGCAAGGCGCTGGCACGCACGCCAACTGTCAATGCAGGCGAAGCATTTGGGGCCAGCGCGATGGCCAGTTCGGGACCGCCCACCAGTTGTACCCCCTGTCCACTGGCCGTGGCAGCCAAGAGGTTCATGGGCGGGTCGCTGAAGGCGCGAGCAACACGCAGCGACTTCGGCGCGTGAAACACCTCCGCCGTCGGGCCGTATTGCAGCAGCTCCCCGCCATCCAGAACCGCCGTGTAGCCGCCCAGCAGCAAGGCTTCACCGGGCTCGGTGGTCGCATAAATCACCGTTGAATCCCCGACTGCAAACAGCTGCGTCAGCTCCTCACGCAATTCTTCGCGCAACTTGTAGTCCAGGTTGACCAGCGGTTCGTCGAGCAGCATCAAGGGCGCGCCTTTCGCCAGTGCACGCGCCAGCGCAACGCGCTGCTGCTGCCCACCGGACAGCTCGGCCGGGTAGCGGTCCAGAAACATGTCGATGTGCAGGCGCTCGGCAATTTCACGCACCCGCTGGGTTATGTTTTTTTCGCCGCGCAGCTTGAGCGGCGAGGCGATGTTGTCGGCCACCTTGAGCGAGGGATAGTTGATGAACTGCTGGTAAACCATGGCCACGTTGCGCTCGCGCACCGCCATGCCGGTCACATCGGCGCCGTCCACCCGGACATGGCCTGCGCTGGGCACATCGAGGCCGGCCATGATGCGCATCAGGCTGGTCTTGCCGGCCTGCGTGGCACCCAGCAGGACAGTAACTTCGCCCGCGCGCGGAGCCAGGCTCATTTCATACAGCCAGGTTTCGGGACCCACTTTTTTGCTGACCGCGTCAAGTGAAAGTTGCATCACAAACCTTTACGAGAGTCGGTGTGCAAATGGATCAGGGAAGAGTTGTTGTGCATGCAAAATTCGTGTACCTTAGTTCGTATCTTTTCTATTTTTCTTCCTTTTTGCGCGTTTTGAATAGATGCTTTCCCTGATTTGTTTCTTTTTGTTTCGATATACAGTCGAATGACTTACAAAGCCCAAGCACGCGTGAACTCCAATCCCCGGCAACTCAAACTCCTCGACGTCGTCCGCGCCCGCGGCTCGGTCACTGTTGAACAGCTTGCCGAGACGCTGGAAGTCACCCTGCAGACCGTGCGCCGCGACGTACAACGCCTGGCCGAAGCCGGCCTGCTGACACGTTTTCACGGCGGCGTGCGTGTTCCAAGCTCGACGATTGAAAACCTGGCGCATCGCCAGCGTGAAAGCCTCAACGCCGACGGCAAGGCGCGTATTGCGCTGGCCGTTGCTGCAGAAGTGCCGGACAACTGCTCGCTGATCCTCAACATCGGCACCACCACCGAGGCCATTGCCCGGGCGCTGATGCATCACAAGGGCTTGCGCGTCATCACCAACAACCTCAACGTCGCGGCCATCCTGAGCGGAAACCCGGACTGCGAGGTCATCGTGGCTGGCGGCGTCGTGCGCGCGCGCGACCGCGGCATCGTGGGCGAGGCAGCCGTTGACTTCATTCGCCAGTTCCGGGTCGACATCGCGCTGATCGGCATTTCAGGCATTGAAGGCGATGGCTCGCTGCGCGACTTCGACTACCGCGAGGTCAAGGTGGCGCAAACCATCATTGAGCATGCGCGCGAAGTCTGGCTTGCCGCCGACAGCAGCAAGTTCAACCGGCCCGCCATGGTCGAACTCGCCACCTTGTCGCAAATCGACCGGCTGTTCACCGACCAGCCGCCGCCGGAGCCCTTTCCTGCACTGTTGGCCGAAGCCGGGGTAAGCTGCGACGTGGCCCACCCCTGAGCCTCACCCCAACCCGATTCGACGCCCATGACTTACCTGCTCGCCCTGGACCAGGGCACCTCCAGCTCCCGCAGCATCGTGTTTGACGAAAACGGCCACATCGTGGCCCTGGCCCAGCAGGAGCTGCCGCAGATTTATCCCAGGCCGGGCTGGGTCGAACATGACCCCATGGAGATCTGGCGCACCCAGCTGGCCACCGCGCGCGAAGCCCTGGCCAAGGCGACCCTCAAGGCCGGCGACATCCGCGCGCTGGGCATCACCAACCAGCGCGAAACCACCGTTGTCTGGAACCGCAAGACGGGCCAGCCCATCCACCACGCCATCGTCTGGCAAGACAGGCGTGCCGAAGCCACCTGCGCCCAACTGCGCGAAAACGGCAAGGCCGACCTGATCCAGGCCAAAACCGGGCTGCTGGTCGATGCCTATTTCTCCGGCACCAAACTCAAGTGGCTGCTCGACAACGTGCCGCAGGCGCGGCAACAGGCGGCGCGCGGGGAACTCGCTTTCGGCACCATCGACAGCTGGCTGATGTGGCAGCTCACGGGCGGCACCCTGCATGCCACCGACGTGACCAATGCCTCCCGCACCATGCTGTTCAACGTGCACACCAACAGCTGGGACGCCGACCTGCTGGCCCTACTGGACATTCCCGAGAACCTGATGCCACGGGTGTTGCCGTCCAGCACGCATTACGGCGACGTGCAGCCGGATTTGCTGGGCGCGGCCATACCCATCGGGGGCGTGGCGGGTGACCAGCAGAGCGCACTGTTTGGCCAGGCCTGTTTCAAGGAAGGCATGGCCAAAAACACCTACGGCACCGGTTGCTTCTTGTTGATGCACACCGGCAACAAGTTCCAGACGTCGCACAACGGCCTGCTCACCACCAGTGCAGCACAGGTCACGCCGCAAACCGAGTTTGCTTTTGAAGGCAGCGTATTCGTCGGCGGTGCCGTTGTGCAGTGGCTGCGCGACGGCCTGCATGCCATCCAGGGCAGCGGCGAGGTGCAGGCGCTCGCGCAAAGTGTTCCGGACTCCGGCGGCGTCATGATGGTGCCGGCCTTCACCGGCCTGGGCGCCCCCTACTGGAAACCCGATGCGCGCGGCACCATCACCGGCCTGACGCGCGGCACCACGGTGGCCCATATCGCGCGGGCTGCGCTGGAAAGCATCGCCTACCAGAGCGCGGCCCTGCTGCAGGCCATGAGCCGCGACGCGGTGGCCGCCGGCGCAGCGCCGGTGGCGGAACTCCGGGTGGACGGCGGCGCTTGCATCAACGAGCTGTTGATGCAGTTCCAGGCGGACCTGCTGGGCATTCCCGTCGTGCGGCCGGCCGTCACCGAAACCACGGCGCTCGGTGCAGCCTACCTGGCCGGCCTGTCCAGCGGTGTTTATGCCAGCACCAGCGAACTGTCGGACATGTGGCGCGCGGAACGCAGGTTTTTGCCGACCTTGAGTGCCGACCGCGCAGCCGGCCTGATGGCGCAGTGGGAACACGCGGTGCGGCAGACCGTGGCGCTGTAAGCCAGCACCGGCGGACGTCCGTTTCCGGTTTCCCTGTCACAACCCGTACCGCCCGGCGAGCCTAAACTCGCTTCATGCCCTGCCCGCCCCAACCCGCCAAGACCGCGTTTGCACTGACACGGCGGCGGGTGCTGCGCTACGGCGCTGCCGCAACGCTGGGCCTGGCGGGCTTCGCGCCCACCAAGCCGGCGCTGGCCTTCCTGGCACCACCCCGCACCCGCCTGCGGCTCATCGGCGAGGCCCGGTTGCCGCACCGGCTCCAGTTTCAGGGCACCACCGTCGGCGGCTTGTCGGGCATCGACTACGACGAGGCCAGCGGTTTGTATTACCTGGTCAGTGACGATGGCTCGAACATCAACCCGGCGCGGTTTTACACGGCACGCCTTCCGTTCGAAGCGGATCGGCTGGGTGAGCTCACCCTGACCGGCGTGACCGCCCTGCGCCAGGCCGATGGCAGCGCGTATCCAGCCGCATTGCGGGGCATCCAGGTGCCCGACCCGGAGGCGATCCGCTGGCGCACGGCCAGCCAGACATTGCTATGGACCAGTGAGGGGCATGCCCTGACGGGAGCGGCACCGGCGCTGCGTGAAAGCCGCGCTGACGGCACGCTGGTTCGCGAATTTGCGCTGCCCGCCATGTTTGACTTTCATCTCACCCAGGGGCCGCGCATCAATCTGGCGCTGGAAGGCCTGGCCTTGAGTCCGGACGGCAGCCGGGCCTGGATCGCCATGGAGGGCCCACTGCGCCAGGACGGGCAGCCGCCGACCGTGCAGGCAGCCGGCGGGCCATGCCGCCTCACCCAGCTGGACCTGGCCAGCGGGCAGGTCGTGCGGCAAATAGCCTACGTGCCCGACGCCATTCCGCGCGCACCTGTCGCGCCGGCCACCCATGCCGACAACGGCGTCAGCGAAATCCTGATGCTCGACGCCGACCGCATGCTGGTGCTGGAGCGGGCCTACATGGCGGGGCACGATGCCCTCACGGGCAATTCGCTGCGCCTTTACCTGATCGACACCCGCGAGGGGACGGACACGCTGGCTATCCCGGCGCTGCAACCCGGCGCCTACCAGCCGGCCGCCAAGCTGCTGCTGGCCGATTTTTCGGCCTTCACCGGCGCCGGCCCCGGCTACCGGCTGGCCCGCCTCGACAATACCGAGGGCATGAGCTGGGGCCCGCGGCTTCCCAACGGCAACCGCAGCCTCCACTTCATTAGCGACGACAATTTCAATCCGCGGCAAATCACCCAATGGCTGGCTTTTGAATTTTTTGACTGAGCATTCATGACTTCTCCCCTTCACACAGACACAAGCGCCATCGCCTTCATCGGCGGCGGCAACATGGCCAGCGCCATCATTGGCGGCCTGCTCAAGCGCGGCCAGGCCGCAAGCCAGATCCAGGTGGTGGAACCCTGGGCGGAACAGCGGGCCAAGCTCAGGAAGCAATTTGGCGTGCAGGTGAACGAAAGCCCCGGTGAGTCATTGGCCAGCGCCACCCTGGTGGTCTGGGCCGTCAAGCCGCAAACCTTCAAGGACGCCGCCCTGCTCACCCGCTTCCACACCAAGACCGCCCTGCACCTGAGCGTGGCGGCCGGCATCCGCTCCGACAGCATCGCGCACTGGCTGGACACCCAGCGTGTCGTGCGCTCCATGCCGAACACACCCGCGCTGATTGGCAAAGGCATCACGGCCCTGTTCGCGCGGCCCGCCGTCAGCGCCGATGACCGCCTGGCCGTCGAGCGCGTGATCCAGACCACCGGCGACTTCGTCTGGCTGGACGACGAAAAACACCTCGACGCCGTGACTGCCCTCTCGGGGTCCGGCCCCGCCTATGTGTTCTATTTCATTGAAGCCATGGTGCAGGCCGGTGTGGACATGGGGCTCAGCCGCGATCAGGCCCACAAGCTGGCGGTGGGCACCTTTGTCGGCGCAGCAGAACTGGCGCGCTCGTCGGACGAGCCGCCGGAAATCCTGCGCGCCCGGGTCACGTCCAAAGGCGGCACCACCTACGCGGCCCTGACGTCCATGGAACAGGACAACATCAAGCAGCAGTTCATGCGCGCTATGCACGCCGCCAGGCGGCGCGCCGCGGAACTCGGTGACGAGTTTGGTGCAGCCTGAGTTCCTTGAACGAAATCCGGCTTTGGCCCTTATTGTACGGGCGTCACCAGCTACTCTTTTAATAGCAACTCACTGGCAGGCGCTTACACGCCAGCCAGCGCATACGACAGCGCAATGCCGGCAAACACCGTGAAACCCAGCCAGTGGTTCAGGCGGAAAGCCTTGAAGCAGTCGTCACGCCCGCGTTTGCGGATCAGCCAGCCGTGCCACACGGCCTGCGCCAGCGCCACGCCAATAGCTACGAAATAAATAGCAGGCTGCGGCATCGCCACAAGGGCCCAGGCCCAAATCGACAGGTAAGCCAGGTAACTGGCCATGACGGCGGCCACGTCGAACCGGCCCAGCGTGATGGCCGAGGTTTTCATGCCGATCCTGAGGTCGTCATCGCGGTCCACCATGGCGTACTCGGTGTCGTAGGCAATCACCCAGAACAGATTGCCCAGCAACAGCAGCCAGGCCAGCGGCGGCACACGCGACTGCACCGCCGCAAAAGCCATGGGAATGCCAAAGCTGAAAGCCACGCCCAGCACCGCCTGCGGCATGGACACAAAGCGCTTGGCATACGGATAGACCACGGCCACGGCTAGCGCGGCAAACGACCAGATGATGGTGGTGGTGTTGGTGCTCAGCACCAGGCCGAAAGCCAGCAAGGCCAGCACGGCGCCCAGGATCAGTGCCTCCCTGACGGACACCGCACCGCGCGTCACCGGGCGTTGCGCAGTGCGTTTGACATGTCGGTCGAACTCGCGGTCGGCGACGTCGTTGAGGCAGCAGCCGGCACTGCGCATCAGGATGGTGCCCAGCGTGAAGACAGTGAGCAAATGCCAGCCGGGGAAACCGTGCGAAGCAACCCACAGCGCCGACAGCGTGGGCCAGAGCAGCAGCAACCAGCCCGCGGGGCGGTCCCAGCGGATCAGTTGCAAATAGAGGCTGAGTTTATTTTTCAAGCCTCAATTCTGGCATCACCGTCCCGGGGTGGGCGCCACTGCCTATTCTTCGAGCAATGAGCGCAGCATCCACGCCGTCTGTTCGTGCACGGTCAGGCGCTGGGTCAGCAAATCGGCGGTCGGCTGGTCATCGGCCTTGTCGGCCACCGGAAACAGCTCCCGCGCCGTGCGTGCAACGGCTTCATGGCCTTTCACCAGAATGCGCACCATTTCCATCGCCTTGGGCGGGGTGGTGGGCACGTCGGGTACTGAGGCCAGCTTGCTGAACTGTGCATAGGAGCCCGGCGCCGGATGGCCCAGCGAGCGGATGCGTTCGGCCACCGGGTCCACTGCGGCCCACAGCTCGGTGTACTGCGTCATGAACATCGCATGCAGCGTGTTGAACATCGGCCCCGTCACGTTCCAGTGGAAGTTGTGCGTGGTCAGGTACAGCGTGTAGGTGTCCGCCAGCAGGCGGCTCAGGCCCTGGGCAATCGCAGCGCGGTCTTTTTCGCCGATGCCGATGTTGATGGGCGGTACGCCGTTGCGGCCGGCGGAAGCCTTGGGGGTTGTTTTGGCCATGGTCTGTCCTTTATTAAAGTGTTCTGAACTTCACTCTAAGCAATCGGGACGCTCAGGGCAACAGCCAAACTGTATCGCCTTGATAGGCATCATGAAATGCCTTGAAACGCGGCTCAGGAGAGGCGCGTCACGCCGGGCAGCTCGCAGGCGTAAATGGCATTGCGCAAGGCGGCGATGGCTTCATACCGGGTGAAGCTGCGGCGCCAGGCCAGCACCACGCGCCGCGTCGGCACATGGCCTTCGAAAGGCAGGTAGGTGATGTAAGACGCCAGCTCGGCCGCCTCCTTGCCCTTTGCCCTGGCCTTGGCCGGCTTCGGCACCAGCGCGTCCTTGGGCACACTCAGGCGCGGTACCAGCGTCACGCCCATGCCGGCAGCCACCATGTGTTTGATGGTCTCCAGCGACGAGCCTTCAAAACTCTTGCGTATGCCCTCGGCATTGCTCGAAAACCGCGCGAACTCGGGGCACACCTCCAGCACATGGTCGCGAAAGCAGTGCCCGGTGCCGAGCAGCAGCATGGTCTCTTTTTTCAGCTCTTCGGCGGTGATGTTGCTGCGCGTCGCCAGCGGGTGGGTACTGGGCACCGCCGCCATGAAGGGCTCGTCGTACAGCGGCGCTATCGCCAGGTTGGTGTCGGGAAAAGGCTCCGCCAGGATGGCGCAGTCTATTTCGCCGGTACGCAGCTCTTCCAGCAGCTTGACGGTGAAGTTTTCCTGCAGCATCAGCGGCATTTGCGGCGTCTGCGCAATCGCCTGGCGCACCAGGTCCGGCAGCAGGTAGGGACCGATGGTGTAGATCACGCCCAGGCGCAAGGCGCCGGCCAGCGGATCCTTGCCGCGCTTGGCAATCTCGCGGATGCTGTCGGCCTGTTCCAGCACGCTTTGCGCCTGGCGCACGATTTCTTCGCCCAGCGGCGTCACCGTGATCTCATTGGCGTTGCGCTCGAACAGCTTGACCTGCAGCTCTTCCTCGAGCTTCTTGATCGCCACGCTCAGGGTCGGCTGGGACACGTGGCAGGCCTCGGCACCCTTGCCGAAGTGCTTTTCCCGGGCGACGGCCACGATGTACTTGAGCTCTGTGAGAGTCATCCTGGTTCACCATTCCTGCAAACGACTGCGGCCGTCGCCAACGATCTTGTCCGGGGGTCGATCCCCGCAAGCGGAGCTGGGCCAAAGCGTCTGCGTTGCGCAGCAAGCAGTGACGGCCCAGCATGCTCGGCCTCGTCGGCTTCACTTCGTAGAGCTGTCGCCTCGACCGAGCCTCGCCCTGTCCCTCCCATGATCACAGCCACGATGTATTTGAGTTCAGTCAGCGTCATGCGCTTATTGTGCGGCTTTTCCCGGCGGCGATGATGACGACGCATTCGACCGGATACAGCCAAACGACCCCGGCACGGTTTTGCGCCAGATGCATGTGTCGAATCGACCTTTTTCCCTTACCCAATGAGCATGGACAGCTATCAAATACATAGCATCCAAAAAAAGCCACCCGTGACAGGCCTTGAAGGAAAAAGCTTACGCCGCTTCAGGCCAAAACCGGGGCAGGACACCTGCCGAAGGCACCTAAAGTGGTAAACCATCAACTACAGGAGCCACCCATGGTCAACCCAACCGCCCCGGAATCGCTGAAAGGCAAAACCCTGCGCTGGAGCTTCACGGACGGGCCCACCGCAGGCATGACGTTTGAACACAGCTTCAACCAGGACGGCTCCATTGCCTGGCGCGTGGCCGGCAAGGAAGGCAAGCCCACACGGGTCGACAGATGCGCCGCCGTCAAAATTGACGATGCGGTGTTTGCCGTGTCTTACCTGGGCGGATCGGGTTACACCCTGACGGTGGTCTTGAATTTCAGGAACGGCGAAGCGATTGCCTTTGGTTCCAACGACAAGGAATGGACACAGCAAAAGGGCAGCTTTGAAGTCGTGGACTGAACGCTCCGGGCTTTTCAAATTTGGCATCAAATGCAAAAAAAGCCCACGACAGCCCGCTGCTCATTCGCCTTACGCCTTGAGGAACTCCGATTTTCCTCCCAGCCAGCGCGCAATATGCTGCCGCGCCAGTTCGGGATGCCGGTCCAGCATCACCGGGGCCAGCGCCCGCGCCCAAGCCAGCAGTTCCGTATCCGTCGCCAGGTCGGCAAACCGCAATAGCGGCGCGCCCGACTGGCGAGCGCCCAGGAATTCACCCGGTCCGCGTATTTCCAGGTCGCGTCGGGCAATTTCGAAGCCGTCCTGCGTCTCCACCATGGCCTTGAGTCGGGCCCGCGCGGTTTCGCCGAGGCGCGGCGCATCTCCGGTCGAATAGAGCAACACACAAGCCGAGGCTGCCGCGCCGCGCCCGACCCGGCCGCGCAGCTGGTGCAACTGGCTCAGGCCGAAACGTTCGGCGTGCTCGATCACCATCAGCGATGCATTAGGCACATCCACGCCGACCTCGATCACCGTGGTGCTGACCAGCACGCCAAGCTGGCCACTGGTGAACAAGGCCATCACCGCCTTTTTTTCGGCCGACGGCATGCGCGAGTGCAGCAGGCCGACCTTTGTGCCGGGCAGCGCGGCCGTCAGTGCTTCGTGCGTCTGGGTTGCATTGATCAGGTCGACCGATTCACTCTCTTCAATCAGGGGGCAGACCCAATAGACCTGACGGCCTTCTGCGAGCTGGCTGCGGATGCGCTCCACCACTTCGTCGCGCCGCGCCTCGCTGACCACCTTGGTGACGATGGGCGTGCGGCCCGGTGGCAGTTCGTCGATGGTGGAGACGTCGAGGTCGGCGTAATAACTCATGGCCAGCGTACGCGGGATCGGTGTCGCCGTCATCATCAGAAGATGCGGCTCTTCCCCACCCTCAGTCATCTTGCTGCGCAGGGCCAACCGCTGTGCCACGCCAAAGCGATGCTGCTCGTCGATGATGGCGAGCGCCAGGTTTTTGAAAATCACCTTGTCCTGGATCACCGCGTGGGTGCCCACTACCAGGCCGGCTGCGCCGCTTTCGATCACGGCCAGGGCCTCGCGCCGCTCCTTCGCCTTCTGGCTGCCGGTCAGCCAGGCAGTCTGGATGCCCAGCGGCTCGAGCCAGCCGATCAGCTTGCGAAAGTGCTGTTCGGCCAGGATTTCGGTGGGCGCCATCAAGGCGCACTGCCAGCCGGCGTCCATGCAGCGCGCCGCGGCCAGCGCGGCCACCACGGTTTTGCCGGAG
This sequence comes from Polaromonas sp., assembly GCF_049790275.1. Lineage (GTDB taxonomy): Bacteria > Pseudomonadota > Gammaproteobacteria > Burkholderiales > Burkholderiaceae_C > Polaromonas. The sequence continues at coordinate 32,091 of NZ_JBAQYR010000002.1, forward strand.
CCGACATCGCCCTGCAGCAGGCGGTGCATGGGCACGTTTCTTTTCAGGTCGGCGTCGATCTCGGTGCCGACACGCTTCTGCGCCACCGTCAACCGGAAGGGCAGGCGTTCCAGCAACTGCTCGTGCAGCGTGCATTGCGTACCGCGCATCGCGGGCCCGACAAGCGCGGGCGCACGCATGGCCGCACGCACCCGGCGCGCCTGCAGCTGTGACAGCTGCTGGGCCAGCAGCTCCTCCGCCTTGAGCCGCTGCCAGGCCGGGTGACTGCGGTCTTCCAGCGTGGCGAGCGCCACATCCGGCGCCGGGTTGTGCAAAAACAATAGCGCCTCACGCAGACTGGATAAGGGCTGTGGCAGGTTTTTATTCAAAAATTCCCGGGGGATGGTTTCCGCAAGGTCAGCCCGGCCCAGGCCGCCGAGCACGGCCTTGCGCAGGTAGGCCTGCGGCAAGCCAGCCACGGTGGGGTAGACCGGCGTCAGCGCCGTCGCAAGCTCGCCGCCGGCGGCGCGGAAACTGGGGTGCACCATTTCACGGCTGACAAAACCGCCGCGGATTTCGCCGCGCACCCGTACGCGTGCTCCCACGCTCAGGGTTTTCTGGTGGGCGGGGTAAAAATTGATGAAGCGCAGCACGCAGGTGTCGCTGCCGTCGTCCACCGTCACGCGCAGTTGCCGGCGCGGGCGGAACGTAATTTCACTGTGCGTGACCTGGGCTTCGATCTGCACCATGTCGCCATCGCGCGCATCGGCCAGCCGGGTGATGCGGGTTTCGTCCTCGTAACGCAGCGGCAGGTGCAGCGCGAGATCGATGTCCCGGCGCAGACCCAGCTTTTCCAGGGCCTTCTGCGGCTGGGACTTGGGCACTGGCGCAGGCGTGTTCGCAGCTCCCGCTGCGGTCTGGGTCACTTTTGGCGAAGAAGCACCGGTGAGGGAGCGGGGGGGCATGGGACAATTGTGCCTTCATGAAGACGCATTTCAGCCTCAGTGATTTTGATTTCACGCTCCCCGACGAATTGATCGCCCAGCACCCGGCCGCCGAGCGCAGCGCCTCGCGCCTGCTGGACGGCCGGAGCAGCGCCCCTGTTGACCGGCGTTTTGCCGAACTGCCGGACTTGCTGAAGGCCGGCGACCTGCTGGTCCTGAACGACACCAAGGTCGTCAAGGCGCGCCTGTTCGGCCAGAAAAGCAGCGGTGGCCGGCTGGAGCTGTTGATCGAGCGGGTGCTCTCGCTTTCGCCGGATGCCGGGCACGAGGTGGCTGCCCATATGAAGGTCAGCAAGAAGCCACTGCCGGGCGCCGTCATGCAGATGGACGGCGGCTTCACAGCCACGCTGCTGGGCCGCTGGCCCAACGAAGATGGGCCGCTGTACCGTTTTGCGCTGAGCAGCGACCCCTACACCCTGATGGAAAGCCATGGCCATGTGCCGCTGCCGCCTTACATCACCCACAGCGATTCGGCCGACGATGAGCGCCGCTACCAGACCGTGTTTGCCAAAAACCCCGGTGCAGTGGCCGCACCGACGGCTGCGCTGCATTTCGATGAGGCCGTGCTGGTGCAGCTGGAAGAACGCGGCATCCAGCGCGCCACGGTGACCCTGCATGTGGGTGCCGGCACCTTCCGGCCGGTCAAAGCCGAAGACATCGCCGACCACGTCATGCATTTCGAACGGTTTGAAGTACCGGAAGCAACGCTGCAGGCCATCAGGGACTGCAAGGCGCGCGGCGGCCGCGTCGTCGCTGTCGGCACCACCAGCGTGCGCGCACTCGAATCGGCGGCGAAGTTCGGGCCCGAATGCCGCGACACCAACATCTTCATCACACCGGGCTTCGAGTTCCAGGTGGTGGACCTGCTGCTGACCAACTTCCACCTACCCAAAAGCACCCTGATGATGCTGGTCAGCGCCTTTGCCGGCTACGAGCACATCATGGCGCTGTACCGCCACGCCATCACCCGGCGTTACCGCTTCTTCAGCTACGGCGACGCCATGCTGCTGCAACGAACCACGCCCTGAGACAATCGTTCCATGCTGAATTTTGAAGTCCTGAAAACCGACCCCGCCGAAGGCGCCTACCTGGGCTCCTTCGCGCGCCGCGGAACGCTCACGCTGAACCATGGCGTGGTGCAGACCCCCATCTTCATGCCGGTGGGCACCTACGGCACCGTCAAGGGCGTGATGCCGCAGTCGCTGCACGACATGGGTGCCCAGATTATTCTGGGCAACACCTTCCACCTGTGGATGCGTCCTGGGCTGGATGTGATGCAGCAGTTCGGCGGCCTGCACAAGTTTGAAAGCTGGAACAAGCCCATCCTCACCGACAGCGGCGGCTTCCAGGTCTGGTCGCTTGGCGAGATGCGCAAGATTTCGGAAGAAGGCGTGAAGTTCGCGTCGCCAGTCAACGGCGACAAGCTGTTCCTGACGCCGGAAATCTCGATGCAGATCCAGACCGTGCTCAACAGCGACATCGTGATGCAGTTCGACGAATGCACGCCTTACGACACCAAGGGCCACATCACCACCGAGGCCGAAGCGCGCTTTTCCATGGAGCTGAGCCTGCGCTGGGCCAGCCGCTGCGTTGCGGAGTTCAACAGACTGCAGAACCCGAACGCGCTGTTCGGCATTGTGCAGGGCGGCATGTTTGAAAACCTGCGCCAGGAGTCGCTCGACGCTCTGGTCGAGCTGGACTTGCCCGGTTATGCCATTGGTGGCGTCAGCGTCGGCGAGCCCAAGGAAGAAATGTTGCGCATCATGGCGCACACGCCGCACCGCTTGCCCGCGAACAAACCGCGCTACCTGATGGGCGTGGGCACGCCGGAAGACCTGGTCGAAGGCGTGGGTGCAGGCGTCGACATGTTTGACTGCGTGATGCCGACGCGCAATGCGCGCAATGGCCACATGTTCACGCGTTTTGGCGACCTCAAGATCCGCAACGCGCGCTACAAAACCGACATCCAGCCGGTCGATGCGACCTGCAGTTGCTACACCTGCAGGAATTTCTCCAGGGCCTACATGCACCACCTGGACCGCTGCGGCGAAATGCTGGGCCCCATGCTCAGCAGCATCCACAACCTGCATTACTACCTGAACCTGATGCAGGAAGTGCGCGATGCGCTGGATGCCGGGCGCTTTGGAGAGTTCTCCGCCAGCTTCCGCACCGATCGCCAGCGCGGAATCTGAACGACCCTTGCCCGACCGGGGCGGTTTATGCGCGAGAATGTTACGCAATACCTCAACTCCGTGACAGGAATTCCATGACCCGTTTGTTCCTGCCCGGACTCATCCTGGCTGCTGTTGCCCTGACCGGATGTGCCACCGCCCTCAACCCTCACGAGACCACCGGCGTACCCACGCTGAGTTTCCAGAACAAGGCCCTCAACCCACGCAACGGCGGGCAGCTGGTGGAGGCCGATTCGCTGCGGCCGGGCGATATCATCCTCACCGCGGAAAACGGCTTGAACTCGGTGGGCATCCGGCTGGCCACGCTGTCGCCCGTCAGCCACGCCGCGGTCTACATGGGGAACGAGCAGGTTGCAGAGGCCGTGGGTTCAGGCATCCGTCGCCGGAACCTCACCGCGCTGATGCAGGAAGAAGCCACCATCGTCGCGTTCCGGCACCCGGACATCACGGCTGAGCAGGCGGAAAAAATCAACCTGTTTGCGGCTCGCCATGACGGCAGGAAATACAATCACCTTGGCGTCATGCTGCAAGCTCCTTTTGCCCTGGAGCGGCGCCTGTGCGAACTTCCGCTGGTACCTGCGCTGGTACGCGATTTCTGCATTCGGGGCATCGCCGCAGTGCAGCTTGGCCTGGGACGCAACGACCAGTTCTTCTGCTCGCAGTTTGTGCTGGAAGCCTACCGCAGCGCCGGCTTGCCGCTCACCGACGCTGATCCGCGACTGATCAACCCCGGTGACCTGCTTCACATGCGGGAGGGCGATGTACCCTCCATCCGGATTCACAAAGCGCTGCGATACGTGGGGCACCTCAAGTCGGCCCCCGAAATCGTGGCCATCGATCAATCGCAGCGATAGCCCGGAAAATCAGTTGCCGACGTGCATGGTGAACTGCGCGCCATTGGACAGGCGGCACTGACCGGTTCCGAGTGTGGCCGAGTTCATCTGGTACTTGCAGTTGATGTAGCTGCCGCGGTTACCCGCACCATTGGCGACACCTTCGCGTGAAGAAGATGCGGCCATGCGTGTTGCTTCACCTGTGAAATTCTCGCCGTTGATGGTGGTGCTGAAGGTGCCGCGCCCGTTCAGGTCATTGGTGACCACGGCATTGACCATGCCATAAGCCGCAGCGGCGTCATTCGCCGGATACAGCCGCGCTGCAAAAGTCACGCTTGCGGGCGGCGCCGGTGTGGCATACGCCGTTGGCGCCATCTGCGAATGTGCAGGGTGCACAGGCACGACATAACAACCCGTCAGCGCCGTGACACCCAGGGCCATGCCCACCAGAGCGGCGTGGCGCTTCAGCGAAGCAAAAGAGAACATCAACCGATTTGAATTCATACATTAACCAGTGGCCCAAGCAAATGCTTGTGGGGAAAGTGTGCGCAGAGGCAGATAAAAAGTCTCTCATAATGATTCAGGTACTACCGGTCAGCACCGAAAGTAGCATTAATCAATACTTTCGCTCCGCACCACCGATCCTGCGAACTCATTTTTCCGCCTGACTTTGGTACGCTCGCCCAAGCGACGAGAGGCAAGGACGCTCAGGCCCTCTCGTCCCCAACCAACTTTTGCCACAAGGAAATTGACCATGCACTACCGCCGCCTTGGAAGCAGCAACCTGAAGGTGTCTACCCTGTGCCTGGGCACCATGATGTTCGGCCAGCAGACACCCGACAACGAAGCGGCGCGCATCGCTGCATCGGCGAAAGAACACGGCATCAATTTCATCGACACGGCCGATGTCTACAACGAGGGCAAGTCTGAAACCCTGCTGGGCAAGCTGCTGGCCGGGCAGCGTTCGCACTGGGTGCTGGCCAGCAAGCTCGGCAACAAAGCGGGTGAAGGCATCAACGACGGCCACTACTCGCGGCGCTGGATCATGCAGCAGACCGACGCCATCCTGGCGCGGCTGGATACCGATTACCTGGACATTCTCTATCTGCACCGCGATTTTCATGGCGAAAACCTCGACGAGGCCGTGCGAGCCATTGGCGACCTGATCCGCAGCGGCAAGATCCGCAGCTTTGGCCTGTCCAACTTCCGCGGCTGGCGCATCGCCGAGATCGTGCGCCTGTGCGAGAAGGCTGGTGTGCCGCAGCCGGTGGTCTGCCAACCCTATTACAACCTGCTCAACCGTGGCCCCGAGGTCGAAATCCTGCCCGCTTGCGGCCACTACGGCCTGGGCGTCGTGCCCTACAGCCCGCTGGCGCGCGGCGTGCTCACCGGCAAGTACCCGCCGGGCCAGCCACCGGCCGAGGGCACACGCGCCGGCAGCGGCGACAAACGGATCCTGGAAACCGAATTTCGTGAAGAATCGCTGGTGATTGCCCAGAAGATCAAGGCACGCTGTGAAGCCAAAGGCTGGGTGCCGGGCCAGTTTGCCGCCGCCTGGGTGCTGGCCAATCCGCTGGTCAGTTCGGTGATTGCCGGGCCCCGCCTGCTCTCGCACCTGGAAGACGTTTACGGCGCAACCGAGCTGGTGCTGGACAGCGAGGATGAAGCCTTCGTCAACGAGCTGGTAATTCCCGGCCACGCCTCCAGCCACGGCTACAACGACCCAAGCTACCCCTTTTACGGCCGCCTCGTTTGAAGGAACGCTATTTAATCAATAGCTGCTTGCGCCCGCCACATAAGGGCTGAAGGCAGTTTTTACTGCAAATTTGGCTCAACCCTGCTTCTGGAACAGCACCAGCCTGGTCTCGGTGGGCACCATGCCGTCCTTGCCGGCGGTCATCGATACCTCGTAACGCGTGCCGGGCAGCGGCAACTGCGGTGTGAAGCTGAACGAGAAGTTGCCGTTGCCATCGGCTTGAACCCGCTGCGTCAGCAGGTCCTGGTTCATGCCGAACAGGCCGGCTAGCGTTCCAACGGCGCTGACCTTGACATCAACCACCGCGCCGGGCGCGGTGCGTCCGCGCACCACCACCGGGCTGCCTTCAACCGAAGCATTGTTGGCGTGGCTGGTTACTTGCAACAGCACGGTCGCAGGCGCGGCGCTCACGGCGGAAGCCACATCGAAACTCCAGGTCTGGCGCACGGCATTGCCGACCATGTCCCTGGCGGTCACGTCCGCCGCGTAGCGGCCGGCCGGCAGGTCAGCGCGGTAGGTGAAAAACTGCGGGGTGATCTGTGCAGCGGCGGTGACATCGCGCCCCGCCAGCATGATGCGCACGCTTTTCGGGTCCACGCCCACGCCACCGGCATCGTCAAAGGTGCCGGACACCGAGGTGGTCGCGCTGCGCGTGACCGACTCGCCGTCACGCGGCGACATGTTGCGGATCACTGGCGGCCTGGCATCGGCAATCAACGGCTGGGTCAGCGTGGACGTGACAGCCCGGCCAGCAATGCGCAGAGTGGCGACAACGGGCCGTGACGGCGCCAGGTTGTCCAGGCGGCGGATGGTGTAGCCCCCCTCATAAACACCGGGCCGCACTTCGCGCATCGCAACATTGTTGATGACACCAGGAATGTCGAACTCCGCCGTACCGCCAGGTGCGCCGTTCAACGTGAAGCGCAGTTCAGCACCCGGTTCGAGCTTGTCAACGGGAGCCACCGTGAAGCGGTCAATTTTCAGGCCGACCGGCGCCACCGCCACGCCCTGGCTGGCGATGCCGGCCGGAAAGGTGTAGTTGGTCGCAATGCTGCGGTTGCGCACCTTCAGCGTGGCGCGGATGGCGCTGCTTTCGGTGATCCGGTCCTGGCGCCGAACGGTGTAGCTTCCCGCGTAGATTCCCCGTGCAGTTTCCTTGAGAGCTATGGTCCGGGGCGCGCCACGCACGGTCAGGCTGACCTGGCCGCGCGGTGAGCCTTCCACCGTGAACTCCAGCCGGGCTCCGGGGCGAAGCCCGTCATCCGTGGCAACCTGCAGCGATCGCAACTCGGGCTTTGCCGGTTGCGCCGCGGCAATGCCCGGCACGGCAAGCAGCACAGTGGCAGCGAGGAGCAGCAGGAAAAAGGCTGCCACCTGATTGCGTATCTGTTTTTTCATGATGGTCAAACCTTGTGAATGGGTTTGCCCACTGTGAACGCAACACAAAAATAACCTGTAGGCGCCCATGGCCGCCAGCCGTAGGCGGCCAGCGGGAAACGCCAAAGGACAAGGCGCCGCTGATCGGCGTCCAAGCAGCCGGGCAGTGCTAGGGCTGGACGGCAGCGCCAGGCGCGGGGTCAGGCAGAAGCCTCGGCCGCTTGCCGTCGGCACCGCAGGCGTGGCAGAACTTGGCAAACGCACTCTTGCGCTTGGTGCATTGCAGGCAGTGGTCAAACAGGCCAATGCCGCAGTGCGGGCAGAAGTCGATTTCCACATTCTTCAAATCAACGGCACGTTCGCAGCCGGGGCATACGCCTTTGGAGAGCCGCGTGAGCGCCGTGTCGTAGCTGAGTTCTTCGCGGCGCTGCGCATCCGGCAACTGCTCGGCCAGTTTCTGCTTTTCCAGATAGCGGTTTAGCGAAACAATCGCCTGCCGCCCGACCAGCACCGTGATGAGGATGCCGACGATGTAGCGCACATAACCGCCGTAGCTTGGCAGGTAAGGCACCAGCTCGACAAAAAACGCGAACAACGCAAAGAAGATGAAACCCCAGACAAACGGCCAGTAGGTACTTTTGCGCTTTTTGGCAAACAGCCACCCGGCCGCCGCCAGCAATGGCAGGGTCAGCGCCAGCCGGTAGAGGAACACGCGCAGCTCCTGGGCCCGCCTTGCACTTTGCCATTTGTCCTGCGCATCGCGCTCAAGCTCACCGAGCCGGTCACGGGTGCGGCTGGCGCCCTGGCTGGCATCAAGTGCCTTTTGCTGCTCGGCTTCCATGGTGGCCAGTGCCTGGCGTTCGACCGCCTTCAGGCTGTCCAGCGCGCGGGTGCGCTCGACCAGCTCGGGGTCCTGCTCGGCCCGCTCGGTCGCCCGCCGCGTTGCCAGCCAGTTGTTGAAGGTCTCGCTCGCCGAACGCGAATTGGCCTGCGCCACCCGCTGCTTGAGCCTGGCCTGCTCCAGCGCTTCCTGAGCATCGCGGCCCTGGCGTTCTTCCACCTTGAGCTTCTCGCGCAGCTGGTTCGCTGCAGGCTGCTCGATGAAATCATCGAGCGTCAGACTTTTTTCGACCTGCGGCAGGTCCCCCACGACGGTGCTACCGAGACCGATCAGAAAGCCGGCGAATATGAACGCGACCAGCCACAGGCCGCGCTGAAACCATTTTTCGGACAGGCGTAATGCTTTGCTCATGGAAACTCCGGGAGTTGAACAGCCATTGTTAAAGTTTGACGAGGGTCGGCGGCTTGCCGTTCGCTGTCAGCTGCGCGCGCTGCAGCCAGGCGAATACCGAATCCACCGTGACGGTTTCGATGCGGTCCGAATAACGTTTGTCGTTGGGGTGGTCGTCAAACGCCACATTGGCCGCGGTCATGCGGCCGCCCAGCCGCGTCAGCGGGCCCAGCTTGAGGACGGTGGGCTCGTAGCCTTTGAACTGCAGCCAGGCCTGGGCCCGTTCGCGCGAATTGGCGCCCGGCTCCACGGCGGTGGCCAGCGTTTCGATGGCCCACTGGTTGGACTGCTGGTATTTGCGGCCCCAGGCGTAACTGACGATGCTGTAGGGCTTGTGGTGCATGCCCACCGTACGCGCGGGATCCTGCAGCAGCGCCAGCAGCTTGGCCTGCACCTCGGGCGTGGGTGCCACCCAGGCGGCTTCAAAGCGCCACAGGTCATCCAGGAAAAACTCGCCCAGGCCCTGGCGGTAAACGGCCGACTCACTGGTGCCGCATTCATTGAGCTTGTGCAACACACGCCAGGTATGGCCGCCCTGCCCGTCAGGCTGCTGGTATGCCAGCCCCAGGTGGGAATAACGCAAGTTGTATTTGCTCAGGTCCTGGCCGGCGCGTGCCAGCAGCACGACTTTCTCGCCGCTGGCATTGAGCGAGGCCAGGGTTTTTTCGGCCAGCGACATGCCGCGCGCCACCGTCTGCGCGGTGATCTTGCCAGCCTCGCACGAGCGTCCCGCATGGGCTGCCGGCGCCAGCATGCAGGCGGCAGCAAGGCCCAGGCACAGAAAGGTCAGCGAAGATTTCTTCATGGGTGTTCCCTCGCGCTTTCTCAGTGCGTCAGCCGCTCGTTGTGCAGCAGGGCGCGGCCCAGGGCATTGGGAATGAAGGCAATCGCCTCGCCGGCCGCGGACAGCACCACACCGGTACCGATCACGCTCACGACCACGGCCGTTCCGGCCACCATGGACGCAGCAGCCACACCCTTGCCCACCACTTCAATGCTGGCACGCGCACCGTCGGAGGCCCGCTCCAGCACATACACCGTCCCGCGGGCCGTGCTCTCCACGGTTTTGACGACCAGCACCGCGCCAGTGGTCGACAGCACCACAGGCACTGCCACGACGGCACCGGCAACCGCGCTGGTGCCGACCACCACGGACGCCACCGGCAAGGCGGACACCGCGCTCAGGGCTGACGCCTCGCTTTGCGCTTGGGCATAAAAAGAGGCCGTAGCCCCTGTCATCATTGCGCAAGCGGCTATTAAATAAGTAGCAAATTTCTTTTTCATGATGCTTCCTCGCATTCCTGGATAAGGTTTATTCGGCGTCGTTATTTCGTACCGTGCGGCTGGCCAAGCGTGCTTCGCTCAAGTCGGCTTCGTGTTTGTCACGCAGGGTTTTGGCCAGTGTGAAGCTGCAGGTGATCAGGTAGAGCCAGCTGACGCCAAGAAAGGCCTTGTAGGTCTCATTGACCTCCATGCGCCACAAACCCCAGCCGGTGAGCGACATGGCCAGGAAAAAACCACCCCACACCACGAACCTGAACATCGGCGTTTCGGTCAGCTTGTTTTCGGCTTCGGCCTTCTCCTGGTCGCGTACATACTTGGCCAGCACAAAAGCCGCAGACAGGCAGAAGAAGTAACCCATGATCATGAAAGCACGGTCCAGGTCCTGCCCGGGCAGGTAGGACAGGCCGACGGCGCACAGGAAAACGGCAATCAGGAAAGAAGCCCAGACCTGGAACTGCCAGGGTTTGGAGTCGCGGTGAATCAGTACTTGCATAAAAACCTTCTTGGTTGTTGAGGTGGCGCTACTTTGCGGGCCAAAGCCTCAAAATCACGCGGATAACGATACAGATCTCCAACAATGATCCAAGAGTATTGAATTTTGATACTTACTCAACAAGTCGGGTCTAGGGATGCCTGAGTGCCTCGGTCATGCTCATATTGAACAGGGCCGGATCCTCAATTTGAGGAATATGGCCGACGCCAGGCAATACCAGCAGTCTGGATCCGGCGACCAGGCGCTGCAGGGTTTGGGCCTGGGGCAGCGGCGTGATCGTGTCCTCCTGCCCCCAAACCAAGGTCAGCGGCATGGGCAGCTGGCGAAAACCTTCAGGCGTCTCGCTGAGGGACTGACCGCTCTCGCCGGCAAATTGCGCAGCCCAGTCACCCAGGCTGGCGCTAAAGCCGTCCAACACGAAAGGCTGGCGATAAATGGCCGTGCGCGAAGGCGTGACGACCTCCTTGCGGGCTACGAACTGGCGCAACCAGAACTCGCTGAACAAGGGCTGGGTGCCCACCGTAGCAATGAGCGCCGTTCGCAGCGGGCGAATGCCAAAGAGGCTCGCCGCCACGCCGCCGCTTTTCGCCGGTGCCGGATATTCCATCAAGCCGATCGCCGCATCGACGAGGATGAGGTGGCGCACGCGATCCGGTTGCAGCATGGCGGCTTCGGCTGCAGGCCCGCCCCCATAAGAATGGCCCAGCAGCGTCACCGGGCCAAGCTTCAGTGCGTCAATCAGGGCAATGATGCGGCGCGCCTGCGCGGCGCGGCTGTGGTCCCGCGCGGCCGGCCGCGTGCTGAAGCCGAACGGCGGCAGGTCCACAGCAATGACGCGGTAGCCGGCGGCCGCCATGGCCTGCACGTTCTGGTCCCAGGTGCCGCTCCAGGCGCCAGTGCCGTGGGTCAGTACCAGAGGCGGCGCGGCCGGGTCGCCGAACTCCTGCACATACAACTCGACGTCATGCGCATGCAGCCAGCGCCCCTGCCTGGGCGCCGCCTCGCGCGGGCTGTGGTCCTCTACCCAGAGCATGCGGGCCCACGAAAAAGCCACCACCAGCAACAGGCAGGCCACCAGCACAACGAGCACGCGCCAGGGGTAAAAAAACCAGCGGCGCCCCGGCTTCTGCTCACGCCGCCTAGTAGTCAAAAACGTGCTCCACCTGCAGCTTAGCGGCTTGCCATTGGCGCAGCGACTCGGCCAGGTCTTTGACAGGCACTGTCAGCACGACCCGCTGGGTGCCGGGCCGGGTGAGGATGGATTGCCTCAGCAAGGGTGTGGCCGGGCTGGCGGGAGCCCAGGCGTCAGGCGCCAGCAGGCTGACCAGGATGAATGAGCTGTTGCCTGCGATCTCGCTGAAATTGACGCCTTGCATCGCCAGCGCCTGCGCATAGCTCATGAAAGCCTCATAGCGGGGGATGGTGACCAGTGCCGAGCCTTCGGGCGTCGACGAGAGCACTTTCAGCTCCGGCAGCGTGGCCTCAGCCCGCGGCACAGGCTTGGCCACCACGGCCGTGACCGGCAATGGCGCGTCGTAAATCGTCTGCGTGCCCAGCTTAATCAGCCGGGCATACCCCGCCTTGACCAGGTATTCGGTCGTGAGTGCAAAGCGGCGCTCCCACTTGCGGAGCATGTCCGGCCCGTTGAGAGGCACATCGCGCCAGAGGCCTGCCAACGCCTTGTCGAAGTCATACAGGTACCAGGGCTCCACGCGGATGAACCGTACATAGTCCTGCGCAACGCCGGCCGCATGCTTGTCCTCGGGCGTGGGCCGGCCAGACAGCGATTCGGCGAGGCGCCCGATGAGCGTCTCGTAGGCCGACTTGACCGCGTACTCGACCGTCGTGCTGGTGCCTATCACCATGATCATCAGGTGGTAGCCCGGATTGAGGTCGAGCCCGCGGCGGCGCGTCTCGTCAAAGACGGCTTTGTAGCTTTCCCAGAACTGGCCGATATGACCGTAAAAAGGAAAGCGGCTGGGTGCGCTGGCGCCTATGAACTCGCCGTACTCGTAGGGACTGAACACCAGGAACCACTCGGGGTAAGTGAGCAGCGTCTGCTCGACGCCGCGCACATGCTCAGGCCCCGCCACCGGTGCAGGACCGGCGGCCTGCGTCACACCCACGAGCGCGGCAAACGCACTTGCAATCGCGAGATTGCGCAGCCAGCGCCTCATGCGGACGCTCCGCCGGATTTGGTGAACGCCAACAGCACGTTGTCGGAAGGGTCGTGCGCCTGCAACTCGCGCTTGCCGCTGTCCTTCAGTCCGCGTTCGCCAAGGTAAACCACCCACTCGGCGACAGGCCGGAAGTAGCGCAGCTCCCGCTGATTGGTTTCCCATGCGCCGTTCAGGCCGGCATTGAAGACGGTGTGCACCAGCGAGACAAACGTGAACATCTCGGGCGTCGTGACGTCATGGTCACGCAGGATGAACATGCCGCCCGGCCTGAGCACACGCACGATGGAGGCCACAAAGGCATCTAGCTTGTCCAGCGGGCAATGGTGCAGGCCGATGTAGCAGGTCACCAGGTCCACGCTGGCATCGGGGAGGCTCGCCGGCAGCGGGTCATAGTCGTTCATCGGCACAAAACTGCCGATCTTGAACAGGCCGCCGCGCTCGGCGATGTCCACCGGCGAGTTGGTGGGTGCCGTATCGTTCACCAGGGTGATGGGGCCATTCACCTTGATGCGCTTTTTCAGCTCGCTGATATAGCGGCCGGTGGAGCCGATCTCCACATAACCGTCAATCTGCTTTTTGTCACCCAGGAGCCGCTGGGTCTGGTCGGCCATTTCCTTCTTCTGTTTGAAGAGCGCCGGCAAGGCCAGGGTCAGGTCCGCCATGAAGGGCTTGATCTTCGGCAGCTCACGCTGAAGCCTGCGGTAAATGGCTTCATCGTTGTCGAGTTCGGCCGAAATGGTTTTGATCAGCGTGTGAAACCGGTCCTCGGGATAAAGGCGGTAGATGTTCTGCAGGAACTTGTAAAAACCGTCGTGCCAGCGAGTGACACTGAAAACGGCGCGAAATTCCGAGACGGGTGAGGTGGTAGTCATGGCAGGCCCTGTCGTTCAGGTCTTGGAGTCGTTCAGCGTGGGGGCGTAGTATTTGTCCCACAGCACATTGCGCAGGCGGAACTGCGGATCGAGCTTGCGTTTCAGCGCGAACAGCTCTTTGGCCCGTGGATAGGCGGCATGGAACTGCTCCGCCGTTGCATGCGGCTGGTAGGGCAGGTAGTAGCTGCCACCGACACTGATGGCCGCATCAATCAGCTCGCGCGTCCAGACCGAAACTCGGTTGATGGCGTTGTCCCGGGTGCGCTGCTTGTAATAAAGGACAAACGCAAAGGTCTCACCCCGGGCCCAGGCCAGCAGGGTGCCGGGGTCGGGCCGCGCATGCCGGACCGACACATTAAGCGCATTGACGCGATAGCGCTGCAGGATTTCCGCCATCATCGGCACGAAATCGTCAAACCGCTCTACCGGAATGAAGTACTCCTGCAATACATAGGTCGTGTACTTGCGCGAAGCCGGCTCAAGCTCCGCCACGTCGTAACCCGCCTCGAAGTTGCGCCAGTGCACCTTGCGGAAAAAGTAAAGGAGGGGGTCAATCAGGTATTCGCGTCGCCATTTCCCCAAGGGGGTTTCGGTCACGGCCCATACAAAATAGCGGTTCACAGGGTAGGTTTCGCCGCCGTGCTGCAAACGCCTTGGCTCGGTGGTGGCTTCATCAGTGCGCGCCCAGGTGACGGAACGCACCTTGCGGTAATGCGGCGGGTAAAGGTCAGCATTGTGGAAAACCGCGTCCTGGAAATACCTGACCTTGGCCTTGAAGTGGCTGATGTATTCGGCGGCACTCATCTTGCGGGCCAGTCGCTTGACCTTGGTGTTGTCTGCCAGGTCCAGTTCGGCCTCAACAATTACCGCCACACCGCCGTAGCCGCCGATCACGGCATAAAAAAGTTCCGCATTGACAGAAGGCGAAGCGTCCTGCACGCTGCCGTCGGCCAGAACCACCCGGATCTCCCGCACCGACATCACCACAGCTCCCAAACCCACATAGCGACCATGGCAGTTCACGCTGAGCGCGCCGCCAACCGTGAAGTTGGCATAGGTCTGCATGATTTTGACGGCCAGACCGTGCGGATCGACAAAGCGCTGGATGTCGCACCAGCGGATACCGGCCTGCACGCGGATGACCTTGTCCTTCGGAAAGAACCCGATGACCTGGTTCATGTCGCGCATGTCCAGGTGCAGGCTGCCCGGGCTGGCAGTCTGGCCGCCCATGCTGAAATGCCCGCCGCCCACGGACAGCGGCCCGTCGGTGCGGCGTATGGCGTCGGCCACGTCGGTCACGGTTTTCGGCTTGCTGATGGCCCAGACCGTCACCGGGTTCAGGCCCGTGACGTCGTTGACGATCAATGTGTTCTGCTGCATCCTCTGCTCCCTTTTTTTACCAGCTCTTTAGCGGACCACCAGATAGTCGCCACGCGGTAACAGCGGGTCCTGGCCCCATCGGTTGCCTTCTGGAACGCCGCGCCGCAAGGCCAACTGCCAGACCAGCCAGAGCGCTCCCGCCACGGGGACGACTACAAGCAGCAGCCACCAGCCGGAATAATTCCGGTCATGCAGCCGCTGGATGCAGAGCAACACCAGCGCCGCCAGCACGGGCAGATTGACCACCCACGTGAGGACACCGTCCGCGGAATCGCCGAGCGCGCTCCATATTAGGTAGAACACCCCCCAGACAATAAGTCCGTGAACCCAAAAACCTGCGCGGGTCAAGCGCCCTCTCCCCTTGAAAAACTGAAGCAAGTTCATGCGTTCCCCTGTTGAAGAAGTTGTCCGATTTCGGAGTGCAGGCTCACAGGAGCCACTTTTTCGGCCTCCAACGGAACCCCGACGTTCAGCCCCACCCGGCTCAGCAGACCGCGCCGGAAGGGCCGCACCATGGCCCCGCCCTTTTCGATGCGGCTGAAGAAGGACCCCCACAAATTGGTCAGGGCCATGGGAACCACCGGCACCGTGAGGCCATCGCGCGCGGCGTTTTCCAGGATCTTCATGATGCCGCCCCGGAACTCCTGCAACGTGCCATCCCGGGTGATGCCGCCTTCGGGAAAGATCGCCAGCAGGTCGCCATTGCGCAGCACCGTGGCCGCCGCCTCGAACGCCGCCTCGTAAGCGGCCGGGTCTTCGGCGCGCGGCGCGACCGGGATCGCCTTGGCCAGCCGGAACAGCCAGCCGAGCACCGGCATTTTGAAAATGCGGTGATCCATCACGAAATAAATAGGCCGCGGACTGGCCGCCATCAGCAGCACGGGGTCAACAAAACTCACATGGTTGCAGGTCAGCACGGCGGCGCCCTGCACCGGAATGTTGTCGTCGCCCGTCACCTTGAAGCGGTAAACGCAGCGCGAGGCCACCAGCGCAATAAACCGCAGCAGGTATTCGGGCACCAGCATGAAGATGTAAAACGCCACCACGGCATTGGCCAAGCCAACCAGCAGGAAAATCTGCGGAATCGTCATGCCGCTGCCCAGCAAAATACCGGCAATGACCGAACTCGCGATCATGAACAGCGCATTGAGAATGTTGTTGGCCGCGATGATGCGGGCGCGATGGGTTACCTGGGCACGCAGCTGGATCAACGCGTACATGGGCACGCTGTAAAGGCCCGCAAACAGGCTTAGCAGCGCCAGGTCGGCCATCACGCGCCAGTGCGCGGGCTGCGCCACAAAACTTGCCAGGCTCATAACCGGCGCCGGCGGCAGGCCGCGCGATGCGAAGTAAAGGTCAATCGCAAACACGCTCATGCCGATGGCACCCAGCGGGACCAGGCCGATCTCGACATGACGGCGGCTCACTACCTCGCACAGCAGCGAACCCGTGCCTATGCCTATCGAAAACACCACCAGCAGCAGTGAAGCGACCTGCTCGTTGCCATGGAGCACTTCCTTGGCAAAACTCGGGAACTGGCTCAGGAACACCGCACCGAAAAACCACATCCAGCTGATGCCCAGCAGCGAACGGAAAACCACGAGGTTGCCATGCGCAAGCTTGAGATTGCGCACCGTCTCGGTGAACGGATTCCAGTTGATCCTGAGGCCTGGGTCAGTCGCGGGCGACGCCGGAATGTAGTGCGATACCACGCGACCAAGGATAGCCACGCCGATGCAGCTGAAGCCCACGTGGTGGGCACCGATCTCCGGCACCGCAATGATCAGGCCGCCGGCCACATTGCCCAGCAAAATGGCGACAAAGGTGCCCATTTCCACCATGCCGTTGCCGCCCATGAGTTCACGCTCGTTCAGGTGGTGCGGCAAGTAGGCAAACTTGACCGGTCCGAACAGCGTGGAATGCACGCCCATGAGAAAGGTGCAGCCCAGCAGGATCGGGATGTTGGCGGTGAAAAAGCCCCAGGCCGCCAGCGCCATGATGAGCATTTCCAGCCGCTTCACAAAAATGATCAGCGTGCGCTTGTCGTACTTGTCGGCGAGTTGTCCGCTGGTGGCAGAAAACAGCAGGAAAGGCAGGATGAACAGCGCGCCTATCACCAGCCCCGCCATCGCGGGCGGCAACCAGCTGATCTGCAGCTGGTACGTCACCATCACGGTGAAAGCAAACTTGAACAGGTTGTCGTTGGCCGCCCCCGAAAACTGGGTCCAGAAAAAGGGGGCAAAGCGGCGCTGGCGGAGCAGCGCGAACTGGTTGGGGTGCTCCTGGGCCTGCGGCGGGAGCGCCTGGACGGCGGCTTCAACACTCATGATGGACTCCTCTTTTCGATTTTGTTATGCAGCAGGTGCCGGGGGCATCCTGTCTACACCCTTAGAGCCTGCTCTGGAGGGTGAACCGGATTCTGCCCTGCTTTTCATGACATCCATCAGCGCGGCGACAACCGGCCAGGCGGCACAGCTGGCCACCATATGTTTAAGGCTGTGACCAGAAACGAGGTGGCCTGTCCACTCAAACACCTGATGGTCACCCAGCTCCAGTACCTTGGCCAGGGCATACAGGGCGATCAGCAGCGACCAGCGGATGGTCAGGCCCTGGTGCGTCCGCCCCGCACCGGCGGCTACCGGCCGCAGGCAGGCCAGCCCGACGATCAGGCCCATGCCGCCGAACTGCAGCACACCCCAGGGCAACAGGTTGCCTGACATCGTCCACATCTGGACAGACACCGGCCCCAGCACCAGCACAGCCGCCGCCAGGGCCACACCGGCACGGGCACTGACGCCCTGCCATGCAGCCAGGCCCAGCAGCCCGGCGAATGCCAGCACCATGCCGCCGCGGTCCCAGAGCAGTCCCGCGTTGTCCGGTTGCCAGTGGTACATCGCAGAGACAGCTGTGGTCACCATCAGCCCGCCAAAAAACAGGCCTGCCAGCCAGGCTGCCGTCCTGTCCACCACCTGCCGGCGAAGAGCCTGAACCAGCACGCCCGCACCCGCCAGACCCCACAAGGCAAAAGGCAGGTTGCTCAGCACATCCATGGCATGAGGCAGCGCACCCCAGGCTCGCTGGTCGGCAAAGTCGTGGTAATGCGCCGGCTGCATCAGGCCCGGCCCGGCCACAGCCACCAGGGCCAGCAGCAGGACAGCAAGCAGCAAGGCGCGTTCGCGCGGCCACGCCGGAGAATGCGCGGGCCGCACCTCCCGCCGCAGCGGAGAATGAAAAGTGTGTTGCATGACGATGGCTCCTGAAATGAATGAGCCTGCAATGTGCGGTGAAGTGCGCTTCCAGAGCATCAATATTTGAACCAGTCTTTCCGTCTGGGACCAAAAGTATTGATAATTGATACCCATGAGCACCACCGCCGACCTCGTGATCGTCCTGAAAAAGGAACTCAAAGCCGCCCGCATGACATACGCCGGCCTGGCGGGCAAGCTGGGCATGGCGGAGTCGAGCGTCAAGCGCATGCTGGCCCGGGGCGACATGCCGCTGTCGCGCATCGATGCGATCTGCCGCGCGCTGAAGCTGGACTTCGCCGAACTGGCCCGGCAAGTGGCCGACACCCAGCCCCTCTTGGCTGAACTCACCGAGTCCCAGGAAAAAGCCGTGGTGGCCGACAAGAAACTGCTGCTGGTGGCCATTTGCGTGCTCTCGCAATGGACGTTGGAGCAGATCACCAGCAGGTACCGCCTGACGCCGGCCGAAGGCATCAAGTACCTGGCCCAGCTGGACCGCATCGGCATCATCGAACTCAAGGCGATGAACCGCTACCGGCTCAAGCTCGCAAAAACCTTCCGCTGGCGCCCGCACGGACCGGTGATGAACTATTTCAGGGACAACGCCCTGCTGGACTATTTTTCAGGCGGCTTTGACGGCGACGGCGAAGGTGTGCTGCTGGTCCACGGCACCATCAGCCGCAGCTTGGCGCCTTCATTTCTGGAGCGCATGCAGCGCGTCGCGCAGGACTTTGCGCAACAGCACCAGACCGACCAGAAGCTGGCCGACAAGGACTGCGAGGGCTACACCTTGCTGCTGGCGATGCGAAGCTGGGAATTCGAGGCCTTTGCGGCCTTGCGGCGATAACCTGTTGAACACCCCTGTTGCCGCTCACTGCGTGTAGCGGCCTTGCAGGGGACGGCGCCTGCAGACCGGCGAAGCCGGATCTGCGGCCCCTGCTGGTCTGCTTACCCAGCGCTTGTTACTCCAGGGTGGTGAACACCGTCAGCACACCGGTGTAGCCGTACAGGTGGTGGCGCGCGATTTCGCCGCCAGCAAAAAAACCGACCAGCGGCACATCCCCGAGGGCGCGCCGCACAATCTGCAGCTCGGCACTGGGCGCGCCAAAGTGCGGACCGCCCCGCCCGGCGCAGCTGACATAAATGGCGCCGGCAATACGCCGGGCCGGATGCGGTGCCGACTCGGCCTCGGACGCACTCAGCGCGCTGGCCACTTCCAGCGTGAGTTCCTGCGGCTCCAGCTCCTCCCGGATTTCTGCGCAAACGCGAACCAGGTCAGCGCGCGCAGCCTCGGCGTTGCGCTCGCAAAAAGCCAGCTTCATGCCCACACGAGGCACTTCGGCAATGGCGATGCCCTGGCGCGCCGGGTCCAGGCCGATGATGTGGCGCACCAGCACATCGGCGCCGAACTGGCCATGCCGCTGGACGCGGCCATCCTGCAGCCCGGCCTCGGCGCTGCGCAAGCCGACCAGCGTGGTGCGCACTTTCTCCAGCGCCTCGCGCGGCGCATCAAGCGACACCCCAAGGCCGGCCAGCATCACATCCAGCGCGCTCTGGCCGTCCAGACCGGTGACCACATTCCCGTCACAGGCGGTGATTTCATGTTCGCGCGACACCGGCTGGCAGCCTTGCGTCACACGCGACATCAGGGCCGCACCCTGGGCAAAGGCCACGCCGCTCAGGCCACCGCTGAACACGCCGCCGGCGGCGCCCTGGCCCTTGACATTGCCGTTGCCGCTGAGTGCGAACTGGACCGCCTTGTTGCGGCTCGATGCCAGGCCGCCAAACACATAGCCGCTGCCAGTGCGCTGGGCCATCTCATCGATCAATTCGGCCACATCCGGCGTCCCGGCATCGGCATGCACAAGCGCGGTGTGGGCCTGGAAATGGCTGGCACCGGTCGGCGGCAGCGGCGACACGCCGGAAAATACGCGGTACTGGTCGCTGGGCAGCTCGCACAGCATGACAGCCAGCGCCGGCTCGTCGAAATATTCGACATTGTTCGACGCAATGCCGATGCCGACAGTGCCGGCCCAGTCGGTGATTTCAGGCAATTCGGCGCCGAGGAAATCGAGGATGTCCTGCGCTTGCGCCGTGTAGTGGTCGGTGATGTAAAGCAGGCCCAGGGCAGGCGCGTTGGCATAACCGTGCAAAGCCATCTGGGCGCGCAGCTGGGCGAGGACCAGGCCGGCGGCCATGCGCCACTGCGGATGGGTGGCGTGTCCGTAGGGAAAAAGTTTCATGCTGTCGCCATGGTAGCTTGCTGGCGCGGCGGCGGCCTCACCACTTCGGCAGCAATCGCTCTCCAGGAAGCACATCGTAAGGCGAAGCCCAGCCGGGAAGCCGGCGCAGGCGCGCAAGCCACGCCTCGATGTGGGGGTATCGCCCGGCAACCTCGTAGCCGCTTTCTTCCACCGGATAAAACAGATAGGCACTGAGCGAGAAGTCGGCAATGGTGGGCGCCGCGCCCACCATCCACTCCCGCGAAGCGAGGTGTTTGTCGACGATGCCGAAGGCAGCATCGATGCGTGCACGCAGCCAGGCCATCACGGCCGGGTCCGGTGCCGCGGGGCCGAAGGCCTTCATGAAGCGGTAGGTGGCGAAGTAACTCGTGAACTTGTGGTTGTCGAAAAACAGCCAGCGCAACACCTCCAGCCTGTCGTCCTCGGTAGCCCCCTCGAACGCGCCGTGTTTCTTCGCGAGGTAGCCCAGGATGACACCGGACTGCGTGAGGCGGCGCGTACCGTCCTCCAGCACCGGCGCCTCGCCCATCTCGTTGGTCTGGACGCGCCAGGATTCCATGCGCGTGGCGCCGTTCATGTAGTCCACGAAGACCGGCTCCCAGGGCTGGTCCAGGGCACGAAGCAGAAACGCCACCTTGAAGGTGTTGCCCGACTGGCAGAAACCATGAAGACGGTACATGCTCTCTCCTTCTTTCCTGCAGCTGTGGGATCAACGCGCCGTTTTGCGCGCGGCCTTGCGCGCCGGCGCCTTGGGTTTCGCTTTCGCCGGTGCTGTGGTTTTTTTGGCTGCGGCCGGAGTGGGCCAGGCCTGGCTGCTGCGCAAAGCCGTGTTCATTGCGGAGCGGGCGCCATTGGCCACCGTTTTTCCGGCGGAGCCGGCCATGCCCTTGGCCATGCCGGTGGCGGTTTTCATGGCGTCCTTGGCCAGTCCGGTGGCCATATTCCTGGTGGCGCTCATGGCGGTTTTTTTGGCCGCATCCTGCATGGCGGTGGCGGCAATGTTCTGGAACTGCTGCGTCAGTGCGCCCCACCATTGCATCGGATCCACAACGCCGGTCGCGGGTGCCTCAGCTTTTTCCGCCTTCGGCCGGGTTTTGGGCTTGGCCGCCGTTTCACTGCCCTGGTAAGCCGTTGCGGGTATTTCCAGGCCGGAGAAGGTTTTGGCCTTGTCGGCCACTTTCTGCACCCCGCCGGCAACGGTGTCAGCCACCTTGAGTTTGAAGGCGTTGGCCACATCGCCCATGTTGAAGTTCATGCCCTTGAGTGTGGCCAGGGTCATCTTCTGCACTTCCAGCGCCTGGATGGTGGCCTTGAGCGCCATCGCGTTCTGGTCCAGCCAGAACTGCACGGCCTTGAGTTCCTCGATGCGCTTGTCGAGCTCCTCCACATTGAGCGTCGGGGCGATCCAGTTGCCGAGGTTGGGCAGCTGCGGAATGTTTTGCGCCGCGCTGCCGGCGGCCTGCTTGGCCAGATTCTGCAAAAAATCGAATCCCGGGACCAGCTTGCCGAAGCCGGCTGAAGAGGTATTGTCTGCGTCGCTCATGCTTGTCTCCTGGTGTTGTAGGAAGTGCCCGAAGGGTCACGATGCTTTCATTGTGCAGGGTCACGGCAGCACGTCAACCCGTGGATGCAAAGGCACCCTTGCCGAACAAGCCGGCCTCGAAAATTCGCCCCCTCCACCGGTACAGGCAAATTTTAAAGAGAAATCCGCCTCCAGCCCTTTGGCCACGGGCGCAAGCAGCTACTGATTCGATAGCAATTCATCAAGCCACTGGGCCATACGAGGGCGGTCGGCGCTCACGCAGGCTGGCCACGCCTTCACGCACATCGGGCCCGGCAAACCCCATGAACTCCAGCGCGAGCGAGGCGTCGAAAGCCGGCCCCGCCTGGCGCAGCCAGTTGTTCAGCGCGTACTTGGTCCAGCTGATGGCGGTGGGCGAACCCGCGGCCAGCCGGTCGGCCACCTCATAGGCCTTGGGCAGCAGTTCGTCATCGTTGACAGCCAGGGAAACCAGGCCAATGCGTTCGGCCTCTTCGCCGCTGACGGGCTCGCACAGCATCAGGTAGTACTTGGCCTTGGCCATGCCGCACAGTAGCGGCCAGATGATGGCGGCGTGGTCGCCGGCGGCCACGCCCAGCCGCGTGTGGCCATCAACAATCTTCGCGCTTTTCGCCGCAATAGAAATATCGGCCAGCAGACCCGCCACCAGCCCTGCACCCACCGCCGGGCCGTGCAGGGCGCTGACGATGGGTTTGTCGCAATTGATCACGTTGTACACCAGGTCGCGCGCCTCTTTCCAGACACGGGTGCGAACGGCAAAGTCGTCGGCCATGTCCTGCACCAGCGCCAGGTCGCCGCCGCCGGAAAAACCCAGGCCCTCGCCGCGCAGCACCGCGCAGCGCACCGAGTCGTCGCTGCCCACGTCGCGCCAGATCTGCGCCAGTTCGCGGTGCCCGTCGTGGCCCGCCGTCGGCAGCTTGCCGTTGAGGGCTTTCATCTGGATGTCCAGCACCGCGCCGTTCACACCGCGGCGCGTGATGTGAAGGGTCTGGTAAGCGCTGTAGTCAATGGGCTGGAAAGTCATGGTGTCTCCGTCGGTAGGGAAAAGGGATCCATGAATTGTGCCTCGCACCCCGCCGACGGCCGCCCACTTGACCTTCATCAACAGGGAGTGGTACCGCACGACGCATGATGAAGGTATATCACCTGAAGGAGCCGTCCGAATGAATTCCCAACAAGCCGCGCCCTACCGGCAGCAGTTGCTAGCCCAGCGCACTGCCTTGCTTGCACAAATCTCGGCGCAGCGCGGCGGTGTTGTCAGCCGCGCCGACGCCGCTGCCGAACACTTCGGCCAGCCGGAAGACTCACGCGCCCAGGTGGCGACCGAACGCGAGATCGAGTTTGCCCTGGGTGAACGCGAGACAGCCGAACTCGCTGCGATCGACGCGGCGCTGGGACGCATCGAAGCCGGGAGCTACGGGCAGTGCACCGATTGCGGCGTCAGCATTCCCGCTGCCCGGCTGCAAGCCAGCCCCGAAGCGCAGCGCTGCATCCCCTGCCAGGAAAAGGTCGAGCAACTACGCCCGGCCTGACCCCCGTTTCTTTCTTTTCAACTTCTGCGAAGGATTTCATGAGCACTTTTCACGCCATTGTCTGGATCGACCAGTCCGAAGCCCATGTGCTGATGTTTGACCGCGAGCACATGCAGGCCCAGCGCATCAAATCGCGCACGCATCACAAACACCAGGGCAAGGCCGACGACAGCGCCGCCTTCTTTGCCGATGTGGCCCGGGCACTGGCCGGCACGCACGAAGTGCTGCTGACTGGCCCCGGCCTGGTACGCAACCAGTTCCGCGACTGGTGCGGCAGCCACCTGCCGGCCGTGGCCGACAGCGTGGTGGACTCGGTGGCCACCGACCATCCGAGCGATGGCCAGCTGGTCGCGCTGGCCCGTCAGTACTTCAGGAAGTTCGACAACATGGCGGCCGATCCTTCGACGGCCTGACTCCGGGGGTTTTCGCGGGAACACTCCGTCCCCGCCGCAGCAGGCTGCTATCCTTCACCGGATGCGCAGCCTGTTTCATTTCGCCTTCAATGTGACCGATCTTGATGAGGCCCGCCGCTTCTACGGCGGCGTGCTCGGATGCACCGAAGGCCGCAGTACCGACACCTGGGTCGATTTCGATTTCATGGGCCACCAGCTCTCGCTGCACCTGGGCCAGCCCTTCAAGACCGAACGCACCGGCCATGTCGGCGACATCCTGGTGCCCATGCCGCATTTCGGACTGGTTCTGGGACTGCCCGACTGGCAAGCCATGGCGCAGCGCCTGCAGGCTGCAGGGACCGGGTTCCTGTTTGCGCCCCAGGTGCGTTTTGAAGGCCAGCCGGGCGAGCAGTGGACCATGTTTTTCTGCGATCCTTTCGGCAACCCCCTGGAGATCAAGGGCTTCCGCAACCTGGACGCGGTTTACGCGTCGTGAGGATGAGCCCGTGAGGTCGCCATCGTGCAGACGCCCAGGGTCTGCTCACACTATTTATCTGGCCGCCGCGAGCAGGCGGCTCAGCTCCGGGGACATCGGCAGGTTCAGCGCCTTGTTCGCCGGAGGCGCGGGCTTGACAAACCATTTCTCGTAGGTCTGGCTGAACTTTCCGCTGCGCATGGATTCGACAATCGACAGGTCCACCAGCTTTTGCAGCGCCGGGTCGCCGCTTCGGTACACGATGGCGATCGGCTCGGAGGACAGGCGCTCGGGCAACAACACAAAATCAGCCGGATTTTTCGCGGTCAGCACCGCATTGACCAGCAGGATGTCGTCGCGCACATAACCGTCGGCTTGGCGCAGGCTCAGCTGGCTCATGGCCGCGTCGTGCTCGAGCACGTTGGCGATCTTCCACTTCAGGCCTTGGCTGGCAGCATGTGTATTCAACGCATTCCTGGCGGTGGTACCTCCCAGCACCACCAGGTTTTTTCCTGCCAGCTGGTCCAGCGAGCCCAGCTTGTCGCTGCTGCGCACCAGCACCCGTACTGCGGCATAAAAAATGGGCGGTGAAAAGGCCACCAGCTTGCGCCTGGCATCGGTGTCGCTGGTATTGGCGCACATCAGGTCGATCACACCGCTTTTGAGCAGGCTGACCACACGCTCCTGCTCGACGGCCTGGTACACCACGCGCAGGTTTTTCGCGGAAGACGCCTGGCCGATGCGCTCGATGATGGGCGCACACAGGTCGATGCTGTAACCGGCCGCCCCCTTACCATCCGCGAATGAAAAAGGAAAGGCGTTTTCCCGGTAGCCAACCACCAGCTGGCTGCGGCTCTTGACCTTGTCGAAGGTGGCCTGGGCCGAGGCGGGAGGCACAGCCATCAAAACCAGCACCAGTGGCACCATCCAGCGCCGGGTCGAATGCATCCTGATAGCCATATCAAGCCTCCCTGCGGTACGCAGTAGTTGGCTTGCATTATTGGGTAAAAGCCGCGCTGCTGCAAACCGCGCGGTCGGCTCAACCGTACTGGACGATCTTCTGGTCAATCGCGCCGAACACCAACTCGCCGTCCTTGCCTTTCATCTCGATCCGGATGGTGTCGCCAAACTTCATGAACTCGGTGGAAGGCTTGCCGTCCTGGATGGTTTCAATCGCGCGCTTTTCCGCGATACAGCTGTAGCCCTTGGGCCAGTCGGTCTTGCCCTTGACCTCGACGCCCTTGTTGCTGACGGTGCCCGAACCGACGATGGAGCCGGCGCGCACATTGCGCGTCTTGCAGATGTGGGCGATCAGCTGGCCGAAATGGAAGGTCATCTCGGGCCCGGCGTCGCACATGCCGACCTTGCGGCCGTTCCAGGTGCTCTGCATCGTCAGGTTGACCCGGCCCTGGTCCCAGGCATCGCCGAGTTCGTCCAGCGTCACGGCCACCGGGCTGAAGGCCGTCGCCGGCTTGCTCTGGAAAAACCCGAAGCCCTTGGCCAGCTCGTTGGGAATCAGGTTGCGCAGGCTCACATCGTTGGCCAGCATGACCAAGCGTATGCCTTCAAGCGCCTGCTCGGGCGTGCTGGTCATGGGCACGTCGCCTGTGATCACGGCGACTTCGGCTTCGAAGTCGATGCCGTACTCTTCGCTGGGGCAGACCACGTCGTCGCAGGGTCCGATGAAGTCGTCGCTGCCGCCCTGGTACATCAGCGGGTCCTTGTAAAAGCTGCCCGGGACCTCGGATTCGCGTGCCTTGCGCACCAGCTCGACGTGGTTGATGTAGGCGGAGCCGTCAGCCCACTGGTAGGCGCGCGGCAGCGGCGCCATGCACCGCGCCGCTTCGAACGGAAACGCATGGCGCGCCTTGCCGTTGTTCAGCGTGTCGTGCAGGTCCTGCAATTGCGGCGCCAGGAAGTTCCAGTCGTCGAGTACCTGCTGCAATTTGGTGGCGATGCCCGTCGCATAATGGGCCGTCGTCAGGTCACGCGAGACAACCACGAGCTGGCCGTCGCGCGAGCCGTCTTTATAGGTAGCGAGTTTCATCAGTTTCCTTTGTTCCTGGGTCTGGGTGGTGAAACGGATTACACACTGGCCGTTCTCTGCGCTAGAGTTACGATAAGTGAAATCAATTTACCTAAATGTAATTTTAAATTCTAGTCGAATTCCATGAAAGAGCGCAAAACACCCCCGGCCGGCTCACAGGGCGGCCAGGCCGCCCTGCCTGCGCAGCGCGCCGGCATCCAGTCGGTGGAAGTCGGCTTCAGCCTGCTGCAGGTGCTGGGTGCATCGCCGGGGGCGTTGATGCTGCGCGACCTGGCCTCTGCAGCCGGCATGAGTGCCGCCAAGGCGCACCGCTACCTGGTGAGTTTCCAGCGCCTCGAACTGGTGACGCAGGACCCCGGCACGACACGTTATGACCTCGGCCCGGCCGCGCTCAAGCTGGGCTTGGCCTCGCTGTCGCGGCTGGACAGCGTGAAACTGGCGCGCCAGCGCCTGGGGCCGCTGATGGAGCAGATCGGCCAGACCCTGGCGCTGGCGGTGTGGGGCAACCAGGGGCCGACCATCGTGCACTGGGAAGAGTCGCCGCAGGCCCTCACCGTCAACTTGCGCCTTGGCGATGTGATGCCCCTGCTTTCTTCGGCCACCGGCCTGTGTTTTTCCGCCTTCATGGCCC
>NZ_JBAQYR010000003.1:0-15615 GCF_049790275.1 Polaromonas sp.
GGCGACGCAAAAAGAAAGTGAGTTGCCGCCGGGCAACCCCCGGCAAGCAGGCGCACTACCAACTAACGAAGCGCTGAAGTAGTTTGCAAACATGGATCCCGGATCAAGCCGGGATGACCGTCAGAACGGATAGTGCCGCGGCGTAGTCTGAATCGTGATCCACCGCAGCTCAGTGAACTCAGCCACACCCGCTTTGCCACCAAAGCGCCCGATCCCACTACCCTTCACGCCACCAAAAGGCATCTGCGCCTCGTCATGCACCGTCGGGCCGTTGACGTGACAGATGCCGGAGTCGATACGCCTGGCCACGTTGAAGGCACGTGCCATGTCACCGCCGAACACCGCGGCCGACAGGCCGTAGGCGTTGTCATTCGCGCAGGCCACGGCTTCCTCGACGCCGCTCACGCGCACCACACATTTGACCGGGCCAAAAGTTTCCTCGTGGTAAATGCGCATGGCCGGCGTCACATGGTCCAGCACGGTCGCGGGCATCAGTGTGTTTTCGGCCTTGCCGCCGCAGACCAGCTTCGCGCCCTTGGCGAGCGCGTCGTCGATCAGCGCATTGCAATGCTCCACGGTGCCCATACCGATGACCGAACCAAGCACCACCGGCTCGGGCTTGCGCGGGTCGCCTACCGGCAAGGCGCCGGCCTTGGCTGCGAACTTCTTGACAAAGGCGTCGGCCACTTTCTGGTCCACGATGATGCGTTCGGTGGACATGCAGATCTGCCCGCTGTTGGCAAAGCTGCCGAAGGCGGCGGCGTTGACCGCGTCGTCGATGTTGGCGTCGTCGAGGATCACCAGCGGCGCCTTGCCGCCAAGCTCCAGCACCACCGGCTTGAGGTACTTCGCGCAGGTCATCGCGATGATCTTGCCGACCTTGGTGGAGCCGGTGAAGTTGACGCGTCGCACCGCGGGGTGGGCCACCATGGCCTCGACCACCATGCCTGCATCGGCCGGGGCGTTGGTGATGTAGTTGACGACACCGGGCGGAAAGCCGGCGTCAGCGAAAGCCTCCACGATCAGCTGGTGGGTGCGCGGGCAGTTCTCCGAGCCCTTGAAGATCACCGTATTGCCGCAGGCCAGCGGCGTCGCAATCGCGCGCACCCCGAGAATGATGGGCGCGTTCCACGGCGCGATGCCGAGCACCACACCCGCCGGCTGGCGCACACCCATGGCCAGGCTGCCGGGCACGTCGGACGGAATCACTTCACCGCTGATCTGCGTGGTCAGCGAGGCCGCCTCGCGGATCATGCCGGCGGCCAGCATCACATTGAAGCCGGCCCACATGCCGGACGCGCCGGTCTCGGCGGCCACGGCTTCGATGAACTGCGGCGTCTTCGCCTCCAGCGCATCGGCGGCCTTGAGCAGCAGCGCGCGGCGTGCGCTCGGTCCGGTTTCGCTCCAGGTCTTGAAGGCTTCGGCAGCGGCTTCCACCGCCATCACCGCATCGGCCGGCGAGGCCGCCGGTGCGCGGGTAGCGACGCTGCCGTCGAGCGGGTTGCGGCGCTCAAAGGTGGCGCCTTTTTCAGCGGTGACCTTGAGGCCGTTGATCAGCATGGACATGTCAGACATGGAAATACTCCTTGAGAATTACAGGACCCGTTCAGGCTCAGCCTGAACGGTGGTTTTCGCAGCACTTGTGGCTGTGGTGGCCCCGGCGGCACCGGCACCGAGATAGGCTTCGCGGATCACGGTCGAACGCGCCAGCAGCGCGGCCGGCCCGCTGGCCACCAGCGTGCCGCGCTCCAGCACATAACCGCGGTCGGCCACGGCCAGCGCCTTCTTCACGTTCTGCTCGACCATCAGCACCGTGGTGCCGCTGTCGGCAATGCGGCGCGTGATCGCCAGCAGCTCGTCGACCATGCGCGGCGCCAGGCCCAGCGAGGGTTCGTCCAGCATCAGCAGGCGCGGTGCACTCATCATGGCGCGCGCCACCGCCACCATCTGCTGCTCGCCGCCGCTCATGGTGCCAGCCAGCTGCTGGGCGCGTTCGCGCAGCTTGGGAAAATCGTTGAAGGCCTGCTCCAGGCGCCGTGCGCGTTCGGCCTTGACCATCAGCCAGCCGCCGAGCTCGAGGTTTTCAGTCACCGTCATCTGGGGAAACAACTGCCGGCCTTCCGGTACCAAAGCCATACCGCCCTTGACGATGTCACTGGTTTTTTCGGGCAGCGCTTCGCCATTGAGCAGCACCTCGCCGCCGCGCGGAATCAGGCCGGACAGCGCCTTGAGCAGGGTCGTCTTGCCGGCGCCGTTGGGCCCGAGGATGACGGTCAGGCCGGGTTTGACTTCGAGCGTCAGATCGCGCAGCACCAAGAAGGCGCCGTAACCGGCGCTCAGGCCCTGGACTTTCAGGTGTGCATGGCTGGACGTATCCAGCACAAAGGGCGTGGGGGCATACCACATCATGCGGCTTGCTCCATCTCATCACCGAGGTAGGCTTCGATCACCTCTTCATTGCGCACCACCTCGGCCGGCGTGCCGTCGGCAATCTTGCGGCCCTGGTGCAGCACGATCACGCGCTCCACATGGCGCAGCAACGTGGTCACCGCGTGTTCGATCCACACCACGCTCAGGTCCAGCTCGTCGCGCATGCGGCGTATCAGCTGCGCCATGTTTTCGATCTCGGCCTCGGTCAGGCCGGCCGCCACCTCGTCGAGCAGCAGCAGGCGCGGCCGCGTGGCCAGCGCCATGCCGACTTCGAGCAAGCGCTGCTGTGAAGGCGTGATGGCGCCTGCGGGCAATGCGGCTTGTTCACGCAAGCCGATCAGTTCGAGAATGCTGGTTTCGTCGCGCAGGAGCCAGGAGCCCTGGCGCGTCCGTCCGGCAAACTTCAGCCCGAAACCGATGTTGGCTTCGACCGGCATGTCGGGAAACACGCGCGGCGTCTGGAAGGTGCGCGCAATGCCGGCGGCGGCATAACGGTGCGGGCCCTGGCCGCTGAGGTTGCGGCCGACGACCATTAACTGCCCGGAGGTCGGCGCGATCACGCCCGAAATCGCATTGAAAAAAGTGGTCTTGCCGGCACCGTTGGGGCCGATGATGCCGACCAGTTCACCGGCATGGAAGTCGGCGCTGACGGCATCGACCGCGGTCAGCCCGCCAAAACGCACGCTGATGTCACGCGCCTGCAGCAGCAACTCAGCCATTCTTGCGCTCCCTGCTGTTCAGGCCGCGCACCCAGCCGCGGCTGTCCCGCCACCAGCCGCTGACGGTCGACCGGCGCAGTGAGGCCAGCCCACCCGGCAGGTAGAGCACACTCAGGATCAGCAACAGGCCCAGCGACATCATGTAGACCTGCGGCGCCTGCAGGCGCAGGGTCTCGGCCAGCACGCTGAACACAATGGCGGCGATCAGCGGGCCCCACAGCGTGACCGCGCCGCCGATCAGCGCGATCAGCACCGTCTGGAAACCGATGAAGGGATTAAATACCGTGTGCGGGTCGATATAGGTCCAACGCACCGCCATGGCCGCGCCCACGGCGCCAGCAAACGCGGCCGTCATCGCAAAGCCGGCCACCTTGATCAGCCGCGTGTTCACGCCCAGGGTCTGCGCACGCTGCTCGTCCGCACCTATGCCCATGAGCGCCAGCCCGAAGCGGCTGCGCCGCACGATGATGGACACCAGCACCGCCGCCACGGCGAGTGCGAGCACCGTGAGGTAAATCGTGTCGCGGTCTGGCACCACCGTCAGCACCCGGCCCACGGTACCGGTAACCTTCTTTTCAAAATAGGTCACGGCATGGCGGATCAGTTCGGTCATGCCGAAGGTCAGCACGGCAAAATAGGTGCCGCGCAGATGCAGCACAGCCGCCCCCATGACCACGGCGACCACGGCGGCAATGCCGGCGCCCAGTGCAATTGACTCGAGCCAGGCCATTTTTTCCAGCGCAATCGCGCTGGTGTAGGCGCCGATGCCGAAAAAGGCGGAGGTCGCCAGCGACAGGTAACGCGTGCTGCCGCAGAACAGGCCCCAGCTCGAGGACAGCGCCACATACATCAGGCAGGTCAGCGCCATCGAGACGACGAACTCGCTGCCGTAATGCGGCAGCGCCAGCGCCCAGCCGGCAAAGGCCAGCAGCAGCAGCAGGTCGCGCACAAGAATCTGTTTGTCTTTCATTCGTTTTCTTTATTTGGCAAACAGGCCGCGCGGACGCAACAACAACACCGCAATAAACACGCTGTACGACAGCAGCGCCTTCAGCGAAGGATTCGTGAAATGCATGCCCAGCGCTTCCACCACACCCAGCAGCAGGCCGCCGGCCAGTGCGCCGCTCATGCTGCCGAAACCGCCCAGCGTGATCACGATGAGCGCGGTCACCGTGTAGGGCTCGCCCATCGAAGGCGTGATGGTGTAGGCCATGGACAGCAGGCAGCCGGCCACGCCCGACAGTCCCAGGCCGATGCCGAACATCAGCGGGTGCAGGCGCTGCGTGTCTATACCCACCAGCTGCGCACCGGTCGGCGACTGCATCAGCGCACGCACGCCCTTGCCCAGCAGGGTGAAGCGCAGCAGCGTTATCAGCGCGCCACTGAACAGCAGCGCCAGGCCGAACACCAGCAGCTTGTTGCCGGCAAACTGCGCCTCGCCGATCTTCACCGGCTCGGCCAGGTAGTCGTAGCCGCGCAAATCGCCGCCCCACATGAAGGAGGCGAAGTTCTGCACCAGGAACATCAGGCCGAACGCCACCATCAGCCCGCGCGCCTCGAAGATGTCGAGGTTCGGCGACGTGACGGTCAAGCGTCGGAAACACAGCTTGTGGATCACCAGGCCCAGCGCCATCAGCGCCAGAAAGGACACCGGCACCATCAGCAGCGGCGAGATGCCCAGCGTGGTGTGCGCCATCCAGGTCAGGTAGGCGCCCAGCATCAGGAACTCGCCGTGCGCGATGTTCAGGATGCGCATCAGCCCGTACTGCAGGTTCAGCCCGAGTGCCACCAGCGCGTAGATGCCACCGGTGATGAGCCCGGAGGCAATCAGTTCAAGCCAGGAAAAAAGTGACATGGGTCTCTGTTTCAGGGACACCACGGAACCGGCTTTGCCGGGCCGCAGATGTCGCCCCCTAGCGGGGGAGGTGCCGAAGGCGCTTCGGGGAGAGAGGGGTTATTTCCAGGCGGGCTTGACGAGGCTGAGCTTGGCGGTGGCCACCTTCTGCGGCCACACCACCTCGAACTCGCCGTTTTGCCACTGGCTGACGGTGCCTGGTGTGGACGTGTTTTCACTGCCGGTGAACTTGATGTCGCCGATGATGGTCTTGTGCGTATTGCCGGCAATGTAGTCGCGGATCGCCTTGCGGTCCAGACCGGACTTGGCCACGGCCGCCTGCAGGATCTCCAGGCCGGCCCAGCAGTGGCCGCTCGCCCAGCGGTCCGGCTCCTTACCGCCGAACTTCTTCGTGTGCGCATCGAAGTAGGCCTTGGCGGCCGGACTGGTCTTGCTGTTCCACGAGCCCATGCCGAGCACGCCTTCGGCGCCGGCCGGTGTCATCACGTTGCGGTACAGCTGGAAGGCGGTGCCCACCGAGGCGTAATAAAACCTCGGGTTGAAACCGATTTCCTTGGATTGCTTGCTCGCCAGGATGGTGTCGGGCG
Organism: Polaromonas sp.; assembly: GCF_049790275.1. GTDB lineage: Bacteria > Pseudomonadota > Gammaproteobacteria > Burkholderiales > Burkholderiaceae_C > Polaromonas. The sequence continues at coordinate 5,592 of NZ_JBAQYR010000003.1, forward strand.
GGTAGCTCAGGCCGATGAAGGCTTCCGGGTTCTTGTCCTTGATGGAGCGCAGCACCGGCGACAGGTCCTTGATGTCGCCGGGGTAGCTTTTTTCTTCCACCACCTGGATGCTGGTGCTGCGCAGCGCCACCTTGAGCGCCGAGAAATTCTCCAGGCCGAACAGGTCGTCCACATAAATGACGGCCACCGTCTTCACGCCATTGGCCACCAGCATGTCGACCAGCGCGCCGACCATGCGGTCGGGCTGCTGCAGCAGCAAAAAGAAGTTCGGCAGCTTCAGCTCGACCAGCTTGCGCGACAGCGCCGTCGGCGCCAGCACCGGGTAACCCATGCGGTTGGCCAGTGGCGCAATCGCAAAATTGGCGTTCGAGCCCCAAGGCGGCAGGATCAAGTCGACCTTGTCGCTGCCCATCAGTTTTTCATACGAACGCACGCAGGTCTCGATGTCGCTGCGGTCGTCGGAGCTGATCAGCTCGATCGGGCGTTTCGTGCCCTTGACGTCCAGGCCGCCAGCCGCGTTCTGCTGCTCGGCCCACAGCAGGTAGTTGGGCTCCTGGCTGACCTGCGCGCCGCCGGTCCACGGGCCGGTGCGGGCGATGGCGTAACCGATGCGCACAGGGCTCGCCTGGGCAAAAAGGGAGGGCGCAAAAGCAGCTGCGCCGACGGCGGCTGCGGCGCCCTTGAGCAATTGACGCTTGGATGGCTGGACCATGTTGTCTCCTGTGTGGTCGCCCTGAAGGGCTGTTGGAATCCGCATGATAGGCAGCCACCAGGCCGTACGCTTTGCTCAGCGCGCACAAAGCAGTTGACGCAGAGCGCACGCCGATCGGGGTTAACCCTTGACCTGAAAGCCCGACAGGACAGGGCACAACGCCCATAATCTTTTCCACGGGGGAGGGCCCCCACGCTTGTCGCTTCGCGTACTTCGCTCCCCCCGAGGGGGCTGTGCTTGCTTGGGGCGGCCCGGCGCAGCGCACCTGCGCTCCAAGCCCCGAAGAACTGGAGACAAATATGACTGCGGCCACAGTGGTATCCACCGATAATTTCGCCCCGCGCGAACGCGCACCGGTATGGCGTGAATGGATCTGGAAGCACTTCGGCGGCCTGCAGTCAGATCTGTACGGCGACACCGACTTTGACGGCCACATGGCCGCCGGCCAGGCCGGTGATGTCATCCTGACCAAACTCGAGGCAAACCGCCACCGCGTGGTGCGAACCGCCGACATGGCACGCGCCAGCGACACCGGTTACTTCAAGATCGTGGCGCCCATGCAGGGCCGCGCCGGCGTCGAGCAGATGGGGCGGCGCGCCTGGGTCAGTCCCGGCGCCTGGACCATTTACGACACCACAGGCTCTTACGCCGTGGACAACCCCGAACGCGTGGAACACCTGATCGTCATGGTGCCGAAAGCCCAGCTCATCGAACGCGGCCTGGCATTGGAAAACCTGATGGCGCGCCATGTGGGCGGGGCCAGCGGCATTTCGCGCGTGGCCCTGACCACCATGCGCAGCACCTACCAGGAGCTGCCCAACATGAGTGCCGCCGCCGCCCGTGGCGCTGGCGAGTTGATCGCCCAGTTGGTGCGCCTCTCGCTGATCGAGCTGAGCGGGCAGGAAACCGCCGTGACCCAGCGCGAAGCCCTGAAGGACCGCATTCGCGCCTATGTGGCAGGACGGCTGCGCGACCCGGGGCTCAACATCGAGCAGATTGCCCATGCGCTGAACTGCAGCAAGCGCCACCTGCACAACGCCTTTACCGGTGAAGAAGAGACCCTGGCCAGCTACATCCTGCATCTGCGGCTGCAAGCCTGCATCCGCGAACTGCAGCAAACCGGCCCGCAGGCCAGCCCCATCACCGACATTGCGCTGTCCTGGGGCTTCAACAACCTCTCGCATTTCAGCCGCGTGTTCCGCGAACACACCGGTCTGAGCCCCAGCGCGTTCAGGCAGTCGCCGCTTCTGCGCACCGTGGTACAGCCCCTGCAGCATTGACATTGAAAAAAATCGGGCTCCGACCCAATAGACACGGGCGCCAACAGCTTCCTTTTTGATAGCGTCCTTGATGACACTCTGTCAGCGCGAAGGATCGCTCAAGGCCTTCAACCGCGCGCCCGACGCAATCACGATGCGCCGGTAGCGCAGCTCCACTGCACCCAGCGCCGCCAGGGCTTTCAACTCCTTCGACAAGGTCTGCCGCGTGATGCCCAGCATCATGGCCAGGGCTTCCTGCGACACCGGCACCACCGGCCGGTCATCGGCCGCCATGGTGACATCGCCCCGCGCCAGCAATAGCAGGCGCCGCGCCACGCGCGCCCGGGTGGACCGCAGCGCTGCATCTTCCACCAGGCCGTACAGTGAACGCACGCGCGCGGCCAGCATGGCGGCCACCGCGCGCGCAAAAGGCGCTTCGTCCATCAGCGCGGTGAACACCGGCTGCGGCACCACCAGCACCTCGACGGGGCCCAGGGCGGTGGCATCGTGGGTGCGCGGCTGGTGGTCCATCAGCGAGATCTCGCCCATCCAGTTGCCGGCTTCCAGCACCACGAAAATCGCTTCCCGTCCATCCTCGCGCAACGAAGAGATCTTCAGCGTGCCGCTGAGCAGGCCGTAAAACCCGCCGGGTGCGTCCCCCTGGCGAAACAGCATTTCCCCGGGCCGCAGGCGCAACAGCTCCGCCGCACCCAGCAGCACTTGCCGGTCAGCCAGCCGCAGCGCGCCAAACCAGGGGTTGGCCGACATGCGTAGCAACAAGGCGTCGGCCGCGCTCGCGCTGGAAGAAGACGGGGAAGGGGGCCGTGTCCCGGGAAGTACATTCACAGCGCCAATTGTCAAATTTTTGACAGTTGTCCGTCAAGCTCTTACGTATCGTGCATCAAGCCCGTTTTTTTTTAACACCTGTCCAGGAGACAAACCATGCACATCCCCTCACTGAAAGAAGTCGTCAGCGCCGAAGAATGGCAATTGCGCTGCGACCTCGCCGCCTGTTACCGGCTGGCAGCCCTTTACGGCTGGAGCGACCTGGTGTTCACCCACATCAGCGCCAAGCTGCCCGAGTCCGTCAGCGGCGCCGGCGCGCACCACTTCCTGATCAACCCCTATGGCCTGATGTTCGACGAGATCACGGCTTCCAGCCTGGTCAAGGTGGACGACCAGTGCAACAAGGTCATCGACTCGGCCTTCCCGGTAAACCCCGCCGGCTTTGTGATCCACAGCGCCGTGCATGAAGCCAGAAGCGACGCCGGCTGCGTGCTGCACACCCATACCCGCGCGGGCGTCGCCGTCAGCGCGCAGAAATGCGGCGTGTTGCCCATCAGCCAGCAGTCCACCTTTGTGCTGGGATCACTGGCTTACCACGCGTACGAAGGCGTGGCCTTCCGCGACGACGAAAAGCCGCGCCTGCAGGCCGACCTGGGCAAGGCCAACTTCCTGATGCTGCGCAACCACGGCCTGCTGGTGGTCGGCAAGACGATTGCCGACGCTTTTCTTTCCATGTACACCTTCGAGAACACCTGCCGCATCCAGCTCGATGCCCAGGCCGGCGGCGAACTCATTGAAGTCCATCCGCAAATCGTCAAGGGCGTGGCCGAGGCCATGCGGGTGCAGACCAGCGGCCTCGGTGGCGCCTTTGCCTGGCCGGCATTGATCAGGAAGCTGGACCGGCTCGACGAAAGCTACAAGTCATGAGCCACACGGAGGCATCCGCATGACCGGCTCACCCGTCGTGACCCAGCTGCTGGTGGCCGCGCTGGCGCTGGTCATGTTCGGCCTGGGCCTGTCGCTGGGCACGCAGGACTTCACACGCCTTTTCAAACACCCCAAGGCCGTGGTGATTGCGCTGCTGCTGCAAATCGTGGTGCTGCCGCTGGCCTGTTACGGGCTGATCGTGCTCCTCAAGGTGCCGCCGCTGTTTGCCGTGGGCCTGATGCTGCTGGCGGCTTCACCCGGCGGCATTTCGGCCAACCTGTTCAGCCACCTGTTCGGCGGCAATGTGGCCATGAACATCTCGCTGACGGCCATCAACACCGTGCTGTCCATCGTCACCCTGCCGCTCATTGCCAATTGGGCCATCAGCCACTTCGCCGGCACCGGCCAGATGGTGCCGCTGCAGTTCGGCAAGGTGGTGGAGGTGATTGCCATCGTGCTGATTCCCGTGTTCGTCGGCATGTGTGTGCGCACCTGGAAGCCCGGCTTTGCCGCGCGCTCGGAAAAGCCGATGAAGGTCTTCAGCGCCCTGGTGCTGGCCGTGGTGGCCATCGGTGCGCTCGCAAAAGAATGGCAGGCACTGAGCACGAGCTTTGCATCGATCGGCCCGGCCGTGGTTGCGTTCAACCTGGTGAGCTTGCTGGCCGGGTACTACCTCTCGCGCGCTGCCGGCCTGGACAAGCCCATGTCCACCGCCATCAGCTACGAAATCGGCATCCACAACTCCACGCTGGCGATTTTTATTGCGCTGGCGGTGCTGGACAATTTCCAGCTCGCGCTGCCGGCGGCCATTTATTCCGCCAGCATGTACATCACGGCCACGCTCTTTGGCCTGGGCGTACTCAGGCGCGGCACCGGGCCGGCAGCCGCCAAGCCCGCCTAGGCGGGCACCAGGGAAGGCGCTACCGGCTGTTCGCCGACAGCCTGGTCGGCGGCAGGCTTGTCGCCCTGGTCCACCATGAGTTCCTTGCGCAGCATCTGCACATTGCCGAATATCGTGGCAAAGGCCACATCCTTGGCATCGCGCCCGGTGCCCACACGCACCAGCCGGTCGTTCGGCGCCATGTGGGTCGCGTCGAACAGCACCCAGCGGCCGTCGAGCCAGGCTTCGAACACCGCGTGAAAGTCCTGCGGCGGTTCGTCAAAATAAACATAGCCCACCACCAGGCGCGCGGGAATGTTCAGCGCCCGGCACAGCGTGATGCCCAGGTGCGCAAAATCGCGGCAAACACCGGCGCGCTGCACAAACACCTCCTGCGCCGTGGTGGTTGAATTGCTGAAGCCCGGCAGGTACTGGATGGAATCGTGAATCCAGCTTTCAATGGCCTGCACCCGCGACAGGCCGGGCGAGATGTGGCCGAACAGCTGCTGCGCCGCACGGCTCATCACGTCGGACTCGCAATAGCGGCTCGGCATCAGGTAATGCAGCACCTCGTCGGGCAGCGCCGTGACCGCCGCCTCCTCCAGGTGCGGCGGTATACCCGCATGTTGGAGCTCGACCTGCGCATGGTAGTTCACCGACAGCTGGCCGCGCGGCGCGTCCAGCCGGAAAAAGCGGGTGCCGGTGCGTTCATCGCAGAAGTGGCGCACCTTGACGCTGGGCGTCACGGTCAGCCGCTCTTCCACCACCTGGTGGGCCTCGTGAAAGGCCGCCTCAATGTTGAAGCAGAAATGGGTGGGGCTCGCCACCTCGTAGTCGAGCAGGCAATCAATCGTCGCGATGTGCATCAGGGCCCTTGATGGAAGTGGATGAAGCGTGGGGAAGCGGTGTTTGGGGCTTCGCCTGCTCCTCTTCAGGAAAAGCCTCCTTCTTGCGGGCCGGGGAAAACCAGTTTTTGCAGGTGACCAGCATCATCTGGGCCGCCCGCTCGAGTGAGTCCACGGCGAGGTCGCGGCGGTTGCGCGCGCGCAGGCGCGCCAGCAACAGCAGCTGCGCAATGCTGGCCCACTGACCCACGTTGCGTTTCACTTCCACTTCTGCCGCACGGCCATCCGGCCGGGACGGTTTCAGCTCAGCCATGCCATGATCTGTCCAGACAATGCCAGCCTGCATCTACTTGAGTACTTTCCGGGCAGCACCCACCCCGAGGGCTGCCAACACTACAAAAATAACGGCCAGGATCAGGAACAGGCCGAACAGGATTTTGGCAATGCCCGCCGTCCCCGCAGCGATGCCGCCGAAGCCCAGGGCACCGGCAATCAGCGAAATGATCGCGAAAATAATGGCGTACTTCAACATCTTGTTTCTCCCGGAAAATGCGGCGCACGAATGCAGCGAGCGCTTCGACGCGCGCCATCCATGCATCCGGGAATCGTAGGTCGCAGGTGTTACCGGACGAATCAGCAGCCCACCCATGCCGCTGTAGGACAACACCCAGACCCCTTGATTGCTATATTTTCAATAGCTGACAGCGCACGAATACCAGAGGTTTCCAGCCTTTTCGGCTAAGCACGGGTAACACCTCAGCGGCCAAAAAGCTTCTTCAGGCGCTCACCGGCGCGGTCGCCCAGTTCCATGCCGGCACCGGTACCCACCCCGGGCATCATGGCCGTGCCGATGGCCGCGCCCAGCAACGCGCCGCGGGTCAGCGTGACTTCCGGCGCAGCCAGTGTGCCGCCCACCACCAGCGGCACACCCACGGTGCTGCCCAGGCTCACGCTGATGCGCCCGTTCAGCACTTGCGTGGCCGACACCGCCACCTGGCCGGTCGCGCTCAGCGCGCCCGAACTCGCCACCAGGTTGTTCAGCTGCGCTGCCCGGCCCTGCGACTGGACCTGCCCGGCCAGGGTGTCCAGCCGCGTCTGCCCGCCGCGGTTCAGGCCCACGGTCTGCACCGCCTTCACCAGGTCCATGCCGTTGAGCACCGCGTCCTTCACCGTGAAACTTGTTTCGGTCCGCAGCGCCTCCACCAGGCCGGCCGTTGTCGCTGCACTGGCCTTGAGGGTGGTCGATGCCTCCAGTTTGCCGCTGAGCGGCCGGTTCGGCGCCGTCAGCGCCGAAACCTCGACGCCCCGCGTCTCCAGCTGGCCTTGCAGCACCAGCGCCAGAGCACCCGGCGCGCCCTCCTGCATGCCAATCCGTCCCGCCACCGTGCCGCCGCCCACCTCGATGCGCAGCGCCCATTGCCCGGCCTGTTCGCGCTGCAGCCGGCCGCGCAGCCCCTGCAGGTTGCCTTTGACCACGTGGAGGGACGCGTCGTCGAGCAGGCCGTCGCCGCCCAGGCGCAGCTCGGCGTCCATCGTCGTGCTGGCCCCCTTGAGATTGGTCCAGCTCACGCCCTGCAGCAGCGCGCGGCGCGGCAACCAGTCGGTCACGGCAACTTCGGCATCGCCAGGCTCGGCATCTGGAGCCCTTTTAGCCTCCGGCCCAGGACCAGTGAACGTGGACTGCTTCCTTTTTTGTAGCGACAGCAGCAGCGCATCGATGGCCTGCTGCGGCAGCACCGCATCGCGCAACACCAGTGTGGCAATTTCCAGCCGGCCCCGCAGCAGCGCCAGCCAGCCCGGCCGCAGTTCCAGGCGGGCCAGCGTCAGGGGCGGCTTGGTCTGCACACGCACGCCGTTCAGCGCCACCGCAGGCAGCGGCCACAGCGCCACCTCGATACCTCCCAGCTGCACCGGCAGGCCCAGCACGGCCGTGGCCTCACGCTCCATGCGCTGCCTGAACCCGTCGCTGCTGACCCAGCCCTGCAGCACCAGCGCCACACCGGCCAGCAAAAGCACAGCGGCCAGCGCCGCAACCAACACCCATTTGAAAATTTTTGCCATTCCCGTATTGTGGCGAGTCCCTGCATGGCGGAGCGCCCTGCGGTACAGATGGCGATGGCAGGGGCTTTGCCGGGCAGCCTGCTGCGCCACCCTGCCCAATGTTCGCTTCCTTGGGCCAGATCAAGATACACACCACAAAGCTGCGGTAACTTGTTCAAAATACCCCATCGCTGCTAGCACGAATCCAGCAGCCCGTGTTGCACAAGCCAATCGATATCCGCCCACACTGCGGGCTGTTGTCCTTTTTTCACCGGAGCCCTTTCATGCCTACTTTGTTCGACCCCGTCCAGGTCGGCGACCTGCACCTTGCCAACCGCATCGTCATGGCGCCGCTCACACGCAACCGCGCGCCCGACGCCATTCCCACGGCGCTCATGGCCGAGTACTACAGCCAGCGTGCCAGCGCCGGCCTGCTGGTCACCGAAGCCACTGCCATCAGCCACCAGGGCCAGGGCTACGCCGACGTTCCGGGCCTCTACGGCACAGAGCAGCTCGATGGCTGGAAAAAAGTCACCGCCGCCGCGCACAAGGCCGGCGGCAAGATCGTGGTGCAGCTCTGGCACGTGGGCCGCGTCTCGCACAACGAGTTGCAGCCCCATGGCGGCAAGCCGGTGGCGCCTTCGGCCATCACTGCCAAGACCAAAACCGTGCTGATCAAGGACGGCGTGCCAACCTTTGTGGAGACCTCCGAGCCGCGCGCGCTGGACGCCGGCGAACTGCCGGGCATCGTGCATACCTACCAGGCCGCGGCGCGCAACGCGGTGGAAACGGCGGGCTTCGACGGCGTGGAGATCCACGGCGCCAACGGTTACCTGCTTGACCAGTTCCTCAAGAGCGGCTCCAACCAGCGCACCGATGACTACGGCGGCAGCATTGAAAACCGCGCCCGCCTGATGCTCGAGGTGGTGCGTGCCGTCACCGGCGCCATCGGGGGTGGCCGCACCGGCATTCGCCTGTCGCCCGTGACACCGGCCAATGACGCGTTCGATGCCGATCCGCAGCCGTTGTTTGATTACGTGGTCCGGCAACTGGCCAGCCTGAACCTGGCCTACCTTCACATCATCGAAGGCGCCACCGGCGGTCCGCGCGAACTGCCGGACCGCCCGTTCGACTACACGGCATTGAAGGCAGCCTACCGCGCGGCGGGCGGCAAGGGTGCATGGATGGTCAACAACGGTTACGACCAGACCCTGGCCGGGCGCGCCGTCCAGGAAGGTGCCGACCTGGTCGCCTTCGGCAAGCCCTACATCGCCAACCCCGACCTGGTGCGCCGCCTGCGCGAGAGCGCGCCGCTGAACACGCCCGACAAGGCCACTTTTTACGGCGGCGGAGCCAAAGGCTACACCGATTATCCAACGTTATCGCTATCGAATGTATAGCTGATTGCGCAGACTGGACAAGGGCTCAACGCGCTTTTCGCCTGAAATTCAGTGCGCAGCCGGGGTGTACACCCGGAACCGAGCTCAGGCCTGTCCCACACCGATGGGTGAGGGTGCGGTCAGCACGATGCGCGTGAACAGCCGGTCGTAACACGGGTCGCGCACACCGCCCGCGAGGGGGTCGCGTTCATGCTGGAAGGCAGCATCAAGCTGGGTCCAGTCGTCCGCTGACAGTGCCTTTTGCGCGGCCGGCAGCAGCTGCGTTTCTTCGGTGCGCATGTGGTCCAGGTAAAAACTCGCATAGGCCTGCGCCGCCTCGGCAAAGGCGGCGTGCCGCGACTCGCCAATCAGCTCCCAGGCCAGCAGCAGGTGCTGCAGTTCGCGCACCTTGCCCTCGCCCATCATGTGGTCGGACTCCAGCCGCCGGATCACGGGCATCAGCTCGGGCGCGGCACGTGCTATCCGCGGAAACAGCAGGTCCGACTCCTTGGGGTGGTGCAGCTTCTCGGGGAACTCGTCGATGTAAAACAGCATGGCCCGCAGCACGTCAAAAAAGCGCTCGGGCTCGTCGCCCGGACCGCGCTCCAGCATCATTGACAGCGAGCGCAGCACGGCCGCCACGGCAGCATGTTCGTCACGGATGATTTGAAGGGTCGAATGCGGCATGGTTGCAGCTTCACACAGGCGCCGGGGTTGCGTGTTGATCCAGGTCAAGGCCTGCGCTGGCCCTGCAGCCGCCAGCGCTTGAGCAGCAACGCGTTGGAAATCACACTGACGCTGGACAGCGCCATCGCCGCACCCGCCACCACCGGACTCAGGAAACCCAGCGCCGCCAGCGGGATACCGGCCACGTTGTAGGCAAAGGCCCAGAACAGGTTCTGGCGGATCTTCATGACCGTGCGGTGCGAGATGTCGAGGGCACCGGCCACCAGCGCCACGTCGCCGCGCATCAGCGTGATGCCGGCTGCGTGCATGGCCACATCGGTGCCCGTGCCCATGGCCATACCGACATCGGCCGCCGCCAGCGCCGGGGCGTCGTTGACGCCGTCTCCAACCATGACCACGGTATGCCCACCCGCCTTCAGCGCCGCCACCTTGGCCGCCTTGTCGCCAGGCAACACCTCGGCCATCACCTCGTCGGCGCCCAGCCCCAGCCGCGCGCCCATGGCCAGCGC
>NZ_JBAQYR010000004.1:0-23391 GCF_049790275.1 Polaromonas sp.
GGCATGGCGCGCACATGCCCGGGAAAGGGCGCGGAAGGAAACCCGACATGCCCGCCTTCGTGCGGCTGCCAGAGCGTGACGGCCCCACTCACGTCGGAGGCCTGGGGCAGGCTCGCGGCGGGTATGAAAGGGTCGTTGAGTGCGTTGAGTGCCAGTGCCGCAACCTCAATGCGGCGCATGTGGGGCTTGGCCGAAGCACGCACCCAGTAGTCTTCGGTGTTTTTGAACCCATGCAGGGGTGCCGTGAAGACGTTGTCGAAGGCGTACAGGTCGCGGGCCGCAAGCAGCGCCTCCGCGCTGAACAGGCCGGGGTGCTGCTCGAGCTTCTTCAGTGCCTTGGGCACCATGGACCGCAGGAACATGCGGGTGTACACCAATCGGTTGAAGCCTTGGCCGATGGCGTGGCCGCTGGCCGCCAGGTCCAGCGGCGAGCAGACCGAGGCGACCGCTGTGACGACGCTGCCGGCCGACTGGCCCATCTCGCCGGCCCAGCGCATCAGTGCGTTGCCACCCAGCGAAATGCCGACGGCAAACAACGGGCCGTGATGCAGCTTGCGAAAGCGGTGCAGTATCCAGTCGATCTCTTCGAAGTCACCTGAATGGTAGGCGCGCGGCGCGCGGTTGAGCTCGCCCGAGCAACCGCGGAAATGCGGCACCGCGCAAGCCCAGCCCCGGGCGCGTGCCACATCGGCGAAGGCCTCGGCGTAATGGCTGGCCGACGAGCCCTCCAGGCCATGGAACACCACAAGCAGGGGCACCTGACCTGCCTCCGTTCCCGGACTGGCGTGGCGGGCGAAATCAACATCCACAAAATCATCGTCAGGCGTGATCCAGCGCTCGCGGCGAAAGCTCGGCGCCTCGCCCAGGTAACGCTCCGAACGCAAAGCGGCGTAAATCGTCTGCAGGTTGCCGCCGGGCAACCACCACGGCGCGTGGTATTGCATCACGGTAGCCTCACTCAGTGCAGCACCTGCGGGCTGTCCGAGATTTCCTGCATCTCGCGCGGCGTGCCGGGGCTGGTGTGGTGCGCCACCATGCGCCAGCCCTGGGCGGTCTTGTGGTAGACGTTGGTGGCAATCACGTAGGCGTGAACGGGGCCTTCTTCAGTCATCACTTCAATGCGTTCCAGCACGCTGTGCACACTGGAACCCATGGCTTCGACCTTGCGGATTTTTTCGGCATGGGCACGAATGGAGCCGTTGGCAAACATGGCGTCGAACGCAGCGCGTATGGCGGCCATCCCCACGAGCCGGGGCCCGCCGGGGTGGACACAGACAATGTCGTCTTCGTCGGCCCAGCAGGCCATGAGTTTTTCGATGTCACCGCCTTGCAGTGCCTCGTAAAAAAACGCTTCAATGTCATCGGCGCTGCCGTTGTTCGCCTGGGAAACTTTGGGTTTTCGCATGGAATCATTCAAGGGATGAACGCTCAGCCGCATCGGGTGGCTGCCCCGTATTAAGCCACGCCCGCACCACACTGTGCATGTTTGGCGCCTGGCTGGCCTGCCAGAGCAATTCCGGTGCCGCCACATGGGTACCCGCCGGCAAAGCCCTGAGCGCCAGGTCCACAAACTCCGCCAGCTTTGCGGGGCGCACCGGCTGCTCGCCGGCCGGGATCATGTATTTGAGAGTAGACAGCATCCAGGCGGCAACATTTTCCGGAAACCCCAAGCGCCCCCGCGCAGACGGCTTCTGCGCCGAACGTACCAGCAGCACACGTTCAAAGCCCAGCGCGGCCACCTGTTGCTCGTCGATGTTGGCCAGGCCATGGCGCAAAGCCTGCGGCAGGCGCCCCGGTGCGTGCGGCAACACCAGCACCAGGGTCTGGACGCCGCATCGCCTGAGCCACTGCGCCAGCGCGAGCAGCTGTTCCGGCTGCGGCGTCCACAGTGCACGCTCACGGTCGTGGTACAGCCGGGGGGGCTCGAACATCACCACACCTGTCTGTGCCGGCAACGGGCAGACCGGCCAGGCCGCGATGTCCTCTCCCCGCACCGCCGCAATCGCTACCTGTGCCAGACCGGTGTTCATGGGTTCACGCGCCAGCACCTGGGTGTGGGCAAAGCCGCCACTGCCCGCCAGCCGGCGCAGGACTTCGCTGCCGAGCGCGCCCGTGGCGCCGGCCACGATAAGGCCACCATGGGCACTGCCCCGGACAGGGTGCGGCTTGAGGGACGCATGCAGGGCCTGCAGCGGACTGATCTGGAGAGAAAGGACGACATGCGGCGACATTCAGCTATGGTAGTGTTGCAACATGCAATTCTGGAGGCTTGCCATGAAATCGCGCTTTTTAAGCTGGGGCCTTGCCGGCCTCTTCACCCTGCTGCTGTCCGGCTGTGGCTATAACGACTTCCAGCGCCTGGACGAGCAGACCAAGTCGGCCTGGTCGGAAGTGCTCAACCAGTACCAGCGCCGCGCCGACCTGGTGCCCAATATCGTCGCCACGGTGAAGGGCGAGGCCAATTTCGAGCAGGAAACACTGACCAAGGTGGTGGAAGCCCGCGCCAAGGCCACCTCCATGCAGGTGACCCCGGAGACCCTGAACAACCCCGAGGCTTTTGCAAAATTCCAGGCGGCACAGGGTGAACTCAGCTCGGCCCTGTCGCGCCTGCTGGTGGTAACGGAAAACTACCCCAACCTCAAGGCCAACCAGGGCTTCCAGGACTTGCGCGTGCAGCTGGAGGGCACCGAAAACCGCATCACGGTGGCGCGCAACCGCTACATCCAGGCCGTGCAGGCCTATAACGTGCTCGCACGCAGCTTTCCCAACAACCTGACGGCCATGGTTTTCGGCTACACGGTCAAACCGAATTTCAGCGTGCAGAACGAAGCGCAGATCTCTGCGCCCCCGACGGTGGACTTCAACAAAAAATAAGTAGCCACCGTGGCAAGCCGCTGGATTGGAGCTGTGGGGACGGGTTGGCTAAACCGGTGCGTGGGCTTGTTGCTGGCAGGCTGCTGCCTGGCAGGGACGGCGCAGGCCCAGGACCTGCAGGCCATCCCGCCGCTGACGGCCCGCGTCATGGACAGCACCGGCACGCTGGATGCCGGGCAAACCCAGGCCCTGGAGGCCAAGCTGGCGGCCTTCGAGAAAGCACGCGGCACGCAAATCGTGGTGCTGATGCTGGCAAGCACCCTGCCCGAGGACATCACCGACTACACCCAGCGCCTCGGTGACGCCTGGAAAATAGGACGCAAGGATGTCGGTGACGGTGTCCTGCTGGTGGTCGCCAAAAACGACCGCAAGGTCCGCATTGCCACTGCCAAGGCGGTTGAAGGCGCCATTCCCGACCTGGCGGCGCGGCAGATCATCGACCGCGCCATCACACCGCGTTTCAGACAGAACGATTTTGCCGGCGGTCTGGATGCCGGGGTCGACCAGATCATGGCGCGCATCACCGGCGAAAACCTGCCGCTGCCCGAGGTTGACGCGGGCAAACCTGCAACGCCGGGCTTCCAGTGGACGGATCTCGCTGTCTTCCTCTTCTTTGCAGTGCCGATTGGTGGCCGGGTACTCGCCGGCATGTTCGGGCGCAAGGCCGGATCGCTGGTCACCGGCGGAGCGGTCGGTTTTCTGGCCTGGATCGTCACTTCCAGCCTGCTGATTGCCGGTGCGGCCACCGTCGTGGCCATGCTGTTTGCACTGGTTTCCAGCGTGATGCCCACGGGCCGGCGCGGCGGGCTCGGAGGCTGGGGCGGCCACACGGGCGGCGGGGGCTGGAGCAGCGGAGGAGGCGGTGGCGGCTTCAGCAGCGGTGGCGGCGGCAACTTCGGCGGCGGCGGCGCGTCGGGCAACTGGTAAGGATCCGACCATGGGCCATTTCCTCTCACGCCTCTTCAAGCACCTCTGGCTGGATGAAGACGACACGCGCCGTGCCATTCCGCCCGATTTGCTGAAGCGCCTGGCGCAGCGCGTGGCCGCCAGCGAAAAACGCCACAGCGGTGAAATCCGCATCTGTGTGGAAGCCGGGCTGCCGCTGAGTTACCTGTGGCGGCGCGCCAGCCCGCATGACCGGGCAGTGAGCCTGTTTGGCAAACTGCGCGTCTGGGACACCGAGCAGAACAACGGCGTGCTGATTTACCTGCTGCTGGCCGACCACGCGATTGAAATCGTCGCCGACCGCGGCCTGTCCCGGCATGTGAGCGCGGCACAGTGGCAGGCCATGGTGGCGCGCATGGCGCAGGCGTTCAGGGAAAAGCGGTATGAAGACGGATTGACGCAAGCGCTGGAAGAAACCTCGGCGTTGTTGATGGCCCACTTTGCCATCGACGGCAGGCAGGACGCCCCCCACAATCCCAACGAGCTTCCCGACACGCCCTTGCTGCAATAGCCAAGTGGGCGTCGTCAGTCCAGGCGCTGGTCACGTCATCTCAGGGCGCCAGGACCACGGCCAGTACAAAAAGGGCAGCCACCGCAAGCACAACCCGCGTCACCCAGACCTTGCGCGCGCGCCTGGCCTTGCGCTCTGGCGACGCTTCTTCTTCCCATGTCAGGCTGTCCAGAAGACTGTCCATCTCGCACCTCGTTGTTGACTTGAACTCACCTCAACAATAATGGGGAGGCCCACTCCATGGCTGTCATTTAGCGTGTCCAGTTGTTACCTTGCCACCCTGGGCACAGTGACGGCACCCGAAACACTCCACATTTGATAGCTGCTTGCGCCCGCCCCATATGGGCTGGAGGCATATTTGGCTTGAATATATACAGCCACCAGCATCCGCATGATGAAATGAGAACGTGGCGCCACCGCCACTCACGGCTGCGGGACTTGCAAGCCCCCAGGGCAAAAGCAGGAAGCTGCCGCGTCGCGCGCCGCCGGCGACCCGGATTTCGCCGCTTCAGCCCATCAACGTCCACTTCTGTTCGCTGCGCGCCGACTGCACCACCTTCTCTATAAAACGAACGCCGCGCGCGCCGTCTTCGAGGCGCGGGTAGTCCGCGTCCAGGGGATCAGCCGCACACCCATCAGCGCGCGCGCGGATGTCGGCCGCCACGCCCAGATAGACATTCGCAAAGGCTTCAATGAAGGCTTCGGGGTGGCCGGCTGGCAAGCGGCTGGCCCGCTGCGTCGAAGGGCACAGCCAGGGTGACCCGCGCGTCAGGATGCGGCGCGGCCCGTCCATCGGGGAATGCAGCAGCTGGTTGGGCTCTTCCTGCCGCCAGTCCAGCGTGCCGCTGCTGCCGAAAACACGCAGGCGCAAGTCGTTTTCGCAGCCCACCTCAATCTGCGAAGCGATCAGTACGCCACGCGCGCCATTGGTAAACCGCAGCAGCAGATTGCCGTCGTCGTCCAGCCTGCGGCCGGGAATGAAAGCCGTCAGGTCAGCGCACAGGCTTTCAAGCTCCAGCCCGGTAACCGTGGCAACAAGGTTCTCTGCGTGCGAGCCGATATCGCCGATGGCCCCGGCCGCACCGCTGCGCGCCGGATCGGTCCGCCAGTCGGCCTGCTTGTTGTTGCCGCCCTCAAGGCGGGTAGCGAGCCAGCCCTGGTTGTATTCGACAATGACCTTGCGTATCTCGCCGATCGCACCCTGGCGCACCATGTGGCGCGCCTCGCGCACCATGGGATAACCGGTGTAGTTGTAGGTCACGCCGAAAACAATGCCGCTTTTGGCGGCCACGCTGGTCAGCTCCTGCGCCTGCGCGCTGGTGTGGACCAGCGGCTTGTCGCACACCACATGAATGCCGGCCTCGGCAAAAGCGCGCGCAACCGGAAAATGCACATGGTTGGGCGTGACGATGGAAACGAAGTCGATGCGCTCGTCCTCGGGACGTTTGAGCTCGTCGCTCAGCAGCTCTTGCCAGCTGCCATGGTTTCTTGCCGCCGGCAGACCCAGGTCTTGACCTGACGCCCGTGCCTTGTCGGGATCCGACGACAAGGCGCCGGCGACCAGTGCCATCTGCCCGTCCAGGGCCATGGCTTTGCGGTGCACGGCGCCGATAAAGGCATCCCGACCGCCCCCGACCATGGCGTAACGCAGCGTTCTCATGCCGCCGACCCCGCCATGCCGCCCTGCTTCGATTTGTCGAAGACCGCATCAAAAGCACCTGCCGCCGGCTTGAAGTCCAGCCGCTTGCAAAAGGCCGCGCTTTCCGTGGCACCGTGCACCCGGTCCATGCGGCTGTCCTCCCACTCCACGCTCAGGGGGCCGGCGTAGCCGATGTCGTTGAGTGCGACGATCAGCGATTCGAAATCGATCATGCCGCGCCCCACGCTGCGGAAATCCCAGAAGCGCCTTGCGTCGCCAAAGCTGGTGTGCCCGCCGAACACGCCGACGGTGCCGTCACCCTTGTTCCACCAGACATCTTTCATGTGGGCGTTGTAAACCCGGTCGGGAAAGGTACGAATGAACTTGATGTAGTCCACCCCCTGGTAGCCCAAATGGCTGGGATCGAAGTTGAACCCAAACCGCCGGTGGCCTTTGACCGCCTCCACCGCCCGTTGGCTGGATGCGATGTCGAACGCAATCTCGGTGGGATGCACCTCCAGCGCGAAGTTCACGTCAACGGATTCGAACACGTCGAGAATAGGCGTCCAGCGCCGCGCGAAGTCGGCAAAACCCTTGTCCCAGAAAGCCTGCGTGGTTGGCGGAAAAGCATAGTTGGCGTGCCAGACGGACGAGCCGGTAAAACCTGTCACGGTTTTGACGCCGAATTTTGCAGCTGCGCGTGCAGTGTCCTGCATTTCGCGCGCCGCACGCTGGCGCACGCCTTCCGGCTCGCCATCGCCCCATATTTCCTCGGAAACAATCGCCTGATGACGTTCGTCAATCAGGTCGCAAACAGCCTGCCCCACCAGATGGGCACCAATTGCAAAACATTGCAAGCCGTGCTGCTCGAGCAGCTTGCGCTTGTCTTTGACGTAACTGGCGCTCTTCAGCGCTTCCTGAACATTGAAGTGGTCACCCCAGCAGGCCAGCTCCAGGCCGTCGTAGCCCATGCTTCGGGCCAACGGCGCCAGCTCCTTGAGCGGCAAATCGGCCCATTGGCCGGTAAACAATGTGACGGGTCTTGCCATGGCAGTAGTTCCCAAAAAGTTGAACGCTTCGCTCCGCCTCTTCATTCAAGAGGCAGGAGCGAAAGCAAAGGTTGGATACCTTAGAACGGAGAAGCAGGCTCGTAGTACTGCTTGGCGTTTTCCTTGGTGATCAGGACCGAAGGGATGATGGTCGTGGCAGCAACCTTCTCGCCCTTGACGCGCGCCGCGGCGGTGAGTTTCATCGCATCGGCAATCATGCTGGGCGAATAAGTGACGTCAGCGGTCACCAGCTTGTCGCCGTCCATGACTTTCTTGATGTACTCCTTGGAACCCGCACCGCCGAGCACGAGCTTGATGTCGCTGCGCTTGGCCTGGTCGATGGCTTTTTGCACACCCACCGCCATGTCGTCGTCGGAAGCCCAGACAGCGTCAATTTTCTTGAAACGCGTCAGGTAGTCCTGCATGACCTTGAACGCATCGTCACGGTTCCAGTTGCCGTGTTTTGCATCAAGAACCTTGATGCCCGGATGAGTAGCCATCACGGCATTGAATGCATCGACACGCTGGTTGTCGATGACCGTCGGAATGCCGCGCAGAACCACCACATCGCCCTTGCCGCCCAGGGCCTTGGCCATGTACTCGGCAGAGACTTTGCCGAACCCGGGATTGTCACCGGCCACATACGCGTCCTGCGCACTCGCATCAGTCAATCCACGGTCCACAACCGTCACGTAGACACCCTTGCTTTTGAGCTGAGCCACCGGCTGGGTCAGCGGTGCCGACTCGAACGGAAGGATCACCAGGGTGTCGATCTTGTTGGCCGTGTGCAGGTCCTGCACCTGGTTGGCCTGTTCGGCGGCGGAGCCCGCGGTTTTCACGGTGACCTTCAGGCCGGGGTATTGTTTTTCAAGCTCGGCCTTGGTGCGATTGGCCCAATAGACAACGCCGCCGGCCCAGCCGTGTGTGGCGGCGGGTATGGCCACGCCAATATGGGGTTTGTTTTGCGCAAAAGCCGCTGGGGCCGTACCCAGGCAGACCAGCACCGCGGCGCCGGTTGCCAGTTTCCGAATCATCGATTTCATGGTTGTCTCCTTGCTGGTTGGAAAAGTAGTAGCCTGCGCTACCGGGGAAAACCTAGCGGCGGCCTCGCTGGAAGAACGCAACCGCGATGATGACAAAGCCCTGTACGGCAGCATTGAGGTACACGCTGATGATGCTGGTCAGGTTGAGAATGTTGCTGATCACGGAAAGCAGCACGGCGCCTATGACCGTGCCGGTGATGCCGCCCGCGCCGCCTTTGAGGGCGGTGCCGCCCACAATCACGGCGGCAATGGCCTCGAGCTCCCACAGCAGTCCGGTGGTCGGCGAAGCTGACCCGAGGCGGGGCACATACAGCAAGGTGGCAATGCCAACGCACACCCCCAGCAATACGTAGGTGATGATCTTGACGCGATCGACTTCGACAGCCGCGTAACGCGCCACCTGTTCGTTGGAGCCGATGGCCTGGACGTACCGCCCATAGGCCGTCCGGTTGAGAATCAGCGCGCCCAGCATGGCCACCACGATAAAAACCCACACAGGAATCGGGATCCCGGCCAGACTGCCGTAATAGACCGGGCTGTAGACCGTCGACAGGTTCGAGTCGAGCGTGATGGCACCGCCATTGGAGAAGTAGGTGAGGTAGGCGCGGAAGATACCCAGTGTGCCCAGCGTGACGATAAAGGGTTCAATGCGCCCCTTGGTGATCAGCAGGCCATGGGCCAGGCCGAACATCGCCCCCAGCAGCACCGCGAAAGCCATGCCGAGCGCGACCACCAGCACAGCAGACGCCACCGTTGCCGCGACCGCATTCATCATGAGAATCGTGCTACCTGCAATCAGCGCGGCCATCGAGCCCACCGACAGGTCGATGCCCCCCGAGATGATGACAAAACACATGCCCACGGCAATGATGCCGATAAACGCCGTGCGGGTCAGCACATTCATGGCGTTGTCCAGCGTTGCAAAATTTTCGTTGAGCAGCACACCCGCAATGCACAGCAAGACCAGCCCCGCGAGCGGACCCATGCCATGCAGCGACTGCCGCCAGGACAGGCTTCGGGAGGCCAGGCGTTCGGCAGCGAAGCCGGTAGCCGATGGGGCTTCAGTGTGTTCCGGTGGCATGGGCGATCATGACCTCTTCAGTTAGTTCGTCGGCCTGGAGCATGGCAACCAACTTGCCGGCACGCATCACGGCAACGCGATGGCACAGGCCTATCAGTTCCATCAGCTCCGAAGATATGACAATGACGCCGTGCCCTTCCCGCGCCAGACGCTGGATCAGAAAGTAGATATCTCGTTTGGCACCAATGTCGACACCGCGTGTGGGTTCATCAAGAACAACAACCCGGGGGCCGGGATGCAGCACCTTGGCCAATGCCAGCTTTTGCTGATTGCCTCCCGACAACGCAGAAGCCGGGTTGTCGAGGGAACCGGTGCGGATTCCAAAATCACTGACAGCTGTTTGCAGGGCACGCCGCTCGGCATCTGGCGACAGCAGGGGCTGCGCATAACGTTCCAGGGCCATCAGCGTCAGGTTTTGCCGCAAGCCGAAGTGAACATGAAGCCCTTTGTTTTTCCGGTCTTCGCTGAGATACGTCAGGCCGCGGCGAACAGCCGCTCGGGGGTTGCGGCGCACCCAGTCTTCCCCGTCCAGGCGTACCCGGCCACCGGACGATTTCCGCAAGCCAAGCAAGCCTTCAAACAGTTCCGTCCGGCCGGCGCCGACCAGCCCTGCAAAGCCCAGAATCTCACCTGCCCGCACCTCAAAACTGATGTCGCTGGCCCAGCCGGGAACGTTGACATGTTCGACCTGAAACAGGATCGCGGCATCCACCGGCGACGGCTCCTTGACGGGATACAGGTCCGAGAGTTCGCGGCCAACCATCAGGCTGGCCATTTGCTGACGGCTCAGGCTGGAAGTGGGCCGGCGTGCGACAAAACGGCCATCCCTCATCACGATCACCTCATCCGTGATCCGCTCCACCTCGTCCAGTTTGTGCGAGATATACAGCACTGTCACGCCTTCGGTCTTGAGCTGGGCAATCAGCGTGAATAGCCGCTCGGTCTCGCCCTGCGTCAACGTGGCCGTCGGCTCGTCCATCACCAGAAAACGCGTCTTGCGCGCCAGCGCCTTGGCAATTTCCACCAGCTGCTTTTCAGCAACGATCAGCTGGCTGACGCGGGTATCGGGATTGATGCTCAAGCCCACCTGAGCCAGCACGCGCCTCGCCTCGAGGCTCATGGCCTTGTCGTCGAGCAACCAGCCGCGCTTTTTTTCGTGGCCCAGAAAGATGTTCTGGGCAATCGTCAGGTCTTCAGCGAGATTGAACTCCTGGTGAATCATGACAATGCCCTCAGCCTCCGCTGCGCGCGAGCCACCGAAATGCATGGCCTGGCCATTGATGGTCAGTTCACCGCTGGTCAGCGTTTCATAACCCGCGAGGATTTTCATCAGGGTCGACTTGCCCGCCCCGTTTTCACCCAGCAAGCCATACACCTTGCCGGGCGCGAGTTCAAAGCTGACGTCGTGCAGCACCTGCACCGGGCCAAAGCGCTTGACGACATCCTTGAATCCTACGGTGAGACTCACTGCTGGTCCTGTTTTGTCATGGAAGGTTGACGGATGCCAGGAAGCCTTCCCTGCGCCCGTCGAGGCGCGGGGAATCCAGCCTCGCGGCGAAAGGCATGCGCATCAAGCCACGCCCCCGAAAATCGCAGCGTTGACCCGGTTTTCCAGCCATTCCTGACGGCCGCTCACCGGCATCGGGTTGAATTCGTTGACAAAAGCATGTTCGGCGACCTGCGCCAGGCTCATATCGCCAGCCAGAATCCGGCGTCCCAGGTCCTGTTGCCAGCCGGCATAACGCTGCTGCCTGAAACGCTCGAGTTCGTCTTGCTCGACGAGGCGCACCGCGCTCTTGAGCGCCAGGGCCAGCACGTCAATCGCCCCCACATGGCCGTGCACGATATCGACCGCGTCCATGCTTTGGCGCCTGACTTTGGCATCGAAGTTGAAGCCGCCGTTGACAAACCCGCCAGCTTTGATGATTTCATACATGGCCAGCGTCAGGTCTTCCACGCTGTTGGGGAACTGATCGGTGTCCCAGCCGTTTTGGGGATCACCTCGATTGGCGTCAATGCTGCCAAACACACCCAGCGCCGCGGCAGTGGCGATTTCGTGCTGAAAACTGTGCCCTGCAAGCGTGGCGTGGTTGGCCTCGATGTTGAGCTTGATCTCCTGCTCCAGGCCAAACTGCTTGAGAAAACCGTAAACGGTCGCGCAGTCGTAGTCATACTGGTGCTTGGTAGGCTCCAGCGGTTTGGGCTCGATCAGGAGGTCCCCTTTGAAACCGGTCTTGTGCTTGTGCTCCACCACCATGCGCATGAAGCGGCCCAACTGCTCGCGCTCCTGACGCAAGTCCGTGTTGAGCAAGGTGTCGTAACCTTCCCGCCCACCCCACAACACGTAGTTGGTGCCGCCAAGCTGCCTGGTGGCGTTCATCGCACTGAACACCTGGGTCGCCGCATAGGCGAAGACTTCGGGGTTGGGGTTGGTCGCCGCACCTGCGGCATACCGGCGATGGCTGAACAGATTGGCCGTACCCCATAACAGGCGCATGCCGGTCTCTTCCTGCTTCTGCGCCAGCACGTCCGTCATCGCCGAGAAGTTGCTGCGGTACTGCGCCAGATTGCTGCCTTCGGGCGCCACGTCGGTGTCGTGGAAGGTATAAAAAGGCACGCCCAGCCGTGTGAACAGGCTGAAAGCCGCGTCGGCCTTGCGGCGCGCCATCGTCAGTTCATCGCCTGCCTCGTGCCAGGGCCGGGAAAAAGTGCCCTGGCCGAACACATCGCTGCCGGGCCAGACAAAGGTGTGCCAATAGCAGACCGCCAGTCGAAGATGCTCCTGCATGGTTTTGCCAAGCAGGCGTTCTTCAGGGTTGTAGTGGCGGTAAGCCAGTGGGGAACTACCGCCAGGTCCTTCGTAACGGACCGGCGCAATGGAGTCGAAGTAGGACATCTCTAAAAACCCGCTCTGAGTGAATCCACAAATGCTACTTCGCATGGGCTGGCGGTTCGATTGTGTAAATCACCAGAAACCATGGCAATTTTTGATGCTGCACCGCAAAAAGTGAAGTGTTGAGCGAGAATTCGTGGGCAAACTCATCAATTTCATGCAGCCTCACCGCACGCACGCCAATGCCAGGGTCTACCGCGTGGCCTTGCTGTTTCATGCCAGCAAGGTCTACGACCGCGAGGTCATAGCGGGCATCGGCTCCTACGTGAACCAGACACGCGTCGCCTGGGACCTCTTTCTGGAAGAGGACTTCCGTTTCCGCCTGGACGGGATAGAAGACTGGGGAGGCGACGGCATCATCGCGGACTTCGATGATCCGGCCGTCTCCCGCACTTTGTCCACCATGGCGTTGCCGGTCGTAGCCGTCGGCAGTTCCTATGCCGACGAAACCCTTTACCCCGCAGGCGTGCCCTATGTCGCCACGGACAACCAGTTGCTGATCCAGCAAGCCTACCTGCACCTCATCGAAATGGGCTTCACCCGGTTTGCGTGCTACAGCCTGCCCGAATCGCCGCTCAATCGCTGGGCACAGGAGCGTGAAAAGGTATTTGAGACGTTGATGCAGCGCGACCGGCTGGCCTGCCACATCCACCGCGGGTTGGCCACCAGCGCACCCACCTGGAACAGCGCTTCGCACCAGCTCATGAGCTGGTTGAAGTCGCTGCCCAAACCGGTGGGGGTGATCGCCGTCACCGATGCACGCGCCCGGCAGTTGTTGCAGGCCTGCATCATGGCCGACATCGCCGTGCCCGATGAGGTGGCTATTGTGGGCATTGACAACGACACGCTGGGCCAGCATTTGACGCGTATCCAGCTCAGCTCGGTCAGCCAGGGCACGGAGGAGATGGGCCACACTGCGGCGCATTTGCTGCACCAGATTCTGGGCGGCGCGCGACTGAAGGACACACGCATTGTTGTACCGCCCGCCGGGGTGCACGCGCGCGCATCCAGCCATCGCGAAGCGGTCCACGGCCCGCATGTGATGCGGGCACTTCATTACATTCGCCAATATGCCTGCCAGGGCATCAAGACCGAGCAGGTGGCCGCCCATGTCGGCCTGTCACGCTCCTCGCTGGAAACTTACTTCCGCCGCGAACTGCAGCGCACGGTGCACGACGAGATATTGCTGTACAAGCTTCAACAGGCCAAGGCCATGCTCGATGAATCCCGGCTCACCGGCGCGGAAGTTGCCGGCCGCACCGGGTTCGGTTCGGTGCAGTACCTCAACTCGGTGTTCAAACGCGAGCTGGGGTGTACGCCCCGCGAGTACCGGGAACGCGCTGCAGCCACGAAGTAGGGCTCGCCCCACCATGCAGGGCTCATAAAAAAAGCCCTGGTCTTTCGAGCAGGGCTTGGGACGCGCGGTCTCTGGTTCGCGTTATTTTTTCTGGCGGTACTTGCGCAAAGCCGCAATCTGCGCAGCCATCACGGCCAGCTCGGACTGGGCCATCGCAATATCGATATCGGTCTTCGCGTTCTTCAGCGCTTCCTCGGCGGCGGCCTTGGCCACGCTGGCCTTGGCTTCGTCAAGGTCCTTGCCCCGGATGGCGGTGTCACTCAGCACCGTGACGCAGTTGGGCTGCACTTCGAGCAGGCCACCGGCCACGAAAACAAACTCTTCCGTACCATCGGCCTTTTCAATACGCACCGCACCGGGCTTGATGCGGGTGATCAGCGGCGTGTGGCGCGGGTAAATGCCCAGCTCGCCCGCTTCGCCCGGCAAAGCCACAAATTTGGCTTCACCGGAGAAGATGGCTTCTTCCGCGCTGACAACATCGACATGGATGGTGTGTGTGGTGTCCATTGCTTAGACCTTCTTGGCCTTCTCGAAAGCTTCGTCAATCGTGCCGACCATGTAGAAGGCCTGCTCCGGCAGGTGGTCGCACTCGCCGGCCACAATCATCTTGAAGCCGCGAATGGTTTCAGCCAGCGTCACGTATTTGCCGGGCGAGCCCGTGAACACTTCAGCAACGTGGAAAGGCTGGCTCAGGAAACGCTGGATCTTGCGGGCGCGAGCCACGGCCAGCTTGTCTTCAGGGGCCAGCTCGTCCATGCCCAGAATCGCGATGATGTCGCGCAGTTCCTTGTAGCGCTGCAGCGTGCCCTGCACGGCACGGGCCGTGGCGTAGTGGTCTTCACCGACGACGTTGGGGTCAAGCTGGCGGCTGGTCGAATCGAGCGGGTCCACGGCAGGGTAGATACCCAGCGAAGCGATGTCACGCGAGAGCACCACGGTGGAGTCCAGGTGGGCAAAGGTGGTGGCAGGCGAAGGATCGGTCAAGTCATCGGCTGGCACGTAAACGGCCTGGATGGACGTGATGGAGCCGACCTTGGTGGAGGTAATGCGCTCCTGCAGGCGGCCCATTTCTTCGGCCAGCGTCGGCTGGTAACCCACGGCGGAAGGCATGCGGCCCAGCAGCGCGGACACTTCAGTACCGGCCAGCGTGTAGCGGTAGATGTTGTCCACGAAGAACAGCACGTCACGGCCTTCGTCACGGAAGGACTCGGCAATCGTCAGGCCAGTCAGCGCCACGCGCAGACGGTTGCCCGGGGGCTCGTTCATCTGGCCGTAAACCATCGCAACCTTGGACTCGCCGAGGTTCTCGAGGTTCACAACGCCGGAGTCGGCCATCTCGTGATAGAAGTCATTGCCTTCGCGGGTCCGCTCACCCACACCGGCAAACACGGACAGGCCCGAGTGCGCCTTGGCGATGTTGTTGATCAGCTCCATCATGTTCACAGTCTTGCCGACGCCGGCGCCGCCGAACAGGCCGACCTTGCCGCCCTTGGCAAACGGGCACACGAGGTCAATCACCTTGATGCCGGTTTCCAGCAGTTCCTGCGATGGCGACAGCTCGTCATAGGCAGGGGCCTTGCGGTGGATCGAAGCGGTGAGCTCCTGGCCCACCGGGCCACGCTCGTCGATGGGCGCGCCGAGCACGTCCATGATGCGGCCCAAAGTGGCCTTGCCGACCGGCACCGTGATGGGCGCGCCGGTGTTGTACACCACGTTGCCGCGGCGCAGGCCGTCCGAGGTACCCAGCGCAATCGTGCGCACAATGCCGTCGCCGAGCTGCTGCTGGACTTCCAGCGTCAGAGCCGAGCCGTCCATCTTGAGCGCGTCATAAATCTTGGGCATCTGGTCACGCGCAAACTCCACGTCCACCACCGCGCCAATACACTGAACAATCTTGCCTTGAACTTGAGCCATGACTGAGTCCTTTTCCGTTCTTTAAATCTTGAATCGCGGCTTAAACCGCTGCGGCACCGGCAACGATTTCCGAAAGTTCTTTCGTGATCGCCGCTTGACGCGTTTTGTTGTAAACCAATTTGAGCTCGCCAATGACGCTGCCCGCGTTATCGGTAGCGGCCTTCATGGCCACCATGCGTGCCGACTGCTCGGACGCCATGTTCTCGGCGACTGCCTGGTAAACCAGCGCCTCCACGTAACGGATCAGCAAATCGTCGATAACCGTCTGTGCGTCAGGCTCGTAGATATAGTCCCAGCCATGCTGGTCCTTGTCAGCCTGCAGCCGGTCTGCCGTCAGCGGCAGCAACTGCTCGACCACAGGCTCCTGGCGCATGGTGTTGATGAACTTGGTGTAGCAAAGGTACACCGCGTTGATCTTGCCTTCGCTGTAGGCGTCGAGCAGCACCTTGACCGGGCCAATCAGCTTGTCCAGATGCGGTTTGTCACCGAGGTGCGTCGCATGCGACACCACCTGCGCGCCAATCCGGTTCAGGAAGCCCAGGCCCTTGTTGCCAATGGCCACCGACTGGATGCCCTGACCCGCTGCCTGCAGTTCCCGGAGTTTCACGGTGACTGCGCGCAGCAGGTTGGTATTCAAGCCGCCGCACAGGCCCTTGTCCGTCGTGACCACGATGAAACCGCCGGCTTTGGCGTCGTTGGTCTGCATGAATTCATGCGTGTACTCGGGATTGGCCTGGCTCAGATTGGCCGTGATGTTGCGGATCTTGTCGCTGTAGGGTCGGGCAGCGCGCATCCGTTCCTGCGCCTTGCGCATCTTGGAGGCCGCCACCATTTCCATGGCTTTGGTGATCTTGCGGGTGTTTTCAACCGACTTGATCTTGCCGCGTATTTCCTTGCCTGCTGCCATATTGCTTCCTAAATGGTTTCTAAGCCCTGGGCTTTGATGTCTTCAGGTCCGAATCAGGCAAACGACTTCTTGAACGCGGTCACGGCAGTGGTCATTTCCGCCTCGGCGTCCTTGTCCATCGCCTTGGCGGCTTCGAGCTTGGCCATCAGCGCAGCGTGTTTGTCCTTGAGGTAGCTGTGCAGGCCGGCTTCAAAAGCCAGCACCTTCTTGACATCCACGTCGTCCATGAAACCCTTGTTCACTGCGAACAGCGTGGAGGCCATGTTGGAGATGGACAAAGGCGAGTACTGTGCCTGCTTGAGCAGTTCGGTCACGCGGGCACCGCGGTCCAGCTGCTTGCGGGTGGCTTCGTCCAGGTCCGAAGCGAACTGCGCAAACGCAGCCAACTCACGGTACTGGGCCAGGTCGGTACGGATACCGCCGGACAGGTTCTTGATCAACTTGGTCTGGGCCGCACCACCGACGCGCGACACCGAGATACCGGCGTTAATGGCGGGGCGGATACCGGCATTGAACAGGCTGGTTTCCAGGAAGATCTGGCCGTCGGTGATCGAGATCACGTTGGTCGGCACGAAGGCGGACACGTCGCCGGCCTGCGTTTCGATGATCGGCAGGGCCGTCAGCGACCCGGTCTTGCCCTTGACTTCGCCCTTGGTGAAGTCTTCGACGTATTTTTCGTTCACGCGTGCAGCGCGCTCGAGGAGGCGGCTGTGCAGATAGAACACGTCGCCGGGATAGGCTTCGCGGCCTGGCGGACGGCGCAGCAGCAGCGAGACCTGGCGGTAAGCCACAGCCTGCTTGGACAGGTCGTCATACACAATCAGGGCGTCCTGACCGCGATCGCGGAAGTACTCGCCCATGGTGCAGCCGGAGTAGGCGCTGACATACTGCATGGCAGCCGATTCGGAAGCGGAAGCCGCGACGACAATGGTGTAGTCCATGGCGCCGGCTTGCTCCAGCGAGCGCACCACGTTCTTGATCGACGAGGCTTTCTGGCCGATGGCGACATAAACGCAGGAAACGCCCTGACCCTTCTGGCTGATGATGGCGTCAATCGCCACAGCCGTTTTACCGGTCTGGCGGTCACCGATGATCAGTTCGCGCTGGCCGCGGCCGACGGGCACCATGGAGTCGATGGACTTCAGGCCGGTCTGCAGAGGCTGGTCCACCGATTTACGGGCAATCACGCCCGGTGCGACCTTTTCGATCACGTCGGTCATCTTGGCGTTGATCGGGCCTTTGCCGTCGATAGGCTGGCCGAGGGCGTTGACCACGCGGCCAAGCAGTTCGGGACCCACCGGCACTTCCAAAATGCGGCCCGTGCACTTGACGGTGTCGCCTTCGGCGATGTGTTCGTATTCACCCAGGATCACGGAGCCGACCGAGTCGCGCTCGAGGTTCAGCGCCAGGCCATAGGTAGGAGCGCCGTCGGCAGTAGGCGGAAATTCCAGCATCTCGCCCTGCATCACATCGGACAGGCCATGGACACGGACAATGCCGTCGGATACCGACACGACGGTACCCTGGTTACGGATGTCGGCACTGACCGTCAAGCCTTCGATACGGCTCTTGATCAGTTCAGAAATTTCTGCGGGATTGAGTTGCATGACTCTTTCCTTCTTTCTATGTTTGTTGGCTAAAGACTTGATGTAACGCGAAGGCGCCAGATCACGAAATCAGCGCCACTTTCATTTGCTCTAAACGGGCCTTGACCGAGGTGTCCAGCACCTCGTCACCCACCACGACACGCACGCCGCCGATCAGGGCAGGCTCGATCTCGACCTTGAGGTTGAGCTTGCGGCCAAAACGTTTTTCCAGCGTTGCTGCCAGATCGGCCAGTGCCGCACCTTCGAGCGCAAAGGCGCTGTACACGGTCGCATCGAACGAGCCACTTTTTGCATTTTTCAATGCCCGGAACTGGCTGGCAATTTCCGGCAGGACGCTGATGCGGCCGTTGTCGATCACCGCCCGCAGGAAGTTTTTCGCAGCTTCCGGCAAGGACGCCTTGACAACACCGGCCATCACGTCGAACGTCTGGGTCGCGGTCACACTGGGGTTGCCGGCAAACTGCTGCAACTGTCCGTTGGAGGCAACCGCCGCCAGCTCATCGAGCCAGACGGAGGCGCCGTTCAGGTCGGACGTGGACGCCTTGAAGAGCGCTTCAGCATAAGGACGGGCAATGGTGGCTAGTTCGGCCATGGTGACGCCCCTCTCAAAGCTCTGTCTTCAGGCGGCCCAGCAAGTCAGCATGCACACCGGCATTGACTTCCTTGCGCAGAATCTGCTCGGCACCCTTGACGGCCAGTGCGGCTACCTGCTCACGCAGTGTTTCGCGGGCCTTGACGGTTTGCTGCTCGGCCTCGACCCTGGCAGCGGCAATGATCTTGTTGCCCTCTTCCGCAGCCTTGGCTTTTGCCTCTTCAATCATGGCCTGGGCACGGCGCTCGGCCTCGGCCAGGCGCAGTGCTGATTCGTTGCGCGACTTGGCCAGCTCTTCTTCCACGCGCTTGTTGGCGACGGAGAGTTCGGATTTTGCCTTGTCAGCAGCGGCGAGGCCCTCAGCGATTTTTTGGGCACGCTCGTCCAGCGCTTTCGTAATGGGCGGCCACACAAATTTCATTGTGAACCACACCAGGATCGCGAAAACAATCGCCTGGACGAACAGGGTTGCATTAATACTCACGGCAACGCCTTTCTGTCGGGGTTGTGACGATTACTTCAGCACGAAAGGGTTGGCAAACGCGAACATCATCGCGATACCGACACCGATCAGGAAAGCGGCGTCAATCAGACCTGCGAGCAGGAACATCTTGGTTTGCAGTTCGTTCATCAGCTCAGGCTGGCGTGCAGCTGCTTCGAGGTATTTGCTACCCATGATGCCGATACCGATACATGCGCCGACAGCGCCCAGGCCAATGATCAGGCCAGCGGCCAAAGCGACGAGACCGAGTACGTTTTCCATTTAAAGCTCCTATGGATTTAAGTTAACTAACAAACAAAAAGAAAGAGAAAACCAGATTGATGAATCAGTGATGATCGTGGGCCTGGCCCACGTAGACCAGGGTCAGCATCATGAAGATGAAGGCCTGGAGCGTGATGATCAGGATGTGGAAGATGGCCCACACGGTGCCGGCCAGAACATGGCCGATAGGCAGCAGGATGCCCGACAGCGACATGGCGGCAGCACCACCCATCAAGGCGATCAGCATGAAGACCAGTTCGCCGGCATACATGTTGCCGAACAGCCGCATGCCATGCGACACGGTCTTGGCAATGAACTCGATGATCTGGAACACGAAATTGAAAGGCCACAGAATGGGATGTCCGCCAAATGGCGCGCTGACCATTTCATGGAGCCAGCCGCCAATACCCTTGATCTTGATGTTGTAAACAATGCAGATCAGCAGCACGGAGACCGACAGACCCAAGGTGACGGAGAGATCGGCGGTCGGCACGACGCGCAGGTAGGCGTGGTGCGGATCATGGCCAGTAGCGGCAAAGGCCAGTTCCCAGAGCTTAGGCAGGAAATCGACGGGCAGCAAGTCCATCGCGTTCATCAGGAAAATCCAGACAAACACGGTCAGCGCCATGGGCGCGATCACCTTGCGACTTTGCGCGTTGTTGATGATGCCTTTGGCCTGGCTGTCGACCATTTCAACGAGGATTTCGACGGCAGCCTGGAAGCGGCCCGGCACACCGGAGGTTGCGGCGCGCGCCGCCTTCCACAGGAAAAAGCTGCCGACAACACCCAAAACAACAGCCCAGAAGATGGAATCAAGGTTGTATACGGAGAAGTCAATGACGCCGCTCATCGGCTTGTTTTGCCAATGGGTCAGGTGGTGACCAATGTATTCGCCGGCGGTAGGTCCGTTTGCAGAAGCCATCTAACTACTCGTCTCGTTAAGTTTGGTGCGTCACCGGGCGCTTCGGCTTGAACCAGAGAGCGCCCAGATACACCTTCATCGCCACTATCAGGCCCACCAGCATGGCAGGCCAGCTCAAATTCTCGATCAGCCGCGGCGCCGCGAACAACATCGCGACCGTCAAGGCAATCTTGACCATTTCCCACAAAAAGAATGCAAACACCGCAGCACCTGCATTCATGGAAGACACCTTGCTGGTCAGCCCGCGCACAAAAAGCGCCGCAGGAACCACGACAGCCAGCGCGCCATAGAACGCCGACCACGCCACACTCTGTCTTCCGGTCAGGGCCCAGGCGGCACATGCCACCACAACCCCCACCACCAGTTGCCCGGCCACCACCCACCAGGGCGATAGCGAAGGACTGGCTTCACGCAGTTTTTGCGCTTCTTCGCGCGTCAGCGGCTTGAAATCCTCGCGGTCTGCCTCAACCTCTTCCCGGGTTGGGGCTTTCGCCGCTGGGTGAACTGCCGAATCTGTCATCTTGTCCACTACAAATCACAGGCAGCTTACAAGCCGGTTATTAGCAAAGCCCTTGATTATACGTAGAAACCCACCCATTCCGGAAAGTCCCCGCACGATTGTGCGGCGAGAGCCCCGGCGGGCAGCATTCGCCGGGAGCGTTGCAGGCGACAATCGGTTCTCCTGCAGCCTGCGGCCTCCACGAATCAGGCGTAAACCCGCTCCCGCATGGGCCCGTTTTTTTGAAAGACCTTCGCATGCCAGCCCTGATGAAATTCCTTCATATCGCCTCGGCCATCGTGTGGCTAGGCGGCATCAGCTTCATGCTTTTTGCATTGCGGCCTGCAGTCACCGCGCAACTGGCGCCGCCACAACGCCTGCCATTGATCGCCCTCGTTCTGCAGAAATTTTTTGTACTGGTCTGGCCTGCCATCGGGCTGCTGCTGCTCACCGGACTGGCCATGCTGCTGGCCGCCGGCATGAGAAATGCGCCTCTGGGCTGGCATCTGATGTTCGGCATCGGCCTGCTGATGTTTGCACTGTTTGGCCACCTCTATTTCGGCCCTTACCGCCGCCTGAAACTGGCGATAGCAGCAACGGATTGGCCCGAAGGCGGGCGACGGGTCGGGCAAATTGCCACGCTGGCAGGCTTGAACCTCGGATTGGGTGCCATGGCCATCGCAGCCGTGATTTTCTTCGGCTGACAAACGGCTTGCGGGCCCATCCAGCACAATGATTTTTCCATGATGAACCCTGATAAAACCTCAGCGAGGCCTGCCGGACCGCCGGCTACGGCATGAGTCCCCACAAACCCAAACCTTCACCTGGGCGGCCCGCCCACAAAAAAAGTGGCGCCCACTGGACGGACCGCTTCACGAAAGGGATCAGCCGCGAAACGCTGGCAGCCCATCCGTGGCTCAAGCCGGTGGCCCATCACCTGAGTGAGCCCGGGCTCTGGCA
This sequence comes from Polaromonas sp., assembly GCF_049790275.1. Classification (GTDB taxonomy): domain Bacteria; phylum Pseudomonadota; class Gammaproteobacteria; order Burkholderiales; family Burkholderiaceae_C; genus Polaromonas. The sequence continues at coordinate 21,557 of NZ_JBAQYR010000004.1, forward strand.
TGTGCAGCACGAAGCCGTGGCCCGCGGTGTCGCGATCGGCCTGTTCTGGGCGTTTGCACTGCCTGTAGCCCAGATCCTGGTGGCAGCGGTCCACTGCATCTGGTGGCGCGGCAACATCCCGGTGGCGGCAGGGGCGACGCTGGTCACCAACCCTTTCACCATTGGCTTCTGGCTCTGGCTGGCTTACAAGCTGGGCAGCCTGATCCTGGGCGTCGCACCGCACGACGTCGAGGCGGGCAGTGCCGCCCTGGAAGCTGCTTCGGCCAGCGCCGGATTCGATGTCATGGGGTGGCTGGCACACTTTGGCTGGCCCGCCGTCCTCGGCATGGCGATTTTTTCAGTCATGGGTTCAACCATCGGTTACATCCTGGTCAAACTCATCTGGCGCTGGCGCGTCTGGTTCAAGCGGCGTGTCCAGCGCCACGGCAGATAAAGCCTGCGCGACAATCTACTTGCCTGTTAGCCCACCCACTTCAGAAGACATGATGAGCATTTCCAGCCCCGCTTCGAGCACATCCTTGCCCGCCACACCGTGTTACCTGAATGGCGAATTCACGGCGCTGCGGGACGCCAAGGTCAGCGTGATGGACCGCGGCTTCATCTTCGGTGACGGCGTGTATGAAGTGGTCCCTGTCTACGGCGGCAAGCCATTTCGCTTCACGCAGCACATGGCGCGCCTTGACCGCAGCCTGGCCGAGCTGCGCATCACCAATCCGCTGTCTGCTGCCCAGTGGCACGATGTCGCGCTCAAGCTGGTTGCCGACTATGCACTGCAGATGCACACCGCGCCCGAAAAAACCGACCAGCTGGTGTACATCCAGATCACACGCGGCGTGGCGCCGCGCGACCACGTGATGCCGCCCGACCTGACACCCACCGTGTTTGTCATGACCAACACAATGAAGCCCCCGACGCCGGAGCAGCGCGCGCACGGCGTGGCCTGCGTCACTGCCGACGATTTCCGCTGGAGCAAGGCCCACATCAAAAGCACCAGCCTGCTGGGTGCGGTGTTTGCACGGCAGATCAGCGCCGACGTGGGCGCCGTGGAAACCGTGATGTTACGCGACGGCTTCCTCAGCGAAGCCGCCGCCTGCAACGTCTGGGTCGTCCAGGGCGGCAAGGTGCTGGGCCCGCCCAGGGACAATCTGGTGCTCGAAGGCATACGGTATGGCCTGATCGAGGACATCTGCCGTGAAGCCGGAATACCGTTTGAGCTGCGCCGCATCAGCCGCGAGGAAGTTTTCGCCGCCGACGAGCTCCTGCTGTCGTCGGCCACCAAGGAAGTGCTGGCCATCACCACACTTGACGGCCAGGCCGTGGGCAGCGGCCAGCCCGGCCCGGTTTACGCGAAGCTACACGCGGCCTACCAGCGCGCCAAGCAGGCGCAGACGGAGCAAGCATGAGCACCCCCACTCCACCAGAATCACCGCGCCAGGAATCGCTGATCGAGTACCCCTCGCTGTTTCCCATCAAGGTGATGGGCGAAAAGGTTGATGGACTGGTGCACGCCATCAGCATGATCGCCCGCCAGTTTGACCCGGTGTTTGACGCGACCACCATCGAGCTGCGCGAAAGCAAGGGCGGCAAGTACCTGGGCGTGACCATCACCGTCACAGCCACCAGCCGCGAGCAGCTCGACGAGCTCTACCGCACGCTGTCGACCCATCCCATGGTCAAAGTGGTGCTCTAAAAATGCTGCCCCCACGCTCCGCCGCTTCGCGGGTCGCTACCCCCCGAGGGGGCTGGCCTTGCTTGGGGCGGCCCGGCGCGGCGGCCGGAATGACGCCCCCACGCTCCGCCGCTACGCGGGTCGCTGCCCCCCGAGGGGGCTGGCC
>NZ_JBAQYR010000005.1:0-6772 GCF_049790275.1 Polaromonas sp.
GCCATAGCCGTAGCTATGGGGCAAAAAGCCGGTGAAAAATGGACCGTCGCGGCCACTTTGCAGCCGACGTTCCTTCTGCCGCCCAGACTCCTAGGCCGACTCCGGCACGTTGCTGCTGTCTATCCGCGGTGTGCCGGGCCAGTTCAGGATGGAGCGGGGTGTGCGTTTGATTCCCTCGACCTTTTTGGGCAGCACGTCGCGCAGCGGCGAGCCATAACCGTTCGCTGCGTTGGCGAGTTCCTGCTCCAGCCAGGCCACGCGCTGCGCGTACATGGAGGCCAGTGCGGCATGGTGTTCCGCCGCCACCTGGTGTTCGATGCGGGCCACGTTGGCCTGCTGCAGATATTCGCGAGCCTTGCGCAGGTGGGTATCGGCGCGAGTTTGAAAGATATCGAACATCTGAACTCTCCTGGAGCGGCTGACAAAAATGTGTGGGACCCGGAACTGACTTGATTGAAGCAGAAGCGGTGCCGGCGTGTCAGGCGGGTTTGATCTGTTACGGGTAGGTAACGGTCGCATGGATTTGTCAGACAGGTTCGATCCCACTAGTGGTTGGTGTAGCTGGCGTTGCCCAGCCCGGTGCCTATCGTCAGCACGGCCCAGTGCCTGACGTCGCGCATGAAGGGCAGCTCCGAGAGGCCCTGCACCGCCGCGTCATTGTGCAGGCGCACCTGGGTTTCCTGGCCGTCGATGCGGGGCAGCCGTTCGCACAAGTGGCGCGGCAGGTGGAAGCGCGAACTCTCCCAGTTGCCTGGCAGGTTTTGCGTGCCATCGGCGATGGAGCCGTCTTCGCAGATCATGCCGGGGCAGGCCACGCCGACAAAGGGGGCGAGGGCGAGCCCCTTTCTTTTTGCCCTGTTGATCAGTGTCTGGAGCATGTCGGCAATGCCCTGCACCAGGTCTTCGCGCCGGATGTCGTCAGCGTCCTCGGCGTGGGCCCATTTCCGGCGGCCGATCACGTCGGCTTTGGAGAAGTCGGGCGCCTTTTTCAGGCGCGTGCGCACGATGCCGCAGCGCACGTTGGTGCCGCCTATGTCCACGGCCAGCAGGGCGTTGTAGTGCGTCAGCAGTTCGGGCGGCGCCAGGTGCATCCAGCCGAGCAGGCCGCCTTCGTCGGAATGGTGGCGCAGCGTGCGCAGCTGCACCTTGACGCCCTGGTCGGCCAGCAGCGCCGCCGTGCGCTTCACCGCGCGCCGGCCCAACTCGCTTTGCTGGAAGCCACCGCCCACGACGATGTGCTCAACGCCGCGCCAGGACGGCTGCCGCAGAAAGCGCCGCACCACACGCGCCAGCTGCCACGCATAGTCTTCTGCAGCCGCGTTGATCGCGGCCGCCGCCAGGCCTTTCCTGTCCAGCAGCTCGTCGAGCCGGTCCTTGCTGATGTCCGGCGTGGGCAGGGTGCCCATCGGGTCTTTGCCGTCCAGTTCGTGAAACAGTTTGCGCCAGGTGTCCAGCATGCGGGTAAATGCCTGACGACTGACGCTGTCGCCCAGGAAACCACGGCCGTCATGCAGCTCCAGGCTGTAGCCGTTGATGGTGACGGCGGGCAGCTTCAGGCTGCCATGCAGCAGCGACAGGTGGTCTTCAGCGGGCAGGGAAACGGTGGTGCGGGTAGGCATGGCAGGGCGGGTCTGTTGCGAGAAAACTCCATGCTGACCCGCCGGTGGCGTCGGCTCCATGGCACCGGGTCGCGTCCTGCCGTCAGCCAAAGGCTCGACAGGCTTTTTTTATTGCGACGGGCAGCAGCTACTCATCGAGAAAATCACCCCGGTAAAAGCTCCAGGCCGTTCCATCGTGGAGATAGAAATGACCGTCGGCACAGAAATCCTTGCCGGGAAAAAATTCCCGATACGCCTTGGGGACGAGCCGGGCCAGCTGCTCGTCCGTGAGTTCGTCGAACTGCTCGGGCGTGATCGGTTGACCGACTCTGAGTTTGGGGGATTCCATAGATGGTCTGGGTGGTTCGAGGACGATTCTTGAATGATGTTGGAGCTCGCGGGAGAAGCACTCATCTCTTCTCGATGGATCCGTTGTTTTGCTTTCGCCATGCAGAGATAGCGACGGGATCACCACTTATTGGGCTTGTAATGAAGGCCACCCTGTAGTTTGAGCTGCTGACGAAGAAGGTGTGCCATAACTCTGCTCGTTCGGGGCGATCGGCATAGACGGTAACTGACCAATAGCAACGACTGCGTATCAACCGCTCTTTGTCGACGGCCGCTCCGAACGCAACAGGGAAAGAGTGACTGGCTGACCATGCCCGGAACTCCGGCAATTTGCGTACTGCGTTGGAAGCTCGCAAATAGGTGTCGGATTCCCTGGCGAGCGCATTGCAACTCGCAGCGGCTTGGGCCGATAGCGCTGCTCCGACAAGAAGCACCGGCAATACGAGTGGTTTCATCCCGCGCATATGAGTCCTGACGTTGATATCCCGCAGAAGTGAGGATTAACCTGGCCGCCTACCAAATAGCATGGTGATAGATCCCCCAGCGTGGTCAGCAGGGCGACGCGGGTTAGGCGTCAGCACGTTAGAAGACACCAGCTTCTCCTCTGGCGAAGGCCGCCTTCCACTGCCGATAGCCAGCGAGATCAGCCTCAGTGACTGGAGCACTGCCTATGAGCATCTGCCCAGCTGCAGCCCCTGGTGGTCGATTCGGAGCGTGGCTGATTTTCACTGCCCACTTGCCCGCCTTCGCAGCAGTGCGCGCCTCTTCAAGCGACTTGAACTCTGCCTCACCGTAAGCGGCACTCACTATCAAAAGGTAGTCATCTTCTGTGGCAACGAAAGACTGGCCCTGGATATTGATGGCTGATCCCTTTTTGAAGTCAAAGCGATCCACCTTGAGGATCTTGTTGATCGCGAACATGCCGTCGCTTCGCTTGCTCGCCAGTAGATCGCCTTCCTTGAAAGGAAACTGCTTGTATTCGGTTGGGAAGAAATCACCTGCGTAAGTTGACATATGAACGAGGAGGAGTAAGAGGACGACAAGATGGCGCATAGGGTTCAGCGGCCTAATTTGATATGCCCCGAAAAAGTGCGGAACAACATGGCCGTCTGCCAAATAACATGGCGACGGATATTGAAAATAATCTTTTGCCATAACAATCGCGTTATTCCTCCGGCTACCGGTAAAGGTCAACTTTGCCGCCCAGCGTGGTCAGCAGGGCGCCCAAGAAAGTATTGCGCTCGGTGGAGATGCTGCCGGGGGTGTCGGCCGTTTTCAGGGCTGAGGTGATCACCACGACCACCCCGGAATCGGGCTGCACGATCAGCTCCTGGCCGAACAGTCCGCGGGCCTGGAAGGTGCGGGTGCGGTAGGGGTAAAGCCAGGTCTGGTAGCCGTAGCCGAAGTAGGGCGTTGCCTTGCGCGGCTTCAGGTAGTCGGCCTGCCGCTCGGGGTCGGTGGCATCGAGCACAAAATCTTTCGGCACCAGCGCGCGGCCGTTCCACATGCCGTCATTGGCCAGCAGCATGCCCAGGCGCCCGTAGTCGCGCAGCGTGGCGTTCAGGCAGCAGTTGCCTGCTTCCATTCCCGAGCTGTCGATGAGCCAGGAGGCATCGGACTCGGCACCCATGGGCTTCCAGAGTTTTTCGGACAGGTAGGTGGCCAGGTCCTGCTTGATCGCGCCGCGCAGAACGATGCCGAGAACAAAGGTTTCGGCGGAGTTGTAATTGAAGGCGCTTCCCTGCGGGTAAGTCACGTCTTTGACCCACGAGACGGCACTGGCGCCGCCACGGCCGCGCTGGTAGAAGGATTCCCCGGTCAGTCGGGCACCGTCGGTGATGACACCGGGCATGACCTTGTCGTTCCATTTGACGCCGGACGACATGCGCAGCAGGTTGCGGATGGTCACCGGCGCCCAGGCCGAGCCCTTGAGCGCGGGCGCATATTTTTCGGCGCTGTCGTCGAGCGAGGCAATATGGCCTTCCTGCAGGGCCACGCCCACCAGCAGCGCCACCACCGTTTTGGCCATGGAAAACGAAGCCAGCCGGTGCGCGGCGGTGCGGTCGTACTGGTAACGTTCAAGAATGACTTTTCCGTCTTTCAGGATCAGCAGGCCGGTGATGCGCTGGCGTGCCAGCAGGTCATCGACCGTGAGCTTCTGGCCTTCAAACGTGTAGCTGATATTGGGCGGTGGCGATTCATGCGGGGGCAGGGCCGAGGCCGCGGCGGTCTTGACGGTGCGGGGCCAGAACACCTTTTCCATATGGCTGAAGGTGCCGATCTTGAATTCTTCCTTGAAGAGGCTGAAGTCGGGCCCGAACCTCTGCACCGGGTAGCCACCGGCCTTGCCAAGTACCTGCTCGTCCAGCTCGGCCAGGACCAGCGTGCTGCTGCAGGCAAGCAACAGGGCCAACAGGGATTGTTTTGTCGTTCTTGCCTGTATCAAGTTGTTCTCCTGCGGATACAGAAGCATACACATTGTTGCTTTCGCACTCTCCGGCTATTCCGCGCGGCCCGGCAACCCGGGAGGGCGTAGCGCCTACACTGGCACCCGATGAAAAAGATATTCGACCAGATATTTGACCGCCTCCAGCTCCTGGCCGCTGAAGTTCTTCGTCGCCTGCGCAACCCCACCCGGCGCGGTGTGGCCCTGTCTCTGGCGGCCGTGCCCGTGCTGTTGCTGCTGTATGTGCTGGTGCTGATTCCCTTCACGCCCAGCATTGACGACCTGCGCAGGATCAAGCTGGAAAAGCCGACCGCCGTGCTGTCGGCTGACGGCAAGGAACTGGCCCTGTTCAAGCGCGCCAACCGCGACTGGGTCAAGCTGGCCGACATGTCGCCCAATGTGCTGGCGGCGTTGATTGCCACCGAAGACCACCGCTTTTACGAACACCACGGCTTGGACCTGCGGCGCACGCTCTCCTCCGTGGTGCTCACGTTCTCGGGCCACTGGCAGGGCGGCTCGACCATCACACAGCAGCTGGCGCGCAACCTCTACCCCAAGGAAATCGGCCGCTCGATCTCGCTGACGCGCAAGATCAGGGAAGCCATCACCGCGCTGAAGATCGAGTCCGTCTACACCAAGGACGAAATCCTCGAGACCTATCTCAACACCGTGCCTTTTCTCTACAACGCCTACGGCATCGAGATGGCGGCCCGCACCTACTTCGACAAGTCGGCCGACAAGCTCGACGTGCTGGAAAGCGCCACGCTGGTCGGCATGCTCAAGGGCACCAGCTATTACAACCCGGTGCTCAATCCGGAGCGCGCCGTGCAGCGCCGCAACATCGTCATGGCCCAGATGGTCAAGCATGGCAAGCTGGAAGAGGCGAAGTTTGAAGGCCTGAAGAAAAGGCCGCTCAAGGTGGACTTCGAACGGCAGCCGGAGCAGCTGGGTGCCGCACCGCACTTCAGCCAGTACGTTCGGCGCTGGCTCATCGAATGGGCCGACCGCAACGACTACAACATCTATGCCGACGGGCTGGTGGTGCGCACCACCATCGACGCGCGGCTGCAGGCCCAGGCCAACCAGGCGGTGGCGCGCCAGGCCGACAAGCTGCAGGGCGTGGCCAACGGCGAATGGGGGCCGCGCCGATGGGCTTCCAGCAAGGACGTGGTGCACGCCTTTGTGCGGGAGAGTGCCGAGTACAAGGCCGCGAAGGAGTCGGGCCTGACGGATGCGGACGCCCTGAAGCAGGTGCTGGCCGACACCGCCTTCATGCAGGCGCTGCGCCAGGACAAGACCCGCCTGCAGGCCGGCTTCATGGCGCTCGATCCGCGCAACGGCCATGTCAAGGCCTGGGTCGGCAGCCGCAGTTTTGCGCAGGACCCGTTCGACCACGTGCAGCAGGCGCGCAGGCAGCCGGGTTCGACCTTCAAGCCTTTTGTGTATGGCGCCGCGTTTGAAAACGGCGCGCGACCGAGCGATACCTTCATGGATGAGGACGTGGAAATTGCGCTGGGCAACGGCGCCGTCTGGCGGCCCAAGGACGGTGGCGAACCCAGCTACGCACCGATGAGCCTGCGCGATGGCCTGGCGTATTCCAAAAACACCATTACCGCCCAGGTCATGCAGAGCGTCGGCCCGGCTAAGGTGGCCAGCCTGGCGCAGGCCATGGGGGTGCGGCAAAGCAAGCTGGATGCGGTGCCTTCGCTGGCGCTGGGCACCAGCCCGGTGACGCTGAAAGAAATGGTGTCGGCCTACGCCACCATTGCCAACAGCGGCAGCTACATCGAGCCGCTGCTGATCACCAGTGTGGAAGACCGCAACGGCAAGGTGCTGGAAACCTTCCAGGCCAAGCCGCCCGAGCAGGCACTGTCGATTCCTTCATCGCAGGTGTTGCTGGACGTGATGCGCGGCGTCATCGACCGTGGCACTGGCGCCGGCATCCGCTCGCGTTTCGGCATCCAGGCCGATGTGGCCGGCAAGACCGGCACCACGCAGGACAACACCGACGGCTGGTTTGTCCTGATGCACCCGCAGCTGGTGGCGGGCGCCTGGGTGGGCTTCAACGACAACCGCATCACGCTCAACGACTACTGGGGCCAGGGCGCCCACAGCGCACTGCCCATCGTGGGCGATTTCTTCCAGCAGTCGTTCAGGAGCAAGGTGGTGGACGCTAACGTCCGCTTCGAAGCACCGCGCGGCAGCGTCGCCGAGGAACCGCCCGCCGACCCGATTGGTGCCTGGCTCAGCAGCCTTTTTCCGGGTTCGTCACAGCCGGTCACGCCGCGGCAGCCGCCGGCTGAAGAACAGGTTCTGCCCGCTTACCCGCCGCCGCCCGCCAACCCGCCGCCAGCCCCGGCAGGCCCAGCAGGCCCCGGCC
>NZ_JBAQYR010000006.1:0-89402 GCF_049790275.1 Polaromonas sp.
GACGTATAGGGTGTGACGCCTGCCCGGTGCTGGAAGATTAAATGATGGGGTGCAAGCTCTTGATTGAAGTCCCAGTAAACGGCGGCCGTAACTATAACGGTCCTAAGGTAGCGAAATTCCTTGTCGGGTAAGTTCCGACCTGCACGAATGGCGTAACGATGGCCACACTGTCTCCTCCTGAGACTCAGCGAAGTTGAAATGTTTGTGATGATGCAATCTCCCCGCGGAAAGACGGAAAGACCCCATGAACCTTTACTGTAGCTTTGTATTGGACTTTGAACAGATCTGTGTAGGATAGGTGGGAGGCTTTGAAGCCCGGTCGCTAGATCGGGTGGAGCCAACGTTGAAATACCACCCTGGTGTGTTTGAGGTTCTAACCTAGGTCCATTATCTGGATCGGGGACAGTGCATGGTAGGCAGTTTGACTGGGGCGGTCTCCTCCCAAAGTGTAACGGAGGAGTTCGAAGGTACGCTAGTTACGGTCGGACATCGTGATAATAGTGCAATGGCATAAGCGTGCTTAACTGCGAGACTGACAAGTCGAGCAGATGCGAAAGCAGGACATAGTGATCCGGTGGTTCTGTATGGAAGGGCCATCGCTCAACGGATAAAAGGTACTCTGGGGATAACAGGCTGATACCGCCCAAGAGTTCATATCGACGGCGGTGTTTGGCACCTCGATGTCGGCTCATCTCATCCTGGGGCTGTAGCCGGTCCCAAGGGTATGGCTGTTCGCCATTTAAAGAGGTACGTGAGCTGGGTTTAAAACGTCGTGAGACAGTTTGGTCCCTATCTTCCGTGGGCGCTGCAGATTTGAGGAAGCCTGCTCCTAGTACGAGAGGACCGGAGTGGACGAACCTCTGGTGTACCGGTTGTCACGCCAGTGGCATTGCCGGGTAGCTAAGTTCGGAAGAGATAACCGCTGAAAGCATCTAAGCGGGAAACTCGTTTCAAGATTAGATCTGCCGGGGCCTTGAGCCCCCTAAAGAGTCGTTCAAGACCAGGACGTTGATAGGTCAGGTGTGGAAGCGCAGTAATGCGTTAAGCTAACTGATACTAATTGCTCGTGCGACTTGACCCTATAACTTTGATTGATTTCAAAGTTGTTATGCCCAAGTGACGCATTCAAAAACTGTGCTCGCAAGAGCACAAGACATTAAATAAAAGCTGATTTGCTCTATGAATCCGATGGATTGTTCAATGAACAATTTGTCAAAAAGTTATGCCTGATGACCATAGCAAGTTGGTACCACTCCTTCCCATCCCGAACAGGACAGTGAAACGACTTAGCGCCGATGATAGTGCGGATTCCCGTGTGAAAGTAGGACATCGTCAGGCTCTTACAGCAAGATCCGCCCAGTCAGCTTCACGCCGACTGGGCGTTTTCTTTTGTGCGACTGAAATTGCCAATCCAGAACAATTGACGCATTAGTAAGCGCGCGGAAATTCACGCCCACTCTACTGAGATGCCTGCGTAAGACTGTCGACCGGACCTGCCACCACGGACGCATCACCGACGAGGTCGGCTCCGCAAATGATGGACTACGTGATGCCTGTCAATATGGAAGGGCCGAACGGATACGCCTGCCGTCCTATGCATTGAAAATCAGGGCATCACTTCTGTTGGCAACCTTGGAACGCACAAGCTCTCCCGTCAACAGCGCGATCCAGTCTTCCATCGGAGTGGTCAAAAAAAACCTTTCGCGGATAAGCTGAAAATATCTGAGGCTCTTCGCCCAGTCCACGAAATCAGAGTAAGGCAGTTGTTGCTGTTCCAATAGCTTGAATTTAAGCAAAACCTTGGCGGCGTGATGCGCGTGCCGGGCTGGATCTTGGACAAAGGCGCTGAGCCGCTCCCGCGATCGGCTCAGCACCTCGGCGCTGTACTGAAACACCGGGCCATGGCCAGGGATGACCCAACGCGGTTCCAGTTTCTGAATCAGGTCGAGCGTAGCGGCAACTTCGTCGAATGCATGTTCGCCTTCGATTTCCGGAAATACCACCCCAAAACCGTTTTGCCATAAGGCATCGGCAGAAATCAGGGTTCGGGATTGAGCTTCGAAAAGGATGATCGAGTGGGGATCGTGACCGGGGGCCGCAAGGATCTGCCAAGGGCGGTCGGCGAGTCGGATCTCGGTTCCCGGTACAAGCAGTGCATCGTATTTGAAGCGCGGGCAAAGTTGCCCAGTCGGCACATATGTCAGGGCGTCAGCGTCCCACACCGAAACAAGCGGCGCTTGCCCGGGGGGAATGTGCGTTCGAATTCGGGGATAGAAGTGCTGAAGGGCAGCATTGCCGCCACAGTGATCGCTATGCAGATGCGTGTTTAGTAGCAAATCCAGCGGCCGCTGTTCCAGCGCGGCATCCACCAACTCGAGTGTCTGCCCGGAATGCGTGCAGTAGCCGCTGTCGACGAGTGCGCAACTGTCTTGACCAATAAACAAAACATTGTTTGATGACAGCCAGCCGCGTTCGAAAACCTGAACTCCCGCAGGCAAGGTTACCTCAGCCATCTTGGCGACCACCCCTCATGCCGCGGCTCTTAGTTCGCGTCTGAGAATTTTCCCGACGTTGGTTTTTGGCAGGTCGTCGCGAAACTCAATATATTTGGGACGTTTGTAGCCGGTGAGATTCTGATTGCAGTACTCGGCTATCTGTTCTTCGGTGAGCGTGGGATCGTTTTTGACAATGAAAATCTTGATGGCTTCGCCCTGCTTGTCATCCGCGATGCCAATGGCTGCACATTCAACAACCCCCGGGCACAGAGAGACAACATTTTCGAGCTCGTTGGGGAAGACGTTGAACCCGGACACGATGATCATGTCTTTCTTGCGGTCAACAATTTTGGTGTAACCGTGCGAATCCATGATACCGATGTCACCAGTTCGCATGAATCCGTCAGCCGTAAAGGCTTTCTCGTTCTCGGCGGGTTGCTGGTAGTAGCCGGTCATCACCTGAGGACCTTTGACGCAGATTTCGCCCGACTCTCCGACGGCCAGCGAACGACCTTCATCGTCCTTGATGGCAATATCTATGCTCGGCAAAGGCAGGCCGATCGTGCCGCTGAACTGGGTGCTGAGCACCGGATTGTTGGTGCCGATCGCGCAGGTCTCGCTCATCCCCCAGCCCTCGATCATGGGACACCCGGTGACTTCCAGCCAGCGCTTTGCCGTTCCCTCCGAGGCTGCCATTCCGCCGGCCTGTGAAACGCACAGGCTGGAGAAGTCAACGGTCTTGATTTGCGGATGCTGCAGCAATGCATTGAACAGCGTATTGACAGCAGGCAGCATGTGAAAAGGACGTTTCTTGAGCACCTCAATGAAGCTCCTGAAGTCGCGAGGGTTCGGGATCAGCGTCAAATGGGAGCCCCAGCGGATCGCCAGCAAGCACAGGGTCAATGCGAAGATATGATAAAGCGGCAATGCCGCGATGCCATTGGTCTTGCTGACATCTCCGAGGCGGCGCAAGGCCGGTGTGAACCAGGCTTCGGCTTGCAGGATGGCCGCAACAATATTACGGTGGGTGAGCACGGCACCTTTAGACAGGCCGGTGGTGCCACCGGTGTATTGCAGAAAGGCGACTGAATCCAGCGTGCTCTGCGCGGGTTTGAGGGGCATGTGGGCGCCATCGGCCATGACGCGTTTGAAGGTTGTGACGGTGCGACCACCACCGAGTGGCAACTTGTATGCGGGCACCATTTTCGCGAGGTGCCGAACCGCAAAGGTGATCCATTGGCCATACCAGAAGCCCAGTAAATCCCCCATCGATGCGACGACGACATGCTTGACAGGCGTTCTGTCGATGACCTCCTCGAGCGTGCCCGCAAAATTCTCCAGGATCACGATGGTCGTGGCACCAGAGTCCTTGAGCTGGTGCTCGAGCTCACGAGCGGTGTACAGCGGGTTGACATTCACGCAGGTATAGCCGGCGCGGAGAATGCCGGCCATGGTGACTGCAAACTGCGGCACATTGGGCAGCATGATGGCTATGCGTGCGCCGGGCTCCAGTCCCAGATGCTGCAACCAGCCGCCCAGCGCCGAGGAGTACTCTTCGAGTTGCCCGTAGGACATCCAGCGATCCATGCAGACCGAGAAAGGCCGTGACGCATTTTTCCTGAAGGAATCTTCAAGCAACTGGTTCAGTGAGCGGAATTGCTCGGGGTCGATGTCGTGCGGTACCCCTTCGGGGTAGCTTTTGAGCCAAAACTTGTCCATTAAAAACTCCTTGTACGCCATTGTGAAAGCACTGGTGCTGCAAGCGTATCGGGCTTGTCCTAATGCGGCTGCGTCCCGGCAAGAAGTTGATGCAAACGGGTCTCGCAGGCGACAGCATCATCGTCGAACAGGGATGCCATCCAGGCTGACTCGCGGTTTTCCACCAGCGTCAAAAACTCATTGGCTCCTTTCATGTCGGCAAAGGCGTCAAAGCCGGATTCCAGAAAATTCTGCAAGGCACTGAGCCCTGCAGCTGCTGCCGGCGCCCGCATCATTCTCAGCAGGCTGCGCAAACCGAGCATGCGTGTCAGGTGATCAAGCTCCTGCCCCAGATGCAAGACCACCTGCAATTGCCGGCTGCGCGCCGGCATATCGCCGACCGCGCGCCAGCACTGGATGTAGCGAGCCGCCATGCTGCTTGCAGAGGTAAGCTGCCATTGCTGAGCCATCCTGTCATCGAGCTGTTCGGTGAGCGCATGCACCTCCGCCAGGGCCGCCGCTGTTTCAACGACTGCCGCGGGGAAAAGCCGGGCGATGGTGTTCGCTATACGTGCAAACTGCTGGTCCCGCTGCGCGTAGTCCTTGTCGCCGTACAACTCGTTCAGGAAAAAATGCGCCGCCCCTTGATAACGCCGGCTGGCGAGAAGGTCGGCATAAGTCGCCTTAAAACGTTGCGCCTGGAAGCGTTTGATTTCCAGGCAGGCGGTATGGAGCGTGGGATTGGCCATGCGGCTTTGTCGCAGCAGCGAAACCGATTGCATGGCTTCGCGAATTCGATTGGCGGCAGGGTCCATATAAACACCGAGTTTATCTAGATGCAGCGCCCTATTGAAACTACCGGACTGCATGAGAAACTTGACCGATGCAAAGAAGGACCTTACTGAAACTCGGCACAGTGTCGGCGGCCGTGCTGGCGGTGGCCGGCGGCGCCGCAGCGTTGATGTCGGTGGGTTTGCATGAAGGCAGGCTGGGTCCGGCGGGTCGGGATGTCTTCAAGGCCATTGGCCGCGCTGTGCTTGACCACAGCCTGCCCCGCGACGGGAACCTCCGACAGACGGCCTTGAACAGCCTGCTGGATCGCGTGGATGAGCTGACCGTGGCCCTGCCTCCTCATGCGCAGGCGGAGCTTTCGCAACTGTTGTCTGTGCTGGCGAGTACGCCGGGTCGCCATCTTCTGGCCGGGTTGAATGAAACATGGCCGCTGGCGACAGAAGGCCAAATCCGGCAGGCCCTCCAGGGAATGCGGCTGTCTGGTCTGGCGATGCGCCAGCAGGCGTATGCCGCGTTGCATGACATCACCGCTGCGGCCTACTTCTCAGACGCATCGACCTGGTCGCAACTTGGCTACCCCGGCCCTGTCCGGATCTGAAAGAAAAAAAGAATGAGCCAAGTCCGAGACCCGATCCGCGAAGGCTTGACGCGCGGCTGGAAAGTTACGGGTGGTGCTTTGGGCCCCGTACCGGAAAAGATAGTCTGCGATGTTGCCATCGTCGGCAGTGGTGCCGGCGCCGGTGTCACCGCCGAACTGCTTGCCAAAGCGGGCTTGAAGGTGGTGATGATTGAAGAGGGGCCGCTCAAGAGCAGCACTGACTTTCATCAGAAGGAGTCGGAAGCCTACCCCCAGCTCTACCAGGAAAGCGCGGCACGGAAGACGGAGGACAAAGCGATCAACATCCTGCAGGGCCGCTGTGTTGGGGGTTCCACCACAGTCAACTGGACCAGCTCGTTCAGGACACCCGGGCCGACACTGCGGTTCTGGCAGGAAAACTTCGGACTGGCGGACTACAGCGCGGAAGCGCTTGCGCCTTACTTCGCGCAGGCCGAAAAGCGGCTGAACATTCTCCCATGGCTTACGCCACCCAACGAGAACAATGACCTGCTGCGCCGTGGCGCGGCCAAGCTGGGCATTCAGGCCGCGGCCATTTCACGCAACGTCAAAGGGTGCTGGAACATCGGTTCCTGCGGTCTCGGTTGTCCGACCAATGCCAAGCAATCGATGCTGGTGACCACCATCCCGGCAGCGCTGGACTTGGGCGCACAGTTGCTCACCGAAATGCGCGTGGAAAGCTTCGAGCTGGCCAACGGCAAGGTGACCGCGCTCTACTGCCAATCTGTGATGCCAAATGGTGCTCCAGCCCTTTCTGGTCATGCGCGATCAGCTACCAAAATAATAGCAAATCACTATGTGCTGGCGGGCGGTTCCATCAACTCCCCCGGGGTCCTGTTGCGCTCCGGTGCGCCTGACCCCCACGGCTTGCTGGGCGCCCGGACTTTTTTGCACCCGGTAGTGATGAGCTCAGCCGTATTTACGCAGAAAGTGGAAGCCTGGAACGGTGCACCGCAAACCATCTACAGTGATCACTTTCTGGACACGCAGGCCATTGATGGACCCATTGGCTACAAGTTGGAGGCACCGCCGTTGCATCCGGTTATTTTTGCGTCCACAGTTCCAGGCATGGGACAAACCCAACAGGAGCTGCTTAAAACCTTCCCGCACAACCACACCTTGCTGGCGCTGTTGCGCGACGGGTTTCACAGTGAGTCACCCGGCGGAAAAGTCAAGCTGCGTGGCGACGGTTCTGCCGTGCTCGACTATCCGCTGACCGGCTATGTGATGGACGGAGCGCGCAGGGCCCTGCTGTCGATGATGGAAATCCAGTTTGCCGCCGGCGCGCGCCAGGTGTTGCCTTTGCATGAAATGGCCCAGCCGTACACAAGCTGGGCGCAGGCCCGTGACGCCGTGAATGCCCTGCCCATGAAGCCGATGTTGACCAAAGTGGTGAGTGCCCATGTGATGGGTGGCTGTGGCATGGGTGGCCAGGAAAAGCTGGGTGTAATCCGGCCCGACGGCGTGCACTGGCAGCTCGAAAATCTGTCCATTCATGATGGGTCGATTTTCCCTACCAGCATTGGCGCCAATCCCCAGCTGTCCATCTATGGCACCGTCAATCGTCTGGCGCAGGGTCTGGCCAGGCGGCTGACCGGCCGCGACGTGGTGCTGGCTTGAGCGCCAGGCACCGACCCAACACTGTCCATGCTGGCACGCCTTCAGCAATTCATCACCCTCTCGCTATTGGCCGCTGCCTGCTTATGGCTGGCGTTCTTCTGGAGCAATTCGACAGTATTGGCTTTCACCGGTTTTGTCGTTCTTGTCCTCGGATATTCCGGCTTTCTCGCTATCGAGTTTGTGGCTTTGAAATTTGTCAACCGGAGCGATCCGGTGCCGCAGCCTTCATGGCAAGAGTTGATGGCGGCCTGGCTGGGCGAAACCTTGACGGCGCCGCGGGTGTTTTGCTGGCGCCAGCCGTTTCGCTCACGGGCGGTTCCTGACCAGCTCTCACCGCCATTGGCGGTCCAGGGCCGTCGCGGCGTTGTGTTCATTCATGGGTTTTTCTGCAACCGTGGTTTCTGGGCGCCCTGGTTAAAGCAGCTTCAGGGTACGGGGCATGCCTATGCAGCCGTCAACCTTGAGCCGCCTTTCTCCTCCATCGATGCTTATGTTCCGCAGATCGAAGCTGCGATCCAGCAGGTGACGGCCGCCAGCGGACTGCCGCCGCTGCTGGTGTGCCACAGCATGGGCGGACTGGCCGCGCGGGCCTGGCTCAAGGCCATGGCAGGAGAAAATCGCATCCATCATGTCGTGACACTGGGAACGCCGCACCGGGGAACGTGGCTGGCTCGTTTTAGCCGGCTGGCCAACGGCCGGCAGATGCAGTTGTCTGGACAATGGCACCGGGAGCTGGACCAGAACATGCCTCCGCATCGGCATTCCCTGTTCACTTGCTGGTATTCGAATTGCGACAATATTGTGTTTCCAAGCTCTACAGCAACGTTGCCTGGCGCCGACAATCGGCTGGCGCGCGGTGCGGCTCATGTGCAGCTGGCATTTTTGCCGCAGGTAATGCGTGCCACGCTGGCAATGACGGGCGGTGAACTGTGGAAAAATGCCCAAAACTAGTAACAAGGTTTTATCTTGGGTAACAAGTTGTGTAAGCTAGAGGCTGTTCTCGTTTGGCTTGGACGCTGGGATAAAAATGCCTCTGATAGTGGTCATGGAAGACGACGCGGCCACGCGCACGCTGGTGGCTTCGGTACTCAGAAAAGACGGGTATGACGTCCTGTCGGCTGACAACGGTTTGTCCGGCCTTGAGCTGGTACGTCAAAACAAGCCGGACCTGGTGATCAGCGACGTGCAGATGCCCGTGATGGACGGATTTTCGATGCTGCAAGCCTTGCGTGCCGATCCGGCCATTCTGGCCATTCCCGTGGTTCTGCTGACTTCGCTCCAGGAACGAGCCCACATGCGCATCGGCATGACCAGTGGAGCTGATGACTACATCACAAAACCTTTCCGGCCGGGTGAGTTGCGCGAGGCAGCCGCGGCTCAGCTCAACAAGCGGCACATGCAGGCAGCAGTCCAGGTCATGGCTGTGGAAGCAGCGGTTCAGGCCGCCCTGGAAGACCAGAAACAGCAACTGACCCGCTTGTACGAGAAAAAACTGGCTGCTGAACTCAGTGAAAAATGGCCTGCCGCAAATGCGACGGACCAGGATGAAAAGTATTCGAATGCCACGGTTCTGTTTGTTGATGTGCTCAACTATGCGGGACTGGCCGAGAAGCTCTCCAACGCTGAACTCAGTGATGTTGTCCGGCAGTTTTACAGCAATGCAGGGGATACCGTGCATCTGTTCGGCGCGCGCCACATGCAGTTTGTCGGTGAAGGTCTGCTGGTTGTTTTTGTGGACACGACAGATACCACCTCCGTCAACCATGGCCTGCGTGCCGCGCGTGCTGCCCTTGGCCTGATCGATTCTGCAAAACGCGTGCAGCAGTTCCTGAACGCTCATTTCCCCGGGCACAGGCTGCCGCGTTTCGATGTCAGTGTGGCCTTGAACAGTGGCCCGGTGGCGCTGGCCAAACTCGAGGATCCTTTGCATGGTGCTGTGCAGATCCTGCCGGTAGGCGATACGGTGAGCGCCACCTTGCTGCTACAGAAGCAGGCTCACAAGGCAGGATGGCGGATTGCCGCCAGTGTTGCCATGCTGCGCGGCGTCACGGGCGCGGTGAACATCGGTGGGCGGGCGCTGGTTTCCCTGCCAGGCCGCACGGCTGCGCTTGATGCTGCCGAGTTGCTGGGCCTCGCGTTGGCTTGACGACAGGAGTCTCTGACGCGAGCCTCATGACCAGAAAAAAGACGGTTTCCCTTCGTCGTGTTCTGGTGGCGAGCCTGCTGGTTTTTGCGCTTGTGCCGGCAAGCCTGGTCGCCTGGCTGATGGCGCGAAGCAGCGACCAGGCCGTCCAGGACCTGGCGGGTGGAATTCTCTTCAATGTTGCTGCGCGGATCCAGGCCGGCACGGAAGCTCACTTAGGCCAGGCCCATACCGCGCTCAACGGTCTTTTCCCCGAGAATTTGAGTTCCGCCCAAACCGAGCAGGCCCGCGAATGGCTGCGCCAGAGCGCCCTTTTCGAGCCCATGGCTTTTGCCCTGAGCCGCCAGTCGCCTCATGTGCCCAGCCTGTACTTCGGCAACAACCGCGGCGAATATTTCTCGGTAGAAAGTGTCAGCGGGGGCACAACTGTCCTGCTGCGCGGTCCGGCCGAGACGGGCCTGCAGGCTTTCATGGCGCGCCGACCTGGCGACCGCAGTCGGGCACTGGCTGTCGCGCAGGCCCATTTTGAGCCGCGCACCCAGGCTTGGTACCAAGGTGCCCTGGCTGCCAAAGGGCGCATCTTCTCGCCGATCCAGGCGGTGCCGGGCAAGCCGCAGTTGTTTGTCACGCTCTCCCAGCCTGTTTACGACAGCGACGGAGGCGCCGCGGGCGTATTCGGGGTGGATCTGTACCTGCAGCGTCTGGCCGACCTGCTGCAGACCCAGCGACTCAGCGCGCGCGGCGCGGCTTTTATCGTGGACGAGGCGGGGTGGCTGGTCGCCGGGTCGGCCGGGGACACCCTGTTCGAGGATGTTCAGGGCCAGCCTGCGCGCCGAAGCCCTCAGACCAGCGCCAACCCGGTCATCCGGGCCAGCTTTCTGGCGCTGCAGCTTGAGCAGGCCATCAAACGCGAGGATTCGGTGGCCAGCAACACCACTTTGCGGCGGCTGCCGATGCCGGGCGGCGGCACCCTGATGACGGTACAGCGTCCCTTCGGCGAGTCTTTGGGCTTGCACTGGACGCTGGTCGTCGCAGCCCCCGAGAGCGACTTTACAGCAGAGATCACCCGGGCCTGGGAAGTGTCCTTGATGCTGATCGGCGCGCTGGTTCTGCTCGGGGCCGGAGCCGCGTTTTACGTGGCCAATCGCATCGGCCGCAGACTCAGGCGCTTGAGTGTGGCGGCACAGAAGCTTGGCCGGGGAGAGGTTCCACGCATAGACAGTGGTACCCATTTACGCGAGGTGATGGAGCTTTCGAGGGTCATGCACGACAGCGCTGAGCAGCTCAAGAGTTACCGCGCAGAAGTGCAGGCCAAGACACGGACGATCGAAGAGGCGAACGAGCTGCTGGAGGATCGGGTAGCTCAGCGCACCGTCGAATTGCTCGCCTCGCGTGAGGAAGCCCTGCAGGCGGCGCGGGCGAAGGCCGCATTCCTGGCGACCATGAGCCATGAGATCCGCACGCCGCTCAACGGCGTGGTGGGCATGAGCACATTGCTGGCCGAGACCGCACTGGATGACGAGCAGAGCGACTACCTGCAAACCATCCGGCTTTCGAGCGACCAGCTGTTGGCGGTGATCAACGACATTCTGGATTTTTCCAAAATAGAATCCGGCAAGCTGGACCTGGAAGCCGAGCCGCTGAGCCTGCGCAGCACCATCGAGGAGGCTTGCGACATCGCTGCCCCGCGCGCCCGGGAGAAAAACCTCGAGCTGATTGTCGACATGCCGGAAGCTGCGGGCAATGATTCGCTGGTGCTGCCGGCAGCCATATCTGGCGATGTAACCCGCATCCGCCAGATACTCATCAACCTGATCAACAACGCCGTTAAGTTCACCGAGGAGGGTGAAGTCACGGTGAGCGTCCGGCCAATGTCCAGCCTGGATCCCTCGCGTGTGCGTGTGGAGTTCCGCGTGACTGACTCGGGTATTGGCATACCAGCTGACCGTGTCAGTGCACTGTTCCAGGCCTTTACCCAGGTCGACGCATCCACCACCCGCAAATATGGCGGCACCGGCCTGGGCCTGGCCATCTGCAAGCGGCTGGTTGAACTCATGGGGGGTGATATCGGGGTGGACAGTGTGCCGGGCCAGGGCTCGAGCTTCTGGTTCACCCTGCAGGCGCCACTCGCTGAGTTGCCTCCGGTTGCTACCGCCGTCGATGCGGCTGCATTACACGGCAAGCGCGCTCTCGTGGTGGATGACCACCTGACCAATATCCGCGTCCTGAGCCGACAGCTTCAGATGTGGGGTATGCAGGTCAGCAAGGCAGAGTCGGGGACCCAGGCGCTGCAGGCGCTGGCCCTGGCGCAGAGCGGCGGGGCCCTGCCGGATATTGTCATCACGGACATGCACATGCCCGGAATGGACGGCGTGGCGTTGGCGCGGGCGATCAAGGCCAAGCCAGCCATGGCCAAGCTGCCACTGGCGCTGCTGACGTCCGGTTTCATGCCGCCAGGCCATGAAGCAGCCCAGCTCTTTGAGGCGCGATTGCTCAAGCCTGCCCGGCAGAGGCAGCTCTTCGATGCGCTGGCGCGCTGCCTGTCGGCGCCAGGCAGCCACAAGTTGCCGCAGGAAGCTCCGGCGTTCGCTGAAGACGCCAGCACCGCAAAGAACTTGACATTGCTCGTGGTGGATGACAATGCCGTTAACCTCAAAGTTGCTTGTGCCATGCTTGCCAAACTGGGGTACCGCACTGCAACCGCGATTGACGGCAGGGAGGCCGTTCAGGCCGTGGCCCGGGCCCATGGCGCTGGCGAGAGATTTGGCGCGGTGCTGATGGACATCAATATGCCGCGCATGAACGGTTTCCAGGCCACGCAGCAAATCCAGACCATGATGGGCAAGAAAGCGCCCCCCATCATTGCCTTAACCGCGGCGGCCTCGCCAGACGACCGCGCACGCTGTGCCGCAGCCGGCATGGATGACTACCTGACTAAACCGCTTCATGTTGCGGCGCTGGCGGAAGTCCTGGAACGCTGGTTGCCCCTCATGAACGCGGCAGCGCAAGGCGCTGGCGGGTTTGCGGCCTCGCCGCAGGGGTCTGGCAAGGCTTCGGACTCTGATTCGCGGGTGACGACGCCAGCTTTAAGCAGCAAATCACGGTCCGCAGCCGAGCCTTTGTTGATGGACCTTGAGCGGCTGGCCCAGTTCAAGGAATTCGATGACGATCAATTGAGCATGACCCGGGAGGTGATTGCCCTGTTTGTTGCCGATGCCTCCCAGCGCCTGAAAGCCATCGATGAGAGCATTCGTGCCAATGACGCCGTTGCCCTGGCGTGGGCAAGCCATGCCCTGGTGGGCGCAACCAGCAACGTCGGGGCCGTCGCCATGCATGTCGTTTGCAGCGAACTTGAGCTGGTAGCCAAAACGGGTGTTGTTCCTGCCGATGCGCCCCAGCAACTGGAAAGGCTTCGGGCTTACTGGGCCAAAACCAGTGAAATTCTTGATTCCTGGGCCTGATCAGACCTGGATCAAAGGGTATGCCCAGTTTTTTTGGAGGCTGGACGGACCATCTTCCAGAGCTGATCTCTTGATATAAGTGGGCCCACACTTTTCAACAATGGCCGGATTAAAGGCAAAAGTGAAATTTGATCGGCGTGACTTTTTTCACATCAATGAGAGAGCATATTTACTACCCAGATTTGAGCAGGCTTCATACGCTTAACAACCTGTAACACCTAAGCCTTGAAGATGAACACCCTGTTGGACGCCGGATTCGTGGACTCTTCCCTGTCCCAGGATGCAGGTCGCCTGGCGCTGGGGCCGGATGCCCTGTCACTTTTGATCGACGTGCTGGGCCACGGTGTCATTGTGGTCAATGAGCGTGGCCAGATCATTCATGCCAATCGTGTGGCGCGCACCGAACTTAACCGCCGCCGGGTACTCGCCAAGGTCGGCTGCGAAGTTCATGCCATCACGCCGGCAGACAGCCGGACGCTGCAGGACGCGCTTGGCAAGGCGGGCGGCGGCAAACGGAGCCTGATCAATGTGTCTGCCGGTGGCCTGAATCTGACCCTGGCTGTTGTTCCCCTCAAGCTTGATGCAGATGCCTGGGAAACCCGGATCGCACTGCTTTTTGCCCGCGCCGAGGTCGGTGAATCGGGCATGTTCGGATTTTTTGCACGCAGTTATGGGCTGACCCAGACGGAAGAGCAGGTGCTGGCGATCTTGTGCCGGGGCTTGAGCACGCCGGAAATAGCGGTCCAGATGAAGGTGGCGGTTTCTACCGTGCGTAGCCATGTGCGCAGCCTTTGTGCAAAAACCGGCTCCAGCGGGGTGCGCGAGCTGGTCAACCGGGTTGCTGTCCTGCCTCCGGTGGCCCCTGTGCATCTGGCCCAGATTCATTGAAAAAATCCACTGCCCCCTGACGCAGCGCACACTGGCGGCCCGCCGCGTGCTAGATTACGGCTCATCATGAGCACGTCAATACCTTCCAACGAAGACCTTTACACCCCCCTGGTTCCGGAATTGCGCTCGTTGGCCCGCCGCGGCGTGCTGCGTACCTACCGAAAAAATGCGGTGCTGATCAATGAAGGCGAATCCGGGGACAGCCTGTTTGTGCTGCTCAAGGGCAGCGTCAAGGTTTTCGCCATGGACGAAAGCGGACGCGAAATCACCTACGGAACGGTGGACGCTGGCGACTATTTCGGTGAAATGTCTCTGGACGGCGGGCCGCGGTCTGCTTCCGTGATGACGCTGGAGCCCTGTACCTGCGCGGTCCTGAGTCGCACAGATGTCAGCGAGCATCTCGTCGAAGAGCCCGAATTTGCCATCAACCTGGTCGTTCAGGTGATCCGCCGGGCCCGCGCCGCGACGGAAACAGCGCGAAACATGGCACTGCTTGATGTATACGGGCGGCTGGTGGCCCTGCTGGAAGAGCGCCGCGAGGAAACGGGTGAGGCGGGCGGCGGCAGTACCACGCTCGAATCCATCACCCACCAGGACATCGCCAACCGCGTCGGGGCCTCGCGTGAGATGGTCAGCCGCTTGCTTAAAGACCTTGAAAAAGGCGGCTACATCGAGCTGGGCATCCGGCGCATCACTCTGCTCAAGAAGCTGCCCAGCCGCTGGTAAGCGAGCCCGGCCGCGGCTGTTGTTCCGTATGGCGCTGAGCCGTTGCGCACAGGGAAATGGACGCCGGCCAATCCCAACTCTTTTTTCTGGACGTTGCCGGTGAAATCAATCTATCGCTGTGCATGTTTTGCAGTACCTTCCAAGCTGCTCAGGAAGCTGGCCGACAAAGCCGAAGAGGCGGATCGCCATGTTCTCCACGGTCACATCGAAAGTGCCGCGCGTATTCGTACCCTGCGGAGCACCCGGGCTGCGAAGACGGTTGCAGCCTCGCCGATCCACGCACTTCAAACTGCCCCTAAATACCGGCGCAGCATTTTCGACGCGGGCGGTGGCATGGAACTGCCCGGCAAAGCTGTACGAGACGAGGACGACAAGCCCGTCAAGGACCGCGCTGCCAACCAGGCATATGACAATACGGGCATCACCCTGGATTTCTATCGCGAGATCTTTGGCCGCAACTCCATAGACGGCCACAACATGCGTGTCGAATCAGCGGTGCATTTTGGCGAAAACTTCGGCAATGCCATGTGGACCGGTGAGCAGATGATTTACGGCGATGGCGACAGCAATGTGGGCGGATTCACTGCGGCGTTGGACATCATCGCCCATGAACTGACGCATGGTGTCACGCAACACATGATTCCGGGTGGACTGGGGGTCGTTCGGGTTCCGCTGAAGGAGCGCGAGTTCAAGGAGCAGACACACGCGCTTCAGGGGCAAAGTGGGGCTCTTAACGAGTCCTTTTCCGATGTTGTCGGCAGCATGGTCAAGCAGTGGCATGCCGGGCAGGATGTTGCGCAAGCCAGCTGGTTGCTTGGTGAACACATGCTCGCGCCGCAGCATGGGCGTGCTATCCGTTCCCTGAGAGACCCCGGCAATTGCAAACTGACTTGGTATGAGGATGATCAGTTCAAAAGCATGGGCCAGTACGTCGATGGCTCGGATGTCCATGACAGTTCCGGTATTCCCAACCACGCTTTTTACCTGGCTGCCAAAAAAATAGGCGGCTTCTCATGGGAGAAAGCCGGCCCGATCTGGTACGAAGCCTTTGCAAAACTCAGCTCCAAAGCCAGCTTCCTTGACGCTGCGCAGGCAACCAGTCAGGTGGCTGGGTTACGCTTTGGTAGTAAGTCAAAAGAATACAAGGCTGTCATGGCCGCCTGGCAAGCGGTGAAAGTGTTGCCTTGAGCCTGGGCAGTTATGCCTTGCTTTGTTGGGGGGGCCGTGTAACGATTCGTGCCGTCCCCTTGTCCTGTTGCTAAGAACTCCCCGAAAGATGTCGTTGCGTTGCGTTTCGTGCCTGGCTGATAACCCTGACGGAAACCGGTTCTGCGAGGACTGTGGGGCTGGCTTGTCGCTGGTGTGCCGCCACTGTGGGCAAGAGTGTGGCCCTTCCGCACGGTTCTGCGGGGCATGCGGCACACCGCAAAGCGCTGCCGCCCCGGCTGCGGCAGTCGTTCCTGCCGCCAGTGTGTGGGGGGAGCTCAAGCAGGCCACAGTCCTTTTTGCCGACATCGTGAGTTCCACAGAGCAGATTGCCGATCTCGATGCCGAGCAGGCCATGGAGCGCCTGGGCCCGGCGCTTGCGCGCATGTGCGAGTCCGTCGAAAAGTTTGACGGCACGGTCGTGCGAACGCTGGGCGACGGTGTCATGGCCATTTTCGGAGCGCCTAAAGCGCTGGAGGGGCACGCCCTGCTGGCATGTGAAGCGGCTCTGGACATGCAGCGGGCGTTCGCAACCGATGGTCAGGGCTTGCGCATCCGGGTCGGCCTGCATTCCGGCCAGGTGGCGTCAGACCCCCGGCATGCCGACGGTAAGGGTGGAGGGGCTCATGGGCTTACCATTCATCTCGCGAGCCGGGTCGTGGGTCTGGCCGACCCCGGCGGCATTTGCTTGACTGAAAGCTGCCATGCGCTGGTTCGGTCTTTGTGTGAAGTGCAACCCATGGGGAAGCATGTCCTGAAAGGTATTTCGGGCCAATCCGGCATCTATGCCCTGATCGGGCTGAAGACGGCCTCGGCGGCACAGCATTTTCACCAGTCCAGCCTGACTCCGTTCTTGGGCCGGGACCGGGAAATCAATCTCCTTAAAGAGGCGCTGCGCGTCACCGAGCTGGGGCAGGCTCGCGTGGTGGGGATTTCGGGTGAACCGGGTGCCGGCAAGAGCCGGCTGTGCCACGAATTCGTCCAGTGGTGCCGCGCACGACAAGTCCCCGTTTTTGAAGTGCGCGCCCAGCCATATGGCCACGCGACGCCCCTGCAGCCGGGGTTGAGTCTTCTGCGCACTTTTTTCTTTCGTATTTCGCCCCTGGACGACGCCGCTGCAGCCAGAGGCAGGATTGTCGAACGCATGGCTGAACTA
This sequence comes from Polaromonas sp., assembly GCF_049790275.1. Classification (GTDB taxonomy): domain Bacteria; phylum Pseudomonadota; class Gammaproteobacteria; order Burkholderiales; family Burkholderiaceae_C; genus Polaromonas. The sequence continues at coordinate 16,802 of NZ_JBAQYR010000006.1, forward strand.
GGTCCTCCGGCGGAAACCGATCTAGCGCTGCTGTACGAGTTTCTCGGGGTGGCCCAGGCCGGCAGCCCTCCGTCGGCACTTAACCCCAAGGCGCGCCATGTCCGATTGCTCAATGTGGTGCGCGAACTCGTCAAGCACGATGCGGCTACAACGTCGGTGCTCCTCATCGAAGACCTTCACTGGCTGGATGAAGCCAGCGAGGAGTTCGTAGCAACGCTGGTTGAGGCGGCGGCTGGCACGCAGACCATGTTGGTTCTCAATTACCGTTCTTCTTACCGTCTCCCCTGGGCCCAATTTGACAACTTTGAGAAAGTCGACCTGGGGCAACTGAGCGCTGGGGAGACAGAGCATCTCGTCAAGGAACTGATGGGGTTCCGTCCTGGTCTCGACGACATCTGTGGACTTGTTGCGAAGCGAAGCGGCGGTAACCCCTTCTTTGCAGAAGAACTGGTGCGCTCACTGGTTGAAAGCGGCTATTTTCAGGAGAATTCAGATCTTCGCAGTAGTGGGCTGGAAGCGATAGAACGCGCCTTGCCTGCGACTGTGCAAGCAGTCATTGGTGCCCGCCTTGATCGCCTTGGAGAGCCTGAAAAAACTTTGTTGCAAATGTGCGCGATCATCGGCAAGGACATACCGCTCGCGGTGCTGGAGCACATGGCCAGTCCGCTGGCGAAGGTGATCGAAAAGGGCTTGGACGGTTTGTGCCACGCCGAACTTATCTTGCCGCAACCGGCAGTAGGCGGACGCCGCTTCACGTTTCGTCACCCGCTGATTCAGGAGGTTGCCTACAGTACTCAGCTCAAAGTACGCCGCGAGCCACTCCATTGTGCTGTTGCCTTGGCGATGGAGGTCTACTATCGGGATCAACTCGACGAGTATGCGGGTCTGATTGCCTATCACTATGAGGCGGCTGGGCAGCTTGTTGATGCCGCACACCATGCCGCACGTGCCGCTCAATGGGTGGGTTCCACCAACTCGGCGCTGGCGATCAAGCACTGGCACAAGGTGCGGGCGCTCCTGCAGGAGCAACCCCGGTCTGCCAGAGCCGATGGGCTACGCGTGCAGGCTGGCGGACAGATTGCGGTGCTGGGGTGGCGCGAAGGCCTGACCTTGCAGGAGGTTCAGCCTTTTATCGACGAAGCCACTGAACTTGCTGGTGAGGTGGACCGTCGCTTGATTCAATTGTTGTTGATGGTCGAAGGGCGAATGCTCCAGGCAAGTGGCGGGCCGGCCGACGGTTATGTCGAACGTATTCAAAAGGCTTTGTCATTGATGGGGCCTGAGGCCGACAGCGGACGTGCCGCCACCCTCAATGCCGCCTTAAGCCATGCCTATGCGTGGGCGGGCCTGCTGGAGCAGGCCTTGGCTGCCAACGACCTAGCATTGGAAGGGTTGAACGACATAGACAAATTTGACAGGGAGTTCCTCGGCTTCAGCATCGAGCAATGGGTATTCAACATTCGTGTTCGCCTGCTCAACCGCATGGGGCGGTTTGATGAGGCGCAATCGTATCTGCAGCAAATGTCGGCTGAGGCAGAGTTGTCGGATGATCCCGTCATGCGCCAGATAGCGCACCATGTGTACGTTGATCTCGCGTGGTGCAAAAATGACGCTGCGCTGGCCAGGAAGCATGCGGCCGCGGTGGCCAGCATTGCCGAAAAACATCAGAACCCATATTCGAGAGTGTTTGCGCTATCCTGCGATGGGCTTTCGCAACTGACTGCACGGAACTTCGATAACGCCAAGCAAATGTTTTCCGAGGCACTCCAAGTGATAAAGAGTACCAACGTGGCTGTCGATTTTGAGGCCGAGATGCTGGTTGGTCTTGGCGAGTGTGATCAGCATCTTGGCAACTTCAAGCAGGCATTGGCCTTCGCGAGGGAGGCTGTGCTGGTTTCACGGCAACGGAGTAACCGGTTGGCAGAATGCCGGGCGCTCATCGTATGGGGGGGGGCATTGGTCGCAGGCAACGAACCTGATGGTGTGGGTGCTGCAGAAATAATGTTCGAACCAGCCGAACAACTAATCAGATTGACAGGCGCCAGAATCTTCGACGATACGCTGGCTCGCGCCAGGACCGGGTCCCTGGCTGTTTCAAGACAGTGAACCGGGCTCTCAGTCAGGGTTTTCGAACAAGCAGTGTGAATTCGCGCATCCCGTACTGTTCCAGTAATTCGACTTTTGTACCGAACTGGTTTTCACAATAGCGTACCCATGTCTCCGGTGAGCTGTGGTACAGCTCGGGAATTGCCTGCATGTCAGGTTCAGGCGGAACCAGAAAGTTGACAGCAAAGCCAAGACGGCTTGCTGCATTCATTTTGGCCATGGTGCTCTTGATGAAGAGGTCCCATTGGTCAGCGGGCTGCATAAGCTTGACGTTAAAGATGCCGCTGGCGACTGAGTAGTCTGCTACGCGCGGAATGTCACTCGTGACAATGAATTGCGAACGGCCCATTGAGCGCCGGGGCGGCTTGACCCGGTCAATCATGGCCCGCGAGAGATCGGTACCAAGGTAATCCACATTCGCGTGCCGATGTCGCTTGGCCAGAAAAGCCAATAACGCGCCATACCCACAGCCGATATCGTTCAGTGTGAATGCCTGGCGAAAGTTGCACAGCTTGAGCAGTTGTACAAAACGTAGCTCTTGGGTTGGCTGGCAAGTCCAGTCCACTCCATGCGCAGTTGCACCATGGGTAAGCACCTTTTGTGTGTAGTAGCGCTCGATGTCCGCATGAACACCGTCAATGCTCGAATCAAGGGAGGGCGCCGCCAAGCCGTCAGAACTCCCCCTTGTTTCCATCACACAGCTACTTCTTTGCTGCTTTTTTTACTGTCTTTGCAGCTTTTGCCACAGGCTTGGCTGACTTCAGTGGGAGTGTGGGAAAGGAAATGGTCAGGTAGTCGCGATCGAAATAGGGGACCGGCCGGTCTTTCTCGGTGATCAGCACCCGGGTATTTCCTTTTTCGGCTCGCATGTCGTGAAAGGTGAAATACACAGGCAAAGGAGTCTTCGACGCAAGATTGCGCACCATCGCATTAACAATAGCAACGTCACCGTTTTGATTGGTCACGTTGGAGTCATGCTTGGCAAGGTTGGTGAAGTAGTCGTGCAGGCGATTTTTTGCTTCGGCATTGGAGGCGCCAATGTTCAAGACAGCCACGCTGGTTTTGAACGAGCGGCCTTTCTTGAAAATCTTGAACTCTTTCTGCAGCGCGACCATTTCATCAATGCCGCCAAAGTGCGTTTTTTTGTCAGGTGTCGGCGCGAAGCGCACATTTAGTTGATCAAGCAGACTTCCAACGTGGATGTCATGTTCTTTCATAAACCAGCCCATAAATCTTCTCCTGCTGTTGCGGTTAATGGAAATTGCAGCGTCTTGGTAAAAATTGCAACGTACTGTTAAAGCCCTGCGAGTTTAGGCTCAAGTTTTTTGTTTGAAAAGAGGGCAAGCCTTGTGAATAAGGTTTTGTCCCCGTATTGGGAAGCGCAGAGGTACGGCATGTTGTACCGGCACCAATGGCAATCACCGCACGACAGGGGTGTGACGAGATGAGCGGGCGCCGGCGTGCCGGTGGATAAAAGCTATGAGGCGTTCAGGATCCGCCGTGTTACCTGTGGCGCTGCGTCACTGGTTCCAACCAATCGCACCACGCCACCGCTCCGGGTGCCGGCTGCCTTGAGCCCAAGTAGCACGGGATTCTCGTCGCTGTATGCGTGGGTTGCTGGCACTTTCACAACGTCCGGACGCTCCGGACGGCCGGCGTCCGGATCGGGTTTGCGCGGCGAGTACGTTGCCCACATCGGACCCGCCACACGAACCCCGCCCACCGATACTGTTTTTGCGCCGGTCGCAATGCTGTTGAAGTTGCCACTGCGGCGAATAGGTGAAGGATTGTCCGGGTGATCGACAAATGAGCCGGGATTGCCGCTGGTGTCGTACCACTTGTCTTCGAAGTGGGACTGTCTCGCGCCTGTCTGAACGCCGATGATCTGATCATCCCGTTCTACGTAGGCGTCCACCGTGACACTGCCTGCCCTGGTGTTGGTGATCTTTACTTCCCAGACCCCACTTGGCGCCGTGGAAGTTGATTTGTCAAAGGAGAACGTGGAGGAAACTGCGATTAAGGCGCATGTTCCATTCACGCCAATCGCCACAGATTTAGGATAAATCAGCGCACAAAGGGGCTTGCTATTGCTGGCGTTCCACGTGCCTGACTTGCCCCATGCGAAAGGAGGCAGGCTTGGTTGACCTGGCGGGGTAAGTTGCACTTCAATGCCATGCGCACCAAATGGAATCCAGAGCTCCAGAAAGTTTTGTGTCAAATCACCCGGTTGTCCCCGCCAATGCAGCGTAACTTGCTCTCCTTTTGATAGCGTTGCGTTGGCGTGAGTGCGGCTCTGGTAGTTGTTGCTGACGGGCAGGATGATTTGCAGGCGCCCGGTTTTCAGGGCAATGAGCTGATCCATAGCCGCTTCAAGCACTGAGCTACCGTCGTGCGGCCCAGCAAGCGTGCCCCAGCTGAGATTGACGGCCACTTTGGTCGCAGGTGCACATCGCGCAAGAATGTACATCAGGCCATCCATGATGTGCACGTTCATCGAACCGCCCGAAGTGTCTACTACCGTGTCCCAATCCAGTTGCACTGCCACAATGTCGCACCGGCTTGCATCATCATCAGCTAGCTTCCAGCTGGGCGGTGCATTGGGAGAAGGCGGTACACCAGCGATTTGGGCCAAGACGGTGCGCGGGCCGCAGGCGATGTCCAGCACATGGGTGCCATGGCTTACTTGCTTATTCAACTCCATTCCCATCTTGAAGTGGTCGTACACCGCAGTTTCATCGACCAACCCCCCGTAGGTGTTTTGCCGCATGGCTTGGTTGATGTTGGACGCTGTCAACTCATGGCCGTAACCCAGGTCGGCAGGCGCTGGCCCTGCGCCTTGTTTGTCCTGGCGCCAGAAATACCGGGTTCGAGCTTTGCCGTTGCGTAAGAAATTGGTATTGGCAAAAGCCAGGCCGCCGTCAATCAAGCCCACTACCTTGCCCTGAAGCAGGGGGTGGGGTGCCGAGGGGCCGGGCACAACTGGCGCGTTTGGGTCGTCCGCGTGGTGGCCTGCGGGTAAGCCAAGCTCAAACCTTTGCACCAGAGCGTGCAAGCTGCCGCCAACCCGGATGTGTCTGAAGAATGCTGGCCTGACCCGCGCGGTGCAGTAGCGCAGGCCTGTGGGCGCGGCAGGCGAGGTATACACAGGCGGCACATGGAGCCACTTGGGTGATGAGGCTGCTTTCAATTGCGCCACGCTGACGCCTGGCTTGAGCTCGATCAGCAGCGGCAGCCACTTGGGAGGCTTGCTAAGACCATAGCCAGCGAAGTTGTCTGCCTCAGCCCAGATCAGGTAGGGGTCAAAGCCGGATGTTGCACCCGGCTTCGCCCAGTCAATTCCCGTGAAACTGCCTTTGGGTAGTGGAGTCCAATACATGGTCGACCTATTGGATAGGTTTCCATTCGGCAACGGCTTTGGTCCACATGAAGTGGAGCAGCGGCGAGGCTGTGACAGTAGCCGAACCTGAGAACAACTCGTAGTAGCCACTTTGATTGTCGACCATCGAAACCCGTGGATCGAAATCGATCACCGTCCCTTGGGCGCCGTGGAACTTGCGACCATCGAATCCCCGCTCATGCAGCTTGGCCCCGGTGCAGCGTGCCACCATGAAGTCGCTTAGAGCCGTACCCAGCAGGCGTCCGACCGCACTGTCCACCGGATAGTGCAAACCGGCAACCGTTCGATTCACCGCAATACGTGCCGCCAGCCGTTCCAGCTGTTCGCGGTATTTGGCACCGTGCGGCAGAAGAGAGTGAAGCAGCGCGCAGGTCAAGTAGGCTTCTGTCGCATGCCCGCTTGGCCAGCTAGCATGGCCGGGCGTGGGGATCATGGGTTGAATTTGTGGCGACAACTCCACCGGACGCTGGCACGCGAAGGCATGTTTGAATCGCATTTCAACATGAGTTGCCAGAGACATGGCCAAGTCAAGCAGTTCGAGGGTGTATTTGTGTCGATGCGCGGTCAAGCCAATGATGGAGGAAAAGAAGGCGCCGCCTCCGTTGACCTGTGCCAGGATTTCGGCGCCACGGTCCTCGCGAAGCTCCGAATAGTTATTTACCAGATCGAGCTGCTGCTTGAAAATTTTCTCGGTCGGGCGAACCAGACGCGCAAGTGCCAGATCTTTCAGAGGCTTTTTGTCCAAGTCCACAAAACCGAGAGTCATCGATGTTTTGTTTTGGTTGACATTGAAATGCAGACCTGCCAGCAGCTCAAGTTCGCAAACCGCCATGCGAGGGCCGGCAGCCCATTCAGCGAGCCGATCGGGCTTGTCCAGCGGGGTCGGCAGGGTGAAAGGCAGCGTTGCTCCCTGAAATGGCCCCACAAGAGCAGCTCGGTTCGTTGTCAGTGCAAACGATGAAATGGCTGGGTCCACGCTATACCCACCGCTATACCCGCCGCTATACCCACCGCTATACCCACCGCTATATCCACCGCTATATCCACCGCTATATCCACCGCTCATATTTCGCTCCAGTTAATATTGTTGAGGTTAATGTTCAGTGAGGCCCAGTGCTCGCAACGCAACTGCACAACGTTGCCGGGTGACGCTGCTAGCGCTTCCGATGGCGAGATAACTTGAAACCGACATGCCGGGAGTTTCTGCCAAGAGCATGGCTAATGTCGATTTGGCATCTTCGACCATGCTCGCTTCGACCTGCGCAGTCAAAAGCACGCGCATTGTTGGTGCGTGATGTCGGTTTGCTTTTAGGGACTGTCGCGCATACTGAATTGCGCGGCTATGATCGTTGACAGTGAGCAAAGCCGCTGCCGAAAGCATGTCGAAATAGTATTTAAGAGGGTCTATGGGGGACAGCGCATTAGCGTATTCCACCTCCGAAACTGCGTCGCTCGGCGCTCCCCACATTGTTGACGCGACACTTTTGAAAAGCCAAGCCATCGGCTCATTTGGATTTGCCTCAATTGATTGAGCAAGCCTTAGTGCCGCCAGATCAAAGTTACCGAGCAATTGGCAGTATGCATGTCCTTCGACAGCTAGTGTGAGCGCGTTGGCTGGTTCAATGTCGAGTGCTCGCTTTGTTTGCTCAAGTGCCATGCGCGCGTCTTCTTCCGGGGTCTGACTCAGTCCCCGGATGATGCGCATGATGTACCACTTGGCCAGCCATGCGCGCGGAGTAGCTATTCGACCATGCCTCTCTATCAGGGCATCAAGGGCCTGCCGGCTGCGGTCGAAGTCACGGACAGAAGATCGGTGCATCATCGAAATTCCACCGAGCAGCAACGAGCTGCTATCCAGCCGCGGCATGGGCTGCACCAAAGACTGCTGGACTTCAGCATCGATCAGTGCGCGAGCTGTTGCCGCTGCCAAGCTGTTGAGTAATTCACTTTGGGCTTGTAGCAAGTCGTCTGTAACGCCCGACACGCGTTCCGCCCAGACGATTTGAGTGGTCCGTGCGTCTGCTAACTCGGCAATGATCAAAATCTTGCCGCCGCTAGCGATGTAGCTACCTGACAGAACAAACGAAGCGCCCAAGCGCGATTCCACGTCCGGCATGACGCTGGTTCGTCCCCTGAACGCAGTGGTAGACAGACGCGAGATGACACGTATATCAGGGCTGCGAGAGAGTTGCGCGATAACTCCATCGGCAATAAGCTCTCCGATAACGAAATGTTCTGGTTCGTTGCTACGTGCTTCAAATGGGATGACCGCGATGGTCGGCCGGAAGTCGGGCGGCAACGTGTGGGGTGCGGGAATAACGGGGGCGTGGCCAACGGGGCCGACTCGATAAGCGCGCACCGGCTTTTCAACATGCTTGAGATGACAGTCACCCAAATCTTCGACGTCGGCATCCAACCCTGCCGCGAGCTCGTCGCGTAGCTCGGAGGAGACCACCATTTCCCCCGGCCCGGCCAGGGTACTAACGCGCGAAGTCAAGTTGACGTCGGTACCATAGATGTCATGCTGGTCAGTCACAAAACTGGCAAGGTGCCCGCCCATGCGCAGGTGCATCTGGTGTTCAGGTGTCACGCCGACATTGGCTTGCCGGGCAAACTGGTGCAGGGCAAAAGCTGCTTTGACGCAGCCCTGGGCGCTGGCAAACTCCAGCATCAGCCCGTCACCCAGGCTTTTGACGATGCGTCCGCCATGCAGCGGCAGCACGTTTTGTTCCGCTTCTTCCACAAGTTGTTGCCACCGCCGTACAAAGCCATCCTGGTCCTGCTCCATGATCCTGACCGATTCGACGACGTCCATGACCAATAACACTTTCGTGTTTCTTGCCATGGAAGCAGGGAGTTCGATCAATGGGAGCCTCATCGTAGACGGTGTAACAAAATTTTACCTCCTCTGTTTGTAGGAGAGGCCGTCCTGATGAAACAACTACCGAGATGTGACGCAGGGGCGCGCGTGCCGTTGCTTTAGTGCTGAATTATTACTTTCATGGTGGACTTCACTTCGATCGGAATGCGGAGGTGTGCAGGTTCGTCTGGTCGCACCGGCACGTTTGAGGGGTGTTGGCCAAGTGGCAGTCAGACTTAATTGAGAGAGGGCGAAAGTGTACGTGCTCGACAGACAATAGTTGCTCTGTTGTTGGTTGACGACTGTTTGGCCGCGCTGCGAGCAATATGGTGTCCGGAAAAAAGAGCACATGTTAGATTGCATTCGGCCACTCGTCCGGGTGGCTTTTATTCTTTAATCAGGAGCGTCAGATGAAAAAAGTGCAGTTTGGTTCGGGCCTTATTTCCCCGGCCGTCAAAGCGCATGTCCAGAAGAGGGTGGTTTCCGGTGCCGGAATTATTTCTCCTGAGGTCAAGGTGCATGTCCAAAAGAAATTGGTGCAAATGGGTGCCGGCTTCATTAGTTCTGCTGTCAAAACGCATGTCCAGAAGCGCGTGGTGGCGGGCTCGGGCATTATTTCTCCTACAGTGAAAACTCACTTGCAGAAGAAGACCGTTCAGATGGGCACCGGTTGGATAAGCCCTGCGGTGAAAGCACACTTGCAAAAAAAGGTTGTGCAAATGGGCTCTGGCGCCATCAGCCCCAGCATCAAGGCGCACGCCCAGAAACGGGTGGTGTCGGGTAGCGGAATGATCTCTCCTACCGTCAAGGCTCATGTGGCCAGGAAGCCGGTAGTCCTGATGGGCGCTGGCACCATCATGCCCGCGCTTGCAGCACACCTTGCTAAACAACACGCATAAAAACCCTGGATAGTTGAGGGAGGAAATAAAGCAGATGCAGCCGGATAACAACAATTCCGAGGACGGGCCTACCGTCACATTTCACAATGTTTATCCGGCTGCCATTGCGCCCATGCGGGCGGACAAAGCGGCGCTGGGCACCATGCCCACTATGGCCTTTCGCCATTGCGAGCCCATGCGAACAGCCTCGTCATTCGGTTGGTACGTTTTCCCTCCCGAAGACATTTCGCTCAAGTGGAATGGCGCCGATGTTTCCTACCTTGATCTTGAGACGCAAGAATGGACACCTCTTTCCCAAGCCTATTTGCCCGGTTTTTCTGACTACTGGGACGAGCACGCGCCGGAAGACATCAAGGGGTTGGCGCCACCCTACCTTTCGATATTGCCGATGCGTGGCTTTGTGCAGATCTGGTCGGGTCTCCTATGCGCCACACGGCCGGACTGGAGTGTGCTGATTCGACCTCTCGCCAATATTCGCCCTAGCCATCAGTTTTCCTGTTTCGAGGGGCTGCTGGAGTCTGACCGATTCCAACCCTTTCCCTTGTTCATCAACATTCAGTTGCTCGCTACTGATGTACCGATCAATATTTCCAAGGTTGCGCCGCTGTTCCAGGTGCAGCCCTTGGTTCGTGTTACCTATGGTGAGCGGGCGCACAAGTTCGCCGAGCGGGACGGCTTGGGACTAATGCCCAACGGCGAGCCGGCAATGACTGCTGAAAATTGGGTAGGTTACCGCAAGACGATTCGAGTGGATGTTCCTAATGAAGCGCCGGAGTCCGGGCAGTACACAGCTGCAGCACGCAAACGTACCAAGCACGAAGAGTAGCCGGTGGTGTTTCCTGTTTTCGGCGCAAGCCTCCTGTCAGCGGCGGCCTCCTTGCCCCTGCACCTCATGCCGCTACTGGTGGTGGCGCTGGTTGCCGAGTCGCGCCTTCCGTTTGCGCAGGCTGGATTGATTGCCAGCGCCTATATGGTGGGGCAAATGGTGGCCACTTTGGGGCTGCCTGCGCTGAAGTTCGCGCGATTGAAACGCTCACATGCGATGGCCGCGGTGGGTATTCTGTTGGCGAGCGTGCTGGTATCCGCGCGTTTGTCTTCGCAGGCCATGCTTGCCTGCTGGTTTGTTGTGGGCGCCGCTTGTGGTGCATTGCAATTTCTGGGGGCCACCACGGCCGCTGCTGCGGCCAACCGGCAATCGGCCTTTGCGTTGCGGCTGGCCGTGACGCTGATCATCAGCGGCTTTGCCATTGTGGCCGTGCAACTGACAGGTGGCTTTGGAGGTTATGCGTTCCTTATGGTGCAGTTGGGCATTGTCTTTCTGACAATCACCGGTGCTGGCCTTGTGCTCTACCGCGCCCCAGCCGTGCCCCCGGCATTGGCCCCTACAGCTAGGCAGGCAGCTCGCCCGAACCGGTTGCTGGGTCTTGCCGTCATTTTTCTTCTTTTCGTCGGGCAGCCCGGATTTTGGGCCTACGCTGTGCAAAACGTTCAGCAGCGGGGCGTGGTGCTCGAGCACCTGGCGTATGCCATTGCTTTTTGCAAGTCCGCAGCGGGATTTGTCCTTCTGGTCAGTGTCATGCGCCCCTCGAACAAGACAAGAGATGGGCTGTTCTTTCCTGGGCTGGTCGTAGCGATGGGTGTGCTTGGTATGGCCACTGCCAACGGTGCCGTCAGCTTCCTGTTGGGCTTGCTGTTATGGGAACTGGGGCTCAATGTGCTTTCCGCGAGGCTCCAGGCGGCGGTGGTGCAGGACAATCCCGCAACCGCAGGCCCATGGCTGACCGGTGCCGTATTCCTCGGTGCTGCGGCTGGGCCGCTGCTGCACGGACTTGCTATTCAGGCGCAAGTGCCGCTTGTTTTTGCTGCTTACGCCTGTCTTTCTGCGCTGATTCCTTTTGCCTGGGTATACCTGCGCGGTCAGATGGCGCTTGCTAAACCCTTGTAAGGTTTTACGAAGGGCTGCGGCTTGCGGTGGAACTATTCCACCACTCGACCTCAGTATTGAAGGGCCTCTTTTTCTGCGAGCTTTGCATCCGCTGCAATTTCAGGCAGGTCCCGAAGGTGCTCATAAATCGGCGTGAAATCCGGCGCGGTTTTGTCGAACAGCTCCTGGAAACTCTCGATGACAAAGTAGGTCTGCTGGTAGCTGTCGATCTTGTAGCGGGTACGCATGACGCGTTCGATGTCCAGCGGCAGGCGCTGAGGCTCGGGGCTCCGCACCGAATGCCGCAGCTCGCCCGATGAACTCAGGATGCCGGCGCCGTAAGCGCGCAGGCCGTCTTTCTGCTGGATCAGGCCGAACTCGACGGTGTACCAGTAGAGCCGGCTTAATTGCTCGCAGGCGCCCAGCCCATGCGCCTTGAGCCCACCCTTGCCGTACTCCTGCATGTGGTCGGCAAAGATGGGATTGAACAGCAGCGGCACGTGGCCGAACAGGTCGTGAAAAACGTCGGGCTCCACGATGTAGTCGAATTCTTCCGGCTTGCGTATCCAGTCGGTCACCGGAAACTTGCGGTTGGCCAGCAACGTGAAAAAAGGCACTTCGGGAATCAGCCCGGGCACGGTGACGATTTCCCAGCCGGTCGCTTTATGAAGACGCTTGTTGACATCTTCAAAGCGCGGTATGTGGTCGCTGGCGCCTAGCGAGGGCAGGGCGGCAATGAACTCGTCGCAGGCCAAGCCGGGCAGCAATGCGGCCTGGCGCTCATACAGACGTCGGTAGGTGTCGTGATCGGCTACCGTGTAAGCCGCATAGTTCTGTGGGCAGGTGTAATCTGCGCCGGCGCGCGAGTAGTCGCCGCGTGGCGGGCGGTCGCTGGTGCCATAGACAACCGGTGGAGCAGCCCCCACGCTCTCCATTGCGTGTTGCGTGGTGGTTGTCATGCTGTCTGAAGCACACCGCGGCGCATCTGATCAAGCTCCATGGTTTCAAACAGCGCCTTGAAGTTGCCTTCGCCAAAGCCCTGGTTGCCCTTGCGCTGGATGAACTCGAAGAAGATCGGGCCGAGCTGGTTTTCGCTGAAGATCTGCAGCAGCAATTCACCGGGCTTGCCGTCCACCAGGATGTTCCGCGACTGCAGCTCGGCCACGTTTTCGCCGTGGCCCGGAATGCGTTTGTCGAGCAGCTCGTAGTAGGTGTCGCTGGTGTTGAGCAGCTTGATGCCGCTCAGCTGCAGCGCGTCCACCGTGGCGTACAGGTCGTCGGAGCCCATCGCAATGTGCTGGATGCCTTCGCCCTGGTAGCGGTCCAGGTACTCCTGGATCTGGCCGGCTTTCTCGTTGCCCTCCTCATTGATGGGAATGCGGATCTTGCCGCAGGGGCTGGTCATGGCCTTGCTCTTGACGCCGGTGGCCTGGCCTTCGATGTCGAAGTAACGCACTTCGCGGAAATTGAACAGGCGCTCGTAAAAGCCCGACCACTCGGCCATGCGGCCGCGATGCACGTTGTGCGTCAGGTGGTCGATGTAGGTCAGGCCATGGCCCACGGGGTTGAGTTCCGCACCGGGCAGCGGTTCGAAGTCCACATCGAAGAAGCCGATGTTGCCGATGTCACCGTCTTTCGCGCCGTTCTTGCCGCGCCACCGGTCGATGAAATAGATGATGGAGTCGCCAATGCCCTTGATGGCGGGGATGTTCAGCTCGCCGGGGCCGGCGGTGTGGGCGTAACCCCAGGCGCCCAATGCAATGGCGCGCTCATACGCAGCTTTCGCATCCTGCACGCGAAAGGCGATGGCGCAGACGCTGGGGCCGTGCTGGCGCGCAAAACGCTGGGCAAAGGAGTCCGGTTCGGCGTTGATGATGAAGTTGATGCCGCCCTGGCGATACAAGGTCACGTTTTTGTGGCGGTGTTTGGCAATCGGCTTGAAGCCCATGCGCTCGAACAAGGCGCCCATGGCGGCCGGGTCGGGGGCGGCGTATTCAATGAACTCGAAGCCGTCGGTGCCCATGGGGTTGTCCCAAGTGGCAGCTGCGGCTTGCGGCGACGGTGAAGAAAGGATGGCGGGGCTGATGGCTGCGTTCATGTGTGTCTCCAGGCGGTTCAGAAAATACAGGCACATCCACTTTAAGCGCGCGGTCGATCAATTTTTGTGCAAATCAAGGCGTCATTATTGATAAACGCGCAGTAAAGCTGCAAAATATGTGACATGGAAGCACTGGACAAGCTGGACAAGCTCATATTGCGCAGCCTTCAAGCCGATGGCCGGGCCACTTACGAACAGATCGCTGAGCAGGTCAACCTGTCGCCCAGTGCTGTGTTGCGCCGGGTGAAGCGGCTGGAGGAAAGCGGCGTGATCGACCGTTATGTGGCATTGGTCAAGCCCGAGTCGGTGGGGCTGGGGCTAACCGCCTATATCAATGTGCGGCTCGAAAAACATACCGAATCCCACAAACGCAACCCGATGGACCTGTTCCGGGCCAGCGTGCAGACCTGGCCCGAGGTGGTGGAGTGCGCCGCACTGACCGGTGAGATGGACTACCTGCTGCGTGTGGTGGTCGCCGACATGGGCCATTACAGCCGTTTCATCATGGACACCCTGCTCAAGCACCCCAGCGTGCAGGACTGCAAGACCAGCTTTGTGCTGGATCGGGTCAAGACCACCACCGCGGTGCCGGTTTAGGCGTTGACCCGCTTGCCTGTGTGGCATGGCCGGCGCTTAATCCTTGATCCGGAGGCTGATTTAGGGGCCAGCCTCCCTTTCAGTGTCGATTATTACCAACACACGCAGCGACAAGCAGGATAAACGGCTATCTTTTTAATAGCTGCTGACGCCCGTGAATAAAGGGCTAAAGGCCTTCTTCCTTGTAATTGAAGCAAACTCCTTCATTCGCGGGCCCGAATGACCTTCAAGACTGGACATTCTAGGGAAAACCCTTATATTGAGCCGATGGTTACCCCTGCCACCTTCTTCAAGGCATCCCTCTCCGCAGGCAAGGAGTTCTTTCGCCCGCCCGTGGAGGTTGCGGCGCGCACGCAGCGCAGGGCGCCTCCCGTGATGGTGCCCATCCGTTCCATCGGCCCCGGCCACGGCGAGCGCATTGAAAAACACCTGCTGGCGCTCGACGCCCATGACCGTTACCTGCGGTTTGGCTACGCTGCCAGCGATGAGCAGATCCACCGCTACGCCGCAGGACTGAACTTCGAGCGCGACGAGATCTTTGGCATCTACAACCGCAAGCTGGAACTCATTGCCATGGCGCATCTGGCACTGTCCATCGATCCCGAACTCAAAAGCTGCGCCGAATTTGGCGTGTCGGTGCTCCAGCATGCACGCGGGCGCGGCTACGGCGCGCGCCTGTTCGAGCGCGCCGTGATGCATGCACGGAACGAGGGTGTGAGCATGATGTTCATCCACGCGCTCAGCGAAAACACCGCCATGCTCAATATCGCCCGCAAGGCCGGCGCGGTGATCGAGCGCGACGGCTCCGAAAGCGAGGCTTACCTCAAGCTGCCGCCGGCCGATCTGGACTCGCGCGTGAGCGAAATCGTCGAAGAGCAGATCGCCCAGACCGACTACCGCCTCAAAGTCCAGGCCAAGCAGTTCTGGAACCTTCTTGCGATGGTGCAGGAAGTGCGGCAAGGCGTGCGTGACAGCCGCGACCGCATGCCTCTATAAAGCCCCCACGCTCCCCCACTTCGTGTGGGTCGCTGCCCCCCCCCCCGAGGGGCCGCTGCGCGTGCGGACTGGCAAAGCCAGATCCGCGGCCCCTGCTGGAATGGAGAGGAGATGGCCCCCAGCAGGGCCGAAAAGTCAATCTGCAGCGGGCTTGTAGCGCCGCCCGCTACTGCCATGCCGCCGGTCGGCAAGCGGCAGGTCATTCTGGCCGGCCATGATGTTGGCGCGCTGCTGCAGGCGCTCCAGCATCTCCCCAAGCAGAGCCGTTTCCTCGAGCGTCAAGGCTGAAAGTACGTCACGGTTGATCTGGCTGACCAGCGGGAACAACTTGCTGTGCAAGGCAATGCCGGCAGGCGTGAGTGCCAGCTGGATGTGCCGCGCATCCCCGGCGCGGCTGCTGCGGCTGACCAGCTTTTTGCCGGCCAGCGCCATCACGGCCCTGGAGGTGCGCGGGCGATCCAGATGCGCCTGCTCCGCCAGTGCGGACGAACCCATGGGCCCGCGTGCGGCCAGCACGGCCAGGACGCGCCATTCGCGCCGGGTGATACCGAACTGGCCTTCGCAGTAACGCACCACAACACCACCGGCGGCCGCCTGCAGGCGACTCAGCCGGTACAGCAGGAGGTCGTCGAGAATTTCTGGCTGCGCCAGGCGCGGCACGGCTGGAAAGGGGCTGGGCATCAGGGTTATTACCGGGAATGATTGATTTCCGCAATCAATGGGTGTGTCGGGACAATCGTGGCTCAAAAACCGGAGAATGATCATGCCACAGCCCCTCGTGCCAGCACCGCTTGCTTTCAACCGCCGCAAAATTCTGGTTCACACCGCCGCTGCAGGGGCACTGGCCGCCAGCGTCGCCTTGCCGCGCTGGGCACACGCGCAAGGCGCACCGATGCGCATTGTGGTGGGGTATCCGCCGGGCGGCGGTACCGACCGCGCGGCCCGGCTGGTGGCCGACCGCCTGCAGCAATTGCTCAAGCGGACGGTGATCGTGGAAAACCGTGTCGGCGCGGGTGGACGGCTGGCTGCGCAGCAATTGGTCAATACACCGCCGGACCAGACGGTGTTGCTGCTCGGCAACCCGGCCGTGATGAGCGTGGCGCCTGTCATCTACAAAGACCTCAAATATGACGCGCAAAAAGACTTCGTGCCGGTAGCAGCTGTCACTGATTACGACTTTGGTGTGGCGGTGGGCGCCGCCTTGCCGGTCAAGGAGGTGTCGCACATGCTGGCGTGGATTCGCGCCAACCCGAACAAGGCCAATGCCGGCGTGCCCGGCACCGGCAGCCTGCCGCATTTCTTCTCATTGATGCTCAGCTACATGGCGCAGGTGAATATCGAGGTCGTGGGTTACCGGGGTTCGGCGCCGCTGATCACCGACCTGATTGGCGGGCAGATTCCGCTGGCTTTTGACACACTGGATTCCTTGCTGCCGCATCACGAAGGCGGCAAGCTGCGTATTCTTGCCACCTCGGGCGTCAAGCGTTCGCCGTTCTCGCCCACGGTGCCCACCTTCAAGGAGCAGGGGCTGCCGCTGAGCGCCATGGGCTGGAACACCTTTTTCGCGCCGTCCACCACACCCAGGGCTACGGTGGAACTGCTGAGCAAGACGGTGTTCCAGATCATGTCGGAGCCGGAAACACGCGCCAAATTCACGGCCGCCAAAATGGTGCCCGTGGCCATGACCCAGGCACAGACGGAAGCGTCGTTCAAGGCCTTCAACACACAGTGGACACCGGTGATCCGGCGTTCGGGCTTCAAGCCCGAATCCTGAGCGGGTGAGCTTTGACCGCCTCGCCACGCCCCAACATCATCTTCATCGTTGCAGACGACCTCGGCTACGCCGACCTGGGCTGCTACGGCGGCCGGGCGCCCGTCTCGCCCGTGCTCGACAGCCTGGCCGCCGGGGGCATGAAGTTCACCCAGGGGTACTCCAACTCCCCGGTGTGCTCGCCCACCCGCTTTGCCCTGATGACGGCGCGTTATCAGTACCGCCTGCGCGGCGCCGCCGAAGAACCCATCAACAGCAAAAGCCGCGGCAGCACCACGCTGGGCCTGCCGCCCGAACACCCGACCTTGCCCTCGCTGCTCAAGGCGGGCGGTTACCGCACGGCCCTGATCGGCAAATGGCACTTGGGCTACCCGCCGTCTTTCGGCCCCCTGCGCTCGGGTTATGAAGAGTTTTTCGGCCCGATGTCCGGCGGGGTGGACTACTTCACGCATTGCAGCTCGGGCGGCAGCCACGACCTGTGGTTCGGCGAGGAGGAAAAAAAGGAAGACGGCTACCTGACCGATCTGATCTCGCAGCGCTCGGTGGACTATGTCAACCGCATGGCCGACGGGGCCAAATCCGGCACGCCCTTCTTTTTGAGCATGCACTACACCGCACCGCACTGGCCCTGGGAGACCCGTGACGACGAGGCGCTGGCACAGGACCTCAAGGGCAACCTGTTTCACCTGCACGGCGGCAACATTCACAGCTACCGCCGCATGATCCACCACATGGACGAAGGCATCGGCCAAGTGATGGACGCCCTGCACCGGCACGGACTGGCTGACAACACGCTGGTGGTATTTACCAGTGACAACGGCGGCGAACGTTTTTCCGACAACTGGCCGCTGGTGGGCGGCAAGATGGACCTCACGGAGGGCGGCATCCGCGTGCCGTGGATTGCGCACTGGCCGGCGCAGATCGCGGCGGACCAGGTCAGCGCGCAGCACTGCATGAGCATGGACTGGTCGGCCACCCTGCTGGATGCGGCCGGCGTGCCGGCCGACCCCGGCTACCCGCTGGACGGCATGTCGCTGCTGCCGGTGCTGCAGCAGCCCGGCCAGCACTTTCACCGGCCGCTGTACTGGCGCATGAACCACCGGGGCCAGCGGGCGCTGCGCGACGGCGACTGGAAGTACCTGCGGGTGGACGGCAATGACTACCTCTTCAACATCCCGGCCGACGAGCGTGAGCGGGCCAACCTGGCCGGCCGCGAACCCGAACGCCTGGCGGCCATGCGCCAGGCATGGGAACAGTGGAACGACAGCATGCCGCCGATTCCGGCCGATGCCACCGTGAGCCTCGGTTATTCGGTCAAGGACATGCCGCAGCGCTGAACCGGTCCGGGGAGCGGGCAGGCGCACGGTACCCCGGACATGGCCGGCCCGGCACGCGTGGCTGCCGATGTAATGCCTTTGTTTGTGCCTCCGGTGGATGACAGGGAGCGCCATGAATTACGTTATCCTTGTCAGCTTGCCAACTACCGAACACCTCCGTGTCCGACTCCCCCCCCAGTAGACCGCCCAAGCCCGAAGACAAACGCGGCTTTCTCCAGAAGCTTGCCGAGATGCTTCACCCCGGGCCCGACTCCAAAGCCGAGCTGATTGAAACCCTGGTGGAGGCGCAGGACAACGAGGTCATAGGCGCGCAAAGCCGCGAGATGCTCGAGGGCGTGATCCGCATGGCCGACATGACGGCCGGGGACGTGATGGTGGCCGCGCCGCGCATGGACGCCATCAATATCGATGCACCCTTCGACGAGCTGCTGCACCTGGTGATAGACACCGCCCACTCGCGCTTCCCGGTTTACGAAAACGAAAAAGAAAACATCATTGGCATCCTGATGGCCAAGGACCTGCTCAAGCTGCAGCGCGCGCCCGAGCTCAACATCCGCGCGCTGCTGCGTCCGGCGGTGTTTGTGCCGGAGAGCAAGGGGCTGAACGACCTGCTGCGCGAGTTTCGCGGCAACCGCAACCACCTGGCCATCGCCATCGACGAGTTCGGCCGCGTTGCCGGGCTCATCACGATTGAAGACGTGCTTGAGCAGATCGTCGGCGAGATCGAGGACGAATTCGACATCGCCGAGGACGACGGCGACATCTTTGGCCTGACCGACCACACCTACCGCGTCAGCGGCGACACCTCGATCGAGCGCGTCAACGAGGCCTTTGGCGTCGAACTGCCCGAGACCGATTTCGAAACCATAGGCGGCCTGGTCGCCCACGAGATGGGCCATGTGCCCAAGCGCGGCGAACTGTATGCGCTGGCCGGGCTGCAGTTCACTGTGCTGCACACCAAGGGCGGGGCGGTGCGCTGGTTCAAGGTGGCGCCGGTGACGGCGAGCGCCTGAGGCACCCCCGGGAAAACGCAGCAATGGGCAAACATTCGATCCACAGCATGATGTCTTCGTTGCCCACCATGCCGGCATTGCTGGAGCATATCGGGCACCCCAAGCAGCGCAAAGGGCTCTCCTTCCTCGATTACGCTCTTGTTTTGATAGCTGGCGGCGCCCATGCCCTGAGCATTGCATGGCCTTTTTCATTCGGGTTGGCGCAGGGCCAGCCGGTCTGGTGGCTGCAACTGCTGGCCCTGGCTGTGCTGGCCTGGCAACTCGACCGTTGCGCCCGCTTCAAGCAGGGCTTGCTGCTGGGATGGCTGTTCGCCAGCGCCTGGCTGGGCGGGATCTTCTGGTGGCTGTTCATTTCGCTGCATGTGTACGGTGGCCTGGCCGCGCCGCTGACGGTGCTGGCGGTTGGCGGGCTGGCGATTCTTCTGGCCACCTACTACGCCCTGGCTTGTGCAGCTTATGTAGCAGTGGCGCCCGCTGGAGGGACATCGCGTGCCATTGTTTTTGCAGCGCTCTGGCTGCTGGCTGAGCTGGCGCGGGTGGAGTTTTTCACCGGTTTCCCCTGGGGCGAAGCCGGCTATGCCCATCTGAGTGGCTGGCTGGACGACTACGCGCCGTGGGTGGGTGTTCATGGCATCACGTTTGTGGCGGCCTTCCTTGCTGCCGGCCTGGCCGGCGTGAGTCGCTCGCGGCGCCAGCTGGTGCTGTTTCCTCTTTTCGTATTGGCCATCGCGGCCGGGCCGCTGTTGGCGGGGAAGCCGGCTTCCACCACGGCGGGCAGCCTGCAGGTCACCCTGTTGCAGGGCAACATTCCGCAGGACGAGAAATTCCAGCCGGGCACGGGCCTGGCAACGGCACTGCGCTGGTACGGCGAACAACTGCAGGGTGCCAAAACCCCTCTGGTGGTTGCTCCCGAGACCTCGCTTCCGCTGCTGCCGCAGCAATTGCCCCCAGGTTACTGGAGCGCCCTGCAGGCGCGGTTTGCCTCGGGCCAGCAGGCGGCGCTGATCGGCGTTCCGCTGGGCAGTTACAGCGCGGGGTATGCCAATTCGGTGGTGGGCCTGAAACCCGGCCAGGCGCAGGCCTTCCGTTTTGACAAGCATCACCTGGTGCCTTTCGGCGAATTTGTGCCGCCGGGTTTCCGCTGGTTCATCGATCTCCTGAAGATCCCGCTGGGCGACTTCTCGCGCGGCGCGCTCGGCCAGCCTTCGCTCGAGTGGCAGGGCCAGCGGCTGGCGCCCAACATCTGCTACGAAGACCTGTTCGGCGAAGAGCTGGGCGCCAGCTTCCGCGATGTTTCCACCGCGCCGACCGTGCTGGTCAACGTCAGCAACATTGCCTGGTTCGGCAACACGGTTGCCATTGACCAGCATCTGGCCATCTCGCGCATGCGCGCGCTGGAGTTCGAGCGCCCCATGCTGCGCGCCACCAACACCGGCGCCACGGTCATCATCGACCACCGCGGCAAGGTCACCCACGAACTGCCGCGGCATACGCGCGGCGCGCTGGTGGGCGAGGTCGAGGGGCGCAACGGCATCACGCCTTATGCCTGGTGGGTGTCGCGTTATGGCCTGTGGCCGCTGTGGGCCCTGGGCCTTGCGCTGGTGTTGCTGGCCGCTGCGCTGCGCCGCCGTTAAAAATCCTTCTGCTGCGGCTTAGTCCGCTTTCAGGCCCGCCCCCATCACCTGGTGCAACAGCCCGGGCAGCATGTCCAGCATGCGAAGCGCGTCCTGGCCGGGCGGTGTGCTGCTTGCAAAGTAAAGGTACAGGGCAATCGGCGCAAAGTCATGCAGCGGCACCGCCGTGAGCATGGAGGTGTCCAGGTTGCTGGCCGTCAGGAAGTCCACCACGGTCCAGCCCATGCCGCGCTTGACCAGCTCCAGCGCCAGCCGCGAGGTGTGCACCTGCAGGTTGGCGGGCGCCGTCAGGCCCAGGTTGCGGGCCAGCTCGTCAATCGACTGGCACATCGGGTCTTCGCCCACCAGGCGAACCAGCGGCATGCTGGAAAGAAAGGTCATCGGGTTCTGCCGCCGCGCCCGCACGGCGCGTTGCCAGATATCGCGCGTGACGCACAGGTAAAGCGGGCCGCTCACCTGCATGGTGCTGGTCAGCAACGGGTGTGGGTGTTCGTAAAACCCCAGCGCGAAGTCCACGCTTCTTGTCAGCAAGGCCTGCACCATCTGGTCCTGGTGCAGGGTGCGCACTTCCACACTGACGCGGGGATGGCGCGCCAGGTGTTTTTCCAGCACCAGCGGCAGAAATTCATGGCTGATGGACGGAATGGCAGCCAGCCTGACCTGGCCTCCGTCGGCCTGGCGCAGGTTGACCGCGATGCGCTTGAGCTCGTCCAGCTTGCGGTGAATCAGCGTGGACTCTTCAAACAGGACGCGCGCCTCTGGCGTGGGCGCCAGCGCACCCTTGCCCCGCGTGAACAGCTTGTAGCCCAGCTGCAGTTCGGTGTGCGAGATGGTTTTGCTGACGGCCGAGGGGGTGATGCAGATCAGGCGCGCCGCCGCACTCATGTTGCCGGTCTGCATCACGGCCTGGAAAACTTCAAGTTGCCTGAGATTCATGTCGCCGGAGTTGTGCGGGGCGTGCTGTTCGGGGGAAAACGGCGTGGGAGCAGATGTTTGCGAGGGTGTGAGTTTTAGTCACACCCTGCGGCGCATTATGCATCGCCACTCGCTTCAGGCCTGCCTACCATGAGCCACCCGGGAGCCCTCTGGCTGCAAGGTGCCGGCCACGAGCCGGCGGCAGACAGCTTTTTGAGCAAGCAGCCCCGGGTACCCAAAACTGTGAGGCAATGAAACAGGGCGTCCTCAATGGCCTGTTCTTTGCGTGTGAACTAGAACTATTCATCCCTGGAAGACATGACATGCAAATCAAACTGAAACTTGGACAACTGGCCGCCGGCTTCGGTCTGGCCTCATTTGTGGCGCTGGGCACGATGTCCGCTCCGGTCGCCGCACAAACCAAACCCAATGTGGTGATCCTGGCCACCGGCGGCACCATTGCCGGCGCTGGTGCGTCGGCACTGAACAGCGCCACCTATGCCGCCGCCAAGGTGCCGGTCGACAAGCTGCTGGCAGGCCTGCCGGAGCTGGCCAACGTCGCCAATGTGCGCGGCGAGCAGGTGGCGCAGATTGCCTCGGAAAGTTTCGACAACGAAACCCTGATGAAACTGGGCAAACGTGTCTCGGCACTCGTGAAGCAAGCCGACGTGGACGGTATCGTCATCACCCACGGCACCGACACGCTGGAAGAAACCGCTTACTTCCTGAGCCTGGTGATCCGCACCAGCAAACCCATCGTGGTGATCGGTTCCATGCGCCCGGGCACGGCACTGTCGGCCGACGGCGCGCTGAACCTGTTCAACGCCGTCAGCGTGGCCGGAAGCAAGGACGCCGCAGGCAAGGGCGTGCTGGTCACCATGAACGACGAGATCCAGAGCGGACGCGACGTCAGCAAGACCATCAACATCAAGACCGAGGCATTCAAGAGCCAGTGGGGCCCGCTGGGCATGGTGGTGGAAGGCAAGAACTACTGGTTCCGCGCACCGGTGAAGCGCCACACCGCGCAGTCCGAATTCAACATCGACGAGTTCGACGCGCTGGCGCCGGTGGACATCGTGTACAGCTACGGCAACGTGCCGCGCACCCTGGTGGACACCGTGGGCAAATCGGGCGTGAAAGCCCTGATCCACGGCGGCACGGGCAATGGCTCGGTGGCCAACCGCGTGGTTCCGGCGCTGCAGGAAGTGCGCGCCAAAGGCGTGCAGGTGATTCGCTCATCCCGCGTGCCCGAAGGTTTTGTGCTGCGCAACGCCGAGCAACCCGACGACAAGTACGACTGGGTGGTGGCGCACGACCTGAACCCGCAGAAGGCGCGCATCCTGGCGGCCGTGGCACTGACCAAAAACCTCGACAGCAAGCAGCTGCAGCGGGTGTTCTGGGAGTATTGATCCCGCATCGGGCGCAGAGCTTGCTATTTAAACAATAGCTGCTGGCGCAGGTGGCACAAGGGCTGGAATCACATTTTGCTTGTGACTTCGGCCTTTTTTTATCCGGCGCGCACCAGCCGTCCCGGCCGCGCCGCCGTGACTTCACCCTCGCGCGCCACACACTGGCCCGCGACCCAGGTGCCGATGTAGCCCTGTGCCTTCTGCAGAAAGCGTTTGCCGCCTCCGGGCAGGTCGCGCACGAGTTTGGGCACACCCACGCTCAGGCGGGCCGGGTCGATGACGTTGATGTCGGCACGCAGGCCGGGCGCCAGCAGCCCGCGGTCGGCCAGGCCCAGGTAGCGCGCATTGCGCGATGTCATCATCTCCACAGCCTGCTCCAGCAGCAGGCGGTCCTGTGCGCGGTGCTGCACCCAGTGTGTGAGCATGAAGGTGGAAAAACTGGCGTCGCACACCGTGCCCACATGCGCGCCGGCATCGCCCAGCCCGAACAGGGCGCGCGGGTGGCCCAGCATCTGGCGCACGGCATCCAGCGAACCCTGGTTGTAGTTGAAGATCGGGAAGTACACCAGGTTGCTGCCGTCGCCTTCGCTGAAGTGGTCGTACAGCGCCTCCAGCGCCGTGGTGCCGCGCTGTTTGGCGCGCACCAGGAAACTCTGCATCACATTGGGTTCGTAGTTCAGCGTGGCATCCAGCGGGAACATGCGACCGGCGATCATCTCAATACGCGCCAGCAGCATGTCCACCAGCGGCGGGATCGGCGTGCCGTCGCCCGCCAGGCGTTCCGACTTCTCGCCCAGGATGCGGGCTTTTCGGGCAGGTTCCCGCATGGCAGCTGCGCGGTCAGCTACTGAAAACGTAGCAATTTCCTTGTAGCCCGGAAACCCCATGAAGGGGTGAAAACTCGCATCCAGCCCGTTGATGACGCCTATGCCGCGTGCCGCCGCCTGCAGGTACAGTGGCAGGCCGCGCGCCACGGCCGCTTCCACGCGGGCCTGCATGGCCAGGTACTGCTCGCCGCCCGGGTCGCGCTGCAGCCAGCTCATCGAGAGCGGCCGTCCGCTGGCTGTTGCGAGCTGCTCCACCAGGTCAAATTCGGCATCGAAGTTCTGCGGCCCCTGCATCAGGTCAAAGTCGCTGACCACCTGCACCACGCCGTGTTTCAGGCCGGCAAAGGCCTGCGCAATGCCGGTCAGCTCGGCTGCGCTGGCAATCGAGGCCGGTGTGTCGTGCCCTTCGGCCGTGCGGTGGTTGTCCGAGCGGCCGGTGGAAAAGCCTGCGGCACCGGCTTCAAGCGCCGCACGCAGGTGCTCGCGCATGGCCGCAATGTCTTGCGCTGTTGCCGCCTCGCGGGCTTCGGCGCGTTCACCCATCACCAGCATGCGCAGCGGGTCGTGCGGCACCATGGCCAGGAAGTTCAGGCTGTGCGGCATGGCGTCCAGCGCGTTCAGGTAGTCACCAAAACTTTCCCACGAGAAACGCACGCCTTCGGTCAACGCCACGCCGGGAATGTCTTCCACGCCTTCCATCAGCTTGATCAGCCGGTCTTCGTTGCCCGGCCGCAACGGCGCGAAGCCGACGCCGCAGTTGCCCATGACCAGCGTCGTCACGCCGTGGTGAATGCTGGGGCTGAAGGTTTCGTCCCAGGTGGCCTGGCCGTCGTAATGCGTGTGAATGTCCACAAAGCCCGGCGTGACCCAGGCGCCTCTGGCGTCCACTGTTTCGCGCGCTGAGGCTGTGATGTGGCCGACTTCCACGATGAGGCCGCCCTGCACGCCGACGTCGGCCATGAAAGGTGTGCCGCCGCTGCCGTCAACGACGGTGCCGCCTTTAATGAGCAGATCGAGCATCTTTTCTCCTCCAGAACCAGACCAGCGACAGGCCACTCACGATATGCCAGATGCCCCACAAGCTGGCAATGATGACCATGCCCAGGTCCGAATTGAACTGTACGGCAATGATGCCCAGCGCCAGGCCCGAGTTCTGCATGCCCCCTTCAATCATCACGGCACGCCGGTCGCGTTCGCTCACGCCCATGGCCTTGCTGGTGGCCCAGCCGAAGAACAGGCCGCTTGCGTTGTGCGCAATCACGATGGCCAGCATGGGCAGCAGGCCCAGCGTCAGCAGCTGGCGTTCCTTGATGAGGCCCAGCACGATGAAGGCCAGCAGGGCCAGCAGCGAGAAATTGCCCAGCGGCTTCTGGATGCGCGCCGTCAATGCGGGCAGCTTGTGCGAGACCAGCAAACCCAGCGCCATCGGCAGGGCCAGCAACACAAACAGGCTGATCCAGATGCCCGAGGGGTCGATGTCCAGCTTTTTGAGCCAGCTTGCCGTGGCCGGGTTGGAGGCCACCATCCAGCTGAAGTTGAAGGGCGTGGCCACCAGCGCGATCAGGCTGGCCACCGCCGAGACACTGACCGACAGCGCGGTGTTGCCCCGCCCGAGGTGGGTGATGACATTGCTCAGGCTGCCGCCCGGGCAGGCGGCCACCAGAATCATGGCGGCTTCGACATTGGGCGGCAGGTCCAGCGCCAGGGTGGCCAGCCAGGTGCCCACGGGCAGCAGGATGAACTGCGGGATCAGCCCGCAAATGACGGCTTTGGGTGTTTGCGCGACGCGCCTGAAGTCGTCCAGCCGCAGCTCCAGCGCGACCGAAAACACCATCGTGGCCAGCACCAAGCTCAGGATCAGTTGTTGGGTTGTCATGACACTTTCCTTGTGCCCGAGGGTAAACCGGAAAAAGCTCCGTAAAATCAAGGGTTTTCGCGGGTTCAGGCCCGTGCGGTCCTTTACCTGCGTTTATCTGCGCTTACCCGCGGCCACGCGTCGCGGCACACCCAATCTATGTTGACCTTTCAGCAAATCATCTTGAAGTTGCAGTCCTACTGGGACGCCCAAGGCTGTGCGCTTTTGCAGCCCTATGACATGGAAGTCGGCGCCGGTACGTCGCACACTGCTACGTTTTTGAGAGCGTTGGGCCCGGAGCCCTGGAAGGCCGCCTATGTGCAGCCGAGCCGCCGGCCGAAAGACGGCCGTTACGGCGAGAACCCGAACCGCCTGCAGCACTACTACCAGTATCAGGTCGTGCTCAAGCCGGCACCCGCCAACATCCTGGAGCTCTACCTCGGCTCGCTCGAGGCGCTGGGGTTTGACCTGAAGAAAAATGACATCCGCTTCGTGGAAGACGACTGGGAGAACCCCACGCTGGGCGCCTGGGGCCTGGGCTGGGAAGTCTGGCTCAACGGCATGGAAGTCACGCAGTTCACCTACTTCCAGCAGGTGGGCGGCATCGACTGCAAGCCCATCACGGGTGAGATCACCTACGGTCTGGAGCGTCTGGCCATGTACCTGCAGGGCGTGGACAACGTCTACAACCTGACCTGGACCGAAGGCGCGGACGGCTCCAAACTCAGCTACGGCGACGTCTACAAGCAAAACGAGGTGGAACAATCGACCTACAACTTCGAGCACAGCGACGCCGACTTTCTGTTCACGGCTTTCACCGCGCACGAGAAGCAGGCCAAACACCTGATCGAGGTGCAGCTCGCGCTGCCGGCCTATGAGCAAGTGCTCAAGGCAGCGCACAGCTTCAACCTGCTCGACGCCCGCGGTGCCATCAGCGTGACGGAACGCGCCGCCTACATCGGCCGCATCCGCAACCTGGCGCGTGCCGTCGCGCAAAGTTATTACGAAAGCCGTGAACGGCTGGGCTTCCCCATGGCGCCGCGCGAGTGGGTGGAACAGATGACAAAGAAGGCCGCATAAAAATGACAACGAAGAACCTTCTGGTTGAACTGTTTGTGGAAGAGCTGCCGCCCAAGGCGCTCAAAAAACTCGGCGAAGCATTTGCCGGCGTGCTGTTCGAGCAACTCAAGGCCCAAGGCCTGACCGCTGCCAACTCCGCGCTCACTTCCTTTGCTTCACCACGGCGTCTTGCTGCGCATGTGACCGCTGTGGCAGCGCAGGCTGCCGACAAAGCCGTCTCGCAAAAGCTCATGCCGGTGACGGTGGGCCTGGACGCCTCGGGCAATGCCACGCCGGCCCTGCTGAAAAAGCTTCAGGCGCTCGGCGCCGACGCGTCGGCTGTGGCTGGCCTCAAGCGTGCTCCCGACGGCAAGGCCGAGGCGCTGTTTTATGACAGCAATGTCAAAGGCGCCACGTTGGTCGAAGGCCTGCAGAAAGCCTTGCTGGAAGCCATCGCCAAACTGCCGATTCCCAAGGTCATGACTTACCAGTTGGCCGATGGCTGGAGCGACGTGAAGTTTGTGCGTCCCGCGCATGGGTTGGTGGCATTGCATGGCGGCGATGTGGTGGCCATCGAGGCGCTGGGCCTGAAAGCCGGCAGCAGCACACATGGCCACCGCTTTGAAGCATCGGTTGACCCGGTGGTGTTGAAAGACGCCGACAGTTATGCCGCCACGCTGAAAAAAGACGGTGCGGTGATCGCCAGTTTTGCCGAGCGCAAAGCCGAGATCACCAGACAACTCGCTGCGGCGGCTGTCAAGGTGGGCGGTGGCGTCAAGGCGATTGAAGACGACGCGCTGCTCGACGAGGTGACTGCGCTGGTCGAGCGCCCCAATGTGCTGGTCTGTGAATTCGAAAAAGAGTTCCTCGACGTGCCGCAAGAGTGCCTGATCCTCACCATGAAGGCCAATCAGAAATACTTTCCGCTGCTGGAAGCTTCCGGCAAGCTGAGCAACAAGTTCCTGGTGGTCAGCAACATCAGCCCGACCGATGCCAGTGCCGTGATTCAGGGCAATGAGCGCGTGGTGCGCCCGCGCCTGGCCGACGCCAAGTTCTTCTTCGACCAGGACCGCAAGAAGACGCTGGCTTCGCGCGTCGAAGGTCTGGATAGAGTCGTTTATCACAACAAGCTCGGTTCGCAGGGGGAACGCGTCAAGCGTGTGCGGGCGATTGCCGAAGCGATCGCCAACCGGCTAAATGCCCATGTGGCCGACGTGCTGCGCGCCGCCGAACTCGCCAAGACCGATCTGGTGACTGACATGGTGGGCGAGTTTCCAGAGTTGCAGGGCATCATGGGCCGTTACTACGCGCTCAACGATGGTCTGAGCCAGGACGTGGCCGACGCAATTGAAGACCATTACAAACCGCGTTTTGCCGGCGACGAGTTGCCGCGCAATGATGTAGGCGCGATTGTGGCGCTGGCCGACAAGCTCGAAACCCTGGCTGGCATGTTCGGCATCGGCAACCTGCCGACCGGTGACAAGGATCCGTTCGCGCTGCGCCGCCATGCCTTGGGTGTGATTCGCATGCTGGTCGAGAAAGACCTGCCCCTGAGTCTGCGCGAACTGGTCCAGGGCGCCCAGCCGGTGTTTGGCGACAAGATCGGGGACGCCTCCACGGCACTGATCGACTTCATTTACGACCGTCTCGCCGGTTCCCTGCGCGAGCAGGGCTTCAGCGCGCAGGAAGTTGAAGCCGTGCTGGCGCTTCAACCCCAGCGCCTTGGCGATGTCGCCAAACGCCTGTCGGCCGTGCGCGCCTTCGCCGCGCTGCCCGAAGCTCCCGCGCTGGCTGCGGCCAACAAGCGCATCTCCAACATCCTCAAGAAGGCGCAGGATGTGGACGCCCATGTCAGCGAGATGCTGCTCAAGGAGCCCGCGGAAGTGGCCCTGTACGCCGCACTGCGGGACGTGGTGCCCAAAGCGAATGCCCAGTTCGAGTCCGGTGACTACACCGCTTCGCTGCAATCGCTCGCGGCACTGCGCGCACCGGTCGATGCCTTCTTCGATGGCGTGATGGTCAATGCCGAGGAGATGGACTTGCGGCTGAACCGGCAGGGCCTGCTCAAAAGCCTGCATGACGCCATGAACCGCGTCGCCGATCTTTCCAGGCTCGCGTCATGAGCCAGACCAAGCAGGCGAAGCTCATGAAACTCGTCATCCTCGACCGCGACGGCACCATCAACAGCGACAGCGAAGACTTCGTCAAGACGCCGGAAGAGTGGGTGCCGCTGCCGGGTTCGCTGGAGGCGATAGCGCGGCTGAACCATGCCGGCTGGCATGTGGTGATTGCCTCCAATCAGTCGGGGTTGGGTCGCGGCCTGTTTGATGTGGCTTCACTCAACGCCATGCACGCCAAGATGCACAAGATGCTGGCCGCGCAGGGCGGGCGCATTGACGCGGTGTTTTATTGCCCGCACAGCCCGGAGGAGAGCTGCACCTGCCGCAAGCCGTTGCCCGGTCTGTTCGAACAGATAGGCGCGCGGTTTGGCGTACCGCTCAAGGGCGTGCCTACCGCCGGTGATTCTGTGCGCGACCTGCTGGCAGGCGCCGCCGCGGGCTGTGAACCGCACCTCGTGCTGACCGGAAAATCCGCGCAGTACAAAGGCGGTGGCCAGCCCGAAGGCCTGCCGCCCGGCACACGCCTTCATGCCGATCTGCCGGCCTTTGTTGAATTCCTGCTGAGCCGCGGCGCTCCGGCCTGATGCTATGAAAACAATAGCTGCTCGCGCCCGTGTTTAAAGGGCTGGAACCATAAAACATCATGAAAAACGACAGAAGAGACCTGCCATGCCCCTGATCCGCTCCATCCTGCACCTGCTGTGGATGATCGTCACGGTGATTCCGTGGGCCTTGGCCGTGCTGGTTTTTTCGCTGTTCGGCAGCAGCACCCAGATCTACTGGATGTGCGCGGGCTGGCTGCGCCTGGCCGTCACTGGCGGCACGGTGATCCTCGGCATCAGGAATCGTGTGACCGGCATGGAAAACCTGCCCTCGGGCGAAACCAGTGCTGCCGTGCTGCTGGTCAAGCACCAGAGCACCTGGGAGACTTTTTCCATGGTGACCCTGATGCCGCATCCGCTGGCTTTTGTATTCAAGCGTGAGCTGCTCTACGTTCCGTTTTTCGGCTGGGCCATGGCGCGCATGGACATGATCCACATCGACCGCAACCAGCGCGCACAGGCCTTCAACAAGGTGGTGGAACAAGGCCGCCGCCTGATGAGCCAGGGTGTCTGGGTCATCATGTTCCCCGAAGGCACACGCATAGCGCGCGGGCAAAAAGGCGTCTACAAGAGCGGCGGTACGCGGCTGGCCATCGAAACCGGTGCGCCGGTGATTCCGGTGGCCGTCACTTCTGCCAAGTGCTGGCCGCGCAAGGCCTTCATCAAGAAGCCGGGCATCGTGGACATTTCCATCGGCAAACCCATCAGCAGCGTGGGCCGCAAGCCCGACGAGCTGATGCGCGAAGTCGAGGCCTGGATAGAAACCGAAATGCGCCGGCTCGACCCCGAGGCTTACCCGGAAACCGCCGGTGTGGCCGCCTGAGGCCTGCGCAGCCGGCACAACGCTAAACTGTTTGCATGCAACGGCTTCTTCAGTTCACGCTCGACCTCTTTGACCTGGAGCCCGCCGCGCCTGCGGTGCCTGGCCCTGGAAAACGCGCGGTGTCTGGTCAAAATCAGCCTCAAGCCCTTGCTGAACCTGCGCCAACAGCTATTGAAAATATAGCAATCCAGGAAAATTCGCTGCCCACCCAGAGCCTGGATCAATTGCTGGCCCCTGCGACTTACCGCCACCCCGCCGCCACACGCGAGGCCTTGCTGGAGGGCACGGTGGTGGGCTACCAGTTCCGGCGCGGCAAACGCCGCACCATCGGGTTTTCAGTCGGTGCCGAGGGGCTGGTCGTCAGCGCGCCCAAATGGGTGCCGCTGTATGAAATCGACAAAGCCGTCCAGGAAAAGTCCGGCTGGATTGTCAGGAAGTTGCAGGAGACCCGCGCCCGGCACGACAAGCTGGAGTCGGCACGCATTGAATGGAAAGACGGCACGACCCTGCCTTTTCTGGGCGAGCCGGTGATTGTGGTGATCGACCCGCGGCACGCCTTTGGCGGTGTGGGTGGCGAGCTTAAAAACAGCGGCATGCCAGGCGCCGTGCTGCACACCGGGGCCGATGCGCCCAACAACAGCCTGCCGGGGGTGGCGAAGCTGACCCTGCACATCGCCCTGGCGCATGACGCAACAGCCGAACAGATACGCGACTCCGTGCAGGCCTGGCTGATGCGTCAGGCCAAACGTCTCTTTACCGAGCGCCTCAACCATTTCGCGCCACATCTGGGCGTGCAGTGGCGCAAGCTCAGTCTGAGCAGTGCCGGCACCCGCTGGGGCAGCGCCAGCGCCGATGGCGCCATCCGGCTGAACTGGCGGCTGATTCATTTCAAGCAGTCCGTCATCGACTACGTGGTGGTGCACGAATTGAGCCATCTTCGCGTGATGGACCACAGCCCGCGCTTTTGGGACACTGTGCGTACGGTGGTTCCGGACTATGCCGAATTGCGCAACCAGTTGAAAGAGGAAGCCGTTCCCAGGTGGTAGCTGGGGAAAAGCCTGAAAATTCGGGCGTTCGTGAGAAAAGTCGGGAAACTTTCACATGTTGCTGGACAATCATGTAAATTTCTGTAATATGACAAATATGATGAAAGTGACAGCTTCAAACGCTGAAAGCAAAGGTTTTTATGAATGACAAGCCCATTCTTGTAGTTGAAGACAACCCTGATCACTTGGAACTCACTGTGTTGACGCTCCAGGAGCAGGGCGGCGCCGACACAACCATTGTCACGGCGCGCGATGGTGCGGAGGCGCTGGATTACCTGTTCGGCCAGGGCGTGCATGCAGGCCGCGACACGCAGAAGCAGCCCGCTTTTGTGCTGCTCGACATGAAGCTGCCCAAGCTGTCGGGCCTGGACGTGTTGCGCAGCCTGCGCAGCAACCCGCTGACCGCACTGGTTCCGGTGGTCATGCTGACATCCTCGAGCGAGCAGTCCGACATCATTGCCTGCTACCAGAGCGGCGCCAATGGCTTTGTGCGCAAGCCCGTCGACTTCGGTGACTTCACCGAAAAACTCAGCCGCCTGCAGGATTACTGGTTGCGGGTCAACGAGTCCATCGCCTCGGCTTGACGGCCCGCAAGCCGGCCGCTGCAGCGGGCCGGAACCCGCGCATTCGGGGACAAACGCTTGCGGTTCATAGCGGCGTATGAATTACAGTCGGGTGGTCCTACTGAAACCGGCAGTTGTCTGCCTGCTTCAGCAACATGGCCCGCATGAACACAGACCTGTCCTTTCTTGACCCCCTTGAGGATTCGGGCAAGCGCCTGCTGCGCCCGGTTCCCCCCCCCAGGCCCGGCCTGGGACTGCGGCGCGCGCCCGCCCGCCAACGATCCCGTCAACACCCATATTTGCCTGGCGGCCCCATGACTGCCTGTTCCATCGGAGCCATTCACGGTTTCCGGGTCGAACGGTGGAAAGCCGCATGAAATTCCGGATCAGCTTGCGCGCGCGCATTGTCCTGCTGGTGGTGGTGGCCATTGTTCCGCTGTTCGGCATGTCGATTTTCAAGGCGTTGCACAACGCCGACGCCGAGCTGGAGCGCAGCAAGGCCAACCTGCAGTTCGCCGCGTCGCTGGCTGCTGCCAGCCAGGAGCGCGCGGCCGATTCCGCGCGGCAGGTGCTGTCGGTGATTGCGTCCCTGCCGGGCTTGCAGGACAGCAGCGGCAACTTCGACTGCAACCGCTATTTTTCAGGCCTGACCCGGCAGCTTCCCGAATACGCCAACGTGGGCCTTCTGGGGCTGGACGGCCACACCCGCTGCCACGCCCTGGGCAGCGAGAAAAAAGCTTTTCTGGGTGACCGCACCTATTTCCGCGATGCCCTTGCCCAGCGCCGTTTTGTGGCTGGCACCTATGCCGTCGGACGCCTGGTTGGCAAGCCCGTTCTGACCTACGCGCAGCCGGTGACAAGCACAGACGGCAAGGTCACGGGGGTAGTCTTTGCATCATTCGAACTCGCCAAAATGGCCGAGTCGATTGCCGCGATACGGCTCCCTCCGGGCGCCGCGCTGGGAATCCAGGACCGTGAGGGCACCTTGCTCGCCAGCAAACCCGTGCTTCCCGTCAAGGTGGGAGAAAAGGTTCGCAGCCAGGTGTTGCGGGAAGCGGTCAAGAACATGAGCACGGGCGTGCGCGAAGGCCTCGATGGCGCGGGCCAGGACCGCCTGTGGGCCTTCATGCCCAGCAACCCGCACACGGAAGCGGCGGTGTTCGTTTCGGTCAGCATGGACCGTGACCTGGTCGTCGGGCCCGGCCAGCGCCAGCTGTGGATTGAACTGACGGCGCTGGCACTGGTGGCCTTGCTTGGCGCCGGGGTGGCATGGATGATTGCCGGCCGCGCCATTGTGGCGCCGGCCCGGCAACTGCTGCACGCGACCTGGCGGCTGGAGAAAGGGCATCTGGATGCGCGTATACCGGTCGACCCTAAGGACGTTCAAAGCGAATTTTCGGGTATCGCGGCCGGCTTCAACCTGATGGCAGACTCCCTCGAACATCGCGAACGGGTCCTGCAGAATGAACTGACGCGAAACCGGCAGGCCTACGCCACGCTGGAACTGACGATCAACAGCATGCAGGAAGGGCTGATGGCGGTTGATGCCGCCGGGCGCTTGCTGCTGATCAACGAAACCGCGGCGCGGCTCTTTGCCATCGATGACATGTCGCTGGTGCTGGCCCCGCAGTGGCCGCAGCAGCAAGGTCTTTTTGTGCCGGGCACGCAGACGCTGTTTGCCTTCGACGAGTTGCCCCTTTACAAGGCGCTGCGGGGTGAAAGTGGCGGGCCGTTGCCCGTGCTGATGCGCAACGAGCGTGAGCCCGCAGGGCGGCTGATCAACTGCACCTATCGCCCCATGGAGGAAGCCGGTGGCATTGTCGGGGCGCTGATGGTGTTTTCCGATGTCACCGAGATCGAGCGGCTGCAGCTGGAGCAGACGCGCGGCTACGAGGAGCTGCGCGAGGCCCAGCGCAAACTGCTCAACGCGCAGCGCCTGGGACACATCGGCAACTGGGAGCGGAACCTCAGAACCGGCCAGGGCTGGTGGTCGGACGAGGTGTACGAGCTGTATGGGCTGGCCAAGGAAAACTTCGACCTCAACGGGGACAACGTGGTCGGGATGATCCATCCGGATGACCGTTCCGGGTACCTGCGTTTGCGCGAGGAAGCGACACGGGAGGGCAAGCCCCTGGATACTGAATACCGTGTCGTGCTGCCCGATGGAAAACTCCGGTGGATACACCAGCACGGCGAAACCCAGACCGACAGCTCGGGTGCGGCCATCCTGCGCGCCGGTGTGGTGCAGGACATCACCGCGCGAAAACTCGCGGAGCAGGCCGCCGCCCGTACCACGGAGCTGCTGCGGCGCACCGGCGAAATGGCAAAGATCGGCGGCTGGGAAGTCATTCTTTCCGACATGCGGGTGGTCTGGTCCGAGCAGGTTTACCGCATCCACGAGATGGACCCGGGTGTTCCGGTGAGCGTCGATGCAACGCTGATGTTCTACGCGCCCGAAGCGCAGGCCGTGATAAGCGCTGCCGCGCGGGCTGCTGCGGAGCACGGCATACCCTGGGACCTGGAACTGCCCATGGTGACCGCAAAAGGCCGGCGCATCTGGGTCAAGACCCAGGGGCGTGCCTTGTGGGAGGACGGCAAGATCATCCGCGTTGTGGGGGCGCTTCAGGACATCAGCGAAAAACACGCGTCGGAAGAACAGCTGCGCCTGCTCGAAACAGCGATTTCCCGGCTCAACGACATCGTGCTGATCACCGATGCCGTGATCGACGCGTCGGGGCCGCGTATTGTTTTTGTCAATGATGCGTTTGAGCGCCGCACCGGCTACAGCCGTGAAGAGGTGCTGGGCCGGTCCCCGCGGCTGCTGCAAGGCCCCAACACGCAGCGTGCCGAACTCGAGCGCATAGGCGCCGCGCTCCGGAGCTGGCAGCCCACGCGTGGTGAACTGATCAACTACACCAAGGACGGGAAGGAGTTCTGGATAGAGCTCGACATCGTCCCGATTGCGGACGGCAAGGGGCAGTTCACCCATTGGGTGTCGGTGGAGCGCGACGTCACGCACCGCAAGCTCGCCGAGCAGGCCCTGGTCAACAGCGAGCGGCGTTACGCCGTCCTCTTCAAGGCGGCGCCTGTGCCGATGTGGATCATCGACGCGCAGACCCAGATGTTTGTCGCGGTCAATGAAGCCTGCACCCGGCGTTATGGCTACACGCACGACGAATTCATGGGCATGAACATCTATGACATCCGCTCCGAGGAGGAAGGCCGCCGCCTGAGGGCCGAAATTGGCAAAGGCGTCCGGAAAGATGTCAACCGGCGGCTGCACCGCAGCAAGGACGGGACCGAATTCCACGTGGAAACGATTTCCCGCACCATCCAGTACGAGGGCCAGGATGCGCGTTTTGTCGTGGCGCTGGACATGACTGCCCAGATGAAGGCCGAAAAAGACGTGCAGGACTACCTGCTCACGCTGGAGCATGCGGCCGATGCGACGCAGGCCATCACCCGCCACCGCACCGTTGAAGCCACGATGCAGGAAACCGTGGATCAGGCGCGGGCTGTCGTGAGCGTGCACCTGGCGGTGGTGAGCCTGACCGTTGCAGGCGCCGAGCAGTCACGCACGGTCAACGCGGTTTCGCACTCCGACAAATATGCCAACTGCCGGGATTTCGTGAGGTTCTCGCATGGCTGTGGCCTCTACGGCGAAGTCGTCGAGTCCAACCACCCGATGCGGCTGACCCAGGCCGAACTCGAGGCCCATCCACGCTGGACCGGTTTTGGCAATGACGCCGGCACCGAACCGCCCATGCGGGGCTGGCTGGCGGTGCCGCTGACGGGGCGCAACGGGGAAAACATCGGCCTGCTGCAACTGAGCGACAAGTACGAGGGCGACTTCACGCTGCAGGACCAGTACGTGACTGTCGAGCTTGCGCAACTGGCGTCCATTGCGATTGAAAACGCCAAGCTTTTCGAGCAGGTGCAGCAGCTCAACCAGGGGCTGGAAGAAAAAGTCGCCGAGCGGACCGCGGCCCTGGCGCGGCAGGAGGCCCTGTTCCGGGCCTTGGCCGAACAGGCCCCGCAGGTGGTCTGGAATGCCGATGCCGAAGGCCACATGACTTACGTGAACCGCAAGTGGTACGAGCTGATGGGGGGCACGCCGGCGGACTGGATGGGGACCAAATGGATGGCAGCCATCCACCCCGACGATCTGCCCGCCTTGTCCGCCAGCTGGGAAGCGTCGCGCCAGAGCCTGCAGCCGTA
The DNA here is from genome assembly GCF_049790275.1 of Polaromonas sp. Lineage (GTDB taxonomy): Bacteria > Pseudomonadota > Gammaproteobacteria > Burkholderiales > Burkholderiaceae_C > Polaromonas. The sequence continues at coordinate 52,871 of NZ_JBAQYR010000006.1, forward strand.
CGAAGGCATGCGGCGCGTGCTGGCCACAGACGGCACGTACCATACCATGGCTTACCGCGGCTCCCCGGTGCTGGATGAAAAAAGCGGTGAGGTCCTGTTCTGGGTCGGCATCGATGCCGATGTGACGGAGATCAAGGCCATTGAATCCGCCTTGCGCCTGTCCAACCAGGAACTCGAAGCCTTTTCCTACTCGGTGTCGCATGACCTGCGCTCGCCGCTGAACACGATCGACGGCTTCAGCCGCCTGCTGGCCAAGCAGCTTGATACCGGCCAGCCGAATGAAAAAATCCAGCATTACCTGGCGCGCATCCAGGCGGGTGTGGCGCAAATGGGGCGGCTGATTGAAGACCTGCTGTCCCTGGCACAGGTCACGCGCATGCAGTTGCGGCATGAAACTGTGGATCTCAGCGCCATTGCGCATGAAATAGCCGACGAATGCCGGGGCCGCAACCCCGAGCGCGTGGCCAGCATTCATATTGAAGAGGGCCTGCAGGTTCAGGGCGACGGGCGGCTGGTGCGGGTGGTGATGGAAAACCTGCTGGGCAATGCCTGGAAATTTTCTTCCCGGCAAGCCCATGCGGATATCCGGGTGGGACGCACCACCGACGCTGCCGGGCTGCCGGTGCTTTTTGTGCAGGACAACGGGGCGGGCTTTGACATGGCTTATGCTGACAAGTTGTTCAACACTTTCCAGCGGCTGCATGCCGTGACCGAATTTCCCGGCACCGGCATAGGGCTGGCCACCGTGAGCCGGGTGATCAGCCGCCACGGCGGCCAGGTCTGGGCCCAGGCTGAGCCCGGCAAGGGCGCTACCTTCTTTTTCACCCTGCCTGGTGTCGCCACGGCTGGCTGATGCCGGAGATGGGCCTGAGATTGGTGACTCGTTGTAAGACTATCGTCGAATTGATAGATGACTTACTTAATTGATTAAATCCCTGAAATTGGTTAAATTGCGGGGTGTAACTTTGAATGAATTTTTATATGCCACGTGAACCCCAACCCTTTGAAGCGGCCATCACTGCAAGCGATTTTTCCAGCGATGACTATTGCGGCACCACCTATGCCGCCAAACTGCTGGGGCTGTCCGTGGCCACGGTGCAGTCGCTGGTCGAGAAAGGGGAAATCGACGCGTGGAAAACCCTGGGCGGACACCGCCGGCTGTCGCTGCGTGCCATCAACAATTACCTGCTCAAGAACAGCCCGCAACGGGCACAGGTGGACGCCGATCCGCGCAATCGCCTGAGCGTGCTGGTGGTGGAAGACGATGAGGCCACCTGCGAGCTCTACAAGGCCCAGTTCGACGAATGGAACATGGCCGTGGATTGCAGCTTCATGCCGTCCGCCCTGGAAGCCCTGATGGACATTGCCAGCATGCGGCCCGACCTCTTGATCACCGACCTGAACATGCCCGGCGTGGACGGCATGGAAATGCTGCGCGCGCTCAAGCGCAACCAGCAGTTGTTGTCCATGCAGATCCTCGTCATCAGCGGCTTGCCCAGCGAAGCCATTGCGGAAAGAGGCGGCCTGCCGCCGAACTCGCACTACCTTGAAAAGCCGATCAATTTCGACTGGTTGCATGGTTACGTCACGGCATTGCTGGTGGCCAACCGCAAGTGGCGCTAGACCGGCCGCTTCCCAGCGTCTGAAACAAGCCTGGACTTGGCTCCGCTCACCGCATTCAAGGTCTGGCTGAAGTCGCTGGTGGGAAAGCGGCAGGGGAAGGCCCCGGAATCGGGCGACATGGCTGAAAACGCGGCGGCCACCGCAAAGGCCTTGCAAGCCGGCCTGGAACTGACGTCCGAAGGCATCATCCTGCTCGACGACCGCGGCCGGGTGGTGGCTTTCAACAGTGGCGCCCATGCGCTGGCGCATGCCGCGCTGGCCGACATGCGCGGTGCTGACTTCTGGGACGCCATCCCGGAAGACATTGCAGAAAGCCACCGCAGCGCCGCCGAACAGGCACTGCGGGAAAGCGGAAGCCATCAGTTTGTTGCCCGCTACCCGTTTGAAGACCAGTGGGTCGAATATTGCCTGCGCCAGCATGCCGACGGCCTGCTGGTGACCCTGAAAGACGTCACTGCGGCCCACCGGGCTTCACGCCAGCTGCGCGAGAGCGAGTCCTGCAACCAGGCCTTGTTTGATGTCCATCCGCAGGCGATGTGGCTGTTCGACGTGGGCTCCGGCCATGTCCTGGCGGCCAACAAGGCGGCCGCTGCCCTGTACGGCATGACGCAGGACGAACTCGGAGAATTTTTTGCTGCTCAGCTTTTTCCCGAAGGCGAAGGTGCTGCCGTGCTGGCCTCCTTGCCGGTGGGCGATTTCCACGGGGAAATGCGGCTTTGCACGCAGAAGAAAGCCGGGGGCCAGCCCATGCTGGTGGAGCTGGCCTGCAGCAGCGTGCAGTGGCAGCTGCGGCCGGCGGTGATGGTCAGTGTCACAGACGTTGGTGCACGCCATCTTGCCGATGCGCACCTGCAGCGCATCAACGAGGAACTCGAGTTGCGTGTCGGCCAATGCACCGATGAACTGCAGCGCAGCCGCAGCGAACTCGATGCCTTCACGAGCGCGATGCTGCACGACCTGAAATCCCCCTTGCATGTCATCCATGGTTTCGCCAGCACCCTGGCGGAGCGCTACGCCGCCACGTTCGACGCGCAGGGCCGGCACTACCTGGCCCGCATCCAGGCGAGCACCCACCAGCTCGCCCGGCTGATGGATGACGTGCGTACCCTCACTTATCTGCCGCACATGCTGATGGCGCCGGAGCAGATGGACCTGGTCCCGGTGTGCCAGCGCCTGATGGACGACTTGCGCAGGCGCGAGCCGGGCCGGCAACTGGTGCTCGAGATGGAGCCTTCCCTGCCCCTGGTCGGCGACAGAAAAATGCTGGTCATCGCGCTGGCTTGCCTGCTGGACAACGCCTGGAAGTTCACTTCCCGCAAGGAGCAGGGGTGGGTCCAGGTGGGCTTGAAGGCCGATCCGGCGAGCGGCAACCTCGTGTTGCAGGTCTCGGACAATGGCATTGGGTTCGACGCCGCCTATGCGGACAAGCTGTTTACCGCTTTTCAGCGCCTGCATTCCTCCGCCGACTTTTCCGGCAGCGGGCTCGGCCTGGCGATTGTCAGGCGCGTGGCACAACTCCACGGCGGGCAGGCCTGGGCGGTTTCGGCGGACCAGGGCGGGGCCAGTTTTTTCATGTCCCTGCCGCAGGGCGCCGACCTTCCTGGGCCGGAGAACCTTCCGGCCTGATGCGCCCGCTCAGGCCTCAGGCAGTTGTATGGAAGCGGTAAATGCCGTCCGCGCCCAGCTGGCGCTGCAGCCGGCCTTCAAACCACAGCGTATGCAGATGGGCCACCGCCTCCCCCATGGCGAAGGTGGTCTGGTGCAGGTCCAGCGGGCGCTTGAACATCACCGGCAGGATGTCTGCGCCGCTGCAGGGGCTGGCACTGCACGCTTCCATCACTTCAGCCAGCCGGTCGCGGTGGTGGTCATGCAGCTGTGTTATCCGCGTGTGCAGGCCCTTGAAGGGTTTGCCGTGCGAGGGCAGGGTCAGCGTGTCCTGGCGCAGAGGCAAGAATTTGTCGATCGACTGCAGAAACAACGTCAACGGGTTGGACTCCGGCTCTGTGTCGTAGACGCTCACATTGGTAGAGATGCGCGGCAGGATCATGTCGCCGCTGATGAGGGTGTGGATCTCGGCGCAGTGCAGTGCCATGTGTTCGGGCGCATGGCCGTAGCCGCTGATACAGGTCCAGCTACGCCCGTCAATGGCAATCACCTGGCCGTCCATCAGGCGGTGGAAGCGGCCGGGCACGGCCGGCACCAGGCCGGGGTAGTAGTTGGCGCGCGCCCTGATTTTTTCGAGTGATTCCGGATCGGTCAGCCCGTGCGAGGCGAAGAACGCGGCTGCGCTTTCACCGCCGAAGCCGGTGCTGTTCTGGGTGCTGAGGCGGGCCGTGTGGTAGTCGGTGGAGCTGATCCACAGCGGCGCGTTCCAGCGTTCGCACAGCCAGTGCGCCAGGCCGATATGGTCCGGGTGCATGTGGGTCACGATCACCCGCAGGATGGGCAGGCCCTCCAGTTCTCCGGCAAAAATCTGCTCCCATTGCGCCTTGGATTCGTCCCTGCTGATGCAGCAGTCCACCACCGTCCAGCCCTGCACCAGGCCTTGCGGACCCGGCAACTCGTCGCGCAACAGCCACAGGTTGATGTGGTCCAGCGCAAAAGGCAGGCGCATGCGCAGCCACTTGACACCGGGTGCCACCTCCAGCGCACCGCCGGACGGCGGCAGGCTGTCGCCGAAGGGGTAGTGCAGCTGGGCTTCCTGTGCATTCATCTTGTAAGATCACCGGTTGGATTGACGTTTACGTTAACGTAAGCTGGTTCCTGCATTACACCCGAATTACCGAGCGGCTACACGAGGGCCCTGTCACCAGGGTTTCACCACATGGCAACCACGACCACGCACTCCATCAGCGATCTGGCCAAAGAGTTCGACCTGACCACACGCGCCATCCGTTTTTACGAAGACATGGGCCTGCTGCAGCCGCAGCGTGAAGGCCCGGGCGGGCGCAACCGCGTGTACAGCGCGCGTGACCGGACCCGGCTCAAGCTCACGCTGCGCGCCAAGCGCCTGGGCCTGAGCCTGACCGAAGCCAAGGAAATCATCGACACCTATGACAGCCCGCGCGACACCGGTCCTCAGCTCAAGAAATTCCTGGCGGTGCTGGCGCAGCACCGCAAGCAGCTCGAAGAGCAGATGGCCGACCTGCAGGCCAACCTCGACGAGGTGAAGGTGCACGAGAAGGAAGCCCGCGCCTTGCTGGCCAAGACAGCCAAAACTGCAAAATAGGCCATAATTGACGTTTACGTAAACGTCAATCAGGAACCAGTCATGGAAGCACCCCCGTTCGAGCCCCGGGACCCGGGCTACGCGGACCGTGTGAAGGACAGTTTTGCCCGCCAGGGCGCCATGGGCACCTTGGGCGCGTCGCTGGGGAGCATCGAACCCGGCCGCGTCGTCATCGAGCTACCCTGGGCCGCCGGCCTGAGCCAGCAACACGGCTTTCTGCATGCGGGCATGGTGGCCACCGCGCTCGACTCGGCCTGCGGTTATGCGGGCTTCACGCTCATGCCGCCGGACGCCGGCGTGCTGACCATCGAATACAAGATCAACCTGCTGGCGCCCGCCAAGGGCCAGCGCTTTCGCATGGTGGGCCAGGTCATCAAGCCCGGGCGCACCGTCACCGTGACCGAAGGGCGCGCGTACGCCATCGACGGCGGCCGCGAAAAACTCATTGCCACCATGGGCGCCACGCTGATGACCATCACCGGCCGTGACGACGTGAAAAACTGACACCCACAACAAGGAGACCCCTCATGAACAACCTGCCCGGACTCAACTTCCAGCTCGGCGAAGACATCGACGCGCTGCGCGACGCGGTGCGCGAATTCGCCCAGGCCGAAATCGCACCGCGCGCCACTGAAATCGACGCCAACGACCAGTTTCCCATGGACCTCTGGCAAAAAATGGGCAGCCTCGGCGTGCTCGGCATCACCGTCAGCGAGGAATACGGCGGCGCCAACATGGGCTACCTGGCGCACATGATTGCCATGGAAGAAATCAGCCGCGCCAGCGCCTCGGTGGGCTTGTCTTATGGCGCGCACAGCAACCTGTGCGTGAACCAGATCAAGCGCAACGGCACCGAAGAGCAGCGCAAGAAATACCTGCCCAAACTGATCAGCGGCGAACACGTGGGCGCCCTGGCCATGAGTGAGCCCGGCGCCGGCAGCGATGTCATCTCCATGAAACTGAAAGCCGAGGACAAGGGTGGTTATTACCTGCTCAACGGCAGCAAGATGTGGATCACCAACGGCCCCGATGCCGACACCCTGGTGGTCTATGCCAAGACCGAACCCGAGCTGGGCGCGCGTGGCGTGACGGCCTTTCTCATTGAGAAAGGCATGAAAGGCTTTTCTGTTGCGCAGAAGCTCGACAAGCTGGGCATGCGCGGCTCGCACACCGGCGAGCTGGTGTTCAGCAATGTCGAGGTGCCGGCACAGAACATCCTGGGCGGCCTGAACAGCGGCGCCAAGGTGCTCATGAGCGGGCTCGACTACGAACGCGCGGTGCTCACCGGCGGGCCGCTGGGCATCATGCAGTCCGTCATGGACAACGTGATTCCCTACATCCACGACCGCAAGCAGTTCGGCACCAGCATCGGCGAATTCCAGCTGATCCAGGGCAAGGTGGCCGACATGTACACCGTGCTGCAGGCCGGGCGCTCCTTTGCCTACACCGTCGCCAAAAACCTGGACCTGCTGGGCACCGAACACGTGCGCCAGGTGCGCAAGGACTGCGCCTCGGTCATTCTCTGGTGTGCCGAAAAAGCCACCTGGATGGCCGGCGAAGGCGTGCAGATCTTCGGCGGCAACGGCTACATCAACGACTACCCGCTGGGCCGCCTGTGGCGCGATGCCAAGCTGTATGAAATCGGCGCCGGCACCAGCGAAATCCGCCGCATGCTGATCGGGCGGGAGCTGTTTGCCGAGACGATGTAAGGCGCCGCTCAGGCCACAATAGAGCTTATGACCTCTTCCATCAAAGACCTCTTCATCCATAACCGTGCCTGGGCCGAGCAGATGGAGCGCGAGCGCCCCGGCTTTTTCACGGGCCTGATCAAGCAGCAGACGCCGCGCTACATGTGGATAGGCTGCTCCGACAGCCGGGTGCCCGCCAACCAGATCACCGGCCTGGAGCCGGGCGAGGTGTTTGTGCACCGCAACGTGGCCAACATCGTGGTGCACTCCGACCTCAATGCGCTCTCGGCCATCCAGTTCGCGGTCGAGCGGCTCAAGGTCAAAGACATCATGGTCGTCGGCCACTACGGCTGCTCGGGTGTGCAGGCCGCACTGGAAGGCGCACGCATCGGCCTGGCCGACAACTGGATACGCCACATCCAGGATGTGCGGCACCGCCACCGCCAGCTGCTCGATAGCCTGCCCGAGGCAGTGCGCGCCAACGCCCTGTGCGACATCAATGTCATCGAGCAGGTGGTCAATGTCTCGGTCAGCACCGTGATGGTGGACGCCTGGGCGCGCGGCCAGGAGGTCAGTGTGCACGGCTGGGCCTTCGGTGTGCATGACGGCCTGCTGCAGGACCTGCAGATGAGCATCGGCAATCCTGACCAGCTTGATACGCTTTACAGCAAGGCGGTAGACCGGGTTTGGGACGTCTGGAGCGCCGACAAGTACAAAAACAGCGCTGCAAAGGCATAGCCGTGTTTCCCCAGCGCCTCGACTCCCCGCTGGCCTATCAGGTCGCCAAGGCGATGATGGACGGCTTCAACCGCCACTACCAGCTGTTTCGCACCGAGTCGGCGCGCGCCAAACACCGGTTTGAAACTGCCGACTGGCACGGCCAGCAGCGGGCGCAGCGCGAACGCATCGAGTTTTACGACCTGCGCGTGCGCGAGGCCTCCATGCGGCTGGAGCGCGAGTTCAAGGCGGGCGAGCAGCCCATGGACGTCTGGCACCAGATCAAGCTGCATTACATCGGCCTGCTGGTGGACCACCACCAGCCCGAGCTGGCCGAAACCTTTTTCAATTCGGTCACCACCAAGATCCTGCACCGCAGCTACTTCCACAACGACTTCATTTTTGTCCGGCCCGCGGTCAGCACCGAATACATCGAAAACGACGAGCTCGCCACCCAGCCGACCTACCGCGCCTACTACCCCCAACGCGACACGCTGCACGAGCACGTCGTGCGCATGGTCAATGACTTCGAGCTCCACATCGCGTTTGAAGACCTGGCGCGTGACGCCGGGTATGTGGTGGAAGAGCTGAACAACCGGCTGGGTGAAGTCAAGCTGCGCGCCAATTTCCAGATCCAGGTGCTCTCCAGCATATTTTTCAGGAACAAGGGCGCCTACATCGTCGGCAAGCTGATCAATGGGTTCAGCGAGCTGCCCTTTGCGCTGCCGCTGCTGCATGCCAGATCGGGCAAGCTGGCGATTGACTCGGTGCTGATGGGCGAGGACGACCTGCTGATCCTCTTCAGCTTTGCACGCGCCTACTTCATGGTGGACATGGGCATTCCGTCGGCCTATGTGCAGTTTTTGCGCAGCATGATGCCGCGCATGCCGCGCGCCGAAATCTACAACGCGCTGGGCCTGGCCAAGCAGGGCAAGACCCTGTTCTACCGCGACTTTCTTTACCACCTGCGGCACTCGACCGACAAGTTCCGCATTGCGCCCGGCATCAAGGGCATGGTCATGCTGGTGTTTGACCTGCCGTCCTTTCCCTACGTGTTCAAGGTCATCAAGGACTATTACCCGCCGCAGAAAGACACCACGCGCGAGCAGATCAAGGGCAAGTACCTGCTGGTCAAGCAGCATGACCGTGTCGGCCGCATGGCCGATACGCAGGAGTACAGTGAAGTGGCCTTTCCGCGCGAGCGTTTTGACGACGAGCTGATTGCCGAGATCGAAAAATTCGCCCCCAGCCAGCTCGAGATCAGCGACCGCGACGGCGACGGCAACATCGAAGTCATCATCAAGCACGTGTACATCGAGCGGCGCATGATCCCCTTGAACATTTACCTGCAGGAAGCGTTCGACGCCGGCGTTGACGACCCGTTCGCCAGGAGCCAGATCGAGCGCGCCGTGGTCGAGTACGGCAACGCCATCAAGGACCTGGTGGCCGCCAACATCTTTCCCGGCGACATGTTGTGGAAAAACTTCGGTATCACGCGGCACGGCAAGGTGGTGTTCTACGACTACGACGAGATCGAATACATCACCGACTGCAATTTCCGCAAGGTGCCGACACCGCGCAATGAAGAAGAGGAAATGAGCGGCGAGGTCTGGTACTCCGTCGGGCCCAAGGACGTGTTCCCGGAAACATTCGAGCCCTTTCTGCTCGGCAACGACGCCGTGCGCGAAGTTTTCATGAAGCACCATGCCGACCTGCTCGACGCCACCTTCTGGCAGCAGCACAAGGACCGCATTGCCGCAGGCCATGTGCACGATGTGTTTCCCTACGAGCGCGACCGGCGCTTTGTGCGCAAATACGCGGAGCAGAAAGCCTGAGCCCATGAGAGACGCTTGGGAATACGCCAGCTTTGTGGTCACCACGCTGGCCCTGCCGTTCGCGATTTTTTTCTTCGCCCTCGAGCAGCGCAAGGAGCGCAACAACGAGGAGGAAGAGGCCTACCAGCTGCTGTCCGACGCCTACAACGATTTCCTGAAAGTCGTGCTGGCCAACCCCGACCTGCACCTGCGCACCAACGAGCCGCTGGTCATGCCCACGCGCGAGCAGAACGAGCGCACCATGATCATCTACGACATGCTGATCTCGCTGTTCGAGCGCGCCTACATCGTCGCCTGGAGCGAGCGCATGAGCGAGGTCGAGGCGCGCCGCTGGAACAGCTGGGACGACTACATGCGCGAGTGGTGCCAGCGTGAGAGTTTTTTCAATGCCCTGCCGCTGTTGCTGCGCGGTGAAGACCCGGGTTTCCAGCAATACATCCTGCGTGTCGCCCAGGAAGAGCGCGGCACCGTCATCCAGCTTGCCTGACCTGTTCAACTTACCTGAAGGAGAAAACCATGTCCACATCCACCGCTGATTCCATCGTCATCCTGGGCGCAGCCCGCACCCCCATGGGGGGTTTTCAGGGCGACTTTTCCAGCCTGTCCGCCCACGACCTGGGCGGCGCCGCCATCAAGGCCGCCATCGAACGCTCGGGCATTGCACCCGAAAAAGTCGATGAAGTGCTGTTCGGCAACTGCCTGATGGCCGGCCAGGGCCAGGCGCCCGCCCGCCAGGCCGGCTTCAAGGGCGGCCTGCCGGCCAGCACCGGCGCCGTCACCCTTTCCAAAATGTGCGGTTCCGGCATGGAAGCCACCATGCTCGCGCACGACCAGCTCATCGCCGGCAGCCGCGACGTGATGGTCACCGGCGGCATGGAGAGCATGACCAATGCGCCGCACCTGCTGCTCAAGGGCCGCAGCGGCATCCGCATCGGCCACGACCGCATTTTTGACCACATGATGCTCGATGGCCTGGAAGACGCCTACGAACCCGGCCGTGCCATGGGCACCTTCGGCGAGCAGTGCGCCGAGAAGTACCAGTTCACGCGCGAGGCGCAGGACGCCTTTGCCATTGCCAGCGTGCAGCGCGCCAAGGCCGCCACCGAGTCCGGCGCCTTCAAGGCCGAAATCACCCCCGTCACCGTCAAGGGCCGCGCCGGCGATACCGTCATTTCCATCGACGAAGGCCCGGGCAAGGTCAAGCTCGACAAGGTCGCCACGCTCAAACCCGCCTTCAAGAAAGACGGCACCATCACCGCCGCCTCCAGTTCGTCCATCAACGACGGCGCCGCCGCGCTGGTGCTGGCGCGTGCGTCCACCGCCAAAGAGCTGGGCGCCACGCCCATTGCCCGCATCGTCGGCCACGCCACCTTTGCGCAGGCCCCCGAGTGGTTCACCACCGCACCTGTAGGCGCGGTGCAGAAGCTGCTCAAGAAAATCGGCTGGAGCGTGAAAGACGTGGACCTGTGGGAAATCAACGAGGCTTTTGCCGTCGTGCCCATGGCCGCCATGAAAGAGCTCGGCATCAGCCACGACATCGTCAACGTCAACGGCGGCGCCTGCGCGCTCGGTCACCCGATCGGTTGCAGCGGTGCCCGCATCATCGTCACGCTGATCCATGCGCTGAAAGCCCGCGGCCTTCAACGCGGCGTGGCCACCTTGTGCATAGGCGGCGGTGAGGGCACGGCACTGGCTGTAGAGTTGCTATAAATAGAATAGCTGCTTGCGCCCGCCAGATAAGGGCCAGCGGCCAATTTTGCTTGCAACTTCACTGACATGAGCACTGTCCTCGTCATTGGCGCCTCGCGCGGTATCGGGCTGGAGTTTGTGCGTCAGTACCGGGACGCCGGCGCGCGCGTGATCGCCACCGCGCGCGACGACGCCGGGCTGGCACGCATCCAGGCACTGGACGCGACGGCGCTGCGTGTCGATGTGGCCGACCCGGCCAGCGTCAGTGGCCTGGCCTGGCAACTCGACGGCGAGAAAATCGATGTGGCGCTGTATGTGGCCGGAGTTTTGGCGGGCGGCAATGCGGGCGACCCACCGGCTGCCGATGTGTTCGATCAGGTGATGCGCACCAATGTGCTGGCGCCCATGCGCGTTCTGCCGCAACTCGTGGAGGTTCTGGCGCCTGACGCCCGGCTGGTGGTCCTGTCATCCCGCATGGGCTCTATCGGGCTGCGCACCAATGGCAACAGCTGGCTGTACCGCGCCTCCAAGGCCGCCGTCAACTCGGTGGTCAAAGACATATCGTTTGGCTTGCAGGGCAAAGCCATCTGCGTCGCGATGCACCCCGGTTGGGTCAAGACCGACATGGGTGGCGCTGGCGCCGATCTCGATGTCACGCAAAGCGTTGCTGACATGCGCACCACCGTGGCCAGCCTGCGCGCGGAACACAATGGCACTTTCATCAACCACGACGGCCAGGCATTGGCCTGGTAGGTACTCTCATGATCCTGACCCAAGACCAGCAAATGATCCGCGACGCCGTGCGCGCATTTGCGCAGGCCGAGCTCTGGCCCAACGCCGCGCGCTGGGACAAGGAGCACCACTTCCCGGTGGAGGCGCACAAGGGCCTGGCCGCGCTGGGGGCTTACGGCATCTGCGTGCCCGAAGAGTTTGGCGGCGCCAACCTCGACTACCTCACGCTGGCCTTGGTGCTGGAGGAAATTGCCGCCGGCGACGGCGGCACCAGCACCGCCATCAGCGTCACCAACTGCCCGGTCAATGCCATCCTCATGCGTTACGGCAATGCGCAGCAGAAAAAGCAGTGGCTCACGCCGCTGGCGCAAGGTGAGATGCTGGGCGTGTTCTGCCTGACCGAACCGCACGTGGGCAGCGACGCCTCTGGGCTGCGCACCACCGCGGTGAAAGAGGGCGATGAGTACGTGATCAACGGCGTCAAGCAGTTCATCACCAGCGGCAAGAACGGCCACGCGGCCATTGTGATTGCCGTCACCGACAAGGGCGCCGGCAAAAAAGGCATGAGCGCCTTCATGGTGCCGACCAGCGCGCCCGGTTATGTCGTGGCGCGGCTCGAAGACAAGCTGGGCCAGAACTCCAGCGACACCGCGCAGATCAATTTCGACAACTGCCGCATCCCGGCCGAGAACCTGATTGGCAACGAAGGCGAGGGCTACAGGATTGCCCTGGGCGCGCTCGAAGGCGGGCGCATCGGCATTGCCGCGCAGAGCGTGGGCATGGCGCGCAGCGCGTTCGAGTTTGCCGTGTCATACGCCAAGGAGCGCCAGAGCTTCGGCACCGCCATCTTCAACCACCAGGCCGTGGGCTTCCGCCTGGCCGACTGCGCCACGAAGATAGAGGCGGCCCGCCAGCTGATCTGGCACGCCGCCAGCCTGCGCGACGCCGGCCTGCCTTGCCTGAAGGAAGCGGCCATGGCCAAACTCTTTGCCAGCGAAATGGCCGAAGAAGTTTGCAGCGCCGCCATCCAGACGCTGGGCGGCTACGGTTATGTGAACGATTTCCCGGTGGAACGCATCTACCGCGACGTGCGCGTGTGCCAGATTTATGAAGGCACGAGCGACGTGCAGAAAATCATCATTCAACGGGCACTTTGAGCCCCCACGGTCGTTCACTGCGTGTAACTCCCTGCCCCCCGAGGGGGCCGCTGCGCCTGCGGTCCGGCAAAGCCGGTCCCGCGGCCCCGGCTTGAATGAAGATCCCCATGGCCGTGCACTGCCGGTTTGTGGTGGAAAGCGCGCCGTAAACTTGTCGATCCGTTTGCAACCCCCAGCAGGAGACAACACCATGCCCATCACCAAAGGATTCCGCGCCCTCGTCGATGAGGCCATGGCGCAGGTCAAGACCTGGAGCGTTGAAGACGTCCGGGCCAGGCTCCAGGACCCCGGGGTGCAGATCGTTGACATCCGCGATGTGCGCGAGCTGGAGCGCGAAGGCACCGTGCCCGGCGCGCTGCTGGCGCCGCGCGGCATGCTGGAGTTCTGGGTGGACCCGGCTTCGCCCTATTTCAAACCGGTGTTCGGCGACGAAGACAAGGAGTTCATCCTGTTTTGCGGTGCCGGCTGGCGCAGCGCGCTGGCCACCAAGACGCTGCAGGACATGGGCATGACCAACGTGGCGCACATCGACGGCGGCTTTGCCGAATGGAAAAAGCAGGGTGCGCCCATGGAAACCCTGGAAGCGCACAAGCAGGCCCACGCAGCGCGCCAGCCGGGCTGACAGTGGCCGCCTGCCCCTGCGGCCGGGCCGATGCGCGCGGCCGGCCACTGGCTTACGCTGCCTGCTGCGGCCGCTTCATCGAGAATTTTGAGGCCATGCCGGCGCCCGACGCCGAGCCCCTCATGCGTTCGCGCTACACCGCCTTTGTGCTCGAACGCGCCGACTACCTGCTCGCCACTTGGCACACCAGCCGCCGCCCTTCAGACATCTCGTTTGACCCGGGCGTGAAGTGGCTGGGTCTCGAAGTGCGGCAGCACCGCCTGCTGGACGCCACGCACGCCGAAGTTGAATTCGTCGCCCGCCAGAAAGGCGCAGGCAGCCCGGCCGTGCGCCTGCACGAGCGCAGCCGCTTTGTTCGCGAGGTAGGCCGTTGGTATTACGTAGACGGTGATCAGTTGTGAGCATGCTGAAAGCCGGGATAGACGGTGAACAGCTGCAGGCTGCACCGTTCCTGAAAGAACGCGGTTCAAGTGACAAGCGCAGCTTTCCAGCCACTTATGTCGTGGACCACCGCATGCACGCATCGTAGGAATGACCATCAAGCCATGCCTGTGGACGGAGTTCTTCCCGGGGCAAGAGGGCCATTGCCTGGGCAAAAGCGGCCTTGTCTCTGGCAAGACAAGCAAAGCTTGCGTAACGGTTCTTATATATTCGGTCGGGGTAGCGTGCAACCAGATCAGCAAAACTGGGCCTCATTTTCCCCCAATCCATTTTGGTAGCACCAAGCACCAGATCTTCCTCGGGTAGAAGCAAATAAAGTCGGGCGTACATGGACAGGCCTTCACTTGACTCCATGATCCGGCTTCGGTCTTGAATGAAGGCATCAATCACTTCCCAACTACCGCCCCACTTCGGGGTCATGCGATACAGAACAAGATCATAAAAAGCGAAAGCCCTTGGCCAGCGCTTTATTGCATTCCCAAACACTTTTTCAAATGAATTTTCAAGTTTTGGGGAATCCAGAACGACTTCCAGAAGCATGTAATGCCACAGAGGGGTGTCTTTTATCGAGGGCGAGGCCTCTAGAAGTTTTTTCTCAGCTTGCTGCAGCCGGATGGTAAAAAGTTCCCACGATTCCGGTGACACTGTGGCCGCATATCCGCTGCCACGCACCGTCCACGCCTGCTTGTGCAGTTCCATGGCTTCTCCGATGACGACAAAGGCCGAGCTGGGGAGAGCCTCTTTCCATCGGCTGATGAGATTGCCGTCTATTCGACCAGTGCTCGGAAGAAACGTGCTGATGGCCCGTGTGGCCGCGCGGAACTTGAGGTTCCCGGAGTCGAATCTGGCATCCGTGGTCGTGATGTCCGTCAAGCCCCGTTCAAAGAGCTCGAATTCTCCAAGCATGAACAGCCACTCCAGTTTGGTGACTGACTCGGCATAGCTTGTCCATACGTCCTCCAGCTTGCAACCCGGCAACATGGGGTCAGCTCCTTCCGCAAAGCATTTATTCCAGCGCTTGTCCCATGGGTAGCGCGGAAGACACATCTTCGTTTGCGGACGCGGTTCAGCGAAACACTCTTGTGGGCGCATGTCCCAGCCGTAGCGTGCAGGAGATTTCGCGGTAGCAGCCATCGCGGCGATGCACCCGATGGCCGTGATCGCAAGACGGATGGTGTGCCACAAGCCATTCATTCTGTAACCAGTCATTCTTCTTCCCATCCAACAAAAATTCAAAACAACCCGACGCAAGCGTCAATCAGACAACGATGGGATGCGGGTTGAGAGTGCCAAAGTTATATCGTGCTGCATGCTACCTCGTGGTGAAGTGCGAGATCGTTCAAATTTCGAATGGCGTGCAGGAACGCTTCTCCGGGTTGCTTTTTTTACTACTCAAGCGTTACCCGGTGATCGAGTTGTTGGGTAAATACGTCTCTGACAGTTGAGCCCGGCCCTGCGCCTGCACGAGCGCAGCCGCTTTGTTCGCGAGGTAGGCCGTTGGTATTACGTAGACGGTGACCACCTGGGATGAGATATAAAAGGAGCTTCCGGCCCTTGACTTGCAAGCGCTGGCTGCTCCTGTATTAATAGCATCTCGAATAAAAATGAATTTCATGACCGAACCGCGCGCTGCCAGTGCGGCTTCGTGGAGGCGGTGCCAGCCGCTGCTGTGGGCCGGTGTGTGGGGGCTGGTGTTTCTGCTCGGCCTGCATTCCCCGCGTGCCGCCGCAAGTACGCCGAACCTGCATGCCGGCAGCCCGGCGTCGTATGCGGCGCCGCTGCAGGTGCTCGAAGGTTTGCCCGCAAGCGCCACCGTTGAGCAGGTCGCGGCCATGGACGCCGCGCTGTTCAAGCCCCTGGTGAGCAGCAAGCGGTATGCCGTGAGTGCGGCCTCACCGCTCTGGCTGCGCATGACGCTGGCGCCGGGCGGCGTGGTGGACGGCACCGGTTGGCTGCTGGAATTCCCCACCGTGATCGTGGACCGTTATGAGCTGTTCCAGCGCGATGCCAACGGCGCGTGGCGCATGGCCGTGGCCGGCGATTTTGTGGCGCACGTGCAATGGCCCGCCGATTCGCTGCGGCCGCGTTTTCCCTTGCTGGTTCCCAGCGCGGACGCGCAGGACATTTTTGTCCGTGTGGTGCACCGCCTGCCCGTCAACCTGAGTCCCGTGCTGGTCAATGCCGCGGAGGCGTCCCGGCGCGACGCCGTCCAGATGTTGTGGGTGGGCCTGCAGCTGGGGGTGCTCGCCGCGCTGGTTTTCTTCTGCGCCCAGATGGCCCTGGCCTACCGTGACCGCACCTATGCCTGGTATGCCGGTTACCTGGTGCTGACCGTCATGGCCACCCTGTGCTACACCGGCGTGGGCCAGCGCTACCTGTGGCCCCACGCCACCATCTTTGCCAGCCATGCCATCGTGCTGGCGGTGATGGGTGCGCTGGCCTTCAACCTCCAGTTCACCCGGTCCATCTTCGGCGGGGTGCAGGGGCGCAACTTCCATCGCATGGCGCGCGTGCTGATGGCGCTGTGCCTCGCGTACATGGCTGCCAGCCCCTTCGTCCAGCAGTACGAGCGCATGGTGCCGATGTTTCATGTCATCACGCTGAGCGTGTTTGCCTTCACCATCACCTGCGCCTGGCGTGCCTGGCGGCGTGGCGTGGCCTTTGGCGGCTACTGGCTGCTGGTGTACGTACCCTATCTTGCCTGCGTGGCCTTGGCGCTGGCCGAAAGCTCGGGGCTGATCACCGCGCCCTGGCTGCCTAACGAAACCCCGGTCGCTGGCGCCCTGGTGGAGGGCGTGGTCATGATGCTGTGCATCAACGCCTGGAGCCGTCTGCGCCACGCGGACACCGTGCGCGAGCAGGCGGCCAAAGGGCACGACCCGCTCACCGGCTTCCTGAACCGCAAGACTTTTCGCGAGCGTGCCGCCCGCATCTGGCACGCTGCCCCCGCGCTGGAGCGCGACCTGGCCATCATCTATGTGACCGTGGAGCCGGCCGACCCGGACGGGCTGAACACCGTCGAGACCGAAGAGCTGCTGGCCCGCAGCGTGCGGCTGGTACGCACCATCACGCGCGACTTCGACACCGTGGGCCGGCTGGGCCGCAACATGCTGGGCATCGTGATGGAGGGCGTGACTCCCGGCGAGTCGCTCAAGGCTCGCCTGTCCCGGCTGGTGGCCTTGGGGCTGATGCATGATGCCGACGACCCCGCCTCCATGGCGCTGCGCTTCACCGTGGCGGTAGGCAGCCGCCGCAGTGAGCCGGGAGATTTCGCGTCGCTCGACGCGGCGCTGCAGGCGCTGATGGCGGACGACGGCAACACCCACCGCGCGATCCGTTTCCTGCATCCACCCGAAGTCGGCGGCGACTCCATCCCGGTGCGCCGTTTCGGCAGCGCACCGGGCCAGCTGGAATGAGGAGGCGGCCATCCGGCTGGGGCTCGGCGTTGGTACCATGGCATCTGGCGCGCGCTGGTTGCCGCTGCGCGCTTGAGCATGAAAAGTGCCTCTAGCCCTTATTCCACGGGCGCAAGCAGCTCCTGAATCAATAGCATAAATCATGACCCTGAAATTCGATGCCGTGTTGTTCGACTGTGATGGCGTGCTGGTCGACAGCGAGCCCCTCACCAATGGCGTGTTGCGCGACATGCTGGAAGAAGCCGGCTGGAAGCTCAGTTCCGCCGAGTGCATGCGCCTGTTCATCGGCAAGGCCGTCAAGGACGAAATCGCCATCATCGAGGCGAACACCGGGCGCCCGTTGACAACGCAGTGGCTCGACGAGTTTCGCGGCCGGCGGAATGAGGCGCTCGTCGAAGGCCTGCTGCCGATTCGCGGTGCGGTGGAAGCGGTGGCGCTGATTCACCAGCTGTACGACGGCCGCATTGCCTGCGGCTCCGGCGCCGACCGCTTCAAGGTGGAGCTGCAGCTGGAAAAGTGCGGACTCATGCCTTATTTCAAGGGCCGCATCTTCAGCGGCCACGAGCTGCCGCGCTCCAAGCCTGCGCCCGATGTTTACCTGGCCGCAGCCGCGGCGCTGGGCGTGGACGCCAGGCGTTGCGCGGTGGTGGAAGACACCGTCACCGGCGTGACCTCCGGCGTGGCCGCAGGCGCCACCGTCTTCGGCTACAGCCCGCCCGAAGCCGGGCACGACGCGCCCGAGGCCTTGCGGCAAGCGGGCGCCACAGCCATCTTCACCGACATGGCGGTACTGGCCAACCTGCTCGCGGCCAAATAGCGCAAAACCGCCCGGCGCCAAGGGATGGGCGCGCAGTGCTAAGCTGCCTGTCCGACCTCGTTCCAACTACTCCGAGAAAACCCTATGCCTGGATTGCTGCCCCACGTTGACCCTGATGGCCTGCTTGAATTTTCGGTGGTCTACACCGACCGCGCGCTCAACCACATGTCCAGGAGCTTCCAGGGCGTGATGACCGACATTTCCAGCATCCTGAAGGAGGTGTACAACGCGCCTTCTGCGGCGCTGGTGCCCGGCAGCGGCACCTACGGCATGGAAGCCGTGGCCCGCCAGTTCGCTGCCGGCAAACACGTCATGGTCATCCGCAACGGCTGGTTCAGCTACCGCTGGACGCAGATCTTCGACATGGGCAGCATTCCCGCCTCGTCCACCGTGCTCAAGGCGCGCCAGACCAGCCAGGGCGCGCAAGCCCCCTGGGCGCCCGCACCCATTGCCGAGGTGCAGGCCGCCATCGCCAGGGAAAAACCCGCCCTCGTGTTTGCCCCGCATGTGGAAACCGCTTCCGGCATGATCCTGCCCGACAGCTACCTCAAGGCCGTTGCCGAAGCCGTGCACGCCGTGGGAGGCCTCTTCGTGCTCGACTGCATTGCCTCCGGCGCCATGTGGGTCGATATGAAAGCCACCGGCGTGGACGTGTTGATCTCGGCCCCGCAAAAAGGCTGGAGCAGTTCCCCCTGCTGCGCCATGGTTTTGCTCAGCGAGCGTGCCCGCACTGCCATAGAAGGCACCACCAGCTCCAGCTTTGCCTGCGATTTGAAGAAGTGGCTGCAGATCATGGAAACGTATGAAAAAGGCGGCCACGCCTACCACGCCACCTTGCCCACCGACGCCCTCACGCGCCTGCGCGCCGCCATGAAGGAAACCCAGGCCTACGGGTTTGCAAAAGTGAAAGCCGAGCAGGAAGCTCTGGGTAGCAAGGTGCGCCAGCTGTTCGAAAGCCGCGGCCTGCCCAGCGTGGCCGCCGAAGGCTTCAAGGCGCCCGGCGTGGTGGTCAGCTACACGACGGATGCTGACATCCAGTCCGGCAAGAAGTTTCTGGAGCAGGGTCTGCAAACCGCAGCCGGCGTGCCGCTGCAGTGCGACGAAGGCGCCGACTTCAAGACCTTCCGCATCGGCCTGTTCGGGCTGGAGAAGTGGCACCAGGCTGACCGCACGGTCGGCCAGCTCGCCGCTGCGCTGGACCGCATTGGCCTGAAGGCGCCGGTGGCCGAAACGGTGGCCGGCTGAGGCTGGCCCGTTCCTGCGTTTTCCGTTTCGTATTCCTTTTCCCTTTTTAATCTGAAGAAGAGATGTGCCCATGAAATGCGCATTGGTAGGCTCCCGTTTTTTTGCTGCCTCTGTTTTTGAGGCGCTGCGCAAGGAAGAAGGCATAGAGTTCACCAGCATCGTCGCCCCGGCGGCCGATGACCGGCTCGCGCTGGCGGCGCAGGCGGCGGGCATTGCCGTGCATGTGCTGGCCAACCCCAAAATCGTGCCGGGCGAAGCCATTGCCGAAGGCACCGACCTCATCATCGCCGCGCACACCCACGCACGGGTGAGCGACGAGGCGCTGGCGCGCTCGCGCCTGGGTGGCATCGGCTACCACCCCTCGCTGCTGCCGCGGCACCGCGGCATTGCGGCTGTGGAGTGGACCATCCTCGAAGGCGACGCCATTGCCGGCGGCTCGGTCTACCACCTGGCCGATGGCTGGGACGCCGGCGCCATCGCCGCGCAGGACTGGTGTTTTGTCAAAAAGGGCGAAACCGCCCGCGAGCTGTGGGAGCGCGCCCTCGCACCCATGGGGCTGGCCCTGCTCAGCAAGGTGGTGCAGATCGCCCGCAAGGAAGGCCGCGTGCCCGCCAACCAGCAAGACACGACCTTCGCCACCCGGGCACCGATGATCCGCCGCGCTGTGGTGCTGACCGAAGAAGCCTCGCCTACAACCGCCTCGCTGGTTGTCTCCATCGTGGGGGCTGACCGCCACGGCATCGTGAGTTCGCTGGCCGAGCGCGCGCAGCGTTTCGGCGCCAACTGGGCCGCCAGCCGCATGACCCGGCTGGCCGGCGAATTTGCCGGCATGGTTCACTTCGAGGTGCCGCGTGACAACGCCGATGCCCTGGCTGCCGCGCTGCGCGGGCTCGAGTCCAGCGGCCTGCAGGTGGTCGTCGCCAAAAGCAACGGCGCAAGCGTACCCACCTCGCTGCGCGTAGTGGAGCTGGAGCTGGTGGGCGAAGACAGGGTGGGCATCGTCAGCAACCTCACGAAGATGCTCGCCGAGCGCGGCATCAGCATCGAGAACATCCACACCGACATCGTGCGCAGCGGCGTGTCGGGCAAGCAGACCTTCAAGGTCGAGGCGCATTTGCTGGTGCCAGCTGCTTTGTCCATCGAGGCCCTGCGGCGCGAAGTCGGCACCCTGGCCAGCGAGATGATGGTTGACATCGCCCTTGGCGAGCGACAGGCCGATAGCCATGCACCTGCCCGCACTGCACCGGCCGGGCTTTCCGCGCCGACCTGATTGCTTCCCGGGAGAGGGCTGGGGTGAAGGTTTTTGTCCAGAAAATGGAACAAAAAAAGCCCGCAGCCCTTTATTGACGGGCGAAAGCAGCTATGAAAATCGTAGTAAATCCAGTTGCCCTCCTTAGCGGCAGGGCGGCGCTCAGCCCGTGAGGATGGGGCGTAACGTGTCAATCTCGCTGGCCATGAATTCAAAGAAGGCCGACACCCGCGGCGTGCGCCGCAACTGGCGCGTGGTGAGGAGCCGCCAGATGCGCGTCAGCTCGGGCACCGGGCCCAGCACCCGCACCAGGTCGGGTTCGGCGTCGCCCAGCGCCGTCGGCAGTGCGGCCAGACCCACATTCGCTTTCGCCAGCTGAACCAGGCCCAGCACGCTGCCGCTGGTGGCCACGACGCGTGCGCCAGGCGCTGCCTGGTGCAGCCACTGCGTGGAGCGGTGTTTGCCCATGCTGGCGTCCAGGCCGATCCAAGCGTGCTGCGTCAAGTCCTCTGTGCGCGCCGGGCTGCCCTGGCGCGCCAGGTAGTCGCGGCCCCCGTACACCGCCCACAGCGAATCGGCCACCTTGCGGCCGATGAGCTGGTTGTCCACGGTGTCGCCCGAGCGCAGCGCCACGTCGGCTTCGCCCTTGCCCAGGTCCACGTAATGGTCGCTCACGACAAACTCCACGCGCAGGCCGGGGTGCCGTGTCTGCAGCCGCTCCAGCAAGGGTGATCGGGTGATGCGTGCCACCAGCGGTTCCGGGCAGGTCAGGCGGATGACCCCGTTCAGCTCGCGCGCGGAAGACTGCACGACGTTCTGCAGGGCCAGCATGTGCTGCTCAACCAGCTGCGCATGGGGCAACAGTTGCTGGCCGTAAGCGGTCAGCCGGTAACCGCTGGGGTGCCGCTCAACCAGGGGCTGGCCAATGCGTTGTTCAAGCCGGGTGATGCGCCGCTGCACGGTGGACTGGTCGGTGTTCAGCGCGCGGCCTGCGGCGGTGGTGCTGCCGTGGCGCGCCACAGCCAGGAAATGCTTGAGGTCATCCCAATCGAACATGTGAGCTCCGCGTCGGTGCGGCCCCATTATGCAGTTCTGCGGGTTGTGGGCGGCCACTTCGCTGTCTAGACTGGGCTTTCCGGTGTTCAGGCAAAAAGCCTTCGCACCCCTCGTCAAGGAACACACCATGAATGTTCATTTCCACCCCCGCCGCACATTTTTGATGCAGGCCTCGGGCCTTGCCGCGGGGCTGGTGGCCTCGGGCCTGCCCTGGCCCGCCCCGGCCCAGCCAGCGTCTGAGCAGCTCAGCATCCTGTGCACCGGTCCGGCCGGCAGCATTCCTGACATTGTTGCGCGCCGCGTGGCCGAGCAACTGACAGGCCGCCCT
The DNA here is from genome assembly GCF_049790275.1 of Polaromonas sp. Classification (GTDB taxonomy): domain Bacteria; phylum Pseudomonadota; class Gammaproteobacteria; order Burkholderiales; family Burkholderiaceae_C; genus Polaromonas. Next base: position 74,715 of record NZ_JBAQYR010000006.1, read on the forward strand.
ACGCGCAATGTGCTGGTGGACAACCGGCCCGGCGCTGCGGGCCAGATCGCCGTGAATGCGCTGAAGGCGGCCCCGGCAGACGGCAGCGTGCTGTTGCTGGCACAGGGCGCCATCGCTACTGTGTACCCCTACCTGTACGCCAGGCTGGCCTACGACCCGGCATTCGATCTCCGCCCGGTCTCGCTGGCGGGCGAGATGACGCTGGGCCTGGCCGTGGGCCCGGCGGTGCCGCAGACAGTCACCAACGTGCAGGAACTGGTCACCTGGATGCGGCGCAACCCCAGGCTGGCCAATGTCGGATCACCCGGCACGGGCACTGTGCCGCATCTGCTCGAAGCCATGCTTTTCCATGCGGAAGGCCTGCCATGGCAACACGTGATGTATGCCGGCGGGCCCCCCGCGCTGGTGGACCTGATGGGCGGGCAGATTGCCGCGCTGGTGTTGCCCGAAGGCCTGTTGCGGCAGCACCGGACGGCGGGCCGGCTGCGCGTGCTGGCCACCTCGGGGGCGCGCCGCAGCGCCTATCTGCCCGACGTGCCCTCGCTGGCCGAGCAGGGCTACCGCGACCTGATCGTGCGCGAGTGGTTTGCGTTTTTCATGCCCGGGCGCACCCCGCCCGCAGTGGTGGACAACACCTCGCAGGTACTGCGTGCCGCGCTCGCGCAGCCGCAGCTCGTGGCGGCCTATGCAGAGTTCGGCATGCAGGCGGCATCCAGCACCCCGGCAGACCTTGCCGCGCGCATCAGCGCCGAGCAGCGTGACTGGGAGCCCGTCATACGCGGCAACAGCATCCGGGCCGACTGATGGCACCCGCAGCAGCAGTGGTGCAACACCACCCCTGGGACAAGGCCGCCGAAGGCTGGAGCCGGCATTCGTCACTGGTCAACAGCTGGTTGCACGATGTCACTGTGCGCATGCTGTCTTCAGTCAGCATTGCAGAAGGCGGACGTGTGATGGACGTGGCCGCCGGTGCAGGTGGCCAGACCATAGACATTGCCAGGCGCGTCGGCCCCGGCGGCGCGGTGCTGGCGACTGACATTTCGGCGCGCATTCTCCAGCTGGCCAGCGAGAACGCCCATGCGGCCGGCGTGAGCAATGTGACCACGCAGGTCGCCGACGCCCAGCAGCTCGGGCTGGCTGGCGCAGGCTTTGATGCAGCTGTCTCCCGGCTGGGCCTGATGTTCTGCCCGCAGCCGGTGCTGGCGCTGCGGGAAATGGCCGCCGCCCTCCGGCCGGGCGGGCGGCTGGCTGCGGTGGTGTTTTCACAGCCGCAGGCCAACCCCTGTGTGGCCATCCTCATGACGACTGCCCTGCGGCATGCCGGCCGCACAGCGGCCTCACCCTTCGAGCCCGGCACACTGTTCAGCCTGGGCAAGCCGGGTGTGCTGGCCGAGCTGCTGGAGCAGGCCGGCTTTTCGGACATCAAGGTGGAGCCTGTCACTGCGCCCATGCATTTGCCATCCAGCCGCCACTACCTGGACTTCATACGTTCTTCGGGTTCGCCCATCATGGAAATACTGGCGCCGCTCCCGGTGCCAGCGCAAAACGACGCGTGGGCCGACATGGAGGAACAGCTCAATCGCTTCGCCAGCGCCGATGGTTGGTGCGGCCCCAACGAGCTGTTATTGGGCAGCGGGCGGCTGGGCGCCGCAGACGTCCCGGCCTGATGAGCGGGGGGGGGTAGGGGTCTGCGGGCGAAACCTGTGCATCAAATCGGCCTCCAGCCCTTATCTGTCGGGCGCGATCAGCTATGAAATCAGTAGCGAAAAGACTGCCCCTGGCAGCTTGGGGTCGGATGCCCAGAGATGGGTGTGCCCTTCGTCGCGTTCAACGGGGCGGTACTACTAGCTGAAGATAGTCGTCTACCGCCGCTTGCCACACGCTGGGGTAGGCATGAATGGCATGGCCATTCTGGCCGGTCGGCGGGGGGTAAGTCACAAAGCTGCCCTTGCCGCCCGCGGCAATGAAAGCGTCAAAATTTGCGCGGCTGTGTTTCAGTGAATAAAACGGGTCCTTGTCGCCATACAGCCATAACATCGGCTTGCCAAACGCGGCGGCACGTTTGAACGACACGGTGTTGACGGAGTCTGCATATAGCCAGCGGTTCCCGACCCAGCCACCCACAAAATTCAATACACCCTGAAACGGGGTGGGCCGGGTCCCTGCATAAACAGCAGAAAGTATTCCGCCGCGCGACACACCGCCTATCAGCATGCGTTTGGTGTCGACATCGCTGCGGGTCAATACATGGGCCATGATCACATCCAGATCAGCCAGTGCGCGCTCCAGGCCCGGCAACGAAAGTGCAGGGTCAGACGCATAGCGCGAGCGGTCCGCCTCAAAACCCTCGTCATACAGCCCGTCAGACTTGCCACGCCCGCGCCGCTGCGGGTACAGCACCAGCCAGCCCTTGTGCACAAATACCCGGGCCAGATCAGGGTTGGTCCAGGTGTTGGTAAACAGTTGCGGCTTGTCGCCGTTGCCGGTGGAGCCGTGGTTCATCACCAGCGTGGGGAAGGGCCCGGGGCCTGTCGGCCGGTACACCACCATCTCCAGCGTCTGCGGTTTACCGTTCTCTGTCCACGGGGTGGGCACGCGCTCGATCGTGCGTGTGTAGTCGTCAACCGGCTTCTGCGTCAGCAGGCCCGTGCTGATCAGCCGGGTGTCCGGCTTCCAGATCGAAAACTCCATTTCACCAGAGGGCCGCAGACGTAGAACGAGGTTTGCGCCCGTCTTGACCCTGAACACCAGCTCATCGTTGACAAACAGTGCCTCGCCTCTGTCATTGACGGTGCTCTGTGAAGAGCTGCCTGCATACACCAGCATAGCGCCGGTGTCCGTGACCTTCTCCACGGCAACCTTCACATCGCACAGCGAAGCCCAGCACGCCCAGCCTTTCCACATACCGCTCCAGCGCGCCTTGTCGGCTGGCAGGTTTGTGGTGGGCGGTGTGATTGTTATGTCCGAGGGGAGCACCGCAGCGACGCTGCTTTCAGAGAGCCCGGGTGCCAAGCCCGGCATGTACTCCGGCCAGGAGGTTTGTGCGGCAATGGTGCTTGCCCAGAGAAGGCAAACCAGCGTCAAAAGCAGCCTCATCGCTTCTCCCTTGTTTGATCTCTGGAGTGTAGGTCAGGCTTTTGTGGCGCCGGCCAACGGAAAAGTGACGGGCTTCAAAGGGCTTGCGGGCGAAATTTGGGAACCAAATCGGCCTCCATCCCTTATGTGACGAGCGCTAACAGCTATGAAAGTAGTAGCGAATGGGTTGGCTGATCAAATCGCCGAGACAGTGGCGGATTGAAGCGCAGGCCGCTTACTGCCCAAAAAGGTTCCCCCTCGCGCAATCTTTCGCCGGCAATGTTGAAATGATTGTCGAAACGCGGGCTCGCCGTTCGTCGTACAGGTGTGACGTTCATCAACAAACACTGAAAGGACCTTCCCATGAAATACCTCTGCCTCGCCTACTACAACCCCGAGAAATTCGCCGCCATGGCACCCGCCGACGTGCAGGCCCTGGTCAGCCAGTGCCCGGCCAAAGACGCCGAACTGAAGAAAACCGGCCGCCTCGTCGTGAGCGCCTCACTCGGCGGCCCTGAGGCTGCGTTTGTCCTGCGCCCGCGCGGCGGCAAGACGCAGGTGACTGACGGGCCTTATGCCGAAGCCAAGGAGCTGGTTGGCGGCTTTTTCATCATTGAAGCTGCGGACCGGGAAGAGGCGGTGCGGGTGGCTTCGCTGCATCCGGCTGCGACGCTGGGGGAGAGCGTGGGGTGGGGGATTGAGCTGCACCCTATTGGATTTTTTGAGCAGGCAGTATGCCCATAACGTTCGACAACGCCGTGAACTGTGCACGCCTCCTTTAATTGGAGGATGCAAGATGTCTGAACTCCTAGTAACGTCTCTGCAGCGAGCGGGAGGAACAGTTGGCATGTGTGCTCGTTCAATCAAACATCTGGGGTAGCCAACATATTTGGTCCGAGTGCCAAGCACTTTTGCGTTACTCAAATTGGATGTTTTATGCCACAGCTCTTAAGCTATTGGAGAGATTCTGTTGATGCCCTTGGCCGGAAAGCTGATGCTGATTTCTTGACCCAGCTTTTGGCCGGTAGATATGCCAGAAGCCGACGGCTAAAGAAGCCTGACCACCTTGTGATCAATATCAACGCAAGATGGGGAACAGGTAAGACCTACTTGCTAGACAGGTGGTCGGCCGACTTAGAGGAAAGTGGTTGGACTGTACTTCGCTTTAATGCGTGGGAGCAGGACTATGCGCATGATCCTCTTATGAGCTTCGTTTCTTCCCTCAATCGTCAGATACGAGAAAAGGGAAAGGTGGGCAGCAATGTATCTACGGCGGCTAAAAAGTTCGGCGTGGCATTCGCGAAGCATCTTGTCCCGGTCATTGCAAAGAATACAGCCAAGATCGGTGCCACTGTTCTTTTGGGTGGAATGGGTGATGTATTGGTAGCGCGGGGACTTCAGGCGCTGGACGCTGACATTACTGCCGAGTTGGCGAGTGGAGCTTCTTCCGGCGCGGAGAAGGTTGCCAAAGCGTTACTGGCAAGAGAAGAGGGGGTCTCTGTTCATCTAAAGCAATTTCGCGATGCGTTAGAGAAATTTGCACTTTCATGTGCAGTTTCAGAAGGACGCTTCACTCCACTTCTGCTTCTGGTAGATGAGCTGGATCGTTGTCGGCCGAATTTTGCGATTGATTTACTTGAGGTTCTGAAGCATGTCTTCTCGGTGCCCGGGGTATATGCAGTGGTTGCAACAGACTCGGAGCAATTAGCGCACACCGCACAAGGTGCCTATGGCGCGGGATTTGATGGGGCTGGGTATTTGCGGCGTTTTTTTGATCTTCAGTATTTGTTGCCCGAGCCCGAGCGACAGGCGATCGCTTATCACGTGCTAGTCAATGAAGTATTGCATGAAGATCCAAGCTTTATCGTACCAACTGTTCTGCTTCGCGCAGGTGGGAATGACCCGGATCGTGTGTATAGGCGACTTGATTTCGTGCAAGGGGTGAGAAGCGATCAAGCCTCAGCTAGCGCGATGATTGTGGCGGCTATTGCCGAAACTCTAAATCTTTCAAATAGGGAAATGGCGAGGATGGTCGAGTTGATGAGAGCTGTTTTAGATTCTCATGCTTCATTGACAGTTTCTCCGCAGATTAAGTTGCATTTCTTCTACCTCGCTTCACTATGTGGCGTGTTTATCAGCGACGCAAAGGCAATTCAGTCAATCGAAGCGACTCGCCGTTTGCTTGCGGGGGCCAAGGCGGCAGCGGAGGTTGCATTTTTTTCGAGTAAAAGAGTCCAAAAATCCGTAGTTGAAATATTTAACCAGTATCAATTTAGTGACCTAAGAGTCCTGTCATCTGAGAACTTGGAGAACGATCCGTTGCTTGACGAAATTCGTAGCTCGTTCGAGCATGACAAATTTTCCTTTAGTCGTTTAAAACAATATCCTTTGTTAGTAGCGCGTTGTGGACAACTTAGCGAGCCATAGACGCACTATGACAAAAAGAGTGGCTTTTTTCCTGCTTTGCAGAAGACCTGGGAAAATGAAATTTCGACTCTCTCTAATCACCGTTAGCTGCATCGATTTCAGCGAATAAGTTGTCATAAATCAGCATTGAAGCATCAGCCAGTTGAAGCACAGAGGGCGTGCGGCCATTCATAACTGGGGGCGGATAAGTTTGCCCACGATTGACGACGGGAATGGCGATGACGGTAATGGGATTTATTGTTACCGGGGCAGTGCTACCTGACCCGATAATAGCCACGCCACCGCCTGTTATTTGCGTACCTCCAGTGAGCACGCCGCTACCGATGGTTGTTGTCCCCGCCTGCTGACGCGAAATCATTTGAATGCCATGTTCGTCTACATGTCGCGCTTGGTGAACATAGACGAGGAGCGGATCTCGCTTTCTTATAGCGGAGTATTTGGCCAAGAGACGACCCCAAAATGCCGATCCTTTGTAGTGAGCTTCACATTTGTTCCAAGTTCGTTGATGAAAAATCAAGAATAGTTCCCAAGCATGTGCGAGATCATCAAGCTGCGCCGAGTCCCGCATTTCCTGAAGACAGTCTTGGGCTTTTTTGTAGGCGATTCGCGGCGGAGATTTCGACATAAAAATTTAAGCTCAAGGCTTGAAATACTCCTGCACCGTCTCCCAAGCCACCGCCTGCAAATGCTGCGCAACCGCCGGGTCCAAGCCGGCGGTGTACTTCATGCCCACCGGTGAAGCCTTGAACAGCGCGGCATACGTGGTGCAGGCCGCCAGGTAGCTGCCGGCCACGCTGGGGTGGCGCTTGTCGGCCACGTAGAGGTTGATGTCCGGCTTCTGGGCGATGGACCGCGCGAAGGCCAGGCCGGCGGGAATGACAAAAGCGTTGTTGTCGTTGGCGGCCTGGGTGTAGGCCTCGGCGAGTTCAGCCGTCATCGACGGCACGTCCTGATACGCCCACGACATGAAGAACACCGGCTTGGCGCCATGCTTGCGTACGGTGTCGGCATGCTTCTTGGCGTATTCCCTGAACACATCCTTGAGCTGCGGGTGCAGCGGGCACTGGCTGCAGTCCATCATGATGGCCACGTCGAACAGGCGGTCGAGCTTGTTGAAGCTGACGGTATTGTTGGCGCCGAAGGAATACGAGCCGATGGCGCTGGGGCGGAAGTAGCTCTCCACGTCGTGCCAGTTGAGGCCCGAGCCGCTGATGGTGGCCGAGCTGGCGCGGTGGCGCAGGCCCGGCATGCTTTCCCTGATAAGCTGCCCCACATGGTTGTGCAGGCTGTTGTTGTAATAAAAGAAACTGTTGCCAATGTAGATGGACGAGGCGGGCTTGTCGATGCCCACGTCCTTGAGCTTGGGTTTGGTCTGGGCCAGCGCGCCGGTGGCGGCACCGCAAAGCAGGGCGAGGCCGAGGGCGGCGGACAGCAGGGGGCGAATCAAGAGGTGGCGCATGGTGTCTCCTTTGTTTTTGATATTGGCAGTCTAGAGCACTTGCAGCGTGGCGTCATGGCCTTCTTCTGCCGGCCGGCACCGCTGCAGGGGAAGCCTTTCTGGATGGATACTTGAGCCGGGACCAGACAAAAAGGAGACATCATGAACCCCGCCATCCGCCGGCAGACGATTGCCGACCTGCTGCACCGCACCGCCAAACGTTACCCGGGCAAGACCGGCCTGATCTGCGGTAATACACGCTGGACCTTTGCCGAGTTTGATGCGGTGGTGGACCGTGTGGCGGCCAGCCTGGCCGGCATGGGTGTGGGTCACGCGAGCCGGGTGGCCGTGCTGGCGCGCAACTCGCACGGGTTTGCGGCCATGCGGTTTGCGCTGGCGCGGCTGGGCGCGGTGCTGGTGCCCATCAACTTCATGCTCAAGGCCGAAGAGGTGGCCTTCATCCTGCGCCATGCCGAGGCGCAGATGCTGGCGACGGATTCCGGCTTGGCCGAGCTGGCCCGCAGCGCCGCGGCGCTGGACACGGCCGTCACGCAGTTTGTCTGGCTGCCTTCTGAAGACGCTTCGCAGCCCGTGGCGGGCATGACCTCATTCGATGAGCTGGCCCGTACCCCCGGCACCCCGCCCGAGGTGGCGCTGGGCAGCACCGACCTGGCGCAGATTGTCTACACCAGCGGCACCGAGTCCATGCCCAAAGGCGCCATGCTGACGCACGACGCAGTGATTTCCCAATACGCCAGCTGTGCGGTGGACGCCAGCATTGCCCATGGTGACGTGATGCTGCATGCGCTGCCGCTGTACCACTGCGCGCAGCTCGATGTGTTCTTTGGTCCGGCTGTTTATGTGGGTGCCACCAGCATCATCACCGCCAAGCCGACGCCGGACAACCTGCTGCCGCTGATGGCGCAGCATCACATCACCTCCTTCTTTGCGCCGCCCACGGTGTGGATTGCGCTGCTGCGCTCGCCGCTGTTCGACGGCACAGACCTCTCCACCCTGCGCAAGGGTTATTACGGCGCGTCCATCATGCCGGTGGAGGTGCTGCGTGAACTGGCGCGGCGCCTGCCTGACGTGGGCTTCTGGAACCTCTACGGCCAGACCGAGATTGCCCCGCTGGCCACCATGCTCGGCCCCGACGACCAGCTGCGCAAGCCCGGCTCCTGCGGGCGCGCCGTGCTGAATGTGGAAACGCGCGTGGTGGACGACGCCATGAACGACGTGGCCCCCGGCGAGGTTGGCGAAATCGTGCACCGCTCGCCGCACCTGATGCTGGGCTACTTCCGCGACGAGGAGAAAACAAGGGCCGCCTTCCAGGGTGGCTGGTTCCACTCGGGCGACCTGGCCACCACCGACGATGAAGGTTTCATCACCGTGGTGGACCGCAAGAAAGACATGATCAAGACCGGTGGCGAAAACGTGGCCAGCCGCGAGGTAGAAGAAATGATCTACCGCCTGGGCGCGGTGTCTGAAGTGGCCGTGGTGGGTGTGTCGCACCCCAAGTGGGTGGAGGCCGTGGTGGCGGTGATTGTCGTGAAAGCCGGGCAGACACTGACCGAGCAGGAGGTGCTGGCGCATTGCAATGAGCACATTGCCGGTTTCAAGGCGCCCAAGGCGGTGGTGTTCACCGACGCACTGCCGAAAAACCCGAGCGGCAAGCTGCTGAAGCGCGACTTGCGGGTGCGCTACCAGGACGTGTTTGCCGGCCATCATTGAGACTTCCATAAATCATGGCAAGCAATTCACTGCCGTTCACCCTGAGCTTGTCGAAGGGTGCAGAAGACGGCCTGCATTGTCTGAAGAACATGTGCGTCATCGCGCGGCAAACTTCAGGATCGCCTGGATGACGGGTTTGCTGTCCCCACACCACCAGAAATGATCGTCACCTTCCAACGGGTGCCAGACTGCACCTGGAATATTTCGCGCAAGGTGCTCGCCCGCTTCAAAACGAACTGCCCGGTCGCCTCGCCGATGCATCACAAGTGTTGGCACGGCGATGCGCTCCAGATCGGCTCGCATGTCGGTATCGCGCAGGCCTGCAAGAATGGTTTCGAGTCCTCCGGGAGACGCCGCATGCCGCACGAGGCGAGCCCACCAGGCGCGTAGCGCGGGGTCGTCCTTCTCGCTGGGCGCAAACGTCTCGAGGCCAACCGGCCCGCCCCATGCAGCAATGAGCCGCTGCAGCCACACGCCATAAGCAGTGGCGGACAGAGCCCATGGGTAGTCGGAAGCGGCTGAGCCACGTGCAAGTGATCCAAACAGGCACAAGCCCTGGACCCGATCCGGATGATCGATGGCCAGGCGCATGGCTCCCATGCCGCCCTCGGATGATCCGAAGAGCCATGCCTTGGGCACGTCTGCATGGTCGAGGATTGCCACGATATCGGCAGCCATGGCGGCAGGCGTGCTGGTTGCGCCCAGGCGCTCGGACAAACCGACGCCGCGCCGGTCGAACATGATCACCTGGAAGCGGTCCGTCAATGCCTCGATAAGTGCGCGAAACGGTGGGTATTCCAGCACGATCTCAATCTGGCAGACGAAGCCGGGAGCGATCAGCAGGGTTTGGTCACCTGTTCCGAGAACGGTATAGGCAACGAAGCCAAAACGGCTTTCTGCAAAACGCACGTTCGGCCGCATCACCCGGTTGGTCGACACGCGCTTCAGGTCTTCCGTCAATTGCAGGTACGCCTTCTCGGTTTGCGGGCCGGGCCGGATGCCGAACTCCGCTCTCAAGGCGTCTGCGCAGCGGGTGTAGGCCGCCTCGACGCCGGCGCTATGGCCCTGGCGGGCGTGCAACTGCATCAGCAGCACGTAGCTCGGTTCACGGTACATGTCCTGCGCAATCAGGACTTCGGCAAGGTCCAGCGCCGGCGCCAGGTCGCTCCGCTGGCCAAGCGCGTCGATCAGGCGCTCGAGCAGACGTGCCAGCAGGCGCTCATGCTCAATGGAGCTTGCCTTGAGCCAGTCATCAAAGATGTCAGATCCGAAAGTGATGCCTTGCAGCAGCGGGCGGCGCGCCCGCTCCACCCATTGGCTGGCTTCTATCAGGGCGTTGTCGTCGAGTGTTGCCGCAGCGACGGCTTCTCGGGCGAAATGCGTGAACCGGAGTGCGTCGATTTCGACCATCCGGGCCATGAGCGCGAGGCAGTCATTGTCGGAAGAAAAAATCCTGCAGCCGACCGCGCCTTCAATCGTATAGATCAGTCTGCGCAGTCGGGCGCGCCCCCGCGTTTCATCCGTATCCGGCCACAGAACCGTTGCCAGGTGCGCCCGTGGTACGGGCCCGGTGTTGAAAGCGAGATAGGCGAGCAGCGCGACGGCGCGCTTGAGCGGGAGCGGCGTTTCGCGACCCTGTACGAGGGCCAGGGGCGCGCCGAAAACCTGCAGTTGCAACGCGGGTGATGGAGGGTGCGACGGCATGGGGTGTTTATAGCTGCGCAGGCGTTTTTTGCATAGGGACGTTCAAGGGACGCTCACCTCCTAAGCTTGCGCACATCGCTCTGCCATTCCCTATACCGGAGAGGTTTTCGCGAGGTGTTGCGGCAGTCGGGATTCAGTGCCCGGGCGCTGCGCATGCTTTCACATCCTGCCTCGGTGCGCAGCACCGAGGCGTCAGTTCATCTTTGCAAACAGGAGGTCGCCCATGCGCGGTCTGTTCTCGTTTCTCTACGGCGTGATTGCCTACATGGCCGGCATGTCCGCTTTGCTGTACTTCGTCGGCTTCAGCGGCAACTTGCTGGTGCCCAAGTCGGTAGATGTCGGCGCAAGCGCACCCACGGGCGTCGCCCTGCTCACTGATCTGCTGTTATTGGCCATGTTCGGCATTCAGCACAGCGTGATGGCCCGTCAGGGTTTCAAGCGCTGGTGGACACGCATCGTCCCTCCCGTCGTGGAGCGCAGCACCTATCTGGTGGCCACATGTGCCGTGCTGGCGGCGATGTTCTGGTTCTGGGTGCCGATAGCCGAGCCCATCGTGTGGCGGGTCGAAAACGGCGCCGCTTCGGCATTGCTGTGGGGACTATTCGGGCTGGGTTGGTTGTTGGCTCTGGTCAGCACCTTTCTCATCAACCATTTCGAGCTGTTCGGCCTGCAACAGGTCCTTGCACGCCTGATGCGGCGTACCCAGCCCGAGACCCAGTTCAGGACGCCGCTGCTTTACCGCTACGTACGCCACCCGCTGTATGCAGGCCTGCTGCTGGGCCTCTGGGCTGTGCCGGTCATGACGGCCGGGCGGCTGCTGTTCGCCCTCGGGCTCAGCGCCTACATCCTGATCGGCATCGCCTTCGAGGAACGCGACCTTCTCAAGCAATTCGGCGAACGCTACCGCAGGTATCGCGAGCAGGTCGGCATGCTGATTCCTCGCGCACGATCTTCCACAGGAATGACGGGCGGCCGCCTGGATCCCGAAGACCAGTGATCTACAGATTTTTCCAACAAGGACCTGAGTATGGAATCAGTGGCACACAGTTCGCGCGCATTCGATGCGGCACACGACCCCTTTGACGATGGCCGCGCCCTGCAGGACCGCCTGCAGGTCCATTGCTTTGGCTGCGGCACGCTCAATGAACGGGGTTTGCACATCAAGAGCCGTTGGGACGGTGACGAGTTCGTCTGCATCTGGCAACCCAGGCCCGAGCACATAGGGTTCCCGGGCTACGTCTATGGCGGCACGATTGCGTCTGTGGTTGATTGCCACGCCATCTGGGCATCGGTGTCCATGTATTGCCGGGAGGCGGGCCATGACCTGAACAGCGGCCCTCCACCCTTTCATGTGGTGACTGGCAGCTTGCGTGTGAACTACCTCAAACCGGCATTGGTGGCCCAGGCACTGGAACTGCGCGCGCGGATTGTCGCGCAGGGTGAGCGCAAGTCGATTGTGGCCTGCAGCGTGCGCCAGGGTTCGGTGGAATGCGCCACCGCCGAAGTGATCACTGTGCGCGTGAAGGCGTTGGGCTGAGATGCGCGCCGTCATCTGCAACAGCTTCAACGGCATAGGCGCACTGGAGCTTGGCGAGCTTGCGGACCCGGTTCCGGGTCCGGGAGAGGTGCTGGTTGACGTCCATGCGGCCGCAGTCAGCTTCATGGACACGCTGATAGTGGCCGGCCGCTACCAGTTGAAGCCGGTCCTGCCTTTTGTTCCCGGCAGCGACGCCGCGGGAATCGTGCTGGGTGTTGGCGAGGGCGTCCAGCGCGTGCGCGTGGGGGACAGGGTGGCCTGCAGCCACTGGTATGGTGGCATGGCCGAGCGCATGGTGACACCCGAGTGGGGGGTCACGAAACTGCCGGACGGTGTAAGTTTTGAGATCGGCTCGACGGTGCGATACGCCTACGGTACCGCCCACTACGCGCTGACTCGCGCGCAGCTGAAACCGGGGGAAACCGTGTTTGTCAGCGGTGCGGCCGGCGGTGTCGGCATGGCGGCTGTCAACCTGGCGAGCCAGCTGGGTGCCACGGTGATTGCAGGCACCAGCTCGTCGGCCAAGGGTGACGCGGCACGCGAGCAGGGCGCGGCCCACACCATTGACTACTCCTATGAACCAGTGCGCAGCCGCTTGCTTGAACTGACCGAGGGGCGTGGTGTGGACGTTTATTTCGACAACGTCGGTGGTGCCCTGTTCAGCACCGTGTCGCGGGTGATGGCCTGGGGCGGCCGCATTCTGCCGATTGGATTCACAGGCGGCGACATACCAAGCCTTGCCATGAACCTTCCGCTGATGAAAAACTACAGCGTGGTGGGTTGCTATTGGGGCGCATGGACGGAGCGGCAGCCGCAGGAAAGCCACCTTGCTGACGAGCAACTTTTTGCCGCGGTGGCGCAGGGCACTCTTCGGCCTCAGGTCTCGGACGTCCTGCCCTTGACATCATTCGCTGATGCCTTGCAGCGGCTCGAACGCCGTGAAGTGATGGGACGGATTGTCCTGCGTACAAAGCAGAGCCCTGACGCGCTCGCATGATGGCGATGGGTCAGCTATGGGTGACAGGGGGACGGCTACGCACGTGACAGCCGTCGCGCCGACGTGAGACCGCCCGCCGCCTGGACGAGGCGTTCCTTCCGGCCGCGCCGGAGGACGAGGCTGATCAGCTTGCCCCCTGTTTACGGCTTGTGTTTGTCATGGAAGCAATGGATTGACGCCTGACAGACCAGGATGCGCCGGTGCACTCAGCCCAATAGGCGAACTAACCCATAAATAGAAAGTATTCCCGATAGCACCAGGAGTGCGGTTTTTGCTGCGCGAGCACCGACCAATGTACCGATGACGCTGCAAGCCAGGATGGCGCCGAGGATGTAGGTTGTTTTCATGCCTCGATGGTAAGGCCTCGCCAGGCCCGATATGCGTTGCAGATCGAGGCCGGCAGCACAGGAATAGCTTCCGGCAGGGCAGTGTTGCGGCGGGCTTGGGCCCATGGCAAGTTGGCGGGAATTCGTTTACCCCTGCAAACCCTTGCGGAACTCCCCCGGGCTCATTCCCGTCCATGCCCGGAACGCCCGGGTAAAACTTTTCTCGTTGGTAAAGCCCACGGCGGCTGCCACCTGTTTCACCGGCCGGGTGCTGCGGTACAGCAGGTCCTTGGCGCGGTCGCAGCGCACCTCGTCTTTCAGTTCCTGCAGTGAGGCGCCTTCTTCCTTCAGCTGGCGGTGCAGGGTGCGTGCGGAGATGTTCAGCAGGGCTGCCACGCCATCGGCGTTGTGCGCCTGGTCGGGGTGAGCGGTCAGCGTTTGCCGTACCTGCTGCACCAGCAGCCTGTCGCGCCGGTACTGCAGCACCATGAGTGGCAGCGCGCGCTGCAGCATGTGCTGCAAGGCCTTTTCATCGCGCCGCAGGGGCAGGGCCAGGTAACGCGCGTCGAAGCGGATTTCGGCCTGCGCGGCGTCGAAGCGCAGCGGGCCGGGGAACATCAGCGCGTAGGCGTCCGCATGGGCCGGGGCGGGAAACGGGAAACGCGCACCCTGCAGGGCAATGCGCGAGTCGATGTACCAGCAGGCCAGCCCGTGGATGTTGCGCAGCACATGCACCAGGCAGAACTCGCGTGCGCCCGGCCCGTGGCGCCCCAGGTCGGCGCGCTCCTCGATCTGGATGGCGGCGCTGTCGCCGGTGGTCACCAGCTTCAGATGAATGTCATCGGCCAGCAGGGCGTGGTGGCGGCACCAGCGCTTGAGGGCCACCCCCAGGTTGGGCGCGCTGAGCGAGGCGCGGGCCAGCATGCCGTAGCTGCCCCAGGGCAGCTTTCTTGAAAAGGCACCCAGGGCTTCGTCGTCCAGCTCCTGCATGGCGATGCCGGACAGCACTTCCATCTGGCGGGCGGTGATACGGGCGTCGCTTTGCTGCAACCTGGCTGGCGTGATCTGTGCCAGCTTGAGCGCCGCTGCCGGGTTCTGGCCGTGTTGCTGGTAGGCCGCGGCAATAACGCGTGCAAAGGCCATGGGCGTGGCTGCAGCAGGCGGGCTGGCGGTCTCGGGCGCAGGGCGGGCGGGCATGGGTCCAGTTTCGCGCAAGCTGGCACGATTTGCAACCTGTGTGGCGGCCATTTGGCGGGGTTTGCGCCTAAGCTGTCCCATTGGCGTTAAGGTGTGTCTTCGGCGCGGCCGGGCTTAGCTCGCACACCAAGCCGCGTGATTCGTACAGAGGAGACACATGCCAGTTCTGGAAACCAAACTCAACGCCCGTTCTGCCGACTTCCAGGCCAATGCCGCCGCCATGCGCGCGCTGGTGGCCGACCTGCAGGTTCAGGTG
>NZ_JBAQYR010000007.1:0-23642 GCF_049790275.1 Polaromonas sp.
TCGCAAAGTAACGCAGGATTTGACGCACTTTTGCTTCGCTGAGTTTGGAGCGTCTGAAATACCGATTTTTCTGAATCACCATAGGAACTTAGCTCATCTGTTGATGAACTTTGCTTCCTAAGCCCCTTAATTAATAGCATAACTTCAGGGCCTGCTCAAGGCGCGGATCATCTCCGCAGCCAGCAGCAGGCGCCGGGGAATGCGGTCAATCAACACAAACTCTTCCTCCGAAGAGTGATAGTTGCCGCCGGGCAAACCAAAACCTTCAACAACCGGCTTGCCTGATTGCGAAGCCCACACGGCGTCGGTGCCGCCGCAGGTGCGTGGCACCAGTTCGAGCTTGCCACCTGGTGTCGCATAAATTTCCTGCGCCATACCGGCCAGCCTGCGGCCTTCGTCAGAGGCGTTGTAGGCAGGGAAGCCGAGGCCATCCTGCACGCTGATGCTGGACGAAGCGAACTTCTGGCGATTGACCAACTGGCGCGCGGCCTGATGCAGTGTCTCGAAGGTGGTCGCATCTGGTACGCGCACGTCTGTGGACGCGCAGGCTTCGCTGGGCCGAATCGGCGAGATGAGTTTGGCGGAATTACGCTGCCCCAGGCGCTCCCGGCATCGTTGTCATGGCATGAAGCGCAGGCTGGATTGAACCGGCCGACACGCGCGCATGAAGCTTTGCTCGACTTACCAGGAAAACGGTTCCGGTCAGCGATCGGGCGGATGACGCGGGAAGTCGCTCGACGGGCCGGGATTCTTTACCCAAAAAATATGGAGAACAAGGATTAAACCGGAGGTAGCAAAAACAGTTTCGTCATGCCAGCGTCTTTAAAACCGAAGAACGAACAATGTAAGAAATAAGAATTCAATTGACTCGAGAAACGCAAAAAACAGCAAAGACCCTGAGGGGAATTAATCACTTTCATCGCGCGATTTTTCATTTCACAATTCGTTACCGTGAAGTAATTCACAAAAAAAAAGAGCCCGTCTTCACCCTGTGCAAGGCTGCCTCACCGACTCACCAGGCTTGATTTTTGTCAGGACGGAGCCATGAAGCGTAAGGATTGTGTTGATCCGCAAGGGCATGTGCGGACTCTGGTGGTTGCCTTTGCCGCCTGTGTTTCACCAGCCTTTCTCACCGCGCAGCCGGCGCCTTCAACCGCCGACCCCGGCCTGCTTCGGGACCGTTTCGATTTCCAGCCGCCACCCGATACCGCGCCGGCCCCTGTAGAGCGGCAGGACGAACGGCCCGAGGTACTGCCGGACTCGCTGAGGGCCATCCGGGTAACGCTCAACACCATTCACATCGAAAGTAAAACCGTGCTGCCCGGCGGCGTGCTGCAGGCACATGCCGACAGCTACACCGGGCGCGAAATCACGGGCAGCGACATCCTGGCGCTCGCGTCTTCGCTGACGGCGATGTACCGCAATGCCGGCTACATCCTTTCCCTGGTGGTGGTCCCTCCGCAATCGCTGGCCGATGGCTCGCTCACCTTGCGCGTGATTGAAGGTTATATAGACCGGGTCAACGTTCAGGCCGGAGAAGACCTCAGCCCGAACGTCAGTGCCAGGCTTGCAGAAATTGGCGAAAAAATCAGGGCGTCACGGCCATTGCAGGCATCTGTTCTGGAGCGCTACCTCCTGATTGCCAATGACTTCCCCGGCATTGAACTGCGCAGCGTGCTCACGCCTTCGCGCGCACCAGCTGCCGCCGACCTGACGCTGATTGCCAAGGTGAAAACCTTCGAGGGTTTCGCGGCGCTGGACAACTACGGTTCCAGGTATCTCGGCCCAGGCCAGCTCACTGTGGGACTGACCGGCAACCAGCTGCTGGGGGTCAATGACCAGTGGCGGGTGATCGGCGTGGACACCGGCAATTCTGAAATGTCCTACGCGCAGTTTTCTTACAGCCAGGTCATCACCACCGAGGGACTCAAGCTTTCGGGCACTGTATCGCGTGCCCGTACGCAGCCGGGGGACGTCCTGCTGCCCTTTGATGTTCGCGGCAGCGCCGACACTTTTTCGCTGTCCATGAGTTACCCCCTGCTCAGGTCACGCAACGAAAGCGTGGTCGCGCGCGCCAGCTACGACCACTCCGATGTCCAGACTGACATCCTGGGCACACGTGTGATTGAAGACAGGATACGGGCGCTGCGTCTGGGCCTGAGCTGGCGGGTGCTGGACCGGATGGACGGGCAGAACACGCTGGAGCTTGACTTCAGCCAGGGACTGGGCGGGACCGACGAGTCCGATCTGCTCAAGAGCCGGGCTGGTGCCAAAGGCCTGTTCAACAAGCTGGTGTTCGACTATGAGCGTGTCCAGTTCTTCAGCGCCAGCACGAGCCTGCTCTTCGGCGTGGGTGGCCAATGGGCGAACACGCCGCTGCTTTCCTCGGAACAGTACGCGATCGGTGGCCGCCGCTTTGGGCGTGGTTATGAACCGGCAGAACTGGTGGGCGAACGTGCGCTGGCTTTTCGCATCGAGCCGCGTTACTCGGGCGCATTGAGCGCGTCGGGCTTCAAGGCGTACCAGGCCTATGGCTTTTATGACATCGGCAAGGTCTGGAGGCAGGGCGCCCCCACCCCCGGTGTGCCGGGCAGCCAGAGCCTGGCTTCGGCAGGAGTGGGCGTGCGCCTCTTCCTGGAAAAAAACGCGATGGCCAGCCTCGAAGCGGCGCTGCCACTGACCAAGACCGTTGCGAGCCAGCGCAGCAGTGCCCGGGACGCCCGCCTGCTGGGCTCGCTGCTGTTGCGGTTCTGATTTTTTGTGCAAACGCATTCACGTGAATTGAGGTGCTCCATGAAAACCACCTTTCCGAAATCCACCCTGTACCACCGAGGGAAAAAGTCTTCGTCGTTCGTGTTGAAGGCCTTGCCTTCGGCCTTGGTGCTGATTTTTTCGCAGCCTGGCTGGGCAGATCCGCCGATCAACGCGGGTGGGGCGGCGTCGGGCTTGCCCACGAATGGCGTTGCGGCCGTCCCGGGAAGCGTCACTCACTCGGTTGGCAGCAACCAGCTCACCATCACCCAACTCACGGATAAGGCGGTGATCGACTGGGCATCATTCAATATCGACGCTGGGAAAACGGTACATTTTGCCCAGCCCAGTGCGGGTGCAATATTGAACAGGGTGCGTGGCGGTAGCGATCCCTCGCAGATATTCGGTACCTTGTCGGCAACAGGTACTGTCATGCTAATGAATCCCAATGGGGTGATGTTCGGGCAGGGTTCGGTCGTCAATGTCGGTTCCCTCATTGCCACGACGGGCACAGTCGATGAAAACAACTTCAGCAAAACCAGCGCGCAGATCACCGGCGCGACGAGGGGGGTGATCACCAACCAGGGCAGCATCACCGCCTCGGCAGGCGGGTTGGTGGCTCTTGTCGCGCCCTCCGTGATCAACCAGGGAGTGATCTCCGCTACCGGTGGCACCATCGCGTTGCTTGGATCCTCGGCTACCACCATCTCACTGAACAACGGTTTGTACGAATTCGCCATACCCGGCGGCGCGACAGGCGCCGAGGTGACCAATGCCGCCGGCGCCAGCCTGAACGCCGCAAATATCCACCTCGGCGTGGGGGATGCGGCCAACCTGCTGTCCGGCGTGATCAACCTCGAGGGGGTGCAGCAGGCGACTAATGCCATTGTTGTCAGCGGCGGTACCGTGGAACTCAAGTCGGCGTTGCAGGCGCCCAATATCAGTGGCAATTCGACCACCGTGAATGTTTCCAGTGGCGCGCGCATCCAGGATGCCGTCAAGATCGCCAAAACCGGTACGCCGGGGGCGGGCGGTACGGTCAATGTCGGCGCTGGCACCTACGCCGAACAGGTCGTCCTCAACAAGGCCAACATGACGTTGAAAGGCATGAATGGGGCCAACATTAACGTAATGGAAGGGCAAACCGGTGTTGATATCACCGCCAACGGTGTGACGCTTGAGGGTATGCAGATCACGGGGCCGTATAGCCAGAATTTCACGACGGTCAATTGGAACGCCGTACCAACAACAACCGGCATCAGCGTGGGGGTAGACGTTTCCGGCGCTCGCATACACAACAACAGCATCAAGAATGTCCGGACCGGCGTACAGGTGCTGGATCGTGCCGCCGTTGAAATCACCGGAAACACCTTCGACAACACCAAGGGCTCGATCCTTGTGCGTTCCGACAACGTGACGATGTCGGGGAATGCACGGGGCCCGTCTGGCAACGAGTGGGATATCGTGTTTTTGAACCACGTGACCAATGGCGCTTACTTTACGTCTCCGCATGTCAACCAGACGGATTATGGAAGCGGGATGATGGCCATGTCTCGCGCCAATGGAGACATGCACATCCTGGATCGTCGCTATGGCTCCAACGGGCTTTTGGGCTCGACGCCGCAGTTCGGAAACCGCTCCCACATTGTTGTCAGTGCAGGCTCGAACTACACCGCGACAGATGACTTCAATCTCGGTAATGGACTCGGCAATGCCCGCCAGCCCCTGGGGTTCATTAACGACGGCATCAATGCAGTTGTTTCGGGTGGGGTTGTTGAAGTCAAAGCCGGGACTTACGCCGAGAACGTCAACATCAACAAGGCGCTGGTCCTGGACGGCGCGGGCATGGAGCAAACCATTCTGAAGGCACCGACGGCGAGCGGCAGCGCGGTGACCATCACCGGGGCTTCGGATGTCACGCTTTCCGACCTGGCGATTGCTGACTCCGATAACGGGCTGTTCATCAGCGGCACGTCAAACAACGTGACAGTCAACCATGTTGCATTCAACAACAACAGATCTGGCATGCGCACCGGCACGGCCACCAAGGCGGACAATTTCCGCATGCGGAACAGCACGATTACCGGTGGGCAGATTGGGGTGCAAACTTATAACGGTTACGAGATGGTCGGCGGTGTCCCGGTCGCCACCGGTTCGTTCGCAAATGCATTGTTCGAAAATGTCACCATCGATGGCCCCACTTACAAGGGCTTCTATTTCGAAACGGCAAATAACCTCACGCTCAAGGACGTCACCATCACCAATGCCGGCAACTATGGCGCGCCCATTACTTCAGTAGATCAACATATGAAGTATGGGGCGGCCATAGATGTCAATCTGAAATACGACGCCTTCGACGCAGTAACCCTGCAGAATGTGGTGGTCAAAAATTCAGGGCACAGCTCAGGCAATGACACAAGTGCCGCCGTTGTGATCAAGACGCGTGGAGTCCCCGGGGACGATCCTCGTTATGTTGCTGCACCGGCAAGCCTGCAATCGGTCAACATCATCGGCGGCAGTATTGAGGGATCGTCGGACGATGGTGTCAGGGGCACGGGCATCCGCTTCGAAACCCTCAGTAACGGCAGTGGCGGCCAGCCGGTGGTGTCGATTAGCGGCGGAACCCAATTCAAGAACAACGGAAAAGATATCGTGGTCGACAAAACCAATGTCGATGCCAGGGGGGCCGTCTTCGTGGGCGCAGCCAATGGCTTTGCCGTCGAAGACCGCGTGACTCACGCGCTGGACAGCGCCACCCGCGGACTGGTGACCTGGGAGGCCGGAAATGTTTATGTCACGCAAAACAGCGGAAGCATCCAGCGCGGCGTGAATGCCGTGGTGACGGGTGGTACGGTCAATGTCGCCGCCGGCTCTTATGTCCAGCCGGCGACGCTCCTGGTCAACAAGAGCCTGACGCTGGCCGGTGCCAGCCAGGGCGATACCACTATCGATGCACGCGGCGTCAACGGCTATGGCATTCAGGTGACTGCGGACGATGTGACGCTGAGGGATTTCACGCTGTACGGTCCCACGGCCAATATCGACTCCGCTTACGGCATCAAAGTCGCACCTTCCGGTAACGACGCCTCTGCGCGGTTGCGCAACTTTTCAATTCGCGACGTAACAATCCGCGGATCGGGCAAGGCGGAACTGGATCTCAACGGCGTGGATGGTGCCACGATCAACCGCGTGACAGCCGATGGCGCGCCGGTCGGCAACGATGCCGGCACCACAGCGGGGGCAGGCATCCAGTTGACCGACAGTGCCAATGTCACGATCAGCAATTCAACCACCCGAAACAATGCGTGGGGCGGCCTGGCGCTTTATCAGGCGAATCGCTCTTACGACCAGCAGGTCAACAACATCGCGGTTGCGGGCAACAACACCTTCACCGAACGCAATCCGGTTTATATGCAGGACGAGTCGGCAAGCCGCGACTTCGGGGCGCTCAATATTGCAGGTTTCGACTACGCGGTACGCAACAGCTCTTCGACCAACAGCAACCATCAGTACACCTGGCTGCAGGCCTCGCGGCAGAACGCCTTTGATTTAGCAGTAAACATCGGCGCCCCGGCGTCGAGTTATGTCCAGGGCTGGAATGGCGCGCTCACCACGCAGAACTTCCATGTTGGCACCGGCAGCCTGCTTGGAGGCGGCACCCAGGCCATGTCCATCGGCACGGCAGTCAATGTCGTGAATCCGGGCGGCACCATCAATGTGGGGGCAGGCACGTTTGCCGAGAACGTCAACATCACCAAAGCGCTGACCCTGGAGGGCGCAGGCGCCGGGCAATCGGTCATTGCACCCACGGCCGGCGACGGCGTGACAGTGAGCGGCAATATCGGTGCAAGCTCTGAAGTCCTCATTGGCGGCTTCACCTTCCGCAATGCGCCAGCTTCAGGCATACGGGTCGCGAACAACACGGTTCTCAACAGACTGACGGTTCGGAACAGCGACTTCCTTCACAACGGGAAATTCGGCTTCTTCGCCGATGGCTCGGCGACGGCAGGCATTCCGGGACTTCAGAATGTTTCGCTTCTCAATAGCACGTTCACCGGCAATGGCGCGCCCTACACAAGCGCGACCTCGCTAGGCCAGGGTGACATCAACTTCAACTATTACAACGGCAACGCAACGCTGAAGGATCTGCGAATAACCGGCGAGACCGAATTCGTTGGGATCCAGTTCCGCGGTTACCACGACAACGTTGCGAGTGGAGGTGTTCATGATGCCGGCAGACTTGAGTTCGACAACGTTACCATTGAAGGGAGCTTCCGCCGTCCGAGTGGCAGCGCGGGAACCTGGGATCCGCAGGGCCCGGGCGATGCGGTTCACCTGCTTGAGTACGGGTCAGTCGCCAACGTATCTTTCAACAATGTTGTCATTAATCCGTCGGTGGGCCACGGCATGTTCCTGGAAGGCCTTGGCTCTGCACTGGACATTGGCAATACCCGCTTTGGTGCCCCCGATAACGCGACCTCTGGCACAAGCAGCAGCCTGACACAGTCGCGGAATATCTACGCGGGTTCCAATGACCGGAACAACGTGAAAACCAATGTCAATGCCACGCGTGCCCGCTTCACCGGCGCCGCCAATGGCTTTGCCATCGAAGATCGCGTGCACCACGCGCTCGACGTCACGGGGCTTGGTGTGGTCAGCTGGGAGGCAGGCAATCTTTACGTCACGCAGGCCAGCGGAAGCATCCAGCGCGGTGTCGATGCGGCGGGCATTGGCGATACCGTCAATGTTGCCAATGCCAGCTTCGCAGAAAACGTCGCGGTCAACGCTCGCCGCAACTTGGCCTTCAACGACACGCGCCTGCAGAGCTTGACGCTGGGCAGCGGCGCGGCGGGATCAGGGATCGGCGGCGCGGTGACTGCCGAGGGCGCCGGAGGGTTTGATTTTCACAAAGATGCACCCATCCGGCTTTTGAGCGACACCACCTTGGCGACCACCGGCGCCGACATCAGAATCAACGGCGACATTCAGAACAACGGCGAGGTAGCGCGCGGCTTGCGTCTAATCGCCGGTTCCGGAGGAGCGCGTGGCAATGTGCATCTGGCCACAGGTGGCACTGCAAGCAACCGGCTTGGCCAGTTTGACGTGACGGCCAATGCGTTCGATCTCTCCAGCACCCTCTGGGTAAAAGCCTACACGATTGATGCCTTGGGAGATGTCGCGCTGAGCGGCCACACCTTGAACACCGATACCGCCAGCAGCCTGCGCGCAGGTGGCAACGTGACCGGGGCGACTCATGGCCTGAGCAAGGTGGAAGTCACCAGTGGAAAGAGCATGAATGTCGAAATCAGTGGCGTTGACGTGGTCGCGCGGGCCCAGGAGACCATGCAGGCCATTGTCAAGGCGTCGAATTCAGCAACCATGGCGGCAGAAACCATCAAGGCTGACGTGACCGCGCCGGTGGTGACTGCCGCAGCCGTACAGGAAGTGCAAATATCCGGTTCGTCGCAGAACCTCACCATTGATGCGCCCAAGGGAAGCGTCAGTGGCAGCTTCGGGCAGGTCTCCAACACGGGCAGCGGTCTGGTTAATGTCAATGGCAAGCCGCAGGGCAATCAGACCCTGTCCAGCAACAGCGAAAACAACCGCGTCGTACCTGCGGGAGAAGTTGGGTCAGGAGACGAGTCAGGTGTTCGGGTGGCAAAGGTGGGCAGCCCGGTCGCTCAAAGGGAGGGCGATGTCAGCCTGAGCATGCCCGAAGCGGCGGGTGACGCCATTGACAGCGGCCAGGCTGTCGAGCTCGATCTCTCGCCACGCAAGGCAAAGGACACCAAAGAAGAAAAGAGCAGCGAGAAGGAAGAGCAATAGACCGGAAGATCGGAGCGGACCACCGCTTCAGTCGCCGGCACGTGGGGTGCCAGGAACGGTTCTGGCCAGGTGCGGCTTATTCGCCGTGGGCAGCGTTAGCCTGCTGCTCCTGGTTTTGCACGCGGCGGGCACCGTCGAAGCGGCGGGCCCAGTAGGCGACACCCATGCTTTCGACCCGCACTTCGGCGCCCGGTTTGGGCGCGTGGATGAATTTGCCGTCGCCGACATAAATACCGACATGGCTGAAAGCCCGCTTCATGGTGTTGAAAAACACCAGATCGCCGGGCTGCAACTCGTTTTTGTCGATGTTCTGGGTGGCGGCGGCTTGCTGCTCGGCGCGGCGCGGCAGCACCAGCCCCACCGTCTGTTCGTAAATAGCCTTCACAAAACCACTGCAGTCCACGCCGGTTTCTGCAGAGTTTCCGCCGCGCCGGTAAGGAACGCCGAGAAAACCCATCGCGGTGACCACCAGCTCGGAGGCTTTGTGGCCGACGGAATGACGTACCTGGTCAATCTTGTTGAGCAGGCCCCTGTCGGCCAGGAATTTGTCCATGTCGTCACCGGACTGGCCTGGCGCAGCTTGCACACTGGCGGCAAGCAGCAGGCTGGTGAGGAGCAGGAAGTTGCGCATGGCCGCTAGGGTAATTGAAGGTCCTGTCCTACGTCAAGCTAAAGTTTTTTCTAGATTCCGCTGTTAAGCCATTGATTGGTAACGAGATAAAGCAAAAATTTGAGACTTGGGATAGCTCGCCGGCAAAACCCGTCAGACCTGCGGTGGCAAGCCGGAGCTGGCATATTGGTTCCGCGTATTTCCCGGCCAGCGGGTTTTTCGCCTTGATTTGGAGTCAAAGATGCCTTCAGCCCTTATGTATCAGGCGAGAACAGCTATGTTTTTGATAGCTTTTGCAGGTATTTTCAGCGCGAACCTGACGCAGGCTCAGGGGGTGCGCCCGGAAACCGTGGCCACTCAGCTGGAACACCCTTGGGCTGTTGCGTTTTTGCCGCAGGGGCGTTTTCTGGTGACCGAGCGGCCGGGCCGGATGCGTGTCATCGAGGCAGACGGCAGGCCCGGGACACCGCTGCGTGGCCTGCCGGCGATTGACGCCGGCGGGCAGGGCGGTTTGCTGGATGTGGTGACCGATGCCGGTTTTACCGGGAACCGCAGGATTTACTTCTGTTACTCCGAGCCGGCGGCCTCGGGCAGCGGCAACAGCACGGCGCTGGCACGCGCCACCCTGTCGGCCGACAACAGCCGGCTTGAAGATGTGCAGGTGATCTTCAGCCAGAAGCCCAAGTTTTCCAGCAGCGCGCACTTTGGCTGCCGCATTGTCGAGGGCCAGAAGGACGGCAAATCCGACGGCACCCTGTTCCTGACTCTGGGCGACCGCTATTCGCGCATGCAGGATGCGCAAAAACTGGACAACCACCATGGCAAGGTGGTCCGTATCAACAAGGACGGCACCGTCCCCAAGGACAACCCCTTTGTCGGCCGGGCCGGGGCCTTGCCCGAAATCTGGAGTTATGGCCACCGCAACATGCAGGGCGCAACCCTGGCGCCCGACGGCACTTACTGGACCCACGAGCACGGCCCGCAGGGCGGCGACGAAATCAACCTGCCGCAGCCGGGCCGCAACTACGGCTGGCCGGTCGTCACCCACGGCGAGAACTACGGCGGCGGCAAGGTGGGCGAGGGCATCACGGCCAGAACCGGCATGGAACAGCCGTTGCACTATTGGGTACCGTCGATCGCCCCCTCGGGCATGGCATTTTTGACCAGCGACAAGTACGGCAAGGCCTGGCAGGGCAACCTCTTCGTTGGCTCGCTGAAGTTCGGCTACCTGGACCGCATGGAACTGGCCGAGCCATTCAGGGGCAAGGTACTGCGCGAGCACAGGCTGCTCGAGGGCGGTGGCCGCATTCGCGATGTGCGGCAGGGGCCGGACGGGTTGCTCTACGTGCTGACCGACAGCCCGCAGGGGCGTCTGCTGCGGCTGCAACCGCAGTAGGCGGGACATGGGCGTCATCGGGAAGCCTTGCACTGCCTCGATAGAATGGCTGATTTCCCCGACAAAGAGTGAGCCTGCGTGTCCGAAAGATCCGAAGTCCTGTTGCAATATCTTTTGCCCAAAAAGGCGATCACCGAGTTCGGCAGCCATATTGCCTCCATGCGGGGCGGTGCCATAACGACACGCATCATCCGCTGGTTCATCGGCAAATACGGCGTCAACATGGCCGAGGCGGCCAATCCGGACATCAGCAGCTACGCCACCTTCAATGATTTTTTCACCCGTGCGCTCCGGCCGGGCGCGCGACCCCTGGCCGAGGCTGACCTGATCTGCCCGGTGGATGGCGCGATCAGCCAGTTCGGCAGGATCGAAGGAGACCAGATTTTCCAGGCGAAGGGTCACTACTACAGCACCAGGGCCCTGGTCGGCGGGGACGAGGATCTGGCAGCCAGGTTCGAGGGTGGCAGTTTCGCAACGATTTACCTCAGCCCCAAGGACTATCACCGCATCCACATGCCAGCCGACGGGCGCCTGGTACGCATGATTTACGTGCCGGGTGAGCTGTTTTCAGTCAACCCGGCCACGGCACGTGGCGTGCCCGGGCTGTTTGCTCGCAATGAGCGGGTTGTCTGTGTCTTTGAGTCGGCGCGCGGGCCGTTTGTCCTGGTCCTGGTCGGTGCCACCATCGTCGGCAGCATGGCGACCGTGTGGCACGGCGTGGTCAACCCGCCCCGCAGCAAACAGGTGCGCGAATGGCACTATGCGGGGTCAACGTCTGCTGACCTCAAGCAGGGCAACGAGATGGGCCGGTTTTTACTCGGCTCCACCGTGGTGATGCTGTTCCCCTCGGGCGCCTGCCGGTTCAACCCGGCCTGGGCGCCGAAAGCGGCGGTCCGGCTCGGTGACATGATGGCGAATTGCCCGCCCCAGTGAACCGCGTCTTGCCGGTGCCAAGGCAGAAATGCTATCAATAGCATAGCTGATTTCGCCCACGAATAAAGGGCTGCAGGCATTTTTGGCTGTATGACGGGGATCCCGGCTGCCTGTCCTGACTATCTGGCCGAACCTACCTCGACTTCGTCTTCGTCCTACACGCAGGGCCGGCGCCAACGCTTAGCTTCACCGTTGCCGGGTCGCGCAACTGGGCAGGGCTGGCGGCGCCTTTTTGTAGCTTCCCATTTTTGTATCGCGCGCTGGCACGCGAATTTGACGGAAAAAAACGGCCACGAATCGCACGACATTTTTACATTTTGCAATCGGATTTTTGCGCTCGCGAATGGATCTTGCTTCGTAAACTAGTTTTCCTGAAACGAGGAACACCATGGACTACAGCATCCAGTTGATGGATAAAAAGAAGTTTTCAGCGGAGGAGTGCCGCCTCATCGAA
The DNA here is from genome assembly GCF_049790275.1 of Polaromonas sp. Classification (GTDB taxonomy): domain Bacteria; phylum Pseudomonadota; class Gammaproteobacteria; order Burkholderiales; family Burkholderiaceae_C; genus Polaromonas. The sequence goes on from NZ_JBAQYR010000007.1 coordinate 11,971, forward strand.
CAGCGTTACAACCAGGCCCTGGTTCAGCAACTGGGGAGCTCTGCCGAGGTGGCCCGTTCGCGCCGCGCTTGGGTGCAAGCCAAGACACGCCAGGATGAAATGGCCGGTGCAGATATTTCGCTCGAGGAAAAGCAGGCCATCGTGTATTGGGAGCGTGCCGAAACCGCTGCACGCCTGCTCGCCCTCGAGGGCTACACCGGTGCGCTGGAAGATCTCTATATCGATGTCAGGGTGGAGTCCGCGCCTTAGGGTGAGCAGTCCTTCGCGGGAGTTGCACGCCACCGTTTCAGCACTTCGGCGCGGCCTGAGCTGTCCGTGTAAAGGCTTTTTTTATCCGGAGAAAAACTTCCAAATATAGAACGGCGGCCCGGCCCATTTTGTAGTCCTTTTTCCATAGTTGCGTAGTCTGCTGGCCCGTGCCAACAGCGTCCCGTTTTCTCCTGAAAAAAACGTGTGTTTCTGTTGCCTCCCCCTGTCCCGGGCGGTAAATTCTCGAGCGTTAGCAGACTAACCACTAAAAAGGGACACTGCCATGGAGGCATTAGCAAGACTGCCCTTGATCGAGCGTGATACCGAACTCAAGACCTTGCTCAAAGCCCTCAGTGCTTTGCGCCGTGGAGATCCCAAAGCCAGTTTGCCCACCGATTGGGACGGTCTGTACGGCAAGGTGGCCGCAGAGTTCAACCAGCTGGCTGCCGTCAGCTGTAGCACCGCTGCCAGGCTGAAAGGCCTCAGGACCCGCAGGACCACAAGCCGGCGCCCCTCGCCTTTGTCGGAGGAACCACGCCTGACGGGTTTCTGGCAGGACAGCCTCACCGCTATCGACAGCGCCTGTGCGGAGGCTGACGCCGCCGCGGAGCAGAACAGGATATTCCTGACGGCGCTGGTTGCGCTGCGCAAGGGCGACGCCAGGGCGGCCTTGCCGCTGGACTGGACCGGTCTTCCCGGCAAGCTGGCCGATGCCTTCAATGACGTGGTCGCTGAAAACGTGCGCATGGCCGAGGAACTGGCACGTCTGAGCCGCGTGGTCGGCAAGCAGGGAAAACTCCGGGAGAGAGCGCGTGTTCCCAATGCCAGCGGGTTCTGGCGCGAGTCGGCCGAGTCCATCAATTCACTGATTGCCGATCTGGTGCATCCGACCAGCGAGGTCGCGCGCGTGATCGGTGCTGTGGCGCAGGGCGACCTGTCCAAAAGCATGGCGCTGGAGGCAGAAGGCCGCGCCCTCGAAGGCGAGTTTTTGCGCACGGCGATGATCATCAACAAGATGGTGGAGCAGCTCGGTACCTTCTCCGCCGAGGTCACACGGGTCGCGCGCGAGGTGGGTACCGAAGGCAAGCTCGGTGGCCAGGCCGATGTGCAGGGCGTGGCGGGTACCTGGAAGGATTTGACCGACTCGGTCAACTCCATGGGTTCCAACCTGACGGCGCAGGTGCGCAACATTGCCGAGGTGACGACCGCTGTGGCAGCAGGCGATTTGTCCAAGAAGATCACGGTGGACGTGAAGGGCGAAATTCTCGAACTCAAGAACACCAACAACACCATGGTGGACCAGCTGCGGTCTTTCGCGTCCGAGGTGACGCGGGTGGCGCGCGAAGTCGGTACCGAAGGCAAGCTGGGCGGCCAGGCCGATGTGCAGGGTGTGGCGGGCACCTGGAAGGACCTGACCGACTCGGTCAACTCCATGGGTTCCAACCTGACCGGCCAGGTACGCAATATTGCCGAGGTGACCAAAGCGGTGGCGGCGGGTGACCTTTCCAAGAAGATCACGGTGGACGTGAAGGGCGAGATTCTCGAACTCAAGAACACCATCAACACCATGGTGGACCAGCTGCGGTCTTTCGCTTCCGAAGTGACGCGGGTCGCGCGCGAGGTGGGCACCGAAGGCAAGCTCGGTGGCCAGGCCGATGTGCAGGGTGTGGCCGGTACCTGGAAAGACCTGACCGACAACGTGAACTTCATGGCCGGCAACCTGACCAGCCAGGTGCGCAACATTGCCGACGTGACCAAGGCGGTGGCGGCGGGTGACCTGTCCAAGAAGATCACGGTGGACGTGAAAGGCGAAATTCTCGAACTCAAGAACACCATCAACACCATGGTGGACCAGCTGCGTTCTTTCGCGTCCGAGGTGACACGCGTCGCGCGCGAGGTGGGCACCGAAGGCAAGCTGGGCGGCCAGGCCGATGTGCAGGGTGTGGCCGGCACGTGGAAGGACCTGACCGACAACGTGAACTTCATGGCCGGCAACCTGACCAGCCAGGTGCGCGGCATTGCGCGCGTGGTGACTGCCGTGGCCAACGGCGACCTGGGGCGCAAGCTGACGGTGGAGGCCAAAGGCGAGATTGCTGCATTAGCGGACACCATCAACGGCATGACGGACACGCTGGCGACTTTTGCCGACCAGGTGACAACGGTGGCCCGCGAAGTGGGTGTGGAGGGCAAGCTGGGCGGGCAGGCCAAGGTGCCGGGTGCCTCGGGCACGTGGAAGGGCCTGACGGAAAACGTCAACCAGCTCGCGGCCAACCTGACAACCCAGGTGCGGGCGATTGCCGAGGTGGCCACCGCCGTGACGCAGGGCGACCTGACCCGCTCCATCACGGTGGAAGCGCTGGGCGAGGTGGCGGCGCTGAAGGACACGATCAACGAGATGATCCGCAACCTCAAGGACACGACCCAGGTCAACACCGAGCAGGACTGGCTCAAGACCAATCTGGCCAAGTTCAGCCGCATGCTGCAGGGCCAGAAAGACCTGGTGGCAGTGGGCCACCTGATCCTTTCGGAGCTGGCCCCCGTCGTCGGCGCGCAGCAGGCGGAGTTCTATGTGCTGCGCTACACCCAGGACAAGCCGCGCCTGCGCCTCATGGCCAGCTACGCCTCGGAAGGCCAGGGGGCTTATGGCAAGGAGGTCGACATGGGCCAGGGCCTGGTGGGCCAATGCGCCTACGACAAGCAGAAAATCCTGCTCACCTCGTCCATGCCCGACAGCCTGAAAATTTCATCCGGCCTGACCGAAGTGGCGCCGCTGAACATCCTGGTACTGCCGATTATTTTCGAGGGTCAGGTCAGGGGGGTGGTGGAGCTGGCATCGCTCGAACGTTTCAACCCTGCGCACCAGGCGTTCCTGGACCAGTTGACGGAAAGTATCGGCATCGTGATCAACACGATCGAGGCCAACATGCGCACCGAGGACCTGCTCACACAGTCCCAGTCCCTGGCGCAGGAACTGCAGAGCCGCCAGCAGGAACTGCAGCAGACCAACGAGGAGCTGCAGGAGAAAGCCAGGTTGCTGGCGCACCAGAACCATGAGGTCGAGCGCAAGAACCAGGAGGTCGAGCAGGCGCGCCAGGCACTGGAGGAAAAGGCCAAGCAGCTCTCGCTGACCTCGAAATACAAATCCGAGTTTCTGGCCAACATGTCGCACGAGCTGCGCACCCCGCTGAACAGCCTGCTGATCCTGTCCGACCAGCTTTGCAAGAACCAGGAGGGCAACCTTCGGCCCAAGCAGGTTGAATTTGCCAAGACTATCCACTCATCGGGCAACGACCTGCTGATGCTCATCAACGACATTCTCGACCTGTCCAAGATCGAGTCGGGTACCGTGGTGGTTGATATCAGCGAGATCCGCCTGTCCGATCTCCAGCAGTATGTGGAGCGCACTTTCCGCCATGTAGCCGAAGCGAAAAATGTCGAGTTCCTGATCACCACCGGCGCGGAGCTTCCCACGTCCATGATCACCGACCTGAAGCGGCTGCAGCAGATCCTCAAGAACCTGCTGTCCAACGCCTTCAAGTTCACGCACCAGGGGCATGTGGCGCTTTCCATTGAAGAGGCTTACTCGGGCTGGAGTCCGGACCACGACGAACTCAATCGCGCCCAGCAGGTCATTGCCTTCACCGTCAGCGACACCGGTATCGGCATTTCGTCCGACAAGCAGCAGATCATCTTCGAGGCCTTCCAGCAGGCCGACGGATCTACCTCCCGCAAATACGGCGGTACCGGCCTGGGCCTGGCCATCAGCCGCGAACTCTCCAGGCTGCTGGGCGGCGAAATCCGGCTGTCCAGCGCGCCCGGCGAGGGGAGCAGCTTTGTGCTCTACCTGCCGTTCAATTTTTCGACCACGCGCGCTGTGCGCAAGCTCGCCACGCTGGCCGAGCCCCGAGGTGGCATCCCGGAGCTGCTGGCCAGGCCCGTCATGCTGCCCGAGCCGGGGGAAGAGCTGGTCATGCCGATGGACGAGGCACTGGATGACCGCCAGAATATCCAGCCCGGCGACCAGGTGTTGCTGATCGTCGAGAACGACCTGGCTTTCGCCGGTTTCCTGCTCGACGCGGCGCGGGACAAGGGCTTCAAGGGCCTGGTCACGTCGCGGGGCGCCGGCGCGCTGACACTGGCCACCCAGTTCATGCCCTCAGCCATCACGCTGGACATGTACCTGCCCGACATGGATGGCTGGCGTGTGCTGGACAGGCTGAAACAGGACATGGGGGTGCGGCATATCCCTGTGTGTGTGATCTCCACCGACGACTCCATGGAGCGGGCCTTCCGCTCCGGTGCCTTTGCATTTGTCGGCAAGCCGATTGCTGAAAAGGAGATCCTCGATCACATGCTGGAGCAGCTGCATAGTTACGTCACCCAGGCCGACAGGAATGTGCTGCTGCATCTGCGCGACACGGATATCTCCGCACAGGTCAGCGCCTACCTAGAGGATGAGCATGTCAGCACCGTGACGGCCGCGACGGGACGTGAAGTGGTCGAGCTGCTCAACACTGGCGACTTCGACTGCCTGATCACAGATGAACCGTCGATGGAGGAGGGGTTGGTCCCCTGGTGCGAAGTCCTGGCCACGCGGCCCTCGCTCGGGCCCTTGCCGCTGGTGGTCTACCGTGACGGGCTCATTGACGGAGAGGAGTCCCACGCCTGGCACGTCCGGGGCGAGGTCAACGTGCGCGAGGCACGCTCGCTGCCCAAGCTGCTGGACCTCGCGGTCCACGCGCTTCATGTCAATCCGGCCCGCCTTTCCGGGCAGAAACATGCCGTGCTGAAGAACCTGCACGAGTCCAACAAGTCACTGGCCGGAAAGCGTGTGCTTATCGTGGACGATGACATGCGCAACATCTTCGCGCTGGCTACCGTGCTGGAAGAAGAGGCCATGGACATCGTCTGGGCGGACAACGGGCGCGACGCGATAGCGCGGGTGGCTGCTGATCCCGAGATCAAGCTGGTCCTGATGGACATCATGATGCCCGAGATGGACGGCATGGCCACCATGCAGGCCATCCGCAAGCTGCCGGCCGGCAAGAACCTGCCCATGATTGCCGTCACAGCCAAGGCCATGAAAGGCGACCGGGAAAAATGCATAGAAGCCGGCGCCTGGGATTACCTGTCCAAGCCAGTCAACACCGAGGACCTGCTGGCGGTACTGCGCGCATGGTTGCCCCAATGAATGCCGTGCTTTCACCGGCGGTACTGCCGCACGGCGACAGCGAAGGCAAGGCCAATATCCTGGTGGTCGATGACCTGTCGGAAAAACACGTGGTGTTCGGCAGTGTCCTCGAGGAGCTCAACCAGAATGTGGTGCATGCCCGCTCGGGCAAGGAGGCCTTGCGGCTGATCCTGAAAATGGAGTTCGCGGTCATTCTGCTGGACGTCAACATGCCCGACATCGACGGCCTGGAAACCGCCAAACTGATCAGGCAGTACAAGAAGACCTCGCAAACGCCCCTGCTGTTCATCACTGCCTATGTCGATGAACTGCAGACCATCCAGGGTTATGCCCTGGGTGCCGTGGACTACATCTCCACCCCTGTCGTTCCCGAAATCCTGCGCTCCAAAGTCAGGGTGTTTGTTGACCTGTACCGCATGAACCGGCAGCTTCAGGCCCAGATGGCCGAGCGCGAAGCATTGGCCCGTTCGGAAGTGGCCCGTTTCGCGGCGGAGGAGGCCATCCGTCGGGCCAATTACCTGTCCGAGGCGAGTCGCCTGTTGTCGCGCTCGCTCAACACCGACGATACGGTTCGCACGCTGCTCCAGATAGCGCTGCCTGCGCTGGCCGACCTGGCAGCGGTGGCGCTCGTGGATGGCCAGGGGGAACTCAGCTGCACCGCGATCCAGGATTCGGTGCAGGCCCTGCCGGCGGTTGACGGGGCTGTCCTGACACAGCGGCGCAAGCCGCATCCGCTGGCGGCGCAGGCCATACGCTCGGCCATGTCTTCCCGGCAGATAGAACTGGTGTCGCCTCTGGTGGTATGGGAAAAGCGGGGCGCTGCAACGCGCGGCGAACGCGCGCAGCCCTTGCCGGAAAACATCGAACAGACGGCGGTCTGCCCCCTCTTTGTCGGGGACCAGCCCCTGGGAGCCCTGCTGCTGTTTGGCCAACGCAGGCAGTTCGAATGCACCCGGTTGTCCCTGATCAATGAGGTGGTCAGCAGGGCTGCCATCGCGATGGAAAACGCGCGGCTTTACACGCTGGTGCAGGAGGCCGACGCGCGGAAAAATGAATTTCTCGCCATGCTGGCCCACGAATTGCGCAATCCGCTGGCGCCCATCAGCAATGCGGTGCGCATCCTGCACGGCATCACGCTGCAGGAGCCCACCCTGGTCTGGGCCCGTGATGTGATCGGGCGCCAGGTGGACCACATGTCCCGCATGGTCGATGACCTGCTGGATGTTTCGCGAATCGCGCGTGGCAAGGTCAGCGTGAAGACGGAGCTGCTGGCCCTGGCGACGCTCTTTGACCGGGCCGTGGAAGCGAGCGAGCCGTTCATCACGGCTCGTGAGCAGCAGCTTTCGCTCGAGCTGCCCAAGGAACTCATTGTCGTCGACGGCGACATGGTGCGGCTGTCCCAGGTGCTCTCCAATCTGCTCAACAACGCTTCGAAGTTCACGCCGCCGCGCGGACGGATCTGCCTGGCTGCCGCGCTGACGGGGCAGGAGCTGCGGATTTCGGTGAAGGACAACGGCCAGGGCATCGCGCCGGACTTTTTGCCGCACATGTTCGACCTGTTTGCTCAGGGTGACCAGGCGCTGGACCGGCCCCATGGCGGCCTGGGCATCGGGCTGACGCTGGTCAAGCATCTGGTAGAACTCCATGGCGGAAAAGTTCACGCGTTCAGCGAAGGGCCGGAGCAGGGCGCAGAGATATCCGTGTACCTGCCGGCGCGTGTAGCCACCAAGGCAGACCTTCCGCTGGCACCGGCCAGACCGGCCGCCACTGTTTTGCGTCCAGTCGGGTCGGTGCGTGTCCTGGTGGTGGACGACTTGCTGGCCTCGGCCGATACCATGAAGGTGTTGCTGGAGTCGGAAGGGTATGTGGCAAGGATCGCCACCGACGGCGAATCAGCGCTGGCGATAGCCAGGCAGTTCATGCCCGCCGTGGTCATTCTGGACATCGGCCTGCCGGGGATGAACGGTTTTGAGGTGGCGCAGCAGTTGCGCAAGCTCCCCCAGACCCAGGACGCCCTGTTGATCGCACTGACGGGTTACGGCGAGGCCGAAAGCCGGCTGCGTTCACAGAAGGCCGGCTTTGACCACCATGTCGTCAAGCCGGCCGACATCGACCACCTTTTGTCCGTCATCAGCCAGGCCGCGCGGCGCGGGGACGGGTTCGCGAGATGACCCTGGTCTCCTGCCGCGACGGGGCGGACACGAGCGAGTGATGACATCGAAGCCGCCGGAGCAGCCAGATTCCGCATCGGCCGCCGCTTCCGGAGTCGCCGCAGTCCTGCCCGACGACGTCCGGCGTTTTCTGCTGGCCAGTGTCAGCTCCATTCCTTATCTGGAGGCCTTGCTGCTGCTGCGCAGCCAGCCCGAGACGCAGTGGTCTGCCCGGCAGGTGGCGCAGCGGTTGTATGTGAACGAAAAAAGGGCGCAGGAGCTGCTGGCTGAACTGGAGGACGCCGGCGTGGTTGGAAAAACCCTGCCGGACGGGTCGCAATTTCGCTACCAGCCGGCTTCAGGGGAACTGCGCCAGATGCTCGATGGCCTCGCGGAGGTCTATGCGCATCACCTGGTCGAGGTGACCCACCTGATTCATTCCAGAGGCGACAAACGGGAACAACGGGCCCAGAAGTTTGCAGATGCCTTCCGCTGGCGAAAGGATGCCTGAACATGGCTGTACTGATCTATTCCCTGTGTGCGTTGACCTCGGTCGCGTGCGCCTGGCTGTCGCTGCGCGGATACCGCCGGTCCGGCTATCGGCTGCTTTTCTGGAGCGGCCTGTGTTTCCTGGGGTTGTCGGTCAACAATGTCCTGCTGGTCGTGGACAAACTGGTGCTGCCCATGGTCGATCTGACCCTGTGGCGCCTCGTTGCCGCGCTGGCGGCTGTTGTGCTCATGCTGTTCGGCCTGATCTGGGAAGAGGAGTAAGCCATGGTCCATGACATGCTGGCGGGTGCCATTGCGCTGGGTTCCCTGGCGGTGGGCCTGTTTTTTTTCCGGTACTGGTACACCAGCCGGGACCGCTTTTTTCTCTACTTTGCCCTGTCTTTCTGGATAGAAGGCCTCAGCCGCATCCACATGGGCCTCAACAGCGACATTCCCGAGGATGTTCCGGTGTACTACATGATCCGCATCCTCAGCTACGGACTGATCCTGCTGGCCATCTGGGAGAAGAACCGGCCGGATGCCGGGCCCTGACACGCCCTGCCGCAGGTGCTCATCAGACCCGCCTGATGGCACGGATGACGGCTTGTCCTACATCAGCTTGATGCCGAAAGCGGTTGTACACGGGCGGGCTCCTGCCTAAACTGGCGGCTGTTCCAGCTTTTGACGGGTTGCCATGGTAAACAAGTACGCCTACCGCACGCTGCGGCCTGGTGTTGCGCCGGCCCGGCAGATACGGGCATGAACAGGGTTTCCGGATCGGACGGCAGGGCGGGGCGTCGGTCCCTGAAGGTGTTTGTCATCGAGGATGATGCGGTCCTGAGAAGCCTGATCCTCGATGCCCTGCGCGAGATACCCGGGGTTGATGTGCTGTTTTATGCCGACAACGAGGTTTCCGCGACGAACTGGCTGTCGTCCAACGACAGCGCCTGGGACCTCGCGGTGGTTGACCTGCACCTGAAGCAGGGCAGCGGCGTGGGGGCGCTCAACTGGTGCACCACGCGCCGGCCCGACCAGCATGTGGTGGTGCTGAGCGGACAGCTGAGCGAGACGATACGCCGCCAATGCATGGCGCTGGGGGCGGAGGCTGTTTTCGACAAGGCGACCGAGATGGAGGATTTTCTGGCCTACTGCCGCGCACTGGTGGAACGGCCTGCGGCGGCACGGGCTTCGATGCCGCACATGCCCTAAACTTTGAGGCGTCGCCGCCGCTCTGGTGGCGACCCACGGACACGGAAGATCACACGCATGAGCGCACAGTTATCATGACCGCATGACTCCCCTGCCTGGCCGGCCGGGCACGCTGGCAGAAATGAACCTCAAAGCGCGGAACTGGCTGGTGGGCTGGTGGCGCCTGGTCCATCTCGGCGCGCTGATCCTCGTACTGGCCCTTTCCCCATCCAGCTACGGCCGCGACAACCGCCGGGTGCTGGCGCGCCACATCTATCTCAACACCGCGCCCAACCTGCTGGGCTTCACGCTCATGTGCGCGCTGATCACGGTGGTCATCACGCGCATTGTGATCGTCACCGCGCTCAGCTATGGCCTGTCGCAGTACGCGTTGCAGGTGGTGATCCGTGTGCTGGTGCTGGAGCTGATCCCGCTGACGGCCGCCATGTTTGTCGCGCTGCGCTGCGCCATCGCCAGCGGTGTCGAGTTGTCGCAGCTGCGCCAGCAGGGCGTGCTCGATGCCTTGCAGCAGCGTGGCCTGGACCCGGTGCGCCAGGAAGTGCTGCCGCGTGTGACGGCAGGGATTTTTTCCACCGTGACGCTGGCCGCGCTGAGCTGCGTGGTGGCGCTCGTGATGGCTTACCTGGCCAGCTACGGTTTCACGCTGTCCGGCGTGGCGGTGTACACCCGGCTCTTCGGCCAGGTGTTCAACCCCGACGTGACCCTGATTTTTGCGCTGAAAACCCTCTTCTTCAGCCTGGCCGTGTCGCTGATCCCCATGGCTTCGGCCCTGTACGACACGGCAGAGCAGCGTTTTCGCGCCAGTGCCGAGCTGCGCATGCTGGTCCGCATGTTTGCCGTCATCCTGGTCATCGAAGTGGTGTCCCTGGTGGGAAACTACTACTGACAGCCGCTTCCAACCATGAACCTGTACAAACCATGAGCGAACCCCAGCAAGCTCCTCCGTCCGCCCCTCCGGGAACGCCGCCGCCCGGCGATCCCGTGGCCATGCCACCTGTGGCCAACCTCGAGTTCAAGGCGCTGCTGCTGCTGGTCTTCATGACCTTGCTGGTGGTGGGTTCGGCGCTCTACCTGCTTTATGCGCGCGGCGCGTTTGAGGCCACGCAGAAACTGGTGCTGCTGTCTGACGACTCCGAAGGTGTGGTGGTCGGCATGGACATGACGTTTGCGGGTTTCCCGATCGGCCGCGTGCGCCGTATCGAACTGGCCGAGGACGGCAAGGCCCGCATCATTGTGGATGTGCCGACCAGGGACGCGCACTGGCTGCGCACCTCCAGCGTGTTCACGCTGGTGCGCGGCCTGGTGGGCAGCACCAACATCCGCGCCTACACCGGCATGCTGAAAGACCCGCCACTACCCGACGGCGCAGTGCGCGAGGTGCTGCGCGGCGACACCGCTGCCGAGGTGCCCAAGCTGGTGGCTGCCGCCAAGGAACTGCTGGAAAACCTCAACAACCTGACGGCCAGCGAAGGTGCGGTCGGCGCCAGCATGGGCAATATGCAGAAGCTGACGGAAAGGCTCAATGGCCCGGGCGGCGCGTTGAGCGTGCTGCTGGGCAATGACGCAGAAGCCAAAAAGCTGCTCGCCACGCTGGGCCGCACCAATGCGCTTCTGACCAAGCTCGATGGCCTGGCCGCCAAGACCGACACCCAGGTGTTCGGCGCCAATGGCGTGATGCCCGAAGCCCGCGCTACCGTGGTGCAGCTCAACACCCTGCTCGGCGAAGCGCGGACCAGCCTGAAAAAAGTCGATGCGGTGCTGGTCGATGCGCAGGCCGTGGGCGCCAATGCACGGGCCGCCACCGACGACCTGGGAGCGCTGCGCGCCGAGGTCGAGTCCAGCCTGCGCAAGGTGGACGGCCTGATCAACGAGATCAACCGCAAGTGGCCGTTTGCCCGCGACACGGAGATCAAACTGCCATGAGTTCATTTTCAAGCGTCCTGTCTGTCCTGGCCTTGCTGTCGCTGGCCGCATGCAGCAGCGGCCCGAAAGCTCCCGACTGGCAAATGGAAGCCAAAAATTCGATGGAGCGCGCCGTCGCCGCTTACCTGGAGGGCAATACCCGTGTCGAGGCGATGGAGTTCGGCCGTGCGCGCAGCGAACTCTCCAGCACCGGCCGCACCGACCTGGTGGCGCGCGCCGAACTCCTGCGCTGTGCCAGCCGCGTCGCCAGCCTGGTGCTAGAGCCCTGCGCCGGGTTTGAGCCGCTGCGGCCCGATGCGCCGGCCGCGGAGCGCGCTTATGCCGATTACCTCGAAGGGCGCCTGCAGCCTCAGGACATCGCCTTGCTGCCCGCATCGCAGCGTGCCGCTGCCGCGGCCGGTGCAGATGTGGCGGCGGTGAAGGGCATCGCCGATCCGCTGTCGCAACTGGTGGCTGCCGGC
>NZ_JBAQYR010000008.1:0-17817 GCF_049790275.1 Polaromonas sp.
TGCCAGAAGGCAAGGAAATGGTCATGCCAGGCGACAACGTGTCGATCACCGTCAAGCTGATCAACCCGATCGCCATGGAAGAAGGCCTGCGTTTTGCCATCCGCGAGGGCGGCAAGACCGTCGGCGCTGGTGTCGTGGCCAAGATCATTGCGTAATTCCGCAACACCTTAAGGAATTACCATGGCCACCAAGCAAAAAATCCGCATCCGCCTGAAAGCGTTTGACTACAAGCTGATCGACCAGTCGGCAGCTGAAATCGTTGACACTGCCAAGCGCACCGGCGCGATCGTCAAGGGCCCCGTGCCCCTGCCGACCCGCATGAAGCGGTTTGACATCCTGCGTTCGCCCCACGTCAACAAGACGAGCCGCGACCAGCTGGAAATCCGCACGCACCAGCGCCTGATGGACATCGTTGACCCGACGGACAAAACCGTTGATGCGTTGATGAAGCTCGATCTGCCCGCCGGTGTGGACGTCGAAATCAAGCTGCAATAAGAAGAAATCGGGGTTTTGGCGAAAGTCGGAGCCCCAAAAACCGGGATAAAGCGCGGATTTGCCAATACGGCAAGTCCGCGCTATACTCTTGGGCTGTCCCGGGCATGCTGTGCATGGGTGGGGCGGTTTTATTAACAGTCTTTCACATCAAAACGTCTGCGGCCAATTGAAGTCGCAGCGGTGGAAGTTACGGAGAAAAAAGCATGAGTCTGAGCAACTCCCTCGGGTTGCTGGGCCGCAAGGTGGGCATGATGCGTCTGTTCACTGATGATGGGGATACCGTTCCTGTCACAGTGGTAGATGTGTCTAACAACCGTGTGACCCAGGTGAAAACCCAAGCAAACGACGGCTACGATGCCCTTCAAGTGGCATTTGGTGCGCGCAAAGCGTCGCGCATCACCAAGCCGGCTGCTGGCCACCTTGCGAAAGCAGGCGTTGAAGCCGGTGAAATCCTGAAAGAATTCCGCGTGACGGCTGACGTCGCAGGCAAATATGCTGCCGGTACTGTTGTGCCCGCCGCTGACGTGTTTGCAGTCGGCCAGAAGGTGGATGTGCAGGGCACTTCCATTGGTAAAGGCTTTGCCGGCACCATCAAGCGTCACAAGATGAGCTCGCAGCGCGCGTCGCACGGTAACAGCCGTTCGCACAACGTTCCCGGCTCCATCGGTATGGCGCAGGATCCCGGTCGCGTGTTTCCCGGTAAACGCATGACGGGCCACCTCGGTGACGTCACCAAGACCACGCAAAACCTCGACATCGTGCGCATTGACGAAGCCCGTCAACTGCTGATGATCCGCGGTGCTGTGCCTGGTTCCAAAGGCGGTTTTGTCACGGTTCGTGCCGCGATCAAAGCCAAACCAGTAGCAGCTGCCAAAGGAGCGAACTGATGCAGGTCGAACTCCTGAATGACCAGGGTCTGGCTTCGTCCAAAGTGGACGTGCCCGATACCGTGTTTGGTCGCGAATACAACGAAAGCCTGATTCACCAGGTGGTCGTGGCCTTCCAGGCCAACGCCCGCCAGGGAACCCGTGCCCAGAAAGACCGTGAGCAGGTCAAGCACTCGACCAAGAAGCCCTTTAAACAAAAGGGCACTGGCCGTGCACGTGCCGGTATGACTTCTTCCCCGCTGTGGCGCGGAGGCGGTCGTATTTTCCCGAACATGCCTGACGAAAACTTCACGCAGAAAATCAACAAGAAGATGTACCGTGCCGGCATGGCCTCCATCTTCTCCCAGCTGGCCCGTGAAGGCCGTCTGGCTGTGGTTGATTCGCTGACCGTGGACTCGCCCAAGACGAAAGTCCTGGCCGACAAGTTCAAGGCCATGAACCTCAAATCGGTGCTGGTCATCGCTGACGAGGTGGATGAAAACCTGTACCTGGCTTCACGCAATCTGGTGAACATTCTTGTGGTTGAACCCCGCTATGCGGATCCGCTGTCGCTGGTTCACTACAAAAAGGTTCTGGTCACCAAAGCCGCCATGGACAAACTCAAGGAGATGTTTGCATGAGCGCCGTGAACACCAAACCAAAATTTGACGAAGGCCGCCTGATGCAGGTGCTGGTCGCTCCCATCGTGTCTGAAAAGGCAACCATGGTCGCGGACAAATCCAACGCCGTGCTCTTCAAGGTCCTGCAGGACGCCACCAAACCCGAAATCAAGGCCGCTGTGGAATTGATGTTCAAGGTGGACGTCAAGGCCGTTTCTGTACTCAACCAAAAAGGCAAAACCAAGCGTTTTGGCAAATCCACTGGTCGCCGCGACAACATTCGCAAGGCCTATGTGACGCTGAAGCCTGGCCAAGAGCTGAACATCGGTGGGGAGGCTGCGTAATCATGGCTGTCATCAAAATGAAACCCACCTCTCCCGGCATGCGCGGGATGGTGAAGATTTCCCGGGACCACCTGCACAAGGGTGAGCCTTACGCGCCGCTGCTGGAGCCACAATTCCAGAAGGCCGGCCGTAACAACAACGGGCACATCACGACGCGCCACAAAGGCGGCGGTCACAAGCACCACTACCGCGTGGTGGACTTCAAGCGCAACAAGGACGCCATTCCGGCCAAGGTCGAACGTATCGAGTACGACCCCAACCGCACGGCCCACATTGCGCTGATCTGCTACGCCGACGGCGAGCGTGCCTACATCATCGCCCCTCGCGGCCTTGAAGTTGGCGCCACGCTGGTCAGCGGTGCCGAAGCCCCGATCCGTGTCGGCAATACCCTGCCGATCCGCAACATTCCTGTGGGCTCGACGATTCACTGCATCGAGATGCAAATCGGCAAGGGCGCGCAGATTGCACGTTCGGCCGGCACATCGGCGACGCTGCTGGCTCGTGAAGGCACTTACGCCCAGGTGCGCATGCGCTCTGGCGAGGTCCGCAAGATCCACATTGAATGCCGCGCCACGATTGGCGAGGTCGCCAACGAAGAACACAGCCTGCGCCGTCTCGGCAAGGCCGGTGTCAAGCGTTGGATGGGTATTCGCCCAACCGTTCGCGGTGTGGTGATGAACCCGGTCGACCACCCGCACGGCGGTGGTGAAGGCAAGACCGGCGAAGGCCGTCATCCTGTCGATCCATGGGGTAACCTGACCAAAGGCTACCGCACCCGCAACAACAAGCGCACGCAAGTGATGATTGTTTCGCGTCGCAAGAAGTAAGGCCAGGAAATGACACGTTCACTCAAAAAAGGTCCCTTTGTCGACCAGCACCTGGTAGCCAAGGCTGATAAAGCCGTTACCAACAAAGACAAAAAGCCGATCAAGACCTGGTCGCGCCGCTCCATGATCCTGCCCGAGTTCATCGGCCTGACCATCGCCGTGCATAACGGCAAGCAGCACGTACCGGTCTACATCACCGATCAAATGGTTGGCCACAAGCTGGGCGAGTTCGCACTCACCCGGACTTTCAAAGGTCATCCGGCTGACAAAAAAGTTGTGAGAAAGTAAGGAAAGACCATGGAAACACGTGCAACCCTCCGGGGCGTTCGTCTGTCGGTCGACAAGGGCCGCCTGGTCGCCGATCTGATCCGCGGTAAAAAAGTGGATCAGGCGCTCAACATCCTGAACTTCACGCAGAAAAAAGCTGCCGGAATCATCAAGAAAGTGGTCGAGTCGGCTATTGCCAACGCTGAACACAATGATGGCGCCGACATCGACGAACTGAAGGTGAAAACCATCTATGTCGAGCAGGGCACCACGCTCAAGCGTTTCTCGGCGCGCGCCAAGGGCCGCGGCAACCGTATCAGCAAGCCCACGTGCCATGTGTACGTTGTGGTTGGCAATTAAGAAGGCAGACAGGATATGGGACAAAAAATCAACCCAACCGGGTTCCGCCTCGCCATCAGCCGTAACTGGTCCAGCCGCTGGTACGCGAGCAATAAAGACTTCGCCGGCATGCTGGCTGAAGACATCAAGGTTCGCGAGTACCTCAAGGCCAAGCTGAAGAATGCCGCGGTGTCGCGCGTTCTGATCGAGCGCCCCGCCAAGAATGCCCGCATCACGATTTACTCGGCTCGTCCGGGTGTTGTGATCGGCAAAAAAGGCGAGGACATCGAGAACCTCAAGAAAGAACTGAGCCGCCAGCTGGGCGTGCCGGTCGCCGTGAACATCGAAGAAGTTCGCAAGCCTGAAATTGATGCCAAGCTGATCGCTGACAGCATCACCCAGCAGCTTGAAAAACGCATCATGTTCCGCCGTGCGATGAAGCGCGCCATGCAAAACGCCATGCGTCTGGGTGCCCTGGGCATCAAGATCATGTCGTCCGGCCGCCTCAACGGCATTGAAATCGCTCGTTGCGAGTGGTACCGCGAAGGCCGCGTGCCCCTCCACACCTTGCGCGCCGACATCGACTACGGCACCTCTGAAGCCAAGACCACCTATGGTGTGATCGGCGTCAAGGTCTGGGTCTACAAGGGCGACACCCTGGGCCGCGGCGATTCGCCGGGCGCCCGTCTGGATGCCGCTCCGTCGGACGAAGAACGCAAGCCTCGCGGCCCGCGTCGCGATGCGCGTCCTGGCGACCGTACGGACCGTCCGTCCGCACCCCGTGGAGCCGCCCGCCCAGCGCGCGGCCCCGTCGGTGGCGTGAACACGGCCCCTGCGGATGGCAGCGACAAACCGGCTGAAGCTACCCCTGGTAGCGACGCCCCGAAAACCACCGTTAAGCGCGTCCGCAAAGCCGCGCCAGCTGCAGCAGCTGACGGTGCCAAGACCGAGTAATCGGTCTAACTACGGAGAATACAAATGCTGCAACCCGCTCGCAGAAAATACCGCAAAGAGCAAAAAGGCCGCAACACCGGCATCGCCACACGAGGCAACTCGGTGGCGTTCGGTGACTTCGGTCTGAAGTGTACCGACCGCGGTCGCCTCACAGCTCGTCAAATTGAAGCCGCACGCCGTGCGATTTCCCGTCACGTCAAGCGTGGCGGCCGTATCTGGATCCGTGTCTTCCCGGACAAGCCGATTTCCCAAAAGCCTGCTGAAGTGCGTATGGGTAACGGTAAAGGCAATCCCGAGTACTACGTGGCTGAAATCCAGCCCGGCAAGATCGTCTTTGAAATCGTTGGCGTTCCTGAAGAACTGGCCCGCGAAGCGTTCCGCCTGGCTTCTGCCAAGCTGCCGCTGCGCACCACGTTTGTCAGCCGCATGATTGGCCAGTAAGGGGAAATGACCATGACCAAATCTACTGAACTGCGCCAAAAAGACGTTGCCGGCCTGCAAAACGAAGTCAAAGAGCTGCAAAAAGCCCACTTTGGCCTGCGCATGCAAAAAGCCACGCAACAACTCACCAACACCGCCACGCTGCGTTCTGCGCGCCGTGACATCGCTCGTGCCAAAACCATCCTGGCCGAGACCATCGTCAAGCAAGGAGCGAAATAATGACGGAAGCTAAAAAATCCCTCAAGCGCACCCTGGTTGGCCGTGTGGTCAGCGACAAGCGCGCGAAGACAGTGACTGTGCTGGTCGAGCGTCGTGTCAAGCACGAGCTTTACGGCAAGATCGTGTCCCTGTCGAGCAAGTACCACGCCCATGACGAAAAGGGCGAATACAAGACCGGCGACCTGATCGAGATCACCGAAAGCCGCCCGATCTCCAAAACCAAGAACTGGGTTGTGACCAAGTTGCTGGAAAAGGCTGCGATCGTCTAAGTCTTGCAGGTCCGGACCTCAAGTCAAAAAACGGCTCACGATGTGGGCCGTTTTTGTTTCCGGCTTTTGCCCGTCCCCTGTCAGTCACCGCGATGTCCTTCGGGCCTTTGCCCGACCGGCGCACGATTTTGCCGGAATCGTTGAAAATGGCACCGGACCTTTTCACCCCCACCCCTCTCAAGGAGACACCATGATCAAAGTAGGCGACACCCTTCCCGCAGCCACGCTGATGGAATTTTCGGAAGTTGAAGGCAATGGCTGCAGCATCGGTCCCAATCCCGTTGATGTCACCAAGGCCTCGACCGGCAAAACCATTGCGCTGTTTGGCCTGCCGGGCGCTTATACGCCGACCTGTTCCGCCAAACATGTGCCGGGTTATGTCGAGAAGTTCGACGAACTCAAGGCCGCCGGCGTTGACGAGATCTGGTGCGTGAGTGTCAACGATGCTTTCGTGATGGGCGCCTGGGCGCGCGACCAGAAGACCGGTGCCAAGGTCCGCATGCTGGCCGACGGCAGCGCCGACTTTGCCAAGGCCACCGGCCTGACACTGGACCTGACCGCACGCGGCATGGGTTTGCGCAGCAATCGCTATTCGATGCTGGTCAAGGACGGCAAGGTTGCCGCCCTGAATGTGGAAGGTCCGGGCAAGTTTGAAGTGAGCGACGCTGCCACCTTGCTGGCACAAGCCAAGGGCTGAAACCACACGCCCGGGTTTGCCCAAAAAAAGAGCCGCAGGTCGAAGGGCCAGCGGCTCTTTTTGTGTATTCCACCGAGCCGGAAGTTCGTCAGATGCTATGAAAAATGAAGCAGCTTGCGCCCGCCACATCAGGGTCGCAGCCTGATTTTACAAGAAATCCACTTTCAGGTAGTGAGCACCCGCTATCGGATTGTGGTAATAGGGCGGGATGTCCTTGAAGCCCAGGTCTTCGTACAGTGCCCGGGCAGCCTCCATGTCGTTCAGGGTATCAAGCAACAGGCTGTGGTAGCCCGCCATGCGTGCTGCATCGAGCACTGTTTCGGCCAGCTGCCGTCCCAGGCCCAGCCGGCGAAAGCCCTCGCGCACATAGAGCCGCTTCATCTCGCAGGCGTTCGGGTAGTCCACGGCGTCCAGCGGGCGCATGGCGCAGCAGCCGGCGATCTTGCCATTCACCAGCGCCAGGATCAGGCAGCCCTGCGGGGCTGCATACTCACCCGGCAGGTTGAGGAGCTCTTCGTCGAAGTTCTGAAAGCACAGGTCAACGCCCAGCTGGTCGGCGTATTCGCGGAAAATCGCTCGCGCGGTATCCAGCTGTGCCGGCGTGGCCGGTGTGATGAACTCGATCGTGGGAGAAGAAGCGGTCATGGGTGCGGTAGACGTCAGACCCAGTGTATCGGCTTTTTTTTTGGCGGCCTGGCTGGTCAGGACCAGCCAGGCGACATGGAATCGCTGGTCAGAAGGCCGGTGCGCCCAGGCTGCTGATCCAGTACACGGCGGCCGCGCAGGCGCCCAGCACCGCCAGCGCCGACAGGCGGGAGGCCGTGTCGTCCCGCGAAGCCGGCACGGCGGTGACCAGTTCCTTGTCACCATGGAGCATGGCCCGCACCAGATTGTGTTTGCGCCACAGGTAAAAAACGATGGCCAGAATGTGCAGGACCACGAGGCCCAGGAGTATCCACTTCCCGATGTTCTTGTGGTAGTTCGTTGCCAGGCTGACCGCGCTGTTCGAGACAAAACGCGTGAGCGGTCCGCTGAAGGCAATTTCGTCATCGCTGAACAGGCCTGTCCCTGCCTGGGCCAGCAAAAAACCCAGCATCGCAAACACCGAGCCGGCGCCGATCGGGCTGTGGCCGACACCATGCTCGGGCTTGCCCCGGCCCTTGAGGTAGTTGATGACGCTTTGCGGTGAATAGATGAATGCACCAAAACGGGACCAGCGTCCGCCCACCACTCCCCAGACCACGCGAAACAGCAGCAGCGTCAGCACCGAATAGCCAAAGCGAAAGTGCCAGACCATGGCATTGCCGCCTATCGTGCCGGTGATCGCCAGCCCGATCACCCCCACGACCAATGCCCAGTGGAAGATGCGTGTTGGCAAATCCCAGACGCGGACCTTGTGAATGGATGGGTTCATGTGTGCTCCCTCTTGTTGTGCGATTTTGTGGTGGTCACGCAGCCATGGTATGTTTCGTGCGATTGCATCGATGCCGACAGCGCTTTCACTTGGTGCTTACCCTAGTGCATAAGTTCCAGCGGAACTTTGCTTCAGGGCTTGAGCTCTTTGGAAGGCAGTCTATCGGGAAGCACTGCCAATCAGCAAGTAAAACACCACGAGGAAAAAAATGAAAATTTTCGCCAGTATTGCCGCAGCATCTGCCCTGCTCGCCCTGTCCGCACCAGCTTCCGCCCAGTTTGCCAAACCGGAAGACGCCATCAAGTACCGCCAGAGCGCACTGTCCGTGATGGGCACACACTTCGGCCGCGTCGGCGCCATGGCGTCCGGCCGCGCGCCTTATGACGCCAAGGTTGCCGCCGACAATGCCGAGGTCGTGGCCGCCATGTCCAAGCTCCCGTGGGCCGGTTTCATGCCGGGCACCGACAAAGGCAATACCAAGGCCAAGCCTGAAATCTGGACCGAGCAGGCCAAGTTCAAGGAATACAACGAAAAGTTGCAGGCGGAAACCACCAAGCTTGCTGCCGCCAGCAAGACCGGCAACCTCGACAGCCTGAAAACGGCGTTCGCCGCAACCGCCGATACCTGCAAGGCCTGTCACGACGCATTCCGGAACAAGTAAAGCCCCCACGGTCGCTCACTGCGTGTAGCTCCCTGCCCCCCGAGGGGGCCGCTGCGCCTGCGGGCCGGCAAAGCCGGACCCGCGGCCCCTGCTTGAAAAAGAGGAGCTTCGTGCGCTGGGGGTGATGAAAAAAGGCCGGCCCCTTGCGGGGCCGGCCTTTTTTAATGGGCTTCGAGCTGAGACGGGCTACGTTTCAGCCAGCAGTTTTTCAATCAGCTGGTGCAGGGCCGCAAAGTCGGGCTCACCCACGTACTGTTTGACGATCTCGCCGCGCTTGTTGACCACGTAAGTGGTCGGTGTGAGCTGCACATCGCCCCAGGCCTTGGCCACGGCGCCGGTGTTGTCGATCGCCACCTTGAAAGGCAGCTTGCGCGTCTGGACGTAGTTGACGACGTAGCTCGGTGGGTCGTAGCTCATGGCCACGGCCAAGGTGTCGTAGCCCTGGCTCTGGTACTTGTTGTAAGTGGAAATGATTTTGGGCATCTCGGCCACGCAGGTGACGCAGCTGGTGGCCCAGAAGTTCACCAGCGTCACCTTGCCCTTGAGGTCCGCTGTTGTCTTTTTGCTGCCGTCGAGCAGCACAAAAGTCGACTCCGGGGCCGCCTGCACGCCGCCGCAACCGGCCACACCAGACACCACACCCAGCACCAGTGCCGAAGCCAGGGCGATGCGGCATACTGCGCTTGAAACTGAACTCATCTGAAGGCTTTCATCATGCAACGTCGACAGTTTAACCAAGCCGGCATCAGCGCACTGGGCATGCTGATCCTGGCCACCTACCAGCAGGCGCAGGCCCTGTCGCTGAACGACCTGAGCAGCGCAGAAGCGTCCAATGGCCTGAAAACCGCCCTCGAAAAAGGCGCTTTGGCCGCCGTGGCCCTGCTTGGCAAGACAGATGGATTCCTCGGCAACCCGAAAGTTCGCATTCCTTTGCCCGGTTACCTTGAAGATGCATCGAAATTGTTGAGAAATTTCGGCCAGGGCAAACGCATCGACGAACTGGTCACTTCCATCAACCGCGCCGCCGAAGCCGCCGTGCCCATGGGCAAGGACCTGCTGGTCAGTGCCGTGCGGTCCATGAATGTGAACGATGCCAAGAACATCCTGCAGGGTGGCGAAACATCGGTCACCAACTTCTTTGCCGAAAAAACCCGCACACCCCTGGGCGTGAAATTCCTGCCTGTGGTGACCAAGGCCACCGCCAAGGTGGGCCTTGCCAACAAATACAACGAGTTCGCAGGCAAGGCCGCCGGTTTCGGTCTGGTCAAGAAAGAAGATGCCAACATCCAGCAATACGTCACCGGCAAGACGCTGGACGGGCTCTACGTGATCATCGGCGACGAAGAGAAGAAGATCCGCCAGGACCCGGTGGGGACGGGCAGCGCGATTCTCAAAAGGGTATTTGGCGCGATGAAGTAAGACGCAACGGGGGACGGTCCAACCAACGAAAAGCCTCTGGAACGGGGGGCTGATGGGTGCTATTACGCAGCAAACGCCAATGGAAAATCGTAGACATCAGGCCGACCATTCAGGGCCCCGCTTGCTACAAGGTGTCGCAACAGAGCAGGTTGAGTCTTTGGAACAAGGTGCTATCACAGACACCTCTCTCACTTAAAGCGCGAACACGGCTTGCGGCAACGGGGTCTATAAATTACCCGGTCACTTTTTGACCGGTCCCTTTTTCTTGTTAACTTGTTGTGCTTTCTTTTTTAGCGCGCCTAAAGTCTTGGGCGAATAAAGTTCTTGCAACACGTGATCCAAAAATTCATATGCGTCAAGGACGTCGTCTAACTTGATTTCATTGTTCTCGGCGGGTGCGTGACTTCCGGCATTGCCCAGCCATTTAATCGCGAAAATCATCTCTTTGAAGCCAGCATATTTAGCTGGCAGAAGACCAATTCTTGCGTGAAGAGAGAGTGCAAACCGTTTCTTACCCTTTACCTCGAACCGTTTAATTCCAAGCTCAGTAAGGAGCTGTTCAGTAGCTATCCGAACTTGATTAAGCGAAGCACTTGGGGAGCTAAAGAATAGGCGAAAAGACTCTTCTAAAAGCAGTAAAACACTTGGTGGAGTTTGCTCGGGGGGATTAAGAACCCGCAGTGGAGGCTCGAAATATCTAGGTTTAAAAAAGTCGTCGTATTCGACGTCCGTCTCCCCGTGCTCGTCGTAAGAATAATATTGCCCGACGCTCCCGACGCCCGTGCTTGCGACCGTCTCCTTGCAAACAGCATTTGAGCAGCGTAGCAATGTTGAATATACGAACTCAATGTACTCCGGGTCCCAACCCTCATAGTCATGGAAGCGAGAGCTCTGAATCTCATCTTTGTGGAAGGTTTTGGTATCAATCTTTAAAGTTCCCTTTTTGCATGTCGGGCACTCCCAATCGGGGGTGTGTTTTAAGGTGAACTGCTGTTTGAATACTTTACGATCCATGGCTCCTCCCGGTGTAGTTATAAGGCCAGTTTACCTCCCGAGTTAACATGCCGGTGCGATTTTTAGTCGCGACGGTCGTCGCCATCGTTGCTAAAACCGCTGGCGGCTCGATGCTGACCGCAGAGCGCTTCGTTGTTGCAACGACCGCCGGTTTCGGCCTGGTCAAAAAGGAAGACGCCAGGACCCGGTGGGCACGGGCAGCGCGATTCTGAAGAAGGTGTTCGGGTCCATGAAATAGGCGCACCCCCGTCCAGGCTCACTGCGTGTAGCCTGTTCCCCCCCCCGAGGGGGGGGGCGCCTGCGGCCTGGCGAAGCCGGTTCCGCGGCCCCCGCTTGAAAAATCAGTCCACACCTGTCTTGGCCGCTGCGTGCAGTTCTTCCCTCCCCACTTCAGGCGGTTGCGCTCGAGATGCGGTATTACAAGCTGCTGTTTGGGGGCTCAGCACGGGAAGCGTCGATTTTCCCAAGCAGCCACTGCAAGCCAGCCAGATGTTGCTGGTCGTGGCTGCACAGGTAATGCACCAGGCTGCGCATGGTGAGCTCGCCATAACCCTCAAAGACCGCCCGCCGTTCCAGCTCGACTGGCGTCAGGGCTGAAATCATCTGCAAGGTTCTGGTGCGCGCTGCCGCTAAGGCAGACAACACCTCTGCTGCACTGGCGTCCTGGTAGTTGCGCTGTTCGGCCAGCAAATAACCATCAAGCGAAGCCAGCACCGGCACGTCTTCATCAAGGGTGCGCTGCAAGCGCAGGTGGTAACCGTCGATCTCGATGTCACGTACATGGCAGAGCTGCCCGATCGCCGTGAAAGTTTCGCTGGGAATGCCTTCCCATGATGGCGGTGACCAGTACCGGTACGTTTCGGGAACGGCTTCGTAGAAATGCGCCAGTTGGCTCGGAAATTCTGCAAGTGCCTGAAGGGTGGCCGGGTTCATGCTTGGAATTTTTCCTGCACGGAAGGCCAGATCACCGCCTGCGCAACGATGACGTTCTCGCCATTGAACGTGGCTGTCGGAGAACCGTAAAGCCGGTAACCCAGCGCCATCGCTTCACTGACCCGGCGGCAAAAGCTGGCATCGTCAGGGCCGGTGAGAAGCCGGTAAATCGGGAGGCCGTCGGGCGGTGTCGTGGCGGACGATGTCATGGTTGCAGGGGGCGAATAAACGGAGGGCGATATTACCGTGCCCAGCCGCAGGCTGCACTCACGCAAAAAAAAGCGGCAGCCATGGGCACCGGGCCCATGACTGCCGCCCGCAGCTGAACGGCTTATTTGGCTGGCGCGGGCGCCACGGCCTTTGCCTGCTGCGTCTTTTTGTAAACCTCCATCACCGTGGCAAAGTCGCGTTCGAAGTTGATCGGCAGGAAGGTGTCGTTGCCGGGCAGCTGCTTGCGCAGGTTGGGCGAGAAGTTGTAGATGAAGGAGCACTTCTTGACCCGCGCCTGGAGCTCGGGAGAGACGTCCTTGCTCATGGTCCAGGTTTCCGTCATGAAAGGCGGGCTTTCCCAGAGTGTGCGGATGCTCGACCCCTTGATATCGCCCTTGACGATCATGCGCTGGTACAAATCGCTGGCCACAGCCGCGGCCGGATAAAAACCATGCATCACACCCGTGACGGAGCGCTCGTGCCCGTTGGAAAAAACCACTTCGTAATCCTTGTCGGGTGTCAGGCCCAGCGCCGGGAACAGCGCGCGCGGCGCCAGGTTGCCTGAGTTCGACGTGGGCGTGGTGTGCGCGATTTTTTTCCCCACCAGATCTTGCGGCTTCTGGTAGGGGCTGTCGATGCGGGTGACCAGGATCAGCTTGTAGGAATTGCGCACACCGCTGGCCTTGTTGCCCGGCACCCCGAACGGAGCGGGCTGCCCGGTGGTCACCAGTTGCGCCGCCAGGCCGGGGTTGACCTGCGCCAGCTGCGCCTTGCCGGTGGAGATGCTGTCGATCAACTCTTTCTCGCCAAGGATGTCGATGTTGGTGGTGCGCTCCAGCGACTCGCCCTGGGCGTTCTGCAGGTCGATGTTCCCGCAGCGCGACAGGTGGCTGAAGTAGTCGCCCCACAGAGTCATGGTTTCGCTTTTCCCATACGTCTTGGGCATGGCCACCACCAGTTTTTCGCGTGGACCGCTGTACGCAGGTGCTGCCGCTGCCGGTTTGGAGGCGGGCTTGGCCCGAGCGGCGCTGCTGCCGTCGGTCTGTGCCGCCACCGAAACAAGCACAAAAGCAGCACCTGAAAGCACTGCCCCGCAGTACGTACGAATTTTCATGAAAGTCCTCTTGAATTTGTTGAAATAAACCGGGCCACTGACCCGCGGTGGGCAGAAACTTCCGCTCACCCAAGTCAGTGTGCATGAGAAACGAGCCTGTAGTACATTTGGTTACATGCGATTTGTCATGAAAGTAACAGTTTTTTTGAGGCGCGCAGGAAAGAAGTCGGAAACGGTGCGCGTCCGGTCCATGCAGAAGGCGCAGGGGCAGTGGACAGTGCCCCAGAACAAGGGCAAGTTCGCGCTTGTGTTTGATGGTTTCGATAGAGGGAGGCAAGCGTAAACTGGCCAGAACACGTCGTCCATCACCCACCAAACGGGAATTCCATTCATGAATGTCGAGCAGAGAAAATGGACGGAAGCTCTGGGATGGACAGCCGCCTCTCCCGGAGCCATCGCAAAATCCTCCCAATTGGTTTTGGTGTTTGGCGCTGCCGCTGCCTTGCGCAGACCTGATCTGGTCGCCGCGATCCGGCAAGACTATCCTGCCGCACACCTTCTTGGCTGCTCCACCGCAGGGGAAATCTGCGGCACCCAGGTGCTCGATGATTCACTGGTTGTCACCGCGGTGCACTTTGAGCACACCCTCCTCCGCAGCGCCGAAGTCAGCCTGACCCAAACCCCGGACAGCCTGGAGGCGGGTGAATGGATCGGGCAAAACCTGCCGCGGTCGGTCCGCGACGCAGCCACCGGTGCGGAGGAAAAACTGGCGCACGTGCTGGTACTGACCGATGGGCTCAAAGTCAACGGCAGCGATTTTGTGTCCGGTGTGATGAAGCATTTGCCCGAAGGCGTCACCATGACCGGTGGGCTGGCCGGCGACGGCGCACGCTTTGGCGAGACGCGGGTGTTCCGGAACAACGCACCGGAAACAGGCACCATTGCCGCGCTGGGCCTGTATGGCAGCCGGCTGAAGATCGGCGTGGGTTCGCTGGGTGGGTGGGATTCCTTCGGTCCCGAAAGGCTCATCACCAGGTCGGAGGCCAACATCCTGTATGAGCTGGACGGGCATTCCGCACTGGGCCTGTACAAGCAGTATCTGGGTGAACATGCGGACGGACTTCCCGCCACCGGACTGCTGTTCCCGCTGAGCGTTCGCACCAAGGCCGGTGAGACCCCGGTGGTCCGGACGATTCTGTCCGTGGATGAAAATGCGCAAAGCCTGACCTTCGCGGGCGACGTTCCCGAAGGCGCCTACGCCCGCCTGATGAAAGCCAACTTTGACCGGCTGATTGATGGTGCCACCGGAGCGGCGCGGACCAGCTACGAAGCCATCGGCTCCGTTGTTCCCGATCTGGCGATCCTGATCAGCTGCGTGGGCCGGAAACTCGTGCTCAAACAACGCATTGAGGAAGAGGTGGAAGCCGTGAGCGAGGTCCTGGGAACAGGTGCGGTGTTGGCGGGGTTTTATTCCTATGGCGAAATTTCCCCGTTCACGCCCGGCGCCAAATGCGAGTTGCACAACCAGACCATGACCATCACCACTCTTTCAGAACGGTAGCGATGGAGACGATGCACAGCTTGCTGAAGCGCCAGCTCCGGCGTCATCTTGGCGACCCCCCCAGCATTCCGCCGGAATGGCAGGCATTCATCCATGGAGTGAACGACGCTTATCGGGAGTTCGACGCCGATCGCGGAATGCTGGAGCACTCCCTCGAACTGAGTTCACAGGAGCTGCTCGATGCGAACTCGGAAATGCGGGCCGTTTTCCAGGCCATCCCGGACCTGGTGCTTCGGCTCAACCATCAAGGAATCATTCTTGACATCAAGGCGGGCACCAGCAGCGGCCTGATGCTCACGCGCCGGAATCTGATTGGAAAGCAGATTCGGGACACGCTTTTCGTGGACGTCGCTGATCAGTTGCTGGAATCCTTTCGGCGGGTGATCCAGGAAAACGCCCCGACAGGCATTGAGTATTCAACCGTGCTGCAAGGACAGGAGTCCCACTGGGAAGCGCGGCTGGTGCCGCTGCTGGAGACCCAGATCGTCGTCATTGTCCGGGACATCACCGCCCGCAAACATGCCGAAAAGCGTGTGCAGGAGGACATGCTGACCATGCAGCGCGCCACGGCCGCCGCTCAGGCCATCACGCAACACCAGACGCTGGAGCCTCTGCTTCAGGAGCTGGCCGGCCAGGCCAGGGCCGTCGTCCGGGCCCGCCAGTGTTTCGTGAGGCTGTTGCCCAACAGGAATTCATTCGAAGCGGGCAGTGGCATGTCGTTCTCCGACAAATACGTCGAGTGGCATGCGCGGGTGAACGAGCCAGGCAGTGCCGACGTGGGCATTGGCGTTGATGCGGCGGTGTGTGAAGCCAACCTTCCGATGCGCCTCACGCAGGCCGGGCTGCAGTCTCATCCGCGCTGGTGCATCCCAGCGGAGTGGGGGCATACCCGTCCGCCCATGCGTGGCTGGCTCGCGATACCGCTGAAAAACCGCAGCGGCGAAAACGTGGGTTTGCTGGAGTTCTCGGATAAATGCGAAGGCGAGTTCACGCAGCAGGACCAATACGTGGTGGAACAGCTGGTCCAGATCGCCTCGGCGGCCATCGAGAATGTGAACTTGCTGGAAGAGATCAGGCAGCTCAACACAAAACTGGAACTCAAGGTGGCGGATCGCACCGAGGCGTTGGCACGGCAGGAGGCTTTGTTCCAGGCAGCCGCCGACCAGGCGCCTCAAGTCATGTGGATTGTCAATACTCAAGGCGCCGTAACCTATGTGAACCGGTTCTGGTATGAGCTGGTAGGGGGGGCGCCTCCCAAGTGGTATGGGCACGAGTGGACCGAAGTGGTCCATCCCGAGGATGTAGCCGAGATGCAGGAAAAGTGGAAGTTGGTCAGCCAGAGCCGGGAGATGTTTACAGGCGTCCGCCGCGTTCGCGCAGCGAACGGCAGCTACCATGTGCTGGCCTACAGGGCGTCTCCGGTGCTGGACTCCCGTGGAGACGTCACTTGCTGGATAGGCATGGACACCGACATCACGGAAATCAAGGCGATTGAAGCCGCCTTGCGGTTGTCCAACCGGGAGCTGGAGGCATTTTCCTATTCCGTTTCACATGATCTCCGTGCGCCCCTGAAGACCATCGATGGTTTCAGCCAGCTGCTGGCCAAGCAACTGCGCGCAGATGACAGTGCGAAGGTGCACCACTACATGTCGCGGATTCGCAATGGCGTGGCGCACATGGGTCAATTGATCGAAAGCCTGCTGGCGCTGGCCCAGGTATCACGCAACACCTTGCAGCCTGTCCCTCTCGATCTGAGTGAAATCGCCACGGCAGTTTTCTCCGAGCTGCAGGCCGGGGAGCCCGATCGGCAGATAACCGTCGTCGTGGAGCCCGGGCTGCTGGTGGAGGCCGACGAAGGCCTGCTCTTTGTGGCCATGGAAAACCTGCTGGGCAACGCGTGGAAATTCACGTCCCGCCGTGACGGCGCCGAGATTACCGTGGGCCGCAGCCCAAACGCCGGAACCGAGGAGGTATTTTTTGTTTCGGACAACGGGGCCGGCTTCGACATGGCACACGCAGACAAACTGTTCGGGGCCTTTCAAAGGCTCCACTCCGCCGCCGAGTTTCCCGGTACCGGCGTCGGGCTCGCCACAGTGAGCCGGGTGATTACGCGGCATGGCGGACGGATATGGGCTGAATCCCAACCAGGTGTAGGCACCACTTTTTTCTTCAGCTTGTCCCGCAGTTATTCGGCCGGCGAGAAACTTCCCGGTGGGTTCGCCTTGAAAAACGACAGCCGGTTCGGTGCCATTGACTGATCATCGGATGGGGGCGCTACAAATTTGATAGCTTTAGACGCAGATAAATAAAGGGTTGACGGCAGTTTTTGCATCATGCAAATAACCCCCGGCGCTGGTTTTCTTCAGGAACGCGGTCCGGGTTTGCCCACCGCCGCCAGCAGCACCCGGATGGCCGATTCGGTCTGTTCGTACTCCCCCTCGCCGAAATGCCGGTACTGGATGCGCCCGTTGGCATCCACCAGGTAGGTGGCCGGCCAGTACTTGTTGTCGTAGGCCTTCCACGTGCGATAACTGTTGTCTTGTGCCACCGGGTGCTTCACGCTGAAACGCTGCATGGCTGTCTGCAGGTTCGCGGTCGAGCGCTCAAAAGGAAATTCGGGTGTGTGGACACCCACCACCACCAGTCCCTCCTGGCGGTAGAGCCTGGCCCAGCGGTTGATGTAGGGCAGCGTGCGCAGGCAGTTGACACAGGCGTAGGTCCAGAAGTCGATCAGCACCACCTTGCCGCGCAGGCCGGCCATGGTCAGCGGCGGCGAGTTCAGCCATTGATCGATGCCCGCAAACTCCGGCGCGCTGCCGTGGTCGTAAAAGCTGGGTGCGGCATGGGCCGCATGTCCGGCCGACAGCGCCAGCAGTGTGGCCAGAAAGGTGCGGCGCTCGATGCCGTGTATGGAAGGATGTGAATCCGGAGAAGTGAGGGGGTTCATGTCAGAGTCCTGTTTGGATCGAAGGGTAAAAATCGGAAAGCCAGACAGCCACCACGCTGTCGTACTGGAAGTGCATGGCCAGCGCCGTCAGCACCACCACCACGCCAAAACCCTGCTGCAGGCGGTGCGCATGGCGGACCAGTTCGCGCACACGCAGCGATGCGTACTGGCCGCCGTAGGCAATGCCCAGCATCGGCAGTGCAGCGCCCAGTGAATAGCAGCCCAGCAGCAGTGCCGCCTGCGCCGGTTCGGGCGTGGTGGCCACC
>NZ_JBAQYR010000009.1:0-6316 GCF_049790275.1 Polaromonas sp.
ACGATGTGTTCTTCTGCCATCACCGCTTCATGCGGCTGGATTTGAACGCGCTGAACGCCGCCGCCTGAACATCCAAGGTGTTTCCTATGTCTCCGAACACCTGTTTCCCATGTGTCCAGTCCATACAGCGACGCAAGAGAAAGTGAGTCGCCCGCCGGGGCGAGTCCCGGCTTGCTGGAAGCCCCACAGCCAATCAAGCTTGCACAGGCTTCGACAGGCTCAGCCGGACCGGCGGTGGTCGTAGAACATGGATTCCGGATCCCGTCCGGGACAACAGTCTCGCCCCAACAGCTACCATACGCCCCATGCTCAACAAGCCCCGCATCCTGGTGATCGAAGACGAGTCCGGCATCGCCGACACGATCCAGTATGTGCTGGCCACAGACGGCTTTGCGCCCGTCTGGTGCGCCACCGCCCAGCAGGCCCTGCAGGAATTTGCAGCCGAGCCGCCGGCCCTCGCCATCCTCGACGTCGGCCTGCCCGACCTCAACGGCTTCGAGCTCTTCAAGCGCCTGCACGCCCTGCCCGGCGGCGCCAGCGTGCCCATGCTCTTCCTGACGGCACGCAGCGACGAGATCGACCGGGTCGTCGGCCTCGAACTCGGCGCCGACGACTACATTGCCAAACCCTTCTCGCCGCGGGAGCTCGTGGCCCGGGTGCGCGGCATCCTGCGCCGGACAGTCCGCGCGCCTTCTGCGGGGCCGCAGGAATCCGCCCCGGCAGCCACACAGTCCGTGTTCATGCTCGACGAAGAGCGCCGCCAGATCCGCTTTTACGGCCGGGCACTGGAGCTGTCGCGTTATGAATACGGCATCCTGCGCCTGCTGGTGCAAAAACCCGGGCGGGTCTACACCCGGGACGAACTGCTCACCAAGGTCTGGGACGACGACGCTGCCAGTTTCGACCGCACGGTGGACGCGCATATCAAGACCCTGCGCGCCAAGCTCAAGGCCGTCGCGCCCAACGCCGAACCGATACGCACCTCGCGCGGCTCGGGCTACGCGCTGGCCGAAGACCTGCCGCCGTCGTGACAAAACGCAACCGCATCTTCATCGGCATCCTGCTGATCTATGCAGCCGGCATCGCCTTCATTCTTTACCGCGTGGTCGCCGAGATCGACCCGCGTTACCGCGAGTCGGCCGAAGAATCACTGGTCGAAACCTCGCACCTGCTGGCCGGGCTGGTCGAGCAGGACGTGCAGGCCGGCGCGATCGACACGACGCGCCTGGAGCCACTGTTCAAATCGCTGTACGCGCGGCAATTCCTCTCGCAGATCTACTCGGTCACCAAAACCCGCGTTGAAATGCGCGCCTATGTCACCGACCGATCCGGTCGCGTGCTGTTCGACTCGCTGGGCAAATCCGCCGGTGCCGACTATTCCCAGTGGAAAGACGTCAGCTACACCTTGCGCGGTGACTACGGCGCACGAACCACCCGCGACGTGGAGACAGATCCGCTGAGCTCGGTGATGTATGTGGGCGCGCCCATACGCTGGAACAACGAGATCATTGGCGTCGCCACCGTTGGCAAGCCGGTCGCGAGCTTCGGCCAGTTCGTCTCCGCCGCGCGCCAGAAAACGCTGTTCGTCGGCCTGGTGTCCGTGCTGGCCGTGCTGCTGCTGGCCGTCATCGTCTCGGTCTGGCTGGTGCGGCCTTTCGGCGTGATCGCCGACTACGTGCGGTATGTGCGGGCCCAGCGCTCGCTGAACCTGCCGCGCCTGGGCCGACGCGCGCTGGGCGCCATCGGTGCGGCCTACGACGAAATGCGCGACGCGCTGGCCGGCCGCAACTACGTGGCCGACTATGTGCAGACCCTCACGCACGAAGTAAAAAGTCCGCTCTCCGCCATACGCGGCGCGGCCGAGCTGTTGCAGGAAGCGGGCATGCCGCAGGCCGAGCGCCAGCGCTTCCTGGCCAACATCATGCGCGAGACCGGCCGCATCCAGGAGATGGTGGACCGCATGATGGAGCTCACCGCGCTGGAAACCCGCCGCGCACTGGACCACCCGCTGCCCGTGGCCATGAAGCCGCTGCTCGAGGAACTCGCGGGCGCAGTGCAGGACGCCGCGGCTGCGCGCAGCATCCGCATCATCGTCGATGCACCGGAAGACGCGGCGGTGGAGGGTGACGCCTTTTTGCTGCGCCGCGCTGTCAGCAACCTGCTGGACAACGCGGTCGACTTCTCCCCCGATGGCGGCACGGTCGTGCTCTCCCTGCAACTGAAAGCCCGCACGGTGCGCATCCAGGTGCAGGACAGCGGCCCCGGCATCCCCGAATACGCCCACGACAAGGTGTTCGAAAAGTTCTACTCGCTGGCACGGCCGCATTCACGCAAGAAAAGCACTGGCCTGGGCCTGGCCTTTGTACGCGAGATCGCCTCGCTGCACGACGGCCGCATCGAGCTGGCCAACGCGCCCGAGGGTGGCGCGCTGGCGACGCTGTCGCTGCCGCGTGCGGCGTCCTAGTCCGCAGCCGAATCCACTGTCGCCGGCGCAGGCGACAGCGCGTACCAGTCGATCTTGCGGGTCAGCAGCATCAGCGCCGCCAGCATGCCAAAGACCAGGATGGCCCCCATCAGCAGCGCGTTGTCCTCAGAAACCAGCAGCCCGTACAGCGCGATGTACAGCAGGCCCACAAAGGCAGAAAGAGACAGGCCGCGCCGCCAGCCCTGCAGCACAGCGCTGAAGTACACCATCAGCAGCACCACGCTCGCGCCGCTGGCCAGGCCATAGGCCAGGGAGAAAGCCAGCTTCTCCGACAGCGCCAGCAACAGCAGGAAAAACAGGGCGATCGACAAGCCCACCAGGGCGTACTGCACCGGATGCAACCGCAGCTTGCGAAACAGCTCGAACATG
This sequence comes from Polaromonas sp., assembly GCF_049790275.1. Lineage (GTDB taxonomy): Bacteria > Pseudomonadota > Gammaproteobacteria > Burkholderiales > Burkholderiaceae_C > Polaromonas. Next base: position 2,855 of record NZ_JBAQYR010000009.1, read on the forward strand.
AATGCCGCCATCAGCGTCAACCCGACGAACAGCGCGCCGTACTTCACGGCGCGGTCGGACATCGAATAGGTGTTCTGGGGCTGGATCAGCGATACGTCGAACGTATCCAGCCCCTGGGCCTGGGGACGCGGCCCGCCCGCTGGCGCCTGCACCGATGCCGTGACCTGTCGGCCGGCCGCGCTCACCAGCGAGGACACGGCCCAGCGCGCCTGAAAGCCGTCCTGGGTCTGCGTACGCTGCGCCGCCAGGAAGCGGCCGCCGAAACTCAGATGCGGCCAGCGGATCGCCAGTTGCGCTGAGGTGTCCTCGGCAACAGGCGCCATCGACAGGTTGCGCTGTCCCACCACAGCCATCCGCAGATCCAGCATCAGGGGCTGACGGGCCTCGAAGGCCTTGAGCGCTGCGCCGGTCAGCGGCGCATGGATGCCGCTGGCCAGCAGGGAGCCTTCCGCAGCAAACGGCATGCCGGGCACAAAGCGCAGCGCCTCCCCGGCCAGCAGCAGCACGGGCGACCCCTGGATACCGCGCACATCGGACAGGCCGAACGCCAGCGAGGGCGGCAGCAGTTCGACGGTCGAATCCTTTTCGGTGCGGGGGATGCCCGCTGCATGGGTCGGCGCAAAGCTGCCGGTCCAGGCCCCCTGCAAGTCATAAAACAGCACGCTGAAGATGCCTCGCTGGCGCTCCTGCGGCGAGACCGTGCCGCTGATCTCCAGCTTTTCCGGATAGACCAGGTGGGTGGCCTGCCGGCTGCGGGCGATGCGGCCCTTCAGCTTGCCCTGCTCATCAAGCTGGGCTTCGCTCCATCGCTCCACGTAAGGCACCAGCAACACCGGACCGATGAGCGTTTGCGCACCGGCGTAGGTCGCAGCCAGTTCCTGCGCGGCCTGCTCCCGGGTGGCGCCGCGCTCGGACACCAGCCAGCCAATGCGCGCCAGCGGCAGGCACAGCAGCAAGGTAAGCAGCAGCAGCGTGAGCAGCTTGAGGGTCACGGAATTTTTGGGCAGAAAGGTCATGGCAGCTCCTTGAACAATGAAAGGCCTGACTGTGGCGACGCACCGGGGAATCCGTGTGAAGCCGGGCTTCACACAAACTTCACACAGCCTCCTCACGCCCTTCAAACCGGTTTCTCCACCGCCCGCGATCCTTGGTTCCGTGCACTGTCGCACGCCCGCCAAGGAGTCTTTCATGCCGTCCACACTGTCCTACCAGCCCCCCGTTGCACGCTGGCTGTGGCTCGCCACTGCCGGTGCTGCCGTCGCCTGTTTCATCACGCTGACGCTGCGCCCCGCGCACGCCCAGGACCGGGACGCCCCTCCGCGGCAAAAAACAGAGAGCCCCTACTTCTTCGTCAAAAGCGATGAGCCCGGCCTGGACCAGCTGCCGCTCAAGGCAACCAAAGTCGACGTGCGCATCTCCGGCGTGATCGCCGACGTCACCGTCACCCAGCACTACCGCAACGAAGGCCAGCGCGCCATTGAAGCGAAATATGTTTTTCCTGGCTCCACCAAAGCCGCCGTCTACGGCATGAATGTGCGCCTGGCCGACCGTCTCATCACCGCCAACATCCGCGAGAAGCAACAGGCGCGCATCGAATACGACAGCGCCAAAAAAGAAGGCAAGACCGCCGCCCTGCTCGAGCAGCACCTGCCCAACGTGTTCCAGATGAATGTCGCCAACATCATGCCGGGCGACGACGTCAAGGTGGAGCTGCGCTACACCGAGCTGTTGGTGCCACAGTCAGGCAACTATCAATTCGTCTTCCCCACAGTGGTCGGCCCACGCTACAACAGCCCGCAGTCAGAGCAGGCCCAGGGGAAGTGGGTGGCCAAGCCCTACCTGCCCGCCGGCCAGCCGTCGGCCACGGCTTTCGACATCAAGGTGCAGCTCGCCACGCCGATTGGCCTGAAGGAGGTGCGTTCCAACTCCCACAGCATCGACGTGCAGAAAAGCCAGGAAGCCGGCGCCGAAGGCAGCAAAACCGCCAGTGTGTCACTGCGGCCCGGCAGCGGCCCCGCCAACAACCGCGACTTCATCCTCGACTACCGGCTCGCCGGCGACCGCATCGAGTCCGGCGTCATGCTCTACCAGGGCAACCCCGGCAGCGGCGAGAACTTCTTCCTCGCCATGGTCGAACCGCCCAAGCAGATTGCGGCGCAAACCATCAACCCGCGCGAGTACATCTTTGTCGTCGACATCTCGGGCTCCATGCACGGCTTTCCGCTGGACACCTCCAAGGCCCTGCTGCGCGAGCTGATCGGCAGCCTGCGCCCCAGCGACAGTTTCAACGTGCTGCTCTTCTCCGGCAGCAACCGCTTCCTGAGCCCGAAGTCGGTACCCGCCAGCCGCGCCAACATCGACCAGGCCATCAGCACCATCGTGCAGATGGGCGGCGGCGGTAGCACCGAACTGATCCCGGCCCTCAAACGCGTGTATGCCGAGCCCAAGGCCGCCGACGTTTCGCGCACGGTGGTGGTGGTGACTGACGGCTACGTCACGGTGGAGCGTGAAGCCTTCGAGCTGGTGCGCCGCAACCTGTCGCAGGCCAACCTGTTCTCCTTCGGCATCGGCTCGTCTGTGAACCGCCACCTGATGGAAGGCCTGGCCCGCGCCGGCATGGGCGAGCCCTTCATCATCACCAATTCCTCCGAAGCGCCGGCTGAAGCTGCGCGCTTTCGCAAGATGATCGAGTCGCCTGTTCTGACCAGCGTGAAGGCGCGTTTCGAAGGCATGGACGTGTACGACGTGGAGCCGGCCCAGTTGCCCGACGTGCTGGGCGAGCGCCCGGTGGTGGTCTTCGGCAAATGGCGCGGCCAGGCCGGCGGCCAGCTCGTCATCGAAGGCCAGAGCGCCAGCGGCCCCTACCGCAAGGCCCTGCCGACGGGCAGCAGCAACCAGGACGCGGCCGCACTGCGTTACCTCTGGGCACGGCACCGCATCGCCGGCCTGTCCGACCAGGAAGCGCTCGAAGGCGGCGACTCCCAGCGCGCGCGCATCACCGAGCTCGGCCTGCAATACAACCTGCTCACGCAATACACCAGCTTCCTTGCGGTGGACAAGGTCGTGCGCAACACGCAGCCGCTGGATGCGCCCAGCGTGAACCAGCCCTCGCCCATGCCGCAGGGTGTGAGCAACCTGGCGATAGGTGCCGAAGTGCCCGGCACGCCCGAGCCCGCCACCTGGGCCGGCATGGCCATGATGTTGTCGGTGCTGGCCATGCTGGCGCGCCGCCAGCGCCGCCACAACGCTGCCCGCCTCACCGCCTGAAGGACAGCAGCCATGGCCATACTCAAGGACCTCACCAGCCTTCACGCGCTGGCCAGGCCGCAAGGCCTGCTCAAGCGGCCCGGCTTTGTGCGCTGGGGCGTACGCATCGACACCGCGCCCGAATGGATCTGGCTGGCCCTGCTGGCCGCCGCGCTGTGGCCCACCTGGCTGTGGATGGGCCAGCGCATGCTGGAC
>NZ_JBAQYR010000010.1:0-69323 GCF_049790275.1 Polaromonas sp.
AAATTCGCGTTTGGTGTCCATCAGGTCTCTCGGTTGCCAAGGCATGCACTTCTCCTTGCGCCAATAGCGCTGAAGAAGTGTTTCCTATGTCTCCGAACACCTGTTTCGTATGTCTCCTGTCCGTACAGCGACGCAAGAGAAAGTGAGTCGCCCGCCGGGGGGAGTCCCGGCCAGCAGGCAGACCTCAATCGTCCCAGACTCCAACAACAAACGCTGCCACCCGTTATGCTCCCCTCATGGGTGAATTCGACCTGATCGCACGTTATTTCAAACGCCCCGCAAAACGCGCCGTGCTGGGCATTGGTGACGACTGCGCGTTGCTGCAGCCGGCGGACGGCATGCAACTGGCCGTATCAACCGACATGCTGGTCGAAGGCCGCCATTTCTTTCCCGACGTGGATCCTTTCACCCTCGGTCACAAGGCCCTGGCTGTGAACCTCAGCGACCTCGCAGCCTGCGGTGCGCAGCCGCTGGCCTTCACGCTGGCGCTCGCCCTGCCGCGGATCGACGAGGCCTGGCTGGCTGCGTTTTCGCGCGGCCTGTTTGCGCTTGCCGACGCCCATGACTGCGAACTGGTCGGCGGCGACACGACGCAGGGCCCGCTGAACATCTGCATCACGGTGTTCGGTGAAGTGCCGCGCGGCCAGGCGCTGCTGCGCTCTGGCGCGTGTGTCGGTGACGATGTCTATGTCAGCGGCACGCTGGGCGAAGCACGGCTGGCGCTGGATGCCTTGCGCGAACACGCACCCCTGCCGGACGAACTGCTGGCGCTGGCCCGCACGCGGCTGGAGCAGCCGACACCGCGGGTGGCGCTGGGCCAGGGGCTGCGCGGTATCGCCACCTCGGCAATCGACGTGAGCGATGGTCTGCTGGGCGACCTCGGTCACATCCTGAAGGCGTCAGGCGTGGGGGTCCGTATCGACACCTCTGTTGCTATTAATTTGATTGCTACCAGCGCACAAATAGCAAGGGCTGAGAGGCTTTTTTCTTATGAAAAAATGCTGGGCTACGTTCTGGCCGGTGGTGACGACTACGAGCTGGCCTTCACCGCCCCGGTGTCGGCGCGGGCCGCGGTGCAGGCCGCGGCGCTGCAGGCGCAGACCGCGGTGACGCGGATCGGTGTCATCGAACACCCGCCCGGCCTGCGCCTGGTCGACGCCTCGGGCAACGCCGTACCGGGCCGGTATGCATCCTTCGATCACTTTGCCTGAGCGCCCGCTCGCCCGGGCTTGCGCAACACGGCATGCATCACATCGACAAAGGCCTGGCTGGCCGCCGAAAGTGAACGCCCGCGTTTGGTAACCACCGAGATGTCGCGCGACACGCGCGGCGCGGTGAGAGTCTTGATGACCAGGCCCGGCTCGGCGCCGTGCGTGGCAAAAGCCGAAGGCATGATGGACGCGCCCAGGCCGGCGGCGGTCATCCACAGGGCCGTGGAGAGAAACGACACCTCGTTGACCACGTTCAGCGTAACCCCGGCACCGGCAGCAGTCACGTCGATCATCGGACGGATGCCGTAACCCGGCCGCACCGTGATCACCGGATGGCCCGCCAGATCGGCCCAGCGCACGGCCTTCTGCCGCGCCAGCACGTGATCGGGCCGGCAAACCAGGCTCAGGTGGTCGGGCACCAGCGTCTGCAAGTCGGCGTCGGCCAGCATCTTCTCGGGCGTGCCAATGCCGAAATCCACATGTTCCCCGATCACGCGCGACATGAACTGGTCGGGCGCGCAGTCATCGACCACCACACGGATGTCCGGGTACAGCGCGGCAAAACGGCGGATCACCGGCGGCATCACAAAGGCCGCCAGCGTGGGCGTGACCGCGACACAGACGCGGCCGCGCCGCAGCCCGCCCAGATCGCGGAAGCTGCTGCCCAGTGATTCGACGTCGCGCAGGATGCGCTCGGCCACCACCAGGGCTTTCCTGGCGGCCTGTGTCGGTTGCAGGGAGCGGGTGGTGCGGTCGAACAGGCGCGCGCCCAGGCCCTGCTCCATCTGCCGGATCAGCACGCTGATGGCCGACTGCGTCACGAACAGCTGTTCTGCGGCGGCGCTGAGTTTGCCCAGCCGGTAAACCGCCACGAAGGCGCGCAACTGGCGCACCGTGGGTGTGAAGGAGTTATTCATGAATCAAAATCATAAATCATTCGAAATTTATCGTTATACGAATGAATCAATCTGGGCTCCAATGTGGGCGGAGACAAGGTCTGCCCTGGGGCGGACACCCGTACAACAAGGAGACATCCATGAATCGCATAGTGCGCAATCTGCTGGCGCTGACCGCCGGTATGACCGTCCTGGCCGGAGCTGGCCAGGCGCAAACTCCCGACTACCCGACCAAGCCCATCCGCATCGTCGTGACCTTCCCGCCCGGCGGCAGCACCGATGTGGTGGTGCGCATGCTGGTGCCCCGGCTCAATGAAAAACTAGGTCAGCAGGTGGTGGTGGACAACCGGCCGGGCGCCGGTGGCAACATCGGCCTGACCGCCGTGGCGCGTGCGCCGGCCGACGGCTACACCCTGGGTGTCGGTGCGGCAGGTGGTCTCTCGGCCAACGTCAGCCTGTATGCGCAGATGCCTTTCGACCCCATCAAGGATTTCAAACCGGTCACCATGCTGGCCGCGATCCCGTTTGTGCTGATTGGCCATCCGTCCGTGGCCGCCAAAACCCAGCGAGAGCTGATCGCACTGGCGAAAGCGACACCCGGCAAGCTCTCCATCGGCCACGGCGGCAATGGCACGGCCATGCACCTGTCGGCACAACTTTTTGGCCAGATGTCCGGGGCCCAGTTTGTGGAAGTGCCCTACCGCGGCTCCGGCCCGGCCGCACTCGATGTGCTGGCTGGCCAGATTCCCCTGGCCGTGGTGGATCTGCCGTCGGCCCTGCAACACATCAAGGCCGGCAAGCTGGTGGCCTATGCGGTGACCAGCCCGCAACGTCTGTCCATGCTGCCGGATGTGCCGACAGTGTCCGAAGCCGGGCTCACAGGCTACGACTCCACTGGCTGGTTCGGCCTGGTCGCGCCGGCCGGCACGCCGGCGCCCATCGTTGCCCGGCTCAATGTCGAGGTCACGGCGGCGCTCAACGACCCGGAGATCAAGAGCAGCATGCGCAACCTCGGCGTAGAGCCCGCCCCCAGCACCGCCGCCGAGTTCGAGGCCTACATCAGGTCGGAGACCGTGAAATGGGCCAAGGTCATCAAGACCTCCGGCACCAAACTGGACTGAGCATGACCCAGCCTGAAGACCTGAATACCGATGTGCTGATCGTCGGCGCCGGCCCGGTGGGCCTGACGCTGGCCATGGACCTGGCCTCGCGCGGCGTCTCTGTGATGATCGCCGAGATCCGCCGTTATGCCGAACCGCCCAATGTCAAATGCAACCATGTGGCCGCGCGCACCATGGAGCAGTTTCGCCGCCTTGGCGTGGCCCACAAGCTGCGCGACGCCGGCCTGCCGCCGGAGTACCCCAACGACGTGGTGTTCCGCACCAGCGTGACCGGCATCGAACTGACGCGCATCCCGATTCCGTGCCGGCGGGACCGCTACACCGACACCGCCGGACCGGACGGCTGGTGGCCCACGCCCGAACCGCCGCACCGCATCAACCAGATTTACCTCGAACCCATCCTGCTGGAGCACACCGCCGCGCTGCCGCAGGTCACCCTGCTCAACCGCACGCAGGTCGACAGCTTCGCGCAGGACGCGGCTGGCGTCACCGCCGTGGCGACCGACCTGGACAGCGGCGCTTCGCGCAGCATCCGCTGCCGCTACATGGTGGGCTGCGACGGCGGCAGCTCCTCCGTACGCAAGCAGATGGGTGCCAGACTCGAAGGCACGGCCGTGATCCAGCGCGTGCAGTCCACCTACATCCGCGCGCCGCAGCTGGCGGCCATGATCCCGGGCAAACCCGCCTGGTCCTACTATTCGATGAACCCGCGGCGCTGCGGCACCATGTTTGCCATTGATGGCCACGAAACCTGGCTGGTTCACAACCACCTGAACGCCGAAGAACCCGAGTTCGACTCGGTGGACCGCGACCAGTCCATCCGCGACATCCTCGGCGTCGGCCCCGATTTCCGTTACGAGATCCTCAGCAAGGAGGACTGGGTCGGCCGCCGCCTGGTGGCCAACCGCTTTCGCGACCGCCGTGTGTTCATCGCCGGCGATGCCGCGCATCTGTGGGTGCCTTATGCCGGCTACGGCATGAATGCCGGCATCGCCGATGCAATCAACCTCTCCTGGCTGCTCGCCGCGCGACTGCAGGGCTGGGGCGAGGAGGCCATGCTCGACGCCTACGAGGCCGAGCGCCAGCCGATCACCGCGCAGGTGTCCCAGTTCGCGATGGACCATGCGCAGAAAATGATCAAGGCCCGCCGCGCGGTGCCTGCCAACATCGAGCAGGCCGGCGCCGAGGGCGATGCCCTGCGCGCCGAGATCGGCCGGGAAGCCTACGATCTCAATGTCCAGCAGTTCTGCTGCGCCGGGCTGAATTTTGGCTACTTCTACAGCGGCTCACTCATCATGATGGACGACGGCGAAACGCCGCCAGCCTACACCATGGGTGCGTTCACGCCATCCACCGTGCCGGGTTGCCGGGCGCCGCATTTCTGGCTGACGGATGGACGTTCACTGTACGACGCCTTCGGGCCGGGCTACACCCTGCTGCGCTTTGACGCGGCCGTCGATGCCTCGGCACTGCAGCTGGCGGCCCGGGCACGCGGGCTGCCGCTGACGCTGCTCGATGTGGACGCCCACAACATTCCCGACGCCTACCGGCACGCCCTGGTGCTGTGCCGCGCTGACCAGCATGTCGTCTGGCGCGGTCATCAGCCCCCCGCCGATCCGGCCGCACTGGTGGACCTGTTGCGCGGGGCCGGTCGCGAGGCCATGCGTCTGGCCGCCTGACCCTGCCGCAGTCCCGCGCCGCCGCGCGCGGGTTGTTCGCTCATGCTGGCACGGCCAGTCGCGCCGCCTGCCGTGCCTTCTGGGTTTGCCCGCCATATCCCCAATCGGTGGCCGGCAGCTCGCGCACCACCACATAGCTGGCTTCTTCCAGCGGGCCGCCGCAACCCAGTTGGCGCTCCAGCTCGGCAAAGGCGGCCTTGATGAAAGCCGCTTTCTCTTCTGCGGTGTTGGTGCCCGCGGTGATGCTGATCTCCAGCAGCGCCGTGGGCCGCTGCACGTCCTTGCCATCCACGTGCCACCGTGCCGCGGGCAGGTCTTCGATCATGACCGCGGTCACCTCGCGCCGTTTACCCAGCAATCGCCCGGTGAGCAAAGTCAGCTCCTGCGCGAGCTGCTGGTAACGACCGGGGTTTTGCAGCGGCGCCACTTTCAGGTTCAGGGTCGGCATCTCAGGCCTCCCGGGGCAAGCGCAGCGCTGTGGGACGGCGCAGGGCGTGGAAGGCATGCGCGGCGGCACGCCCCGCCTGGTACCAGAAAGCGTCGATCGCCTGCCGGCGCAAGGCTTGGGCCTGCAGCTTCGCAGCGTCGTGCAGGCGCTGGTAGTTTTCGTGGTGAAGTTCGCTGTACATGGTGTGTCCTTTCGTAGCGGTGCTGGTGCTGGCAACTTTAGGCAAGGCACCGCCCGCGGGAAACCGTGCGCCGCGCAATTGGGTTTTGCAAACGCTGCAAAGGCAGCGCGCAGGCTGGTTACCATGGCAGCATGCGCGACCTCAGCTTTGACGACATGCACCTTTTCGCCCGGGTGGCCGAACTCGGCACACTCTCGGCCGTGGCGCGGGAGCGCGACGTGCCGGTCAGCCAGATCTCGCGCACGCTGGCGCGCATCGAAAAAACCTGCGGCGCCCGCCTGATCCACCGGTCCACCCACGGATTGACGCCGACGGTCGAGGGCCAGACCTTTCTGCAGTACTGCCGCCGCCTGACCGGCACGCTGGACGAGCTCGAGGGCGAGTTTGCGAGCCAGTCGCGCCAGGCCAGCGGCTGGGTGCGCGTGGCCGCCAGCACGGTGGTGGCCGAATACCTGCTGATCCCCAGCTTCGAGAGCCTGCAGCAGCACCACCCCAAGCTGTGTGTCGAGCTCCAGGTTGAAGACCGGCTGGTGGACATGGCCCATGACGGCATCGACATCGCCATCCGCACCGGCACGCCGCCGACCGACACCGTGGTGGCGCGGCAGCTCGGCACGCTGGGGCGCCGGCTGTACGCCACGCCCGGCTACCTGCAGGCCCATGGCACACCGAAGCACCCGGATGAGTTGCACCAGCACCGGCTGATCACCAACAGCGTGGTCACCATGCTCAACCGCTGGCCGTTTGTGGTCGACGGTCAGCCTGCCGTGGTGGTGGCCGAGGGCCAGTGGCGCTCGGGCAGCACCGGCATCACCGCGCGGCTGGCGCTGCAGGGCCTGGGCATCTCGCGTTTTGCCACCGTGGTGGCCGAGCCGCTGGTGCGCCAGGGCCTGCTGGTACCCGTGCTGCCTGATTTTGTGGATGAACAACCCAGCCCGATTTACGCCGTGACGCTGACCAACCGGCACCGCCTGCCCAAGATCAAGGCCTGCATCGACCACTGGACCACGTGGTTTGCCCATGCCGAAGGTGTTCAGCACGGCCGCGCCCGGCAGGTATAAACCTCCTGATGTTTTCCGATTCACCGCCCCCGCCCGCCGAGGTCCAGCAACTGCTGGCGAGCGCCACCCGGCTCGAAACGCCCTGCGGCAGCGGCAGCATGGTCTGGCACCGCTGGCAGCCCGAACCTGCTTCTGCAGCCAGTCCTCAGCGGCCCGTGGTGCTGCTGCACGGCGGCAGCGGCAGCTGGACACACTGGCTGCGCAACATCGAGGCACTGGTGCGCGCGGGCCGGCCGGTGCTGGCCGCCGACCTGCCGGGCTTTGGCGATTCGGCGCCGCCTGCCACCGGGAACGATGCCGATGCGCTGCCGGCACCGGTGGAAGCCGGCCTGCAGCTGCTGCTGGGCGACGCCCCTTGCGACCTGGTGGCGTTTTCCTTTGGCGGCATGGTGGCCGGTTTCCTGGCGGCGCAACGTCCCGCGCGGGTGGCGCGCCTGGTGCTCGTGGGTTCGCCCGGCCTGGGCGTGGCTTCGCGAAACACCGTCACGCTCACCGCCTGGCGGCACCTGCCGGACCCGGCCGAAAGCGAGGCGGTGCACCGCAACAACCTGGCCGCGCTGATGCTGCACCGGCCCGAGGCCATCACCGCCCTGGCGCTGCGTCTGCACAGCGACAACACGCTGCGTGACCGCATGAAGGGCCGGCGCCTGGCCTACACCGACATCCTGGCGCGTACATTGCCCAACGTGCGCTGCCCGGTGTACGCCCTGTACGGCCGCGAAGACGCGCTCTACCGCGGACGGCAGGGAGTGCTGGCGCAGGCGCTACAGTCAGCGCCCGATTTCCGCGGCTTGCAGTGGATAGAGGGCGCCGGGCATTGGGTACAGTTCGAACAGCCGCAGGCCTTCGATGCCGTGCTGCTGGCTATCCTGAATGAAAGCGACTGAGAAATTTCACTATGAAAAACATAGCTTCCCGCGCCCGTGCTTATTGGGCTGATGGTCATTTTTATCAACAACCATGACTCTCTTGAACGAACCGCCCGTTTTCCAGAACGCACCCGATACGCCGCCGCACCGGCCCACAGCCCGCTTCATGCTGGCCCACCCTGCTCACCTCATCGCGCTGGGTTTCGGCTCCGGCCTGAGCCCGGTGGCGCCGGGAACGGCAGGCACGCTCTGGGCCTGGCTGGCCTTTGTGGTCATGGCGCCCTGGCTGACGGCGCTGCAGATGGGGCTGCTGATTGCTGCGTCCCTGCTGCTTGGCGTGTGGGCCTGCACTGTCACCGCCAGAAACATGCGCATTGCCGACCCGGGCAGCATCGTCTGGGACGAGGTGGTGGCCTTCTGGCTCATCCTCTGGCTGGTGATGCCGGCGGGCTGGTGGGGCCAGCTGGCGGCCTTTGTGCTGTTCCGCTTTTTTGACGCGGTGAAGTTCGGTCCCACGGCCTGGGCTGACAGGACGTTCAAGGGCTTCGGCTGGCGCGGCGGCTTCGGCATCCTGCTGGACGACCTGGCGGCCGCCTTCTGCACGCTGCTGGTGATCGCCGCCTGGAGGTTCTGGTGAAACCCAAAACGCTATCGAATAATGAGCTGCCTGCGCCCACCCTTGTTGGGCAGGTGGCCGATTTGCTGCTCAAAAAAGGCTGGCTGCTGGCCACCGCCGAAAGCTGCACCGGCGGCTTGATCTCCGCCGCCTGCACCGACCTGGCCGGCTCCAGCAACTGGTTCGAACGCGGCTTTGTCACCTACTCCAACGAAGCCAAGACCGACATGCTGGGCGTGGACGCCGCGCTGATTGCCGCCCACGGCGCCGTCAGCGAAGAGGTGGCAAGCGCCATGGCTGCCGGCGCCATCGCCCGTTCCAAGGCCCGTGTCGCCGTGGCGGTGACCGGTGTCGCCGGCCCCACGGGCGGCAGCCGGGCCAAACCGGTCGGCACCGTGTGGTTCGGCTTCATGGTCGATGGGCATCTCAGCAGCGAGAGGCAGCGTTTCAGCGGTGACCGCGCGGCGGTTCGCGCAGCCACGGTACAGCACGCGCTGCAGCGGCTGGTGCAACTGCTCGCCAGCGAGCCATAAGCCCGTCCTTCAGGTCTTGATCAGGTGGGCCTCCACACCGCGCCGCGGAGCGGGCCCCACTGCCGGTGCATAACCCAGCCGTGTCCACATCTGCACCGTGTAGCGCGGCGGTGGCGCCTGCAGCAAAGCGTGGATGTCGGCATAGGGGCCGGCCTGTTCGGGGTATTCCTGCAGCGCCTGCGACAGCGGCTGCATGGACAGGCCGTTCGCCGTGGCGGCCAGCTGTGCGCGGGCATAGGCCCGGCCGGCGTTGACCTGGGTCTTGCGGTCATTGCCTTCGGTCACCATCCAGAAAAACGCCGGTGTGGTCGCGATCTTCGCGTTGAAGTCCTTGATCTGCCCGGTGGTGGCCGTGTCATCCGGCCCCGGCGCCTTGCTGCGGTCGAACAGGCCGAGTGCCGTCAGCGCGCGCACCATCGGCGTGTTGATGCTCAGGCCGTCGCGGTGTTCGGCAATTTCGCGCGGGCCGACGCGCAGCACCTTGAACGATTCCAGCACGGTGCGCGGCGTCACCAGTTCGACGCGCCAGGCCTCCATGGCGATGGCGCGATGCTTCTGCATCAGGTCAGGCTGGGCTGCCCCGACAAAACCGGTGCGCACCGGATGCGGCGCGATGCTCGCGGCGATGGCCTGCACAGCAGCCGGGGCGGGCTCGCGCGCTTCATAGGCTTCGCGGTTGGTGTGCCGCGTGAGGATGTGGGCGAACAGCGGGTCCGGCTTCACGGCTGCATCCGGGCTCAGGCGGATGCGCGCCACAGGCCGCTTGTCCAGCGCGGCCGGGCCGAATTCGCCCTGCGGGAAGAGCGCGATGTCGGCACGCAGGCCCTTCTGCCGCGCAGCCAGGTCCAGCAGCTCCAGGAAGGTGCCCTGGCTCATCATGATCTGGCGCGACAGCGGGTCGGTCTCGGGCAGCAGGCGTGTGAGGTCGCAGTACAGCGTGATCTCGTCCGGCTGGCGCAGGTCCACCAGCCAGGACTGCAGGTTGTGCGAATGCGGCGCCAGGATGGCGTAGCTGAGAATCCAGTGCCGCACATCGGCGGTATCGACGGCGGGGCCGCGCCAGGCAGCGACGGCTTCCGGTGGCAGGTCGGCCGAACAGCCGGCCAGGCCGGCGGTGGCGCCCAGCACCACGCCGCCGCCAGCCAGGCGTACAAAGTTCCGGCGGTTCATGACGGGGTTCATGAGGCGCTCCTTTCAAAAGCTTGCATCGTCACCGTACTCTTTTTCACGGCGTTCTCTTTGCGCGGCGTCAACAGGCCCAGCTCTGCCAGTGCCGTGCGCAGCGCTTGGGGAAACGGGGTATGCGGCTCGGCACCGGCCAGCACAGCCATGCGGGTGTTGACCAGGGCGTGCGGCGTGCGCCACTGGTAACGCATCTCGCACAGCGCCGCCACGTTCGGCAGCACCAGCCCGAGAGCCCGCATCAGCAGCCAGGACATCGAGCTCGCGCGCAGCTTGCCGCCGGCAGGCACCCAGCCCTGCTCCCGGGCAATCTCGGCCAGCGCATCGGCCCAATCCTGGCCGGTCAACTGGTCACCGGCAAAGTGAAACATTTCGAAGGCCGGCAGGTGGTCCCGCCGTCCGGCCACCTCGACAAAGCTGCGCGCCATGTCGGGCAGGTAGGCCCAGGCGGTCGGCACGTTCATCGGCCCGGGGTAGGTGAGCTTGCCGCGCCTGATGTCCTTGACCATCACTTCGTCCAGCCAGGAGCCCGTGCCGCTGCCGAAAAAATCGCCACCGCGTATCACCACGGCTTTCATGCGCCCGTCCTGCGTGGCTGCGCGCACCTGTGCTTCGCTGGCGATGCGCATGCGGCCCTTGAAAGTGCTGGCCGCCTGCGCCGTGTCTTCGCGCAGCAGCGCCGGCATGGTCTCGCCGAAGTTGTACACGCTGGCCGGCAGCATCAGCGTGGCGCCCAATGCGCGGGTGATGTCGATGGCCGCCTGCGTCAGGCCGGGCAGGTCCCGGCGCCAGGCCTTGTGTGTGTAGACCGGACTGAGCCCCTGCACCACCACCGCGGCGCCCTGTGCAGCAGCAGCGAGGCCGGCGGTGTCGCCCGGCTCGGCGGCCAGCCACAACACACCGGGAATGGCCGGGCCGGTGGCGCCTGGACGCAGTTGGGCCAAAACCTGCCAGCCCGCCTGCGCAAAGGCCCGGGTGGCTGCCATGCCAAAACGCCCGCGGGCGCCAAGGATGAGGACGGTGGAAGGCTGTGTCATGAAAACTCCTGGAAAAAAAGTGATCGATGAAGTGATTGTGGAAACTTCGAGGCTGTTCGACAATCCTCTAACGCTTCACATCAGATATTCACAAATGAATAACAACTTCGACTGGCGCCTGGTGCGCTCTTTCCTGGCGGCGCTGGACCAGGGCAGCCTGCTCGGCGCGGCGCGGGTGCTGAATGCCAGCCAGCCCACCATCGGCAGGCATATCGCCGAGCTCGAGTCGCAGCTCGGCGTGCTTCTGTTCGAGCGCACCGGCCGCGGCCTGCTGCCCACACCCACCGCGCTGCAGCTGGCCGATGCGGCCCGCGCCATGGACAGCGCCGCCAACCAGCTGGCGCGCCAAGTGTCGGGCGCCGAGGGCGGCGTCTCGGGCACCGTGCGCATCACGGCCAGCCAGCCGGTGGCCTGCTTTGTGCTGCCGCCCATCCTGGCGCAGATGCGCCTGGCCCTGCCCGACATCCAGGTGGAGCTGGTCGCCAGCAACGCGGTCAGCAACCTGCTGCGGCGCGAAGCCGACATTGCCCTGCGTATGGTGCAGCCCGACCAGGCCAGCCTGGTGGTCAAGCGCATCGCAAAAATTACTTTGAGCACCTATGCGCACCGCGACTACCTGCGCCGGCGCGGCACACCGAAACAGCCGCAGGACCTGCTGAACCACGACCTTGTCGGCAGCGACCGCGACGAGGCCATCGTCCGTGGCATGGCCGGCTTCGGCCTGCCGGTGACGCGCGAGTCCTTTGCGTTTCGCTGCGACGACCTGATTGCCTACTGGGAGGCAGTGCGCGCCGGCCTGGGCATCGGGTTTGTTGCCGACTACCTCGCGGCCACCGACCGGGACGTGGTGGCCGTGCTGCCCATGATCAAGGTGCCGCCCATCCCGATCTGGCTGACGGTACACCGCGAGATCCGCACCAGCCGGCGCATACGTGCGGTGTATGACTTCCTGAGCCAGGCGGTGCCGAAGGCATTTTGAGTTTTGTGCATCGGCACGCGCACCCTTGCATTCATAATCAGGCGCGGCCAGGCCCTGCGCTTGATGGCCGGCAACAACAAACACAAAACCGGGAGAAAACCATGTCTGTTCGCCTTGTCCTGTCCACCCTCTTGCTGGCCGCCGCACCAGGCGCGCTGTTCGCTCAAGCCATGCCTGAAGGCTTTCTCTGCTGCAACCTGCGCACCGATGGCAAATGGATCACCGACATCAACTACGCCGAGAAGGGCAAGCGCATGCTGCCACCCGGCACACCAGCCAAGGTCACAGGGTACGGGCGCCACCGCGTCATGGCGGAAATTGACGGTTCGTCGCAGACCCTGGGCAATGACTACAGCCGCAACCTGCCGCTGGACGCCTTTGCAAAGCGCTATGTGGTGGCCATCAACCCTCAAACCCGGATCAGCACTTTCGATCCCCGCACCCGCGAAGCCATCAAGACCGGACGGCTGTTCAACGGCATGACCCGCGAGCAGGTGCTGATGTCCGTCGGTTACCCCATCAGCGACGAAACGCCCAACCTCGACACGCCGATCTGGCGCTACTGGCTGAACCAGTCCGAAGAATTCCAGGTGGTGTTCGATACGCAGGGCATCGTCAAGGAAGTGGGGGCGTTGCCACTGTCGCGCCCCAGGATCCTGATGGAATAACACGGCGCGCACCAAACCCCTGCGCACCGTGGGTGGTTGCTGCGCCACGTGGGCAGCAGCCCGGAACTTCAGATCAAATCAGGCTTTCGCCTCTTCCAGTCGGGCGCCAATAGCTATTATTTACATAGCATCTGAGTCAATGCAGGCCTCGCTGGGCGCCTGCACCTACAGGAGTTGTCATGCCTTGGGTTCTGCTGTTCATTGCCGGCCTGTTTGAAGTAGCCTGGGCCATCGGCCTGAAATACACCGAGGGTTTTACGCGCTTCTGGCCCAGCGCCGCTACTCTGGCAGCCATGACCCTCAGCATTGTTCTGCTGGGCGTGGCCATGCGCACACTTCCTGTCGGCACGGCTTATGCCGTGTGGACAGGTATCGGCGCCGTGGGCACTGTCATCCTGGGCATCGTGCTGTTTGCCGAGCCGGCAACGGCAGCGCGGCTGGCTTGTGTGAGCCTGATCGTGGCGGGCATTCTGGGCCTGAAGCTCACAAGCGCGGTGTAGCAGCCGTTGATGCAGAGGGCGCGGCCAGCACGCCCAGCGCTTGTACGCCGACGGGCGGCTCAGCCAGCCAGGGCAGCACAAAAGTGCGGCGCGCCAGGCCGCCGGCAATACGCGTGGTCTGGCGGTGCTCTCCGGCCAAGCGGGCCTGCAGCAGCGGGTCGGTGGTGCCGGTAGCAGCCACACTTTTGTTGATGACCCAGGCCCAGGGCTCGATTTTTGCGCGGCGCAAATCGTCCTGCAGCGCCGCAGCCTGACTCACCGGCGTGACCTCGGGCAGGGTCACCAAAATGACGTGGGTCATGGACGCGTCCTGCAGGCGCATGAGCGGCGTGATGATGTGCGCGGCGTTGGTGCTGCCCTCGTACTGCTGCATCATCTGCCGGTGGTAGGCACCGGTGGCATCCATCAGCAGCAGCGAGTGGCCGGTGGGCGCGGTGTCCAGCACCACAAAGGCGCTGCGCGCCTCGTTGACGACGCGGCTGAAAGCATGAAACACCGCCACCTCTTCGGTGCAGGGCGACTGCAGGTCTTCCAGCAGCAGCGCCTGGCCCTGTTCGTCGAGCGCCTTGCCGCGTGTGGCCATGATTTTGTCTATGTAGGCTTGGGTCTCGGCTTTGGGGTCGATGCGGCCGACCTTCAAGTTGGGCAGGCTGCCGTTCAGCGTTTCGGCCACATGGGCGGCCGGGTCGGTGGTGGTCAGGTGCACGCTGTGGCCGCGCTGCACCAGGCCCACGGCCAGTGCGGCAGCAATGGTGGTTTTGCCGACGCCGCCCTTGCCCATCACCATGATCAGGCCGTGGCCCATGGCGGCCAGCTCGTCGGCCAGACGGGAGAGCGGCTCGGCCGGCAAGGGGGCAAGGCCCGTTGCGGCATCGGGCATGGCTGTCGGCATCGGCCCGCCCCCCAGCAACGCACGTAGCGCCGGCAGACCCACGGTGTCAAAGGCGCGCAGCGGCACCTCGTCGCGCGGCAGACGCGCCAGTGCCTGCGGCATGTGGGCCATGGCGTCGCGACCCAGGGTTTCGAGGGCCTGGGCCGTCACGTCATCGGGCCGGCTGGCGCGAAACACGCCGTTGACCACCAGGCGCTGGTTGGACAGCCCAAGGGCGTGCAGCTCATCGGCGGTGCGCGCGGCCTCCTGCATGGGGCGCGGGTCAGGCCTCGTCACCAACACCACGGTGGTGATGGCGGCATTGCTGAGCGCAGCCAGGGCGGCGTTGAAGCGCGTTTCCTGCATCTTCAGGCCCGAGTGCGGACCCAGGCAAGAGGCACCGCGGTCGTTGCCGGCCAGGAAACCGCTCCAGGCCTTGGGCAGACTGAGCAGACGCAAGGTGTGGCCGGTGGGCGCGGTGTCGAAGATGACGTGGTCCCAGCCGCCGCCCTCCTGGGCCAGCAAGGCGGCAAATTCGTCGAACGCGGCAATCTCGGTGGTGCAGGCGCCGGACAGCTGCTCGCGCACGGTGGCACGTTCGTCCTCGCCGGCATTGGCACCGAGCTGCGCCAGCACGCGCAGGCGGTAAGCTTCGGCGGCAGCGTCGGGGTCGATGTTGAGCACGGCAAGACCCGGCACGCCGGGCACGTCCACCGGCTGGTTGCGCAGCGGCACGCCCAGCATCTCGTCGAGATTGGAAGCGGCATCGGTGCTGACCAGCAGCACGCGCCGGCCCGCATCGGCCAGTGCAATGGCCGCCGCCGCCGACAAGGAGGTCTTGCCCACCCCGCCCTTGCCGGTGAAGAAAAGAAAACGTGTGGCGGCAGAAAGAAAACCCGGAGCAGATGCGGCGACTGTGTTCATGGCGACAGAATGACACAGAGGCGCCGGGCCGGCTTGCCGCAGATCAACACCAGGCCGACGGTGGCCAGGGTTTCATGGCGAAGCATTTTTCGAGGCTTTGTAAAGTAGGCCTTGCCCTGCAGCGCCGCCGGGGCGGGACGTGTAAAGTCGTTTTGTTTTTTGGCCAGAAGCACCCCCCAGCGCGGCTGACGGGTTTGACAAGGATTGAATGCTGATACCTCGCTGGCTCCAGACGCTTTGGCACCGCCCCGGTACGGCGAGCCGCGTGTGGATGCTCCTCCTGCTGTGCGCGCCCTGCGCCCACGCGCTGGAGTTCAGCTACAACAATCCCTTCCCGGACGGCCCGCTGGCCGGCGTGGCGCGCGGCCTGACGATCAGCGGCGAACTGCTGCCTGGTGATACGGCCCGGCTGATAACACTGATGCGAAGCAGGCCCGCCGACGCCTGGCATGCGCTGGGCCGCGTGGAGCTGGCCATCACAGGCGGTGACAGCGCGGAAGCCCTGCAGCTGGCCGACACGCTGGCCACGCTGTATCCGCACATGGTGGCCACCACCGACTGCGCCGGCGTCTGCGCCACTGTCTGGCTGTCGGGTGCCTGGCGCCTGTTGCCCAGCGGACGTATCGGCCTGCAGAAACCCGCCCCCACGCCCGTCGCCAGCACCGGTCCCAAGGACGCACCCCCGCCCTATGACATGCATGCGGACCAGTTGCGCCACTACCTGCTCAAGCAGGGCCTGCCCCCACCGGTCTACCAGCGCTGGATGGCAACACGCGGCAACAACGTCTATTGGCTGTCGGGACCGGAGGTCAATGCCACCGGCATCTGGCCACCCTACTATTACCAGAAGCTCCAGGCCCGGTGCCCGGCCCTGGATGCCAGCGACGAGTCCTACCATGCGCTGCGGCGCTGCGCAGCGCGGCTGGTCATCAGCCAGAAGGCCTTTGCTTTCGACAAGCTGCTGGCGGGCGTGGATGACCCCTGGTGGAATGACAACAGGGAGGTTTTTCGCAATGCGCCGCGGTGAGTGTGGCCCCCACGGTCGCTCGCTACGCGTAGCTCCCGAGGCCTTGCAGGCCGCCGCTCGCCAGAGGCTTCGCTTCTGTCGCCTGTCCAAACCTGCGCAGGCAGATTTGGAGCCGCAGGCTCCAGCCCCTCGGGGGCCGCTGCGCCTGCGGACTGGCTAAGCCCCATCCGCGGCCCCTGCTGGATTGAAGAGGCCTCACGGTCGCTTACTCTGTGTCATGCCTCTGCGCCGCGCTAACATGGCTGCATCAGGTCAATCGGCTTTTCCGAACATCACCCAAGGAGTTTTTGTGCGATCCATTCTTTATGCCAGCGTTTTGTCCCTCTGCGTGTTGCCTGCCGCCTGGGCGCAAGCCGATGCGGCTGCAGCTGCGGCCGCGAAGGAGGCCGGTGCGTCTGTCACCGCCAGTGGGCTGGTTTACCGCTCATTGAAGGACGGCAGCGGCGCCAGCCCGGCGGCCACCGATACCGTCAAGGTGCATTACCGCGGTAGCTTTCCTGATGGCCGCGAGTTCGACAGCTCTTACTCCCGCAACGAGCCGACGGAGTTTCCGCTGAACCGCGTGATCGCCTGCTGGACCGAAGGCGTGCAGAAGATGAAGGTGGGCGGCAAGGCCAAGCTGACCTGCCCGGCGGTGATTGCTTATGGCTCGCGCGGCGCGGGCGGTGTGATTCCGCCGAATGCCACGTTGCAGTTCGAGATTGAGCTGCTCTCCATCAAATAGCCCCCACGGTCGTTCACTGCGTGTAACTCCCTGCCCCCCGAGGGGGCCGCTACGCCTGCGGACTGGCAGAGCCAGATCCGCGGCCCCTGCTTGAATTGGGAGGCTTCCGGTTCTCTCGCTCTCCCCGAGCAACCTCAGCCCTGCAGGCCCGCCGTGATCTCGTAGGAGCGCAGGCGCGCCTTGTGGTCGAAGATTTGCGAGGTGATCATCAGTTCATCGGCGCCGGTGCGGGCCACAAAAGCTTCCAGCGCACGACGCACCGTGCCCGGCGCGCCTATGGCCGAGCACGACAGTGTCTGTTCCAGGATGGCGCGCTCGGGCGGGGTCAGCCGCTCCTCGTACCCGGCCACAGGCGGCTGCAGGCGCGAGGGGCGGCCGCTGCGCAAATTGACAAAAGCCTGTTGCATGGAAGACGACAGCAGTTGCGCCTGCTCGTCGCTGTCGGCCGCAAACACGTTGAAGCCCAGCATCACGTACGGGCGCGCCAGCTGTTCCGAAGGACGGAAGCGGCTGCGGTACACCTCCATGGCCTGCATCATCTGCGCCGGCGCGAAGTGCGAGGCAAAAGCGAAGGGCAGGCCGAGCTGGGCCGCCAGCTGCGCGCCGAACAGGCTGGAACCGAGAATCCACACCGGCACCTTCAGCCCGGCGCCAGGCACGGCGCGCACACGCTGGCCTTCGGACACCGGCTCGAAGTAATTCATCAGCTCCACCACATCCTGCGGGAACTCGTCAGGGTTGGCGTTCAGGTCGCGCCGCAGCGCACGCGCGGTCGCCTGGTCCGAGCCTGGCGCCCGGCCCAGCCCCAGGTCGATTCGGCCGGGAAACAGCGACTCGAGCGTGCCGAACTGCTCGGCAATCACCAGCGGCGAATGGTTGGGCAGCATGATGCCTCCCGCACCGACGCGGATGCGTGAAGTGCCGCCGGCCACATGCGCCATGACAACCGCCGTGGCGGCACTGGCAATGCCGGCCATGCCGTGGTGCTCGGCCAGCCAGTAGCGCTGGTAACCCCAGCGTTCGGCGTGTTGCGCCAGGTCCAGCGTATTGCGCAGGGATTGCGCGGCATCGCCGCCCTCCACGATGGGGGAGAGGTCCAGTACGGAAAATGGGATCATGAATGGCTAGATGGGTCAGATTGGCGTTTTGTCAATGCGCAAGCCCGCAGTCTAGAGAATGACCGGCCCCTGCGCAGTGCCTCCCCGCTTTGGCCCCGGTGCCGGCCGGGGCTTCGAAACCTGCGTGACACCAGGAAGGTTTCCGTGTGCAGGCAGACGGTGTACGATTTCCCCGGCCCAGACCTTCCTTTTTCGAAAGTGTTTATGCACTCCAATGAGCAAACCCTGGAGAAGTTCTACAGCGCCTTTGCGCGCCTGGATTCGGACACCATGGCCCAGTGTTATGCCGCCGATGCGTCTTTCGACGACGAGGTGTTTTCGCTGCGCGGGCATGAGCAGGTCACCGGCATGTGGCACATGCTGTGCGATGCCACCAAGGCCAAAGGCCACGATGTGTGGAAACTGCAATACAGCGGCATCCACGCCGACACGGACAGCGGCCAGGCGCACTGGGAGGCCGATTACCGCTTCAGCGCCACTGGCCGCATGGTGCACAACATCATCGATGGGCGTTTCAGCTTCACCCCGCAGGGCCTGATAGCCACCCACCGTGACCGCTTTGACTTCTGGGCCTGGTCGCGCCAGGCGCTGGGCACGCCGGGCCTGCTGCTGGGCTGGACGCCCTTCCTGCGCAGCAAGGTGTGCGCCACCGCCGCGGCCAACCTGCAGAAATACCTGGCCGGCCGGCAACAGAAAGGGCACTGAGGATGGCCTCGACCTTGCCCGACACCTGGTTTGAAGGCTTTGAAGCACGCGACTTCGAAGTCAACGGCACCTCCATTTTTGCGCGCTACGGCGGCAACGCCGCGGGCCCGACCCTGCTCCTGCTGCACGGCTTTCCGCAATGCCATGTGATGTGGCACCGCGTGGCGCAGGCCCTGCTGGCGCGCTTCTTCCTGGTGCTGCCCGACCTCCGCGGTTACGGCGACTCGTCCAAGGCGGCAGGCCTGCCCGACCACAGCAACTACAGCAAACGTAACATGGCGCAGGACGCGCTTGCCGTGATGGATGCGCTGGGCCGCGGCAATTTCTACCTGTGCGGCCACGACCGCGGCGGGCGGGTGGCGCACCGCCTGGCCGTGGACCACCCCGGCCGCGTGGACAAGCTGTGCCTGATCGACATCGCGCCCACGCTGGACATGTACAACGCCACCGACATGCGTTTTGCCACGGCTTATTACCACTGGTTCCACCTGATCCAGCCCAATCCGCTGCCCGAAACCATGATTGGCGGCTGCGCCCTGGCCTACCTGCATGCCAAGCTGGGCGGCTGGGGCAGCCGCGGCCTGAGCTACATCGAACCCGAAGCGCTGATCGAGTATGAGCGCTGCTTCTGCACACCCGAAGCCATTCACGCCGCCTGCGAAGACTACCGCGCCAGCGCCGGCATCGACCTGGTGCACGACCGCGAAAGCCGGGCGCGCGGCGACAAGATCGCCTGCGACACCCATGTGCTCTGGGGCGAACGGGGTGTGGTGCACAAACTGTTTGAACCGCTGGCCCTTTGGCAGGCCCAGTGCGCCGGCATTGTCAGCGGCCAGGCCTTGCCGGCCGGGCATTTCATTCCTGAAGAGCTGCCGCTGGAAACAGCGCATGCACTGGCCCAATATTTCGAGGAAACATGACGCACTACACCGCTGAAGTTTTATGGCTGCGCAACGAGGGCGACTTTGCGGGCAACCGCTACAGCCGCCGGCACCTGCTGCGTTTTGACGGCGGCCTGGAAGTACCGGGTTCGTCCTCGCCGCACGTGGTGCCGCTGCCGATGTCCGATGCCTCGGCGCTGGACCCTGAAGAGGCTTTTGTGTCCTCGCTGTCGAGCTGCCACATGTTGTGGTTCCTGTCGATTGCGGCCAAACGCAAGTTCTGCGTGGACCGCTACTTCGATGCGGCGGAAGGTGTCATGGAAAAGAATGCCGACGGGAAGATGGCCATGACCGTCGTGACGCTGCGGCCCGATGTGGAGTTCTCCGGCGAACGCCAGCCCACGCGTGGAGAACTGGACCGGCTGCACCATGAGGCGCACGACGCCTGCTTCATCGCCAACTCGGTCAAAACCGAGGTGCGCTGCGAGCCGGTTTACGGTGCGTCGGCATGAGCGGCCCAGCCGGGAGCCTGCATCGCACCGGCGCATGGGCGGCGACCTGCGCCGCCGTCCTGGCCTGCGCCTTTTCGCCATCGGCAACAGCACAGGAGAGCCAGTGTTATGGCGAGATCCACAGGGGACGCATCGAAGGGTCGGTGCAGGTTCTGCCCAAGGGGCCCAACTTCGAGGTCATCGGCTGGAGCGGCGCGGCGCGCCGCACCTTTGTGCATTCGGCCGTGAAGAAAATTCTGGAGCAGGCCTATGCGGCCACCGCTGAAGTCATTCCGGATTCGGTCTTCCTGATCGGCGAGACAGGGCTGGCCGACGGAGGCCCGATCACGAATCACCACACCCACCAGCGCGGCACGTCCGTGGACCTGTTCGTGCCCGCAAAAGACGCGGAAGGCAAGCGTGTACTGATTCCCAGCCGGCTCGACAACGGCTTTGGCTACAAGTCCCGCTTTGGTGCCGACGGAAAGTCTGCCGACCACTCCGTCACCATCGACTTTGAAGCGCTCGCTGAACTCATCTTCCAGCTGAGCGAGACCGCCAGGAAAAATGGCTACGGCGTTGACCGGGTCATTCTTGTGCGCGAACTGCAGCTCAAGCTTTTCGGCACCCGGCACGGTTCGTATCTCCGGTGGAAGGTCAACTTCTGGGACGACCCCGGCGCGCGTCATGACAACCACATCCATGTCGACTTTGCCATTCCGTGCAAGCCGCTTTGATGCGGCGCCCGGCCTTCCGCCCGTTTCAAGCCTTGATTCAGCAAAGCGCCTTTCTTTTTCAGGACTTTCCATGAACCGCACCCTCCCTCTCCTCGCCCTGCTGGGCCTGCTAGGCGGCTGCGCTTCATACGATGGAATACATGCCGGAGACCTGGAGCCCGGACGCCTGTCTTCACCCGATATCAGCCTCAATATTCCCGGCCTGGGGCCCTGCACGGACAACCCGGACCGCACCTTGCACCTTGACGCCAGCCAGCCGGTCCACATCCTGGTGCACGGCTGCTTCGGCTCCTCCGGCCAGTTTCGCGGCTTGGCCCAGGTGCTGGCTTTTCACGGCCAGCAGTCGGCCTGCTTTACCTACGATGACCGCGCCAGGCTCACCGAAGGCGCTGACGAACTGAGGCATGCCGTCAGCCAGCTCGCGGCGCAATCCAGCATCCCGCAAGTCACGGTGATCGGCCACAGCCAGGGCGCACTGATCGCACGCAGGTCGATGACAGAACCGTCCTCCGTGCCCTCCGGCCGCGCTGTTGATGTGCGCCTGGTGACCATCTCCGGGCCCTTTGCCGGCATCGAGTCTGCCAGGACTTGCGGCAAGACCTGGCTCTACCCGCTCACGCTGGGCATGGTGCCGCTGAGCTGCTACCTGGCGACGGGCCCGAAGTGGGCCGACATCACCTACTCCTCACCCTTCATCCGCGAGCCCGGCGCCCTGGCGCAGCAAGTCGCCAACTACCTGAAGATAGACACCAACGAGCGCGGCACCTGCCGGCGCGAAGAGGGCGGGCGCTGCGCGGAAGGCGACGACATTTTCTCGCTGGCGGAGCAGCGCAATACCCTGATCGAAGCCGACGCACGCGCGCGCCGGGTGGAAGTCGATGCGGGCCATGTCGAGATCGTGGGCGACAAACGCGTGGCCCCGACAAAACTGATCAAAATCCTGCAGGACGAAGGCATACTCCGCGCTACACCCATAGCGCGCCAGTACGCCTTCAGCCAGCTGCTCTCGCGGGTCTACCAGGACGACACCCCGGCCCCTGCGAATGCTTTGAAGACCCGCTCACACCTTGAGCTCACCACCCGACCACAATGACATCACCTCTTCTCATCCGTCCGATAGAAAAAACCGACTTCCAGGCCTGGACCCCGCTCTGGGACGGCTACAACGCTTTTTATGGCCGCAAGGACGAAACCGCGCTGGCCCCCGAAATCACGCAGGCCACCTGGCAGCGCTTTTTTGACCCGGCCGAACCCGTCTTTGGACTGGTGGCCGAAAGCAATGGCCAGTTGCTCGGGCTGACGCACTACCTGTACCACCGCAGCACCACCCGCATCGAGCTCACCTGCTACCTGCAGGACCTGTTCACCGCCCCCTCCGCGCGCGGCCAGGGCGTCGGGCGAGCGTTGATCCAGGGCGTGTACGAACGCGCGAAAGCTGCGGGCATCAAACGGGTGTACTGGCAAACACACACCACCAATTCAGCCGGCCGGCTTCTTTATGACAAAGTGGCCCAACACATGGGATTCATTGTTTATTCGCAGGAGGTTTGATAGCTGCGGCGGCGAAACATCGCAGCCCGACTGGAAACGCCGGGGTTCCTCGTAAGCGACTTCGATTTGCTACAAAATAGATAGCCGTTGGCGCCCGTATTCATTGGGCAAAGAGCCAAAACAATTGCCAGCCCACCCAGCTGCACGTTTAAAAAAGCAAAAGGGATTTCCGATTTGAATTGCGTCAGGCATCATCCAGAATTTGTCCCTCTAATCACGGAGCACATGCATGAAGAAGACTTACCACGGTAGCTGCCACTGCGGCGCTGTACGCTACGAGGCAGACATCGATTTGAGCACTGGCACGGGAAAGTGCAATTGCTCCATCTGTACAAAAACGAGGAACTGGGGTATCACCATCAAGCCCGCTGATTTCCGTCTGCTTTCCGGCGAGTCCGAGCTGAGCGATTACCAGTTTGGAACACACAGCGCGCATCATCTGTTCTGCAAACACTGCGGTGTTCGTCCCTTTGGCCGCGGATACATCGAGCAGATCGGCGGGAACTATGTCTCCATCCAGGTGGGTACGCTCGACGATGCGACACCCGAGGAACTCCTGCAAGCGCCCGTCAAGTTCGCCAATGGGCGGGACGACAGTTGGTGGACGGAGCCCGCGGAAACACGACACCTGTAGGCAGTATCCCGCAGAGCGCGCCGCGGGTCGAGGTAGTTTGCTACAAATTGGATAGCTACTGGCACTCGTATTCATTGGGCCAACTGCCGAAAACGTAAAGAAATTTTCCTGTTCTGTGCATCGCAAGCTCAATAAGACAGTTTGCGGTGTTTCGCAAATTTTTATACCTGTATGAATTTGCAGCGTATTGCGGTAAAACCCAACAGCCATGCCATTTGCAGGAGATTTTGATGCCCAAGTTAAACCGCAGCCGCCAAGTTATACCGCAGGGTTTGCGGTTTAAATTAAGTTAGGCAATTCCTCGCCGCATGAACCACAGCACTTTTGCCTTTGTACATGCATGCCTTGCTTTGATCGGCATTCCAGGCTGCTTGAAGAAAGCTCAGAAATCTGATTTTGACCGCTCCCTACGAGTTGAGCGAGGTGTTGCTTCGCTGCCTCCAGATCGGCTTTCTCAGAGAGAAAAAGAGACTCGCGAAACCACACTTGTACGAATGAGGTTTCTTCGCAAGAAAACGTTTGTCTCCCTTGTCTGGGTGCTGTCCGCGCTTGGTGTCGCCATTTTGATTACTGGCGCGCCTCGCTTTGGGGAGGCTCACATTTATGCTATTGGTTCAATTTGCTGTCTTTCCTGGGGGACTCTTGGTCGTTTAGGGTGGCATCAAGGCTCATTTTCGGGGGCGACAATCTATGAAGAGCTCGATACAATTATTTTTTGGTCGCTTTACTGGACTGGAACTATGTTTGGTATTGCCGCTCTTTTTGGAGCCTCTGCCTAACCTCTCAGTCCATCGGAGCCACTACGTGGCCCGCTGACCTTGACGTCAGACTTCGCACCCCACGCATTCACCGCATGCCATCCATTCACCGATGTGAACTCCCCCACGGAGCGCTCCTCGAAAAATATCAAAGCCGGAGGGCGTACGCTGATTGCTACACCACAGTGGTAGTGCGACACGTTTCCCATGCCGAGTACGTCGAAGCTTTTTACACAACGCCCTTGTTCAAGCTTGAAAGGCTGCTGCTTGCATGGCTCGTTTCGAAACCTTCTACGGACGCGCAGGCGAGTCAACTCGCTTCAGGAGCACTTGATTCGTTTGCCGCGTGGAGCGTCGAGGAACGGCGTGAAGATCAGTTGCTCATGTGCGACTTCCAGGGCCGTACGCGTTCATGGCTGATGGTCGTTCCCGTGCAAGGTGAAAGCGCCGCAGGCACGCGCTTGTACTTTGGGTCCGCCGTGGTGCCAGCGCGTGCCACGAGGGGCGGCGCCCAATCACCTGGCTTGGGTTTGCCCTTTCGCCTCCTGCTTGGCTTTCACAAGCTGTATTCCCGTGCGCTCCTGTTTTCGGCGAAGTCCCGTTTGATGCGACAGCGGCCCGAGCAGCGCTAGGGCCACGCCCTCACATCAAAGCTTGAGATCCGCGCCTCACCCCGCTCCATGACACTTCTTGTATTTCTTCCCGCTGCCGCAGGGGCATAAGTCATTGCGCCCAGGCGCGGCCTCCTTGTGCACCGTCGCCACCTTCGCGCCAAAGCTGCGCCAGAAACCGCGCAGGTCGTACACCGCCCACAGCGCTTCACCGAATTGTTCAAGCCGCACTTCGCTGGCACTGGGCGCTGCGTCTTCGTCCAACATGGGGACTTCCATCGGGCCCGGGTCGTCGTCGGTCAGCTCGATGATGGCGCCCAGCGCTGTGTCGAGCGCCTCCACGGCCTGCTTGTCCTTGGCTTCCTGGCGTGAGAGCGCCCATTCGTCAGGCCAGGACTCGACCGCGTACATGAAGCCGAGCGCCCAGACTTGGGCAAACGAGGGCACGCTGGCCATGTCGATGTCCTTGCGCTCTTCCTCGGGCAGCCGGGCCAGCATGCCGCGCATGTCGCCGACCTGCGGGTAGAAGGCGCGTTCGTCCTGCAGGCTTTTCACGTCTTCATCGAGCGCGCGGCAGATGTCCTTGTAACGGCGTTCCCACAAGTCCATGAATTGCGCGCGCTGCCCGTCGCCGGCAAACAGCTGCTTTGCGGCAGCTTCGTCTTCGGCGCCTTCGAAATCCAGCAGCACGGCGAGGTATTCATCGGGCGGGATCTCGCGCCGCGTGCAGGCCAGCGCGGCCATGAAGCCTTCGCAGAATTCCCACTGCGGTGTTTCTTCCTCGCGGCTGCGCAGGTCGTCGAGGATGTTGTCCAGCGTTTCAAACTCCTCGGGGCTCAGCGCGCCGGGGAACAGGGCATCGGGGTTTGAAGTGAGGTCTGTCATGGGAGGTCCGTGGAGGTGGGGCCGTGAAGCGGGTGCTGCCGCAGTCCGTCAGGATGCTACTTTATTGATAGCTGGTTGTGCCCGTACATCAAGGGCCAACAACCTTTTTTTCATGGAAAGGACGGCCTGGTCCTTGCTCAGGAGCCAGGCCTTGTGGGCCACGGCCAGGTCGATGAAGATCTGGTCGTCGGCGTCGCTGCAGGTGACCGGCGCCTTGCCGCCGGCGGGCACGGTGCGAGCATGGGTGTCGAAGGCGAGCAGCACTTGCGCACCGGCGAGGCCGTCGCGTGCCATCCGTTTGGCGACCTGCGGATAGTCCAGCACGCGCACCAGCTCGACACGCATGGCATCGGTGGCCAGCCACTGCAGCTGCCCGGCGACCACAGCGCTTTTGAGCGCCTGAACCGCCAGGTCACCAAAAACAAACAGGTCCAGCACGATGTTGGTATCCAGCACCACACAGTCGCCGGCGCACGCTTGTGTTTCCATCACACTCAGGTTCCGGGTGTGGCGGCCGGTTTTTTCTCGCGCGCCGAACCGGCCACCATGTCAAAGCGGAACAGGCGGCATTCGATGGGGCCGTTCCACATCGGCACGCGGCGCGATTCCTTGAGCCGCATCTTTTGCGGCAGCTTCATGTCGGGCGTGAGCACGTGTGCGGTCCAGCCGGCGTAGTTTTTCTTCCAGTGGCTGGCCAGCTGGGGAAAGAAGTCCGAGGCCTGCTCGCCGCTGTCCGTCAGCGCCTGCTCGCGGCCCGGGTTGGCCGAGCGGTCACGCGATGTTTCGAAGGCGGGCTCTTCACGGGTGTCGCCGGCGTCACGGCTCAAAGGCTGGCCAAACTCGTCGATCGGCTGGTTGCGGTGGTCATGTTGCGCTTGGCCGCCTTGCTGGCGGCGCTGGTCGCGGCCCTGCACGGCGGGGATACCGGCCACACCGGCCACATCGATGCGCTCGCCATAGGGCGGGTTCACCAGCATCACGCCCGAAGGCGCGGGCGGCATGCGCTGCAACGCGTCGCCGCCGCGCAGCTGCACGGCATGCGAAACGCCGGCGCGTTCGGCATTGCGCTCGGCGAAGTCAACCATGCGGAAGGAGACATCACTGCCGAAGACCGGCGCCGTCGGCGGCGTGATGGCCTGCTCGGCCTGGTCCTGCAGGCCTTCCCAGACGTGGGCCTGGAAGGGCACAAACTTTTCAAAGGCAAAACGCCGGCCCATGCCTGCGGCAATGTTGCAGGCAACCTGCGCCGCCTCAATGACGATGGTGCCCGAGCCGCAGCAGGGGTCGTACAGCGGCACGCCCTGTTTGCATAGCCCGTTCTCGCCGCTCCAGCCGCTGGCGGCCAGCATGGCGGCAGCCAGCGTTTCCTTCAGCGGTGCGTCGCCCTTGTCCTCGCGCCAGCCGCGCTTGAACAGCGGCTCGCCCGAGGTGTCGATGTACAGCGTGACCGTGTCGGTGGTCAGGTGCGCGTAGACGCGCACGTCGGGCCAGCGCGTGTCGACGTCGGGGCGCACATCGTATTTGTCGCGGAAGCGGTCGGCGATCGCATCCTTGATCTTGAGCGCGGCGAAGTTCAGGCTGGTCAGCGGGCTGTGCTGCGCGGTGATCTCGACCTTGAAGGTCTGCTTGGGCGTGAACCAGATCTCCCACGCCACACCGGCGGCGGCGTTGTACAGGTCCTGCTCGCTGCGGTAGCTGTTGTGCTGCAGCTCGATCAGCACGCGCTGGGCCAGGCGGCTGTGCAGGTTGAGCTGCAGCGCGTCGCGCCAGGAGCCGGTTACCTGCACGCCGGCGCGCCAGGCTTTGCCCTGGGTACCGGTGATGCGCTTGACTTCGGCGGCGAGCAGTTCCTCCACGCCCGCGGCGCAGGGCAAAAATAACTGGAGCTGGTTCATAAGGATTTTCTGAGGTTCGCCGGCGCAATGCGCAGGGCTTCGCGGTATTTGGCGACGGTGCGGCGTGCGCATTCGATGCCCTGCTCCTTGAGCATCTCGGAAATCTGGTTGTCGCTGAGCGGCTTTTTCAGGCTTTCGGAGGCGACAAACTGCTTGATCAGCGCGCGCACCGCGGTGCTGGAGGCATTGCCACCGGTTTCGGTGCCCAGCGCCGAGCCGAAGAAATACTTGAGCTCGAAAGTGCCGAAGGGCGTGCTCATGTATTTGGCGGTGGTCACGCGCGAAATCGTTGATTCATGCAGGCCCAGCTCGTCGGCGATCTCGCGCAGCACCAGCGGCCGCATCGCCAGTTCACCGTGCGTGAAGAAGTTTTTCTGCCGTTCGACAATCGCGCTGCTGACGCGCAGGATGGTGTCAAAGCGTTGCTGGATATTCTTGATGAACCAGCGCGCTTCCTGCAGCCGCTGCTGCAGGGCCTGGCCGCCCTGGCCCTTGTTCTGCTTCAGGGCGTTGGCGTAAATGTCATGCACGCGCAGGCGCGGCATCACGTCGCTGTTGAGCGAGACCTTGAAGCCGCGGCCAGACTTGACGACCAGCACGTCGGGCACGACCAGGTTGCGCTCGACATTGACAAAACGCCGGCCCGGTTTGGGGTCGAGCCGGCCGATCAGCGTTATCGCACCCTTGATCACATTCTCGGAAAAGCCGCAGAGCTGGGCCAGGCGTTTGAAGTCGCGCTTGGCCAGAAGTTCCATGGGCTGCTTGCACATGGCCATGGCGGCGCGGGTTTCGTCGCAGTCCTTGCAGTCCAGCAGCTGCAGGCCCAGACATTCGGCCAGGTTACGCGCGCCGACGCCGGCGGGCTCCATGTGGTGCAACAGCTTGAGCGCCACGGCGAACTCATGTTCGAGCTGCTCCAGCTGTTCGAGGTCGTCCCCCGCCAGGCCGGCCGCCAGCGAGGCCAGGCTGTCTTCCAGGTAGCCGTCGTCATTGAGCGATTCGATCAGGAAGTGCAGCGCGGCCTTGCCTTCGGGCGAGAGGCGCAGCGACAGGGCCTGGCGGTGCAGGTGGTCCTGCAGCGACTCCTGGCTGCGCGCCAGTTCGGTGGCATCGACATCGCTGTCGTCGTTGTTGTTCTTGCGCGGCGCGGCGTCGCCGCCCCACTCGTTGTCATCGGGCGCGGTATCCACACTGCCGTCGCCCTCCCAGCTTTCCTCCAGCTTGGCCTCGCTGCTGGGCTCGGCATCATTTTGGCCTGTAGCCCCCGTATCGTCTGCGCTGACTGCTATGGATTCTGTAGTGGACTCGAACTCCCGGGTTTCCAGGCTGACCGGCGTGTCGACCTGGCCCAGGCCGAAATCCTCACGCGGCGCCGCCTCTTCAGCCAGCTCGAGAAACGGGTTTTCGTCGAGCATCTGCTCGACCTCCTGGCTCAGCTCCAGCGTGGAAAGCTGCAGCAGGCGGATGGATTGCTGCAACTGCGGCGTGAGCGCCAGATGCTGTGAAACCCGAAGGGACAACCCCTGTTTCATGACATGCCTAAGCGCGCGCGAAAGCGGGTTGGAGCATCTCAGGCAAGCGGGGGCCGCGCAACCGGCTCAGCCGGGGCGCAGGCGCCGCCCCCTGCGGGGGGGAGGGAGCTACACGCAGTGAGCGACAACGGAGGGGAGCCATCACATCTTGAAGTGCTCACCGAGGTAGACCCGGCGCACGTCGGCGTTGTTCACGATTTCAGAAGGCGTCCCGGCCGCCAGCACATGGCCGTCGCTGATGATGCAGGCGTGGTCGCAGATGCCCAGGGTTTCGCGCACGTTGTGGTCGGTGATGAGCACACCGATGCCGCGCGATTTGAGGAAGCCGATGATGCGCTGGATCTCGATCACCGCAATCGGGTCGATGCCGGCGAAGGGCTCGTCGAGCAGGATGAACCGCGGCTGTGTGGCCAGCGCGCGTGCAATTTCCACGCGGCGGCGCTCGCCGCCGGACAGCGCCGGCGCCGGGGAATCGCGCAGATGGTCAACGCGCAGGTCCTGCAGCAGGCTGTCCAGACGCTCATTGATCATGGCCGCGCTCAGCGGCTTGCCGGCTTCGTCGGTCTGCAGCTCCAGCACGGCGCGCACGTTTTGTTCAACGGTCAGCTTGCGGAAAATCGAGGCTTCCTGCGGCAGGTAACTCAAGCCCAGGCGCGAACGCTTGTGAATCGGCATGTGCTCGACGGACAGGCCGTCGATGGTGATCTCGCCGGCATCGGCGCGCACCAGCCCGACGATCATGTAAAACGAAGTCGTTTTGCCGGCACCGTTCGGGCCGAGCAAACCGACCACTTCGCCTTTTTGCACGGTGAGGGACACGTCCCTGACGACCTGGCGGCTTCCGTACGATTTTTGCAAGCCGGTGGCAACCAGGCGGCTGACGGGAGCGGTTTCCGGGGACACTTCCATGGGGGCTTGCTTACTTCTTGTCATTGCCCAGCGTGGTGCTGGGCCGTAAATTGGGGGAGGGACCGGCCGACGGCGCTGCTGCAGGTGTGCCCGGCGCCGACGCCTTGTTGCGCGGAGCAAGCAAGGCGCGAATGCGCCCGGTCGGGTTGGCGGCTGTCTTGCTTTGCGGGCCGCTGTCAACGGTGAACACATCGGTCGGGTTGTCGTAAACGATCAGCTCGCCGGTGGTTTCGTCGGCCAGCGTGGCGCCGACATAACGGCGCAAGACCGCGCGCCGGATGAATTTGACGGTGTCGGCGCGGCTGTCGTACTCGATTCTTTCGCCTTCCCCTTCGATGTATTCGTCCACGAGGTCGCGTTTCTTGCGGTAAAAAGCCAGCTTGTCGGGCGCCGCAATCACGATCGCGGTCTGGTAACCCTCGGCATCCTGTTTCACATCGACCCTGGCGCCCCGGATGATGATGGTGCCCTTGGTGATGACGACGTTGCCGGTGAAAACGCTGGTCTGGTTCAGGTCGTCATAACGCAGGGCGTCGGCCTCGGCGTTCATGGGTTTGTCGCGGTCGGCCTTTTCAGCCGAAGCCGGGAAAACCGCCAGCGCCAGCGCAAGCGTCAATAAACAAGCGGGGATTTTCATAAAGGCACGAATCTTGCTGCTTTTGTTGTGTTGCCTCATTGTAGCGACGCATCCCCGGCGAATTGGCCCCGCCCATAAAAAACCGCCCATTCGGGGCGGGGTTCGACGGCCACGAGGGGCATCCTTCGTCCTCCGCCAAGCTCAGGACAGGCCAGGCTCAGACCGAACGGGATGGGGATGGGTCGAAACAACCGTGAGGCAGCGTCTTCTCCACCAGCAGGGGCCGCGGGTCCGGCTTAGCCGGCCCGCAGGCGCAGCGCCCCCTCGGGGGGCAGCGCAGTACGCGAAGCGACAAGCGTGGGGGCTAACCTTTTCTTGCCTGGGCAATGAGGTAGTCCGTGACCAGCAGGGCACGTTCCATGGTCTGCGCCATCGAACCCGAGGTGAAATAGCGCCCGGCGACGCCGAGCGCCGGAACGCCGTCAATCCGGTAGGCGTCCTGCAGCTGCGTGGCCTTGCGGGCTTTGGTTGCCACGGAAAACGAGTTATAAATCTCGAGGAATTTCGCCTTGTCGATGCCCTGCTTTTCAACCCAGGCGACGATCAGTTCGGCCGTATTAAGCAGCTGTTTTTCCACATGGATGGCGTAAAACACCTTTTTGTGGAGTTCTCCCACCTTATTCATGGCCTCGAGCACATAGAAAAGGCGCTGCTGGGGCTCGAAGTCGGGACGGAAGGCAATCGGCACGCGGCGAATCACCACGTCTTTCGGTGCTTTTTTGATCCACTCGTCCAGTGCCGGCTCAAAACGGTTGCAGTGCGGGCAGCTGTACCAGAAAAATTCCACCACTTCCACCTTGCCGGCCGGGGCCTCGACCGGCGCCCGCTTGTCGAGCACGATGTAGTCGCTGCCGGCCTTGGGCGCCAGGCCTTGGGCCTGCGCCGAAGTGGCCAACACACCCAGGGAAGCGGCGGCCGCCACCGAAGCGGCGGACATCGAAAATTCACGTCGTTGCATCAATCATTTCTCCGTTAGTGCGCAAGGTTTGACACCTTGGCGCCAGAAAGTTCAGTCCCGGCCGCCGCAAGGCATGGTTATCGCTGAACCCGAACCAGGGCGGTTTCCACACCGCTGGCATCGAGGCGCTCCTTGGCCTTCTCGGCCTCGTCCTTTTTATCGAATGGCCCCAGGCGCACACGGTACACGGTGCGGCCCGATTGCTCGCGCTCGGTCACCTTGGCTTCCATGCCCATCAGGGAAATCTTGGCGCGCTGCTGTTCGGCGTCTTCCGGCGTGCGGAACGCGCCGACCTGCACAAAATAATTGAACGGCTCGGCGCCCGACGGGGCAATGGCTACCGGCGCCGCCGCCGGGGCGGCAAGCCGGGCTTTGGCCAGGTCGCCAATCGGGTCTGCCGCGGGATTCGCTGGTTTGGCGACCGGGGTGGCCGGATCGGTCACTGGCTTCTGGGGCGTGGCGGCAGGCAAAGGCGTACCGGTGACGGCAGCCGGTTTGGCGGGATTTTTCCCCTGCAAGGGGGCATTCGGATCCCAGTCGCGGTTTTTCTTGGCCTCGGCCGCGTCATGGTCGGGGCTACGCGGCTGGCTCTTGTTCATGAAAGGAATCGGCACCTTCGTGACATAGACGGCCACGGCCAAGGCCGCAGCCAGGCCGATCAGCGCGCCGATGATGAGCCCCAGGAGCGTTCCGCCTCTTTGTGTGTTCATGCCTTGCCTGGTGATAGAAAAATTGCGCGCCATGGTCTCGTCGTTCCTTACATCTTGTGCGGGGCGTCAACGCCCAGCACAGCCAGGCCATTGTGCAACACCTGCGCCGTGGCAGCGACGAGCGCGAGGCGCGCCAGCTTGACCACATCGTCCTCGACCAGAATGCGCTCGGCGTCGTAATAGCTGTGGTAGCAGGCGGCCAGTTCGCGCAGGTAAAAAGCCACGTCGTGCGGTGCAAAACCGGTGGCGGCGTTGGCCAGCATGTCCGGGTATTTGGCCATCAGCAGCATCAGCGCCTGGGCTTGTGGGCTGCTGAGGGCCGAGAGGTCCGCACCCTTGAGCGTGGCCGTGTCGCCGCCCCAGGCCGCCAGCACGGAACAGATGCGGGCGTGGGCGTACTGCACGTAGTACACTGGATTTTCATTGTTCTTGGCAAGGGCCAGGTCAATGTCAAACACATACTCGGTGTCGGGCTTGCGGCTGAGCAGGAAAAAGCGCACCGCATCCTTGCTGGTCCACTCGATCAGGTCGCGCAAGGTGACATAGCTGCCGGCACGCTTGGAAATTTTGACTTCTTCGCCGTTGCGCATCACGCGCACCATGGTGTGCAGCACGTAGTCGGGGTAGCCCTCGGGAATGCCGGCGGCCGCGGCCTGCAGGCCGGCGCGCACCCGGGCAATCGTGCCGTGGTGGTCCATGCCCTGGATGTTGATGGCTTTGGTGAACCCGCGCTCCCACTTGGCGAGGTGGTAGGCGACGTCGGGCACGAAGTAGGTGTACGTGCCGTCGCTTTTTTTCATCACGCGGTCTTTGTCGTCCCCGTAGTCGGTGGACTTCAGCCAGAGCGCGCCATCCTGCTCATAGGTTTTGCCAGCAGCTTTCAGCCTGGCCACCGTCGATTCAACCCGGCCCGAGCTGTACAGGCTGGACTCGAGGTAGTAATTGTCGAAACCGACGGAAAAAGCTTTCAGGTCCAGGTCCTGCTCGTGGCGCAGGTAGGCCACGGCAAACTGGCGGATCGCGGCCAGGTCCTCGATGTCGCCCGAGGCAGTGAACTCGCGGTCGTCGGATTTGACGGTTTTTTTGGCGATGAAGTCGCGCGCAATGTCCTCGATGTAGTCACCGTTGTAGGCGGGCTCCGGCCAGAGCGCGTCACCGGGCTTCAACCCCTTGGCGCGGGCCTGCGTGCTGGTGGCCAGGGTGTGAATCTGCACGCCGGCGTCGTTGTAATAGAACTCGCGGTAGACATTCCAGCCCTGGGTGGCGAAAAGGTTGCAGATCGCGTCGCCCAGCGCAGCCTGGCGGCCATGGCCCACATGCAAAGGGCCGGTCGGGTTTGCCGAGACGAACTCGACAATCATGCGGCGCGCCTGGTCTGCCGGCTTGACGCCGTATTGCCCGGCGGCCGTGAGTATCTCGCGCACTGTGGCCTGCTTGGCCGCGGGCTTGAGCCGGAAATTGATGAAGCCTGGCCCGGCGATCTCGATGGCATCGACCCACTGCCGGTAGGTCGGCGCGGCCAGCAGCGCATCGCGCAGGCCTTCGGCCACCTGGCGCGGGTTGAGCTTGAGGGGCTTGGCCAGCTGCATGGCCGCGGTGGACGCAAAGTCGCCATGGGCCGCCACCTTGGGCGATTCAAAAGCGGCCTTGGCCCCGGCGCCGGGTGAAAGCTTTTCCAGCTCTGCGGCCAGGACCGCGAGCAATTCTTGTTTGACTAGGAGCATGCGTTGATTTTACGGTTTGCGCCGGGACGGTCATCCGGTCTGTCGCAACACGCGTTATGTACTGGAATTCCAGCCGGGATTCAATCCAACCCGTTTTCCCAATATTGGAGCCACCATGAAAAAACTGTTGTCCCTGATCGCTGTCTCTTTCGTCCTGTCAACAGGCCTGTCCGCGGTGGCTCACGCCGCCGGCGAACCCGCCAAAACCGCCCAGCAGACCAAGATGGGCACCTGCAACAAGGAGGCTGAAGGCAAAAAGGGCGACGAGCGCAAGGCTTTCATGAAGCAGTGCCTGAGCGCCAAGGCCGAAGCGCCCACGCAGCAAACCAAAATGAAGACCTGTAATGTGGAAGCCAAAGGCAAAAAAGGCGACGAGCGCAAGGCCTTCATGAAAGAGTGCCTGAGCAAGTAAGTTTCGCTCCCCCATCACGTCCAACCCCGGCAGCCCCGCTGCCGGGGTTTTGTTTTGCGGCACGCCCTTCATAAATTGCGGCATGCCACAATGGAGCCTCATTCAAGAGAGTGTTTGCGCCCAGGCGCAAGCCGCCGAAGGCGCAATCTCCCATGATCGCTCAGGCCCCCGTATTGAATGAAACACGCCGAATCTGGAGAGAGTTGCCGCGCAATGCGGCAACCACCGAAGGAGCAAAGCCCGCCAGCGCCAAATGCACTGCGGGTTGAATCTCTCAGGTACCAAGGACAGTGGGAGCGGCACCCTTGACGGGTGTACGCTGCCGCCTTGAAATGCTATCTATTTCATAGCTGCTCGCGCATACCCAATGAGGGCTTGCAACCTTTTTTCCTTGGGGTTTTCATGAAAGTCACCGTTTTGGGTGCCGGCGTCACCGGTATCACCTCCGCCTGGTTTTTGCACCAGGCCGGCCACGAAGTCACCGTCATCGATCGCCAGCCCGGCGCAGGGCTGGAAACCAGCTTTGCCAACGGCGGACAGATCTCCGTCAGCCATGCCGAGCCCTGGGCCAACCCGGGTGCACCGCTGAAAGTATTGAAATGGCTGATGCGCGAAGACGCGCCGCTGCTGTTTCGCCTGCGCCCCGACCTGAACCAGTGGCTCTGGGGCCTGGACTTCCTGCGCCAGTGCACGCCGGGCCGCACGCGCCACAACATCAGGCAGATCGTGAACCTGGGCCTGTACAGCCGCGCCACGCTGCAGAACCTGCGCGCCGCCACCGGCATCGATTACCAGCAGAAGACCGAAGGCATCCTGCACTTCTACACCAGTGAAAAAGAGTATGCCGATGCGCAGGCACCGGCCGCACTGATGCGCGAGTACGGTTGCGAGCTCGACATGAAAACGCCGGAGGAATGCATCGCCATCGAACCGGCGCTGGCCGCCAGCCGCGACAAGCTGGTGGGCGGCAGCATGACGGCCAGCGACGAGTCGGGTGATGCCCACCAGTTCACCGCCAGGCTGGCGGCCTTGTGCGCATCGGCCGGGGTCGAGTTTCTGTACAACACCCGCATCGTCGGTGCGCGCCAGGAGGGCGGTGCGCTGGCGGGCGTGCAGATCGCCAATGCCGACGGCATCGTCAGCGAGGTCCAGTCCGACGCCTACGTGATGTGCCTGGGTGCCTACAGCCCGCAGTGGGCGCGCTTGCTGGGCCAGACCCTGCGCATCTACCCGGCCAAGGGCTACTCGGTCACGCTGCCAGTGATCAATGAGGCGGCTTCATTCAATGTCTCGCTGACCGATGACGAGTACAAGCTGGTGTTTTCGCGCCTGGGCAACCGGCTGCGGATTGCCGGCACGGCCGAGCTGGGCGGCTACAACACCGATCTGAACCTGGTACGTTGCGAGGCCATTGTGCGGCGCGTACGCGAGCTGTTCCCGGAAATGACGGACGGGCAAAACGCGCAGTATTGGACCGGTCTGCGGCCGGCCACACCGTCCAACGTGCCCTACATCGGCGCCTCGGCCACCCGCAAACTGTTCCTGAACACGGGGCACGGCACGCTGGGCTGGACACACGCCTGCGGCTCGGGCGCGGCGATTACCGACATCGTGAGCGGACGCGTGCCGGAAGTGGACTTTGCGTTCACCGGTCTCTCGCGGGAGGGCAAAAAGATCTGGTGGCGCAAGCCGGCAGCAGCTCAGGCCTGACGCAAGCGGGCGCGGGCAGCGTCTTTCACGGCCCGCGTCAGCCGCTGTGCAAGCACCGGCTCCCGCGCCCAGTGTTGCCAGTACAAGGCGACATCCACCCACCGGCCGGGCAGCACCTCGGCCAGCGGCGGGCGATGGCCGCGTGCGGCCAGCAGCAGTTCGGGCACCATGCCCCAGCCCATGCCCAACTCCAGCGCCAGTTCAAAAGCATCGACCGCGGGCACGAAATGGCGCGGGTAGCCAGCAACGCGCAGCCCGAAATGCTGTGCGAGAAACGTATCCTGCAGCGCATCCTTGCGGTTGAAGATCACCGCAGGATTTTCGAGCAGCTGATGGGCTGACAAGGCGCCCCGGGAGGCGCCGGCTTTCCATTGTGCGATCAAGGCCGGCGCGGCCACGCAGTGGTAACGCATCGCGCCCAAAGGTTCGGCCACGCACCCACGCATGGGCTCTGCCAGGGTGGTGACACACCCCGTCACGTCACCGCTTTGAAGGGCGTCATGGGTGTGGTCCTGGTCATCAATCACGATGTCCAGCAGCAGATGGTGTTTTTGCAAGGCCATGGCCGCTCCCGGCAAAAACCAGCTGGTCAGCGAATCGGCGTTCACCGCCACACTCAAGCTGCGCCATTGGGCAGCCTTGCCTGTTGTGCCGCCTCCTTGGCGCCCATCCAGCGCACCCAGCAAGTCCGCCTCCATCAAACGCACCTGGCGCACATGCGCCAGCAAGGACTGGCCCGCCGGCGTGGCACGCACCGCTTTGCCGCGAACCAGCAAACGCTGGCCCATGGCCTCTTCCAGTGACTTGATGCGCAGCGACACTGCGGCCAGGGTCAGACTGAGTGACTTCGCCGCAGCGCCAAAACTGCCGTGTTCGATCACGGCGGCAAGAGCGTCGAGCTGGCGGGCATCAAGCATATGAAGAGGTTAATTTTTAATTGAGCAAAGTCAATTTTAGTTAATTTCCTTTAAACGAACGACTCTCTGCAGAAAACTGGGTGTTTTCCTGTCGACTGACTGCACCCCATTACTTATGGCATCCCTCACCGCTTCCGCCTTTTTTGCCGGCATGGTCTTGAGCCTCTCGCTCATCATGGCCATTGGCCCGCAGAACGCGCATGTCATCCGCGCGGGGCTGTCGCGTCAGCACCTCTGGTTGACCATTGCCATCTGCACAGCCACTGACGTGGTGCTGATCACCATCGGCGTGGCCGGGCTGGCACAACTGGGTGGCCAAACCGGCTGGCTGTTGCGCGCCATGACCGGCGCCGGCGCGGTGGTACTGCTTTTATATGGCGCTCACGCGATGAAGCGATTCATCAAGCCAACGACACGCGCTGCGGCAGACGGAGCAAATCCACCAGCGGTGCATGCCACGCGGCGCGAGGCGGTCGGCCTGGCGCTGGCCCTGTCCTGGCTGAATCCGCATGCCTGGCTGGACACCGCGGTGCTGATCGGCACGGCTTCCCTGGCTTATGCGCAGCCAGACAATGCGGTGTTCGGCCTGGGTGCGGCAACCGGCTCTTTGCTGTGGTTCACCAGCCTGGGGGCAGCACTCTGGTGCATGGGACGCCGGCTTGATTCACCGCTGATCTGGCGGGTGCTGGACCTGCTGGTGGCCCTGATGATGTGGGGCACCGCTTTCTGGCTGTTGCAAGGCCTGCTCTAGGCTGTCTTCACCGTAAGAGCGAGCCCTAGCCAAAACCGCGCGCCAGGAACACCGCGGCCAGCGGGATAAAAGGCAGGATGTGCGCCTGCACCATGACCAGCCTGCGTGCTTTCTGGACCGACGCCGCATCGGGCAAGGCGCCGCTTGCACGCAGCTCCCGCCGCCAACGGGCGAACATCAGCGTGGGCTTGATGGACAGCAACCCGATCGCCACAAACAGCGCCAGCTTGACATAAAACAGCGGGTTGGTGGCATACCAGCTCGCGCCCTTGGCGCCAAGGAAGACGCGCAGCAAACCGGTCAGGAGAACGGCAACGGCTGCGATGCCGTAAATCAGGTCGATCTTGCGCAGGCGCTCGACCACCGCTGCGTTCAGCCATTCAGAACGGCACAGGGCCGCCTCGCTGGCAAGAAACACCACCATGGTCAGGATGGCCAGGATATGGGCATAGGCGAGCAGGGCTTCCAGTGTCATGCGATGGTCCTTTTCAGTGGCGCGGGGCGCGCAGGCTGGCCCAGAACTCGGGCTGGCCGTAATTGTGCTTGAGGAAGTCTATCCACAGGCGCACCCGCAACGGCAGGTGCTTGCGCTGGGGGAACACAGCGTAGATGCCATTCGGCGGCGCATCGAAGTCCTGCAGCAGCGCGACCAGCTTGCCTTCGGCAATTTCGGCCTCGACCTCCCAGGTACTGCGCCAGGCAATGCCATAACCTTCCATGCACCAGTCGTGCAGAACCTGGCCGTCCGAGCAATCGAGCGGGCCGCCGGGTTTGAGGTGGATGACATCGAAGTCGCCGCCACCTGCCGCGTCCGTCAGGACGCCTTCACGTTGTGGCCCCTGGGCGTTGCGCGGAACGCCGGTGCCCGCATGGGCGCCTTCAGGTTGCCGCCCCTGGGCGTTGCGCGGAACGCGAAACGCCCATCCGCGGGTTTGCGATGCGTCGCTGGACAGGGTCAGGCAGTCGAACTTCGCCAGGTCGGTGGGATGCTGCGGCGTGCCGTGACGCTTCAAATAGCCGGGCGTGGCCACGCAGAGGCGGCGGTTGTCGGCCATGCGCACACTGACCAGCGACGAGTCGGGCATGTCACCCACACGCACCGCGCAGTCAAAACCCTCACCCGCCAGATCGACCACGCGATCGCTGAGGTTCAACGAGATCGTGACATCGGCATGCAGCTCGCGAAAACGCGGCACCAGCGGTGCCACATGGCGGCGCCCGAAGCCGGCAGGCGCCGTGATGCGCAGGTGCCCACTGGCCTTGACGCCGCCGGCCGAGACGCTGGCCTCGGCATTGGCAACATCAATCAGCAGGCGCTGGCAGTCCTCAAGGAAAGCACTGCCTTCGTGCGTCAGCGTGATGCGGCGCGTGGTGCGCACCAGCAACTTGACGCCCAGCCGCTCCTCCAGCGCATCCAGCCGGCGCCCCATGATGGCAGGCGCCACACCCTCGGCATTGGCGGCGGCAGTCAGGCTGCCGCGCGTGGCCACTGAGACGAAGGATTCCATCTGCTTGAGTTTGTCCATGGCCCGCGATTATGCGCATGAAAGGTGGCAATGGGTGCTCAAAGGTCTTTTATTGCGCCACGGCCACTACAGCACCCGCGACCAGCGCGGCCACTTCCGCCTCGCTGTAACCCAGGCTGGCCAGCAGGCTGCGGCTGTGCTCACCGAGCGCGGGCGGGTTCAGGCGGACACCGGGACGCTCGCCAGCCAGGGTCAGCGGCAACAGTGGCACCTGGGTTGCGCGGCCATCCGGCAGTGTCAGAGGCGCCAGCCCGCCCGTCTGCTGCAGGTGCGGGTCGTCAAACAGGTCTTCGGGCCGGGTGATGGGCGCAAACGGCAAGCCGTGCAGCTCGAACAATGCGCTGAGCTCCGCCGCCGTTCGCGGTGCCAGCCGTTCGCGCAACAGCGGCAACAGCCAGCTGCGCGCACGGACGCGGTCGTTGTTGCTGTCCAGCCGGTGGTCGGCCCGCAGGTCGGCCAAACCGAAAGCATCGCAAAACAGCTGCCACTGGGTGTCACTGACCACGGCCAGAAAAACCTGCGCGCCGTCCCGAACGGTGAACACGTCGTAGATGCCCCAGGCCGAGATGCGCCCCGGCATGGGCGCAGCCGGCTGGCCCGTCACGGCGAACTGCATCATGTGCTGGGCCACGAGGAACACATTGTTTTCAAACAGTGCGGCCTGCACCTCTTGGCCCTTGCCGGTTTTTTCGCGCGCGGCCAGTGCGGCCATGGCACCGATGGCACCGAACATGCCGCCCATGATGTCGTTCACGCTGGCGCCGGCACGCAGCGGATCGCCGGGCCGGCCCGTCATGTAGGCCAGGCCACCCATCATCTGCACCACTTCATCGAGGGCGGTGCGGTGGTCGTAGGGGCCAGGCAGAAACCCCTTGTGGCTCACATAGATCAGCCGCTCGTTCAGTTTGGAGAGGCTGGCGTAATCCAGCCCCAGCTTTTTCATGGTGCCGGGCTTGAAGTTTTCGCTGACGATGTCGGCGGTGGCGATCAGGCGCAACGCCGCCTCGCGGCCTTCGGGTTGCTGCAGGTCCAGCGCGATGCTTTTCTTGTTGCGGTTGAACATCGGGAAGAAACCGGCGCCGGAGCCCAGCAGCCTGCGCGTGTTGTCGCCGGC
The DNA here is from genome assembly GCF_049790275.1 of Polaromonas sp. Lineage (GTDB taxonomy): Bacteria > Pseudomonadota > Gammaproteobacteria > Burkholderiales > Burkholderiaceae_C > Polaromonas. The sequence goes on from NZ_JBAQYR010000010.1 coordinate 39,694, forward strand.
CAGAGGCTCGACCTTGATCACCTCGGCCCCCAGGTCGGCCAGCACCATGCCGCAGGTCGGGCCCATGACCATGTGGGTGAATTCGACGACACGGATGCCCGCAAAGGGCAGGGTTTTCTGTCCGGCGGAAGCGGTGGCCTCAGACACAGGCGACTCCCTGCACAAAACCTTTGGGCAGGCAGGCCTCGGGTGTCATGCCATAGATCGGCTCACCCGGCAGCCCTGCCCTGAGCGGCACGCGCGCAGCAAGCAGCTTGCCGATGTCAACGCCGGTGCACAGCCCCATGGCCTCGAACATGAAGACCAGGTCTTCCGTCACCACGTTGCCGGAGGCGCCCGGCGCATAGGGGCAGCCCCCCAGCCCGCCCAGGGACGAATCAAACGTGCGCACACCTTCGTCCCAGGCGGCCAGGCAATTGGCCAGACCCAGGCCACGCGTGTTGTGCATGTGCGCGGCACCGGCCCTGTCGCCAATCTCGGCACGCAGCCTTCTGAAGAGGCGGCGCACCTGCGTGGGGTTGGCATAACCGACCGTGTCCGACAAGCCGGATTCGTCCGCACCGGCGGCCACACACTGCGCGGCCAGGCGGATCACGTCGTCCTCGGGCACATCTCCTTGCAGCGTGCAGCCGAAAGCAGTTGAGATACCGACTTCGAGTTGGACCTGGGGTGCCAGTTCGCTGCGCAGCGCGGCAATGGCGCGTATTTCCTCAACCATTTCATCGCGCGTCTTGCGCACATTGGCCAGCGAATGGGCGGCGCTGGCCGACACCGGCACCGTCAGCTTGTGCACACCGGCCTTCAGCGCGCTTTGCGCCCCGCGGCGGTTCGGCACCAGCGCCATCACCGTGAGGCCCGGCAAGCTCAAGGCATGTTCCACCACCTTGGCGCCATCGGCCATCTGCGGAAGGTGTTTGGCCGGCACAAACGAGCAGACCTCAATCTCGCGCAGGCCGGCGTCGTACAGGGCCGTGATCCAGCGCAGCTTGTAGTCGGTGGCCATGGTGCGCGAGACGCTTTGAAGGCCGTCGCGCGGGCCGACCTCGCTGATCAGCACATGGTTTTGAAGGGGAGCTTGCATGATGTTCACTGTTCTGTAAGATAGAACTGTATTCTTTCTATTGGAATGCTGACTGAAGGTCTTGCCTCTGTCAAGCAAGGCTCCGAACTGGAGAGCAGCCATGCCGCGCAAAGCCCGCACCGAATCCATTGCCGATGCCCACGCCGCTCCGGGCGGTGCCGCCGCCGTGGACCGTGCACTCACGCTGCTGTCGGCGTTCAGGTCGGGCGACAGCGTGCTGGGCCTGGTCGAGCTGGCACAGCGCACGCAACTGTATAAAAGCACGGCGCTCCGGTTGCTGGCTTCGCTGGAACACGCGCGGCTGGTACAAAAACTCGGCGACGGACGTTATGCCCTCGGCGCCGAAGTCGCCCGTCTGCATGGCGTGTATGCCGCCTCTTTTTCGCTGGATCAGGTGGTGCTGCCTGTGCTGCGCGAGCTGGTCGCCGCCACAGGTGAAAGCGCGGCCTACCATGTTCGCCAGGGAGAAGCCCGCCTGTGCCTGTACCGGGTGGACTCGCCCCATCCCATCCGCGACCACATCCGTGCGGGCGATGTGCTGCCGGCCGACCGCGGCACAGGCGCTCGTATTTTGATAGCGTTTGGCGCCTGTGGAATAAGGGCTGGAAGCCAAAAAGACCGTCAACTTTACGCAAAAATCCGGGAGCAAGGGTACTACACGGCCGTCGGCGACCGCTTGGCCGAAGTGGCCGGCATTTCGGCACCGGTATTCAAGGCCGACGGTACGCTGGCCGGGGCGCTGACGCTGACCATGCCGGCCAACCGCTACACCGAACGCCATGTCAAGCCCGTGCTCGAAGCCGCACGACGTCTGGCAGGTCAGGTTTGAAAATCGCCCGCAGCCCTGCCTGCGGGCGTACCGGAGTTCAGGCTGCTGTCGCGAGCGGCGCGACACGCCACTGGATGTTGAGCGAGAACTGTTCACCCCGGCCGAGCACACGCAGTCCGGGCTGGCCAGGCATATGAAAGGCGTCGATAGGTTGCGTGATGGGCTCAAAACAGAAAGCCGGTCCCTGCGGGGGCCGGTAGATCAGACAGAAGTGCTGCGCGGCGCCGCCGTCCTGCTCGAAGTCCGGCATGCGGGCCGTGAGCTCCAGGCCCAGCTCGGGCCAGGCAATGCTGGCCTGGCCGCCCCAGCCGGTGTAGCCGTTGTCGATGAGCGGGCCGTTGGCCGGCGCGCCCTCGTTCAGGTTCCAGCCCGTCGGGAAACGGGTCGTGTGCGCAACCGGCAGCGGGTCGTCGCCGCAGAGCCAGAGACCCCGCACCGGCGCAGTGATCCGCGTGGCCGGCGTGCGGGGAAACCAGGGGTGCACGCCCAGGCCGTAAGGCAGCGGCTCTGCTCCGAGGTGGCGCACATGCACTTGCTGGTCCAGCCCGCCCTCCACCAGCCGGAAAGTCTGCATGGCTTCATAGTCATACGGGTTGCCGTCAAAGCGATGCGATGTCAGCGTCATCACCAGTGTGTCGGCGGCCGGCTGCGAAATCTGCCAGGGCTGCAGCCAGCCGTCGCCGTGGATGGGATAGGGCTCGCCGGCGCGGTTCGGGCGCATGGCGTGGAACTGCCCCTCATGCGTGAAGCCGCCGCCGCTGATGCGGTTGGACCACGGCACCATGGCAAACGAGGCTGTCTGGTAAAGATCGCTTGTCTTGCCGTCCCATGGCCGCCAGAGGTCGAGGCGGCCCTGCGGGCGGTCGAGTTGCCAGGCGGCCACGCTGCCGCCCAGCGAGGGAACCAGGCCCAGGTGATGGCCGGCGTGGCGCAGCCAGACCACAGGATGGGCGGATTCGGTCATGGAAAAACTTTCATGGACAAAACAATCTGGGGTGCAGCGGGCAACACGGCGATCAGCCGCCGAACAGGCCGGCAGGCAGCCCCGGGCTGTCGACGGCAGCGGCAAACAGGCCACCGGCCAGCGGTTCGGCAGCAAGTTGTTCAGGCGTGAGCCCGCTGCGGGCAGTGGTGATAAAGAGGGTACGCAAGTCCGGCCCGCCAAAGGCGCAGTTGGTCACATGGCTTGTTGGCAACGGCACGCGGCAGAGTTCCTGCGCGCTCACGGGATCATGGCAGCTGATGCAGGCGCCGCCCCAGTGGGCTATCCACAGCCGGCCGGCGGCGTCCGTGGTCATGCCGTCGGGCACACCGTCGCCGGCTGCAAAGGCCAGCCAAAGCCGCTTGTTTGAAAGCGTTCCCGCCGCGCTGTCGAAGTCATACGCGTGGATGCGGCCATTGACCGTGTCGTTGAAATACAGGGTACGGCCATCGGCAGACCAGGTCGGACCATTGGTCACGGCAAAACCTTCGTCGTGACGGGTGCAGCGGCCGTCCGGGTCGTACCGGTAAAGCGCACCGGTGGGCGCCACGCAGTCAAAGTCCATGGTCCCGCCCCAGAAGCGGCCTTGCGCATCACACTTGCCGTCGTTGAAACGGTTGCCCGGCAGCGCCGGCTCCGGCTGGTGCAGATAGTGCGGTTCGCCGTCGGCCGCGGGGTCAAACAGCGCGAAGCCGCGGCGCATGGTCACGATCAGGCCGGGCGCGTGGGCCCGTTCGGCCAGCGCGGAAATTTCTTCCGAAAAAGACCAGGTGGTGCGCGTGACGCTGGCCGGGTGGTAACGGTGCAGGCGGCACCCAAGAATGTCCACCCAATAGAGGGCTTGTTCACGCGGCGACCACAACACGCCCTCACCCAGGCGCGCCCCGGCAGGATGGACACATTCAACCGTACCCAGCACCGGCGTGCTCAGGGGCTGTCGATCCGTGCCTGCAGCGCTGTCTGGAATCGGACTCACTCATGTCTCCAAGTTGCGGGTCTGTGCGTATGCGCCGTTCCGTTCGAAGGGGCCTCTTGACGCGGTGGATCATATCAATGCATAGTGATGTTGGAAACTTATTATTTTTATATTTATTGATACATAAATTGCAATGTTAAACAATTCGAACTCACCCATCACGCGCACAGCGCCCGCAAGCGGTACCTTGTCCCAATTTCCCAGCCTGAACAAGCGCCCGGTTTTTGTCACCGGCGGAGGAAGCGGCATAGGGGCTGCCATCGTGGCTGCTTTCGCCCAGCAGGGTGCCCGTGTGGCTTTTGTTGATGTCGCGAAGGAAGCCAGTGAGGCGCTGGTGCAGCAATTGGTGCAGGCAGGGCAGGAGCCACCCTGGTGGCGTGTCTGCGACGTACGGGACGTGGCCGCGCTGCAGGCAGCCATCACCGAGGCGGCCGGGGCGCTGGGAGACTTCTCGGTACTGGTCAACAACGTTGCCAGCGACGACCGGCACAGCCTGGAGTCGGTCACGCCGGCTTATTACGACGAGCGCATGGCGATCAATGAACGGCCTGCCTTTTTCGCCATCCAGTCGGTGGTGCCGGGCATGCAGCGGCTGGGCGCGGGGTCCATCATCAACCTGGGCTCGACCGGCTGGCAAGGCAAGGGCGCCGGCTACCCTTGTTACGCCGTTGCCAAATCCTCGGTGAACGGCCTGACGCGCGGACTTGCGAAAACGCTGGGCCAGGACCGCATCCGCATCAACACCGTGTCGCCGGGCTGGGTCATGACCGAGCGGCAGATCAAGCTCTGGCTGGATGCCGAGGGCGAGAAGGAAATCCAGCGCAACCAGTGTCTGCCCGACAAGCTGCTGCCCCATGACATCGCGCGCATGGTGCTGTTCCTCGCTTCCGACGATGCCGCCATGTGCACCGCGCAGGAATTCAAGGTGGACGCCGGCTGGGTCTGACCTTAGTCCAGTTCCAGCTTGCGACCGTAAAGCGTCAGGCTCGCGGTTTTCAGCGCCTTCATCATGACCTTGGCGGCGGGCGATGGCAGCCGGTCGGTGCGGGTGATGATGCCAAAAGCGTCCATGTGGCAAGGCATGGCCAGCGGCAACACCGAAACAATGCCATGCGCCGCGTAATACCGCGCCACATCGGCCGCAAGCACCGCCACCATGTCGCTTTGCTGCAGCATACGCGTGATGAAAAGCAGTGCCGATGACTCGATCACGTTGATGGGCGGTGCGAGCCCGTCTTCCTGGAACATCAGCTCGAACCGGTGCCTCAGCACACTGCCCGCAGGCGGCACAATCCAGCCGGCCGCCACCACGTCGCGCAGGGTCAGGCCCGTCATGCCCAGCAGCGGGTGCCCCGGCCGCGCCACGGCGCACACCGGTTCCTCGGTCAGGGGTTCGTAGCGCAGGTTCGTCTTGTCGTGCTCGGCAAACAGGCGCGCCACGAGGATGTCGAGCTTGCCCTGCTCCAGCCGCTCCAGCAGCACCGGGCTGGTTTCGATGTCCAGTGAAATACGCAGGCTCGGATGTTCCTGCTTGACGAGGGCGACCGCCGGCGGCAGCAGGGCCAGCCCGGGCGAAGTGATCGCGCCTATGCCGACCTGCCCGAAGTGACCGGTCTTGAGCGCGGTGAGCTCGTCGTGCGCCTGGTTCAGGCTGGCCAGCGCCATCCGTGCGTGCCGGATCATGGTTTCGCCGTACCAGGTCGGCCGCATGCCCCTGGGCAGGCGCTCGAACAGTGGTACTTCCAGAACGTCTTCCAGATCCTTGAGCAGCTTGGAGGCGGCGGGCTGCGTCATGCTGAGCACCTGCGCGGCGCGATGGATATTGCCCTCCTCAGCCAGGGCAACCAGCAGCAGCAATTGCCGGGTTTTGAGCCGTGCGCGTATGAACCAGTGGTTGTAAGTGCTCATCGGGTTTTCCAGAATGCATGGATTGATATGCATTTTGTCAAAAAAACGATTGGATTGATATCAAAATCAATCCTAGACTGCAGGCCGATATGAAAAAGAGGCTTTCATGAAGTTTGGCGAGATGCAGCAAAGTGCCCGGCACTACATCAATGGCCGTTGGGAAACCGGTACCACCACCGGGACCAGCGAAAACCCTTCGGATACCCGGGAAGTGGTGGCCGAGTACGCACGGGCCGACCGCAACCAGACCGAACTGGCGATCCGCGCCGCAGCCGATGCCCTGCCGCACTGGAGCCACAGCACCCCGCAGCGTCGCGCCGACGTCCTCGACCAGATAGGCAATGAAATCCTGGCGCGCAAGGACGAGCTGGGCATGCTGCTGGCAAGGGAAGAAGGGAAAACGCTGCCGGAAGGCATTGGCGAGGTGGCGCGCGCCGGGCAGATCTTCAAATTCTTCGCGGGTGAAGCGCTGCGCATTCCCGGGGAGACCATGGCCTCGGTCCGGCCGGGCATCCAGGTCGACGTCACCCGGGAACCCGTCGGCGTGGTGGGAATCATTGCGCCATGGAATTTCCCTTTTGCCATACCGGCCTGGAAAATTGCACCCGCACTGGCCTATGGCAATACCGTGGTCTTCAAGCCTGCCGAGCTGGTGCCCACCTGCGGTTGGGCGCTGGCAGAAATCATCAGCCGCTGTGGGCTCCCGGCCGGTGTCTTCAATCTGGTCATGGGCAGCGGCCGCGAAGTCGGGCAAACGCTGGTGGACCATCCCCTGGTGAATGCCTTGAGCTTCACCGGTTCCATGGCCACCGGCGAGCGCATTCTCCAGTCCGCCGCCGCACGCCGCGCCAAGGTGCAACTGGAAATGGGCGGCAAAAATCCACTGGTGGTTCTGGCTGACGCCGATCTCGACCAGGCCATCGAATGCGCGGTGCAAGGCTCCTACTTCTCCACCGGCCAGCGCTGCACGGCATCGAGCCGCCTGATTGTTGAAGAGCCGGTGCATGACGCATTTGTTGCCCGGTTGCGCAACCGTCTGGCAGGGCTCAAGGTCGGCCACGCGCTGGAGCGCGGCATCGATATCGGGCCGGTGGTTGACCGCGGCCAGCTTGAACAGAATCAGTCCTATCTGGACATCGCGCGTAACGAAGGTGCCGAGCATGTCTGGGGCGGCGAGTTGCTGGAACGCCCGACACCCGGGCACTACATGAGCCCCGCGCTGTTCCTGGCCCGGCCGGAACACCGCGTCGCGCGCGAAGAAATTTTCGGGCCCATCGCCTGCGTATTGCGCGCCGACGACTATGAACACGCGCTGGCTTTGGCCAACGACACGCCGTTCGGCCTGTGCGCGGGCATTTGCACCACCTCGCTCAAACACGCCACGCATTTCAGGCGTCACGCCGAGGTCGGCATGACCATGGTCAACCTGCCCACCGCCGGCGTCGATTTCCACGTGCCGTTTGGCGGACGCAAAGGGTCAAGTTATGGCTCGCGTGAACAGGGTCGCTATGCCGCGGAGTTTTATACCACTGTCAAGACCGGCTACGTGCTAGCCTGAGTCACTGAAGATCACCAGAGAGCTGTTAGTTTTTATTTCAACCAAGGAGACAATATGAAGCTGAACCGTCGCACCCTCGCTGCCGCACTTGCCTGCGCCCCCCTTGCCGGACTGCTGCCGGCCTCGGTCCTGGCCCAGAAACCCATTGTGCTGGGCTTCAGCCAGGTCGGTGCAGAAAGCGAATGGCGTACCGCCAACACCGAGTCGATCAAATCGGCAGCCAAGGAGGCCGGTATCGAGCTCAAGTTCTCCGATGCCCAGCAGAAACAGGAGAACCAGATCAAGGCGATCCGCTCCTTCATTGCGCAGAAAGTGGATGTGATCGCGTTCTCGCCGGTGGTCGAGTCGGGCTGGGAAACCGTGCTGCGTGAAGCCAAGGCCGCCAAGATCCCCGTCGTGCTGACCGACCGCGCGGTGAACACCAAGGACACCTCGCTGTATGTCTCCTTCATGGGTTCCGACTTTGTGGAAGAAGGCCGCAAGGCAGGCCGCTGGCTGGTTGAAAAAATGAAAGGCACGAGCGGCCAGGTCAACATCGTGGAACTGCAGGGCACTGTCGGCTCGGCACCTGCCATCGACCGCAAGAAGGGTTTTGAAGAAATCATCAAGGCCGACCCCAAATTCAAGATCATCCGTTCGCAGACCGGCGACTTCACCCGCGCCAAGGGCAAGGAAGTGATGGAAGCCTTCCTCAAGGCCGAAGGCAAGAAGATCAATGTACTTTTCGCGCACAACGACGACATGGCCATAGGCGCGATCCAGGCCATTGAAGAAGCAGGCATGAAGCCGGCCAAGGACATCACCATCATCTCGATCGACGCCGTGAAGGGCGCCTTCGAAGCCATGATCGCCGGCAAGCTCAATGTGTCGGTGGAATGCAGCCCACTGCTGGGCCCGCAGCTGATGTCAGCCGTGAAGGACATCAAGGCCGGCAAACCGGTTCAGAAACGTATCGTTACCGAAGAAGGCATTTTTCCGATGGAAGTAGCCGCCAAGGAATTCCCCAAGCGTAAGTACTGATCTGCATTCCCGACGGTGCGCCTGATACTGGGGCGCACCCCCCAACATTCCAAGGAGACAACTTCATGAAGCGTACATTTCTTCAAGCCGCGCTGGCCGGCCTCGTCCTGAGCACTGTCGGCATCGCGCCAGCGGCCTGGGCGCAAGACAAGGGCAGCATCGGCATTTCGATGCCGACCAAGTCCTCGGCCCGCTGGATCGCCGACGGCGACAACATGGTCAAGGTGCTCAAGGAACGCGGCTACAAGACCGATCTGCAGTACGCTGACGACGACATCCCGAACCAGCTGGCCCAGATAGAGAACATGATCACCAAGGGCGTGAAAGTGCTGGTGATCGCCTCCATCGACGGCACCACGCTGTCCAAGGCGTTGCAGAACGCGGCCGACAAGGGCGTCAAGGTCATCGCTTACGACCGGCTGATCAAGGGTTCGAAAAACGTGGACTACTACGCCACTTTCGACAACTTCCAGGTCGGCGTGCTGCAGGCCACGTCCATTGTCGACAAGCTGGGGCTGAAGCAGGGCAAGGGGCCCTTCAACATCGAGCTCTTCGGCGGATCGCCCGACGACAACAACGCCTTTTTCTTCTACGACGGCGCCATGAGTGTGCTCAAGCCCTACATCGACAGCGGAAAACTGGTGGTGCGCAGCAAGCAGATGGGCATGAACAAGGTGGGCACCTTGCGCTGGGACGGTTCGGTGGCGCAGGCGCGCATGGACAACCTGCTGTCGGCCTATTACGGTAAAGACAAGATCCACGCAGTGCTGTCACCGTACGACGGCCTGTCCATCGGCATCCTGTCCTCCCTCAAAGGTGTGGGTTACTGCACGGCGCAGCAACCCTGCCCGGTGGTCAGCGGCCAGGACGCGGAAATCCCCTCGGTCAAATCCATCCTGAAGGGCGAGCAGTACTCCACCGTGTTCAAGGACACGCGCGAGCTGGCCAAGGTGACGGCCAACATGGTGGACGCCACGCTCTCCGGCAAGCAACCCGAGATCAATGACACCAAGACCTACAACAACGGCGTGAAGGTGGTGCCCTCCTACCTGCTCAAGCCGGTGGCAGTGGATGCTTCCAACTGGAACAAGGTACTGATAGGCAGCGGTTACTACAAAGAGTCGCAGATCAAGTAACCCGTTGAAGCAGACGGTCCCGCGCCGCGAGGCACGGGACCGTCTGCGCTCAAAGGTGCGAACCACTTTTGCACCAAAGGACAGGCATTGGAAACGATTCTCGAGATGCGCGACATCCGCAAAACCTTTCCGGGGGTGGTCGCGCTGGACAAAGTCAACCTGCGCGTTCGCGCCGGTGAAATCCACGCCCTCGTCGGCGAAAACGGCGCCGGCAAATCGACCTTGATGAAAGTGCTTTCGGGCGTCCATCCGCACGGCTCCTACAGTGGCGAGATTGTCTACGACGGACAGGAGCGCCGCTTCATGGGCATCCATGACAGCGAGCAGCTGGGCGTCATCATCATCCACCAGGAGCTGGCACTGGTGCCTTTGCTGTCGATTGCGGAAAACATCTTTCTGGGCAAGGAAACCGCAAAACACGGCGTGATCGACTGGATGGCCGCCCACAGCAAGACGCAGGCCCTGCTGAAAAAAGTGGGCCTCAAGGAGTCGCCAGCCACGTTGATCACCGACATCGGCGTGGGCAAGCAGCAGCTGGTGGAAATCGCCAAGGCGCTGTCCCGGCAGGTGAAGCTGCTCATCCTCGACGAACCCACGGCCAGCCTCAACGAAACCGACAGCCAGGCGCTGCTGGACCTGCTGCTCGAGCTCAAGGGCCAGGGCATCACCTGCATCCTGATTTCGCACAAGCTCAACGAGATTTCGCGCGTGGCGGACGCCATCACCATCCTGCGCGACGGCAGCACGGTGGAAACACTCGACTGCCGCGCCGACACCGTCAGCGAAGACCGCGTGATTCGCGGCATGGTGGGCAGGGAAATGGCTGATCGCTACCCCCCACGCCAGCCGCAAATCGGCGAGACCGTGTTTGAAGTGCGCGACTGGAATGTCCACCACCCGCTGCACACCGACAGGCAGTTCATCAAGGGCGTCAACCTCCAGGTGCGCCGCGGCGAGATCGTCGGCATCGCCGGGTTGATGGGCGCCGGGCGCACCGAGCTGGCGATGAGTATTTTTGGCCGCTCATGGGGACACCGGATCAACGGCCAGGTGCTGCTGTATGGCAAAGCCATCGACGTGAGCACAGTGGAGAAAGCCGTTCGCCATGGCCTGGCCTATGTCACCGAGGATCGCAAGGGCAATGGCCTAGTACTCGGGGAAGACATCCAGTTCAATGTGTCGCTGGCCAATCTCGACGGTGTTTCAACCGCGGCCGTGATCAACAGTGGCCGTGAATACCAGGTCGCGCAGCGTTACCGGGACAAACTTCGCATCCGCTGCTCGGGCGTCGGGCAAAAAGCCGTCAACCTCTCGGGCGGTAACCAGCAGAAAGTGGTGCTCAGCAAATGGCTTTTCACCAACCCCGAGGTTCTCATCCTCGATGAACCCACGCGCGGCATCGACGTGGGAGCCAAGTACGAGATCTACACCCTTATCGCCCAGCTCGCGGCCGAGGGGAAATGTGTGGTCTTCATTTCCTCGGAAATGCCCGAGTTGCTGGGCATGTCGGATCGCATCTACGTGATGAACGAGGGCCGGTTCATCGCCGAAATGCCGACTGCGGAAGCCTCCCAGGAAAAGATCATGCGAGCGATCGTGAAAGCGAGCTGAGAAGATGAACAACAAACACCCCGACGCCACCACCCAGCCTGCCGAGGCAGTTTCAAACGGCGACAAATCGCCGCTCGACTACCTGAAGCACAACTTCCGCGAGTACGGCATGCTGATCACGCTGGTGGCCATCATGGCCTTTTTCCAGTACATGACCGAGGGCACGCTGATGCAGCCCCTCAACCTCACCAATCTCGTGCTGCAGAACAGCTACATCGTCATCATGGCGCTGGGCATGCTGATGGTCATTGTGGCGGGGCACATCGACCTGTCGGTGGGATCGGTGTGCGGCTTCATAGGCGCCCTGGCAGCCGTTCTGATGGTGCAGTACGAGTGGCATTTTGTGCCCGCCTCGCTGTTGTGCCTTGCCTGCGGCGCACTGATAGGCGCCACCCAGGGCTGGTTCATCGCCTTCTTCCGCATTCCCTCCTTCATTGTCACCCTCGCGGGCATGCTGGTGTTCAAGGGGCTGGCGCTGGCGCTGCTGCAGGGACAGTCGGTGGGCCCCTTCCCCGACTCCTTCCAGATGCTCAGCTCCGGCTTCATGCCCGACCTGCTGAACGCGGAAGGCCTGCGCATGACTTCCCTGCTGCTGGGCGTGGCTGTGGCGGGCCTGCTGGCAGTGGCAGGCCTGCGCGGTCGGGCGAACCAGCTCAAGCACGGCATCCAGGCCGAACCTGCGGTCATCTTCTTCACGAAGACAGCTGTGTTTGCCGCATTGCTGGTTTATTTCAGTTACCTGCTGGCTTCGTACAAAGGCCTGCCCAACGTGCTGATCGTGATGGCGCTGCTGATCTTCCTGTTCGACTTCGTCACCAGCCGCACGACCATAGGCCGGCGGGTCTATGCCCTGGGCGGCAACGAAAAGGCCGCCAAGCTGTCGGGCATCAAAACCGAGCGTCTGGCCTTTTACACCTTCGTCAACATGGGCGTGCTGGCAGCGCTGGCGGGCCTGGTGTTCGCCGCACGCCTGAACACGGCCACACCCAAAGCCGGCCTGGGTTTCGAGCTGGACGTGATCGCCGCCTGCTTCATCGGCGGGGCTTCAGCCTCGGGCGGTGTGGGCAAGGTCATGGGGGCAGTGATAGGCGCCTTCGTGATGGGTGTGATGAACAACGGCATGTCCATCCTCGGCGTCGGCATCGATTACCAGCAGGTCATCAAGGGCGTGGTGCTGCTGGCCGCGGTGTTTGTCGACGTCTACAACAAGAACAAGGCATGAGCTGCCCGGCCACTCCGAAGGCAAATACCGCAGCGCATGGCGCGGAGCTTGCCCCATGACCCAGGCCGGTCCCCAGCCCGTGCTCGAACTCACGGGTATCCACAAGCAGTTTGCCGGCATCCCGGCACTGCACGACGTGCGCTTGCGCCTGTACCCTGGTGAAATACATGCGTTGATGGGGCAAAACGGTGCGGGCAAATCCACGCTGATCAAGGTGCTCACCGGCGTGCTGGAAGCCAGCGGCGGACACATGCTGCTCGCCGGCCAGCCAGTGTGGCCCAGCTCGCCTCTGGCCGCGCAGAAGCTGGGTATCAGCACGGTCTACCAGGAAGTCAATCTCTGCCCCAACCTGTCAGTGGCAGAAAACATTTTTGCAGGCCGCTATCCACGGCACGGCATGGCGCAGGGCTACCGCATCGACTGGGCCACATTGAACCGCCGCGCGCACGAGCTGGTCAGCCGCATCGGCCTGGACATCGACGTCACGCGCCTGCTGTCCAGCTACCCGGTTGCCGTGCAGCAACTGGTGGCGATAGCGCGCGCCATCAGCATCGAATCGAAAGTGCTGATTCTCGACGAGCCGACCTCCAGCCTGGACGACGACGAGGTGCAGAAACTCTTTGAGGTGCTGCGCCGCTTGCGCGACGGCGGACTCGCCATCGTTTTTGTGACCCACTTTCTCAACCAGGTCTATGCCGTGTCGGACCGCATCACCGTCCTGCGCAACGGCACCTGGGTTGGCGAATGGCGGGCCAGCGAACTGGGACCCCAGGCACTGATCGCGGCCATGCTCGGCCGGGAACTGGCCGCGCAATCCGCAGCTGCCGCGGCACCTCCGCCGTTTGATGACGCGTTGCCGGCACTGCTGCAAGCCGAAGGCCTGGGGCAGGCCGGCCAGTTGCAGCCGCTGGACCTGCGTGTACGTGCCGGCGAGGTGGTGGGCCTGGCCGGGTTGCTGGGTGCAGGGCGCACGGAACTGGCCCGACTGTTGTTCGGCCTGGAGACGCCCGATCGCGGCGCGCTCAGGATCGACGGCCAGGTGGTCACTTTTTCCAGCCCCGCCGATGCGATCCGCCACGGCCTGGCACTGTGCCCGGAAGAGCGCAAGACCGATGGCATCGTGGCCGAGCTGTCGCTGCGCGAAAACATCGCGCTGGCCCTGCAGGCCCGCATGGGCATGCGACGCTTTCTTTCACGGGCCGAGCAGACCGCACTGGCTGAACGTTTTGTCCAGGCGATGGGCATCAAGACCGCGAGTGTGGACACGCCCATCGGCCTGCTGTCGGGCGGCAACCAGCAAAAAGCCATGATCGCGCGCTGGCTCGCAACCGAACCGCGTCTGCTGATCCTCGACGAACCGACGCGCGGCATCGACGTTGCTGCCAAGCAGGAAATCATGGAACAGATCCTGCGATTGGCGCAGGCCGGCATGGCCGTGGTCTTCATCTCTTCCGAAATGAACGAGGTGGTGCGGGTGGCGCACCGCATCGTCGTGCTGCGCGACCGGCGCAAGGTTGGCGAACTGCCCGCGGGCAGCAGCGAAGACACCGTCTATGAACTGATTGCCTCTGAACATGTCTGAAGCTTCCCACTCCCCCCTTGCTGCGTTGCTGCGGCACCGCCTGGCCTGGCCCCTGCTCACACTGGTGCTGTTGCTGGTGGTGAACACGGCTTTTAACGCCAGCTTTTTGCACATCGAGTGGCGCAACGGCCACCTCTACGGCAGCCTGATCGACATTCTCAACCGCGCAGCGCCGCTGGTGCTGGTGTCGCTGGGTATGACGATGGTGATTGCCACGCGCGGCATCGATATTTCCGTGGGCGCCGTGGTAGCCATTGCGGCCGCAGTGGCCGCCTGGATGATAGGCGGTTCGGTGTCGGGAAGCGTGAGCCGTTTCCCGATGCCTCTGGCGATTCTGGCGGCGCTGGGTATCGCATTCCTTTGCGGACTGTGGAATGGCCTGCTGGTCGCCAGGGTTGGCATGCAACCGATCATTGCCACGCTGATCCTCATGGTGGCGGGCCGCGGTATCGCACAGCTGATCACCGATGGGCAGATCATTACCATCTACTACGCCCCCTTCTTCTTCCTGGGCGGCGGCTACCTCCTGGGCTTGCCGTTCTCGCTGTTCATTGCCGCAACGGTGTTCGCTGCGCTTTATCTGGCTGTGACGCGTACGGCCCTGGGTCTGTTCGTCCAGGCAGTCGGCATCAACCCGACAGCGGCCCGCGTGGCCGGCGTACAGGCCCGGCGACTGATCATTGCCGCCTATGCCTTCTGCGGCCTGTGTGCCGGCATTGCTGGTTTGTTGATCAGCTCCAACGTCAAAAGCGCCGACGGCAACAATGCCGGCCAGCTGCTCGAGCTCGACGCCATCCTGGCCGTGACGCTGGGCGGAACCGCCCTCACCGGTGGACGCTTCAGCCTGGTAGGCAGCGTGATCGGCGCCCTGATCATCCAGACCCTGACCTATGCCATCTACTCCCTGGGCGTTCCGCCCGAGATCAACCTGGTGGTCAAGGCCGTGGTGGTGTTTGTCGTGATGCTGCTGCAATCGCCAGAGTTCCGCGCTCAGGTCGGCACCTGGGTGCGCCGGCCGGCAGCGCGTGAGATGTTGTCATGAGCGGGGCCGTGACCACCCCAGCGGCAGCGAGCGCACCCAAACAGCCGGAGCGTTCGGCGGTGTCTCGCTTCAACCCCAAATACCTGCCGCTGGTGGCCACCATTTCATTGTTCATGGCCATGGCGACCATGGGCTCGGTGCTTTACAGCGGTTTTTTCTCGGCACAGGTCTTCCTCAACCTGCTGGTAGACAACGCCTTCCTGATCGTCGTCGCGGTGGGAATGACCTTTGTCATTCTTTCCGGCGGCATCGACCTGTCGGTCGGCTCGGTGATAGCGCTGACCACCATGGTCTCCGCTTCGCTGGTGGAACACCGCGGCTGGAGCCCGGCCTTGGTGATTCCGCTGGTGCTCCTCATGGGGGCGGCCTTCGGCGCTTTCATGGGTTTTCTGATCGAGCGCTTCCGCCTGCAGCCTTTCATCGTGACGCTGGCCGGCATGTTTCTCGCGCGTGGTCTGTGCTACCTGATCAGCGTCGACTCGATCAGCATGACCAACGAGTTTTATTCAGAGCTCTCGCAGTGGCGCGTTTCCCTGTGGGAGGGCGCCTCGCTTTCCGTTGGTGCGGTGATCGCCATTGCCGTGCTGCTGGCGGCGGTGTTCATTGCACACTGCACGTCGTTCGGTCGCACTGTTTACGCGATTGGAGGCAGCGAACAGTCGGCGCTGCTGATGGGCCTGCCGGTACGTGCCACGCTGGTGGGGGTGTACACGCTCTCCGGGTTTTGCTCGGCGCTGGCAGGCGTGGTCTTCACCTTCTACATGCTCTCGGGCTACGGCTTGCATGCTGTCGGCATGGAGCTCGACGCCATAGCCGCGGTGGTCATCGGCGGCACGCTGCTCACCGGCGGCGTGGGTTATGTGGCCGGCACGCTGTTCGGCGTGCTGATGCTCGGGATCATCCAGACCCTGATTTCCTTCGACGGCACCCTGAGCTCCTGGTGGACACGCATTGTCGTCGGAGCCCTGCTGTTCGTTTTCTGCCTGCTGCAGCGCCTGCTGACGAGCCGCCGAACCAAATCTTCCTGAAATCAATTGACCACTACCTCTCATGACAAACACCAAGCGAAAACTACGCTCCACTGAATGGTTCGGATCGGCCGACAAAAACGGTTTCATGTACCGCAGCTGGATGAAGAACCAGGGCATTCCCGACCATGAGTTCGATGGCCGCCCCATCATCGGCATCTGCAACACCTGGTCGGAGCTCACCCCCTGCAACGCCCACTTCCGCAAAGTCGCCGAACATGTGAAACGCGGCATTTCCGAGGCCGGCGGTTTTCCGGTCGAGTTTCCGGTGTTCTCCAACGGCGAGTCGAACCTGCGCCCCACGGCCATGCTCACGCGCAACCTCGCCAGCATGGACGTGGAGGAAGCGATTCGCGGCAACCCGATTGACGCCGTGGTGCTCCTCGTCGGCTGCGACAAGACCACGCCCGCGCTGCTGATGGGGGCTGCGAGCTGTGACATTCCGGCCATTGTGGTGACCGGCGGGCCCATGCTCAACGGCAAGCTTGAAGGCAAGAACATCGGTTCGGGTACCGCCGTGTGGCAGCTGCACGAGTCGTTGAAAGCGGGCGAAATCCAGCTGCACCAGTTCCTGGCGGCCGAGGGCGGCATGTCGCGCTCGGCCGGCACCTGCAACACCATGGGGACAGCCTCCACCATGGCTTGCATGGCGGAAGCCCTGGGCACCTCGCTGCCGCACAACGCCGCCATTCCCGCCGTTGACGCGCGGCGTTACGTGCTGGCGCAGATGTCGGGCGCTCGCGCAGTGGCGATGGCGCGCGAAGGCCTGACGCTGTCGAAAATCCTCACGCGCGAAGCTTTCGAAAATGCGATCCGTGTCAACGCCGCCATTGGCGGTTCCACCAACGCGGTGATCCACCTCAAGGCCATTGCGGGCCGCATCGGTGTGCACCTGGACCTGGAGGACTGGACACGCATTGGCCGGAACACGCCCACCATTGTTGATCTGCAGCCTTCCGGCCGTTTCCTGATGGAAGAGTTCTACTACGCCGGCGGTCTGCCCGCGGTGTTGCGCCGCCTGGGTGAAAACAAGCTCCTGCCCCACCCCCATGCGCTCACCGTGAATGGCCAGTCGATATGGGACAACGTGCGTGAAGCCCCGCAGTACAACGACGAAGTGATCCGCCCACTCGACAACCCGCTGATCGCCGACGGCGGCATCTGCATATTGCGCGGCAACCTGGCGCCGCGCGGCGCGGTTCTGAAACCTTCTGCGGCATCACCGGAGCTACTCAAGCACCGTGGCCGCGCGGTTGTGTTCGAGAACCTGGAGCATTACAAGGAACGCATCGTCGACGAAAACCTCGACATCGATGCCAGCTGCGTCATGGTGATGAAAAATTGCGGCCCCAAGGGCTACCCCGGCATGGCCGAGGTCGGCAACATGGGGCTGCCGCCCAAGCTGCTGCGCCAGGGTGTCAAGGACATGGTGCGCATCTCGGACGCACGTATGAGCGGCACCGCTTACGGCACTGTTGTGCTGCATGTGGCGCCAGAAGCGGCGGCCGGCGGGCCGCTGGCCGCGGTACGCGACGGCGACTGGATCGAGCTCGACTGCGATGCTGGCCGCCTGCACCTGGACATCAGCGATGCCGAACTGGCTGAACGCCTTGCCGCCCTGGAGAAGGCCCCCGCAGGCATGCGTGGCGGCTACCAGCGCCTGTATGTTGACCACGTTCTGCAGGCCGATGAAGGCTGCGATTTCGACTTCCTCATCGGCTGCCGCGGCTCCGAAGTTCCCCGTCATTCCCACTAAACCAGTGAATCATTCAATCAGTGAACACTGCATTCTCTTCAACCTGATCCAGACCAAATGACCACGCTCCGCCACCCGCGCTACCGCGGCATCTTCCCCGTTGCCCCCACCACGTTCACCGAGACCGGCGAGCTGGACCTGGACAGCCAGAAACGCTGCATCGACTTCATGATCGATGCCGGCTCTGACGGCATCTGCATCCTGGCCAACTTCTCCGAGCAATTCGTTCTTTCGGACGACGAGCGCGAAATCCTCACCCGCACCATCCTCGAACATGTGGCCGGCCGTGTGCCCGTGATCGTCACCACCACCCATTTCGGCACAAAGATCTGTGCGGAGCGCAGCCGCCGCGCGCAGGACATGGGCGCCGCCATGCTGATGGTCATGCCGCCGTATCACGGTGCGACCTTTCGCGTGAGCGAGCAGCAGATTTACGAGTTTTATGCGCGCCTGTCGGATGCCGTGAGCATTCCCATCATGATTCAGGACGCCCCGGCCAGCGGCACCGTGCTTTCGGCCGCTTTCCTCGCGCGCATGGCACGCGAGATCGAACACATTGCCTATTTCAAGATCGAAACCGCCGGCGCCGCAGCCAAGCTGCGCGAGCTGATCCGTCTGGGCGGCGCCGCCGTGGAAGGTCCGTGGGACGGAGAAGAAGCCATCACCCTGCTGCCCGACCTGGACGCCGGCGCCACCGGCTCCATGACCGGCGGCGGCTACCCTGACGGTATTCGCCCCATCATCGAGGCACATCGTGCCGGCGACCACGACAAGGCCTATGCCCTTTACCAGCAGTGGCTGCCACTGATCAACTACGAAAACCGCCAGGCAGGGCTGCTGGCCGCCAAGACGCTCATGAAAGAAGGCGGCGTGATCGCCTGCGAAGCGCCGCGTCATCCCCTGCCGGCGCTGCATCCGCAGACGCGGGCGGGCTTGATTGCCGCCGCCAAGCGACTCGATCCTCTGGTACTGCGCTGGGCACGGTAGATAGACAGTGCCTGCAGAGGCTGTTTTTCTGGGCAAATGCTAGCGTTCAGGCATCATTACACTCTTAAATGTCATTGATAATTAACTTTTTGATTGATTAATCACTATTGAAGTATCAAATACAGTTGAGGTTATGGAAAAACCCAAAACCGGGCACGTGGTGCCGCGGGCTGTTCTCTTTGATGCTTATGGCACGCTGTTTGATGTGTACAGCGTCGGCCTGCTCGCGGAGCAGCTGTTTCCCGGCCAGGGGCAGGCATTGGGTATTCTTTGGCGCGACAAGCAGATTGAATACACCCGGCTGGTGACCACCAGCAACAACGGCGAGTTCTACCAACCGTTCTGGGAGCTCACGCGTGCCGGCCTGCGTTATGCCTGCAAACGCCTGGGTCTGGACCTGGGCACCGCGGCCGAAGAGCGGCTGATGAACCAGTACAGACACCTGTCGGCTTTTCCGGAAACCCGGGAGGTGCTACAGGCGCTGAGAGAACGCGGCATCGTCACCGGCATCCTGTCCAATGGCGACCCGGGAATGCTGGATGTTGCCGTCAAGTCCGCCGGGCTGGAGGGCTTGCTCGACCATGTGCTCAGCGTGGACAGCATCCGCAAATACAAGACCCATCCGGACGCCTATGCCCTCGGGCCGCAGGCCGCCGGCCTGCCGGCGCGGCAGATCGCCTTTGTCAGCTGCAACAGCTGGGATGCACTGGCGGCAACCTGGTACGGCTACCAGACGCTGTGGGTCAACCGTTACGCCCAGCCATTTGAAGAGCTGGGCACGCAGCCGGCGCGCACCGGCACCAGCTTGCGCGAAGTGCTGGAATTTTTCCCGTCTGTATCAGCCTCCTGATTTTTATTTTTCCCTTCATTTTTTACTTTTCTTTTTCTGAGGTTTCACCATGACAACAACGCCACGCACATCCCTCCACCGCCTGCAGGTGGCGACGGTACTGCAACGTTTTGTGGACGAGCAGGTTTTGCCCGGTACCGACGTGGACCGCGCTTCGTTCTGGAAGGGCTTTGATGCCATCGTTGCCGACCTGGCACCGAAAAACATCGCCCTGCTGGCCGAACGCGATCGCCTGCAGAGCGAGATGGATGCCTGGCACAAAGCCAATCCCGGACCGATTGCCGACATGAAAGCCTATCGCGCCTTTCTGGAAAAGACGGGCTACCTCGTGCCTCAGCCGAAAAAGGTCACCATCACCACCGACAATGTCGATGCCGAACTCGCCAAACAGGCAGGCCCGCAACTGGTGGTGCCCATCCTGAACGCCCGCTACGCACTCAACGCGGCTAATGCCCGCTGGGGCTCGCTGTATGACGCGCTGTACGGCACCGACGCGATTCCCGAAAGCGGCGGCGCCGAGAAGGGCAAGGGCTACAACCCGGTGCGCGGCGCCAAGGTGATCGAGTACGCGCGTTATGTGCTGGACCGCACCGCACCACTGAAAAAAGGCTCGCACATCGACTCGACCGCCTATGCAGTGAAGGGCGGCAAGCTCGTCGTCACGCTCAAGGGCGGCAAGACAACGACGCTGGAAGACGCCAGTCAGTTCATCGGCTTCCAGGGCAAGGCCTCCACGCCGTCGTCAGTGCTGCTGCAGCACAACGGCCTGCACATCGACATCCGTATTGACCGCGGCACGCCCATCGGCAAGACGGATGCTGCCGGCGTGAGCGACCTGGTGATAGAGGCTGCGCTGTCCACCATCATGGACCTGGAAGATTCCGTCGCGGTGGTGGATGCTGACGACAAAGTATTGGCCTACAGCAACTGGCTCGGCATCTTGCAGGGCACGCTGACCGAAAGCGTCACCAAGGACGGCAAGACCTTCACGCGCGGCCTGAACCCGGACCGGGAATACGCCTCTCCCAAGGGCAAACCCGTCACGCTGCATGGCCGCTCGCTGATGTTTGTGCGCAATGTCGGCCACCTGATGACCAACCCGGCCGTGCTGTACACCGCGGCCGACGGCACCACCCGCGAGATTCCCGAGGGCATCCTGGACGCAGTGATCACCACCACGATTGCGATTCACGACCTCCAGCGCAAGGGCAAGAAAGGCATCAAGAACTCGCGCAAGGGCTCGGTCTACATCGTCAAGCCCAAGATGCACGGCCCGGCCGAAGTCGCTTTTGCAGCCGAACTCTTCAGCCGCGTCGAAAAAATGCTGGGCCTGCCCGACAGCACCGTCAAGCTGGGCATCATGGACGAAGAACGTCGCACCAGCGTCAACCTGAAAGCGTGCATCGCCGCCGCCGCCAGTCGCGTGGCCTTCATCAACACCGGGTTCCTGGATCGCACCGGCGACGAGATGCACACCGCCATGTACGCCGGCCCGATGATTCGCAAGGGCAACATGAAAATCAGCGCCTGGCTCAGTGCCTACGAACGCAGCAACGTGCTGGTGGGGCTGGCCTGCGGCCTGCGCGGCCGCGCCCAGATCGGCAAGGGCATGTGGGCCATGCCCGACCTGATGGCCGACATGCTCAAGGCCAAGATCTCGCACCCGCAGGCCGGCGCCAACACCGCCTGGGTCCCTTCGCCCACGGCCGCGACGCTGCATGCGCTGCACTACCACCAGGTCAATGTGGCTGCGGTGCAGAAGGAAACCGAGAAGAAGGTCGACCTGCGGTCCGAAATCGCCCGCCTGCTGCCCGAGCTGCTGATGGTGCCGGTTTCGCCCGACGCCCAATGGACGCCCGCCGAGAAGCAGCAGGAGCTTGATAACAACGCCCAAGGCATCCTCGGCTATGTGGTGCGCTGGATCGACCAGGGCGTGGGCTGCTCCAAGGTGCCCGACATCCACAACGTCGGCCTGATGGAGGACCGTGCCACCTTGCGCATCTCCAGCCAGCACATCGCCAACTGGCTGCTCCATGGTGTGGTCACCAAGGCACAAGTCAAGGAAACCTTTGAACGCATGGCCGCCGTGGTGGACAAGCAGAACGCCGGCGACCCTCTGTACAAGAACATGGCGGGGAACTTCGAAACCTCGGCCGCCTACAAGGCCGCCTGCGACCTGGTCTTCAAGGGCCTGGAGCAGCCGAGCGGCTACACCGAGCCGCTGCTGCACGCCTGGCGGCTGAAGGTGAAGGCCGGCACGGCCAGGCTTGCTATTTAATTCATAGCTGTTGGCGCCCATTCTTATTGGGCCAGCGGCCAATATGGCATAAAGACAACGCCCCGGAAGCATCTGCTGCCCCGGGCTTGAAGTGTCCACCGACGGAAACGTCCGGCCGTCCTGCCACAGCTTCAGTAACGCGGGCTGATGCCGGAAAACCCCGGGTCGTACTTGCGCATCTGCGCCAGGTCGTTGCGGTTGCGCACACCGCAATCGAGGTACTGCTGGTGCAGCATTTTGAGTTGGCCTTGATCGATTTCCACACCCAGGCCCGGCGTGGTCGGCACTTTGACCGATCCTTCATGAAAGGCAATGCGGCCACCCTTGATCACTTCTTCTTCCTGCCACGGGTAATGCGTGTCGCAGGCATAGGTGAGGTTGGGAATGGCCGCTGCGGCGTGCGTCATGGCCATCAGGCTGATGCCCAGGTGCGAGTTGGAATGCATGGACATGCCCATGCCGAAAACTTCGCACATGCGCGCCAGTGCGGCGGTGGCGCGCAGGCCGCCCCAGTAGTGGTGGTCTGACAGCAATATCTTCACCGCATGTGTGGAGGCGTTGCGTTTGAACTCTTCCATGGTTGTGACGCACATGTTGGTGGCCAGCGGCGCGCGGCAGTGCTTCGCCAGTTCGGCCATGGCTTCCTGGCCGGGTGCCGGGTCTTCGTAGTACTCCAGCAAGTCGTCCAGCTCCTTCGCTGCGGCGATGCTGGTCTCCAGCGACCAGTTGGCGTTGGGGTCCAGCCGCAGGGGCACGCCGGGGAAAGTTTTTGCCAGCGCTTTCATGGCGGCAATTTCCTCAGCCGGCGGAAAGACGCCGCCCTTGAGCTTGATGCTCTTGAAGCCGTAGAGACCCACCATGCGCTGCGCCTGCTTCACCACCTGCTCCGGCGTGACGGCTTCGCCCCAGGCATCGGGCGCATAAGGTTTGCCGGCGTGCTCGGCGTATTTGTAGAACAGGTAGGCACTGCAGGGCACCTCGCCCCGCACCGCGCCACCGAGCAAGTCACAGACGGGCAAGCCCAGGATCTGCCCTTGCAAGTCCAGCATGGCGACTTCCATCGCACTGATGACCTTGTCGGCGTTCTTGGCGGTGTGCGAACCGGGCGCGAGCTCGAATTGCACACTGCCGTCAGCCTTGTGGCCCGGCTTGATGGCCGCACGCACGTTTTCTTCCATCCGGTTCAGGTCAAACGGTGAGAGGCCCATCACCAGGGCCCGGGCCTGCTCCAGCACTTTGACCATGGGTTCGTCGCCGTAGGTTTCGGCAATACCGACACGGCCATCCGAGGTTTCGATTTCAACAATGCTGCGCAGGGCCCAGGGCTCGTGGATGCCGCTGGCGTTGAGAAGCGGGCCATCGCGGAACGCAATCGGCGTAATGCGCACCTGCGCGATTCGAATGTCTTTTCTCATGTCAGCTGGCTGTTGCTCCGGATTTTTTAACCAGCTCGGCCCAGCGGGCGATCTCGGACTTCATGTGCGCCGCCAATTCGTCCGGCGAGCTGCCGATGATTTCCATACCGAGCTGGCCATTGAGCTTGGCCACCACGTCCGGCATTTTCAGGATCTTGACGATCTCGGCATTCAGGCGCTGCACGATGGGCTGGGGCGTTCCCTTGGGGGCGTACACGGCCTGCCAGGATGACATCTCGAACTTGGGCACGCCAGCCTCCATCATGGTCGGCAGCTGCGGCGCCAGCGCGATGCGTTTGCCGGTGGTGACGGCCAGCAGCTTGAGCTTGCCGGCCTGCACCAGCGAAACGGCGGCCGTCATCTGGTCGAACATGAAGGGCACCTGGCCGGAGGACACGTCCATCATGGCCGGCGGCGTGCCCTTGTAGGCAATGTGGGTCAGCGGCACGCCAATCAGGTCGGCAAACATCTCGCCAGCGAGGTGGGTCGAAGTGCCGGCACCCGACGAAGCGAAGCTGCGCTTGCTCGGGTCGCGCTTGAGCAAGGCCACCAACTCCGACACGGAGTTGACAGCGAGCTCGGGGTTGACGATCAGCACGTTGGGCAACATGGCCACCAGCGCGATCGGTTCAAAGTCCTTGACCGGGTCATAAGGCAGGTTTTTGTACAGGCTGGCGTTGATGGCATGCGTGCTGATGGTGCCGCCGAACAGCGTGTAGCCGTCCGGTTTGGCGCGCGCGGCCGCCGTCGCGCCTACCGCTCCAGCGGCTCCGGGCTTGTTGTCCACCACGACCGGCTGGCCCAGCACCTCGCCCAGTTTCTGGGCGAGGGTCCGGCCGATGACATCGGTCGACCCGCCGGGGGTGAAGGGCACGATGTAGGCAATGGGTTTGGTCGGCCAGCCGGGGGTGGCTGGTAACGCACCCTGGGCGCGCAGCGGCAGGGGCAACAGGGTCGCCAGACTGAAACCGGCCAGCCCCTGAAGGGCGGCGCGGCGGGTAGGACGGATGGTCATGGGAAGTCTCCTGTGGACAGGCGCGGCGCGCCCTTTTTTGGCAAGAATGGGCAGCAGGCTGGTTTAGCGCGCATCATGTTAGCGCTAACAAATGAATGTTAGCGGCACCGCAGACAACCGTCAAGCTAGACGCTAGCTCTTTTGACTATGGAAAACCCGAGATCGCGGACCTTGGGGCCGGGGTCGCGATGCTCGACGCGGTCAAGGATGAAACGCGCCGCCTGCCGGCCAATTTCAGCGCCGTCCACGCGCACCGTGCTGAGGGGCGGATGGGTATGGCCGGCAAACGGCATGTCGCCAAAACCCATCACCGCGACATCGTCAGGCACGGCCAGTCCCGCCGCCTGCGCTTCGGTCATCACGCCATGGGCCAGCATGTCGGAGCTGCAGACCACCACGTCGATGCGCTGGTCCCGCTTGCGCAGATCGGCCCAGCCGGCCCGCCCATTGCCCAGCGACGATGGCGCGGGCACCACACAGGCCGCGGCGGGTCCCAGGCCCAGTTCGCGCAGGCGCTGCTCGAAGCCGGCCCGGCGCAGGCCGGCGCGGTGATCGTCCGCCGTCACGATGGCCGGGTGGCGGTGCCCTTGTTCGTAAATGAAATCAGCCACCGCGCGGCCGATTTTTTCGTGGGAAAACCCGACGATCATGTCGATCGGCGTGGGCGTGAGGTCCCAGGTTTCAACCACCGGGATGCCGCAGGCCAGCAGCTTGCGCCGTGCTTCGGCCGAATGCATGATGCCGGTCAGCACAATCCCGTCGGGCCGGCGCCCGACAATCGCGTCGATCAGCGCATCTTCCCGCAGCCCGGTGTAACCGCTCTGCCCCAGCATCAGCTGGCAGCCGGCTTCGGCCAGCGCGTCGGTCAGCGCCTGGATGGTTTCCAGAAAAACCGGCCCGGCGATCGTGGGCACCAGCGCCGCCACCAGCCGGCTGCGGTTGGACGCCAAGCCGCCGGCCACCAGGTTGGGGACATAACCGCTGCGCGAAATTGCGCTCCGTACGCGTTCCAGGGTGTGCGGTGAAACGGCCGTGGGCGTGTTGAGCGCCCGCGACACCGTGATGGCCGAAACACCGGCCAGCCTGGCAACGTCGGCCAGGGTGATGCCACCCGTGCCGGGACGGGCGGCCCGGCGGTTCTTTCCAAGGCTGGTTGGCAGTGTTTCCACCGGGAGATGTTAACGCTAACCTGCGTTCCGCATCACCTGATCGTCGCCTTCTTGCTCAGCCGTGCTGCTCCCCGCAACCACTTTCACCAGCCCAGGCCAGCGAAGCGCCAGGGCTCAGTGCACGGTCCAGTCGCGGGTCCAGCTGCTGTAGTCCTTGTCGGTCAACAATGTCCACAGGGCCAGCATGACAATGGCCATGCCGGCAATCACGGCATTGAGCGTGGCCTGCTCATGCGTATTGAACCCAAGGCCCCACGGCGAGACGAGTAGCCAGAGGCCGAGCGCCCCTTCTGTCCACTCTTCCCATGCGCGCGGTACAAAAATCGCTCCCAGCGCCACGGCAACCAGCGCCGCACCGGCGGTGACCGCGTTCAGCATGATCACCCTGTCATCCTGGAAACCCAGTGCCCAAGGCGAAAGAAGGACCCAAAGACCCAGTAAGGCATTCACCGGGTCTTGCCAGTGTTTCACCTGTTCCAGGGTTACACCTCCTGACAGCGGGAAGAAAAGCCGCTGCACGGGTTTCGACCCGACACGCACCGGCTTTGTTCCTCCGGAAATGCCAAACCGGCCGGCTGGCCCCACGGCAGCCCGGGACGCCAGGCAGGGGCTGCGACCTCGCGCGCCGCGACAAACTGCAACGGTTTGTTGTGGACCGGGCCGGCGAAGGCCTCCCGGCCCACATTGGCTGCACATTGACCGCCGGATACCGCCCGGAAAACTCCCCGGCCGGGGGCGCTACACAAACCATAGCGTTGGGGGCTGACAGGGTCTGGGTTGCCATCGGGTGCGGGCGCGCCTGCCAGCGGCCCCTCACGCCTCCCCGGCCACCGGCCCAAACGCATGGCCGCGCTCGTCCGGATGTAAATAGCGTCTCTTTGTTCCCAGGTTAGTTAGAAATCGTTACAAGATACTTCGCCTGTTCTTGCAGCTGGCGGCGAGTTCAGCCCACACTTCACGGTCGGTCAAGCCGGAATTTTTTCCCAAAAATTTCGCTTGACGTGTTTTCCACTTTCATCCAATTACCGACCTCGCCTCCCCTTATGGCATTGCAAGCCGACGTTTTTCATCGCTGTCTGCAGGAAGCCGCCACGGCTGCCAAACCCGCGCTCGAACGCTGCATGGATCATGCGGTGGCGGCGCTTCAGGTAGCCGAAACCCAAAGCATGAAGGCTATCGAACGGGACGAGCTGGGCCTGGCTTGGCGCGAACTCCTGCGCTTCCGCACTGGCTGGTGCACCCAGTACCCGGTGGATCTGTTGGCAGCCTTCAACCAGCCGGCCCACCTGGTCATGCCGGGTGCGGTGCCTGCCTCCCGCGCCGCCATGCCTGCACTGGCCGGAGCCGACATGTTTTCGCTGGTGGACGACACCGAGGTCGAGGAAGGCATCGAATCTTCACGGCTGCTGCAGCAGGTGGTGCCCGTGGTCGAGCAGGTGCTCGCCGAGCTGGATGGCCTGATGAGTTCGGCACAGGGCCTGGTCAATGTCAGCCCCGAGTTCAACCCGGTGCGGCCCGAGGTGTACGCACAGACCTTGCGCACCCTCCTCGCCGGTGCGCCGGTGGCGCCGGCCATCCAGGCCCTGTGGATCAAACACCTTGCCGAACCACTGGGCCGTGAACTCAAGCTGGTGTATGAGCGGCTGATCAACATGCTGGAACTGGCCCAGGTCAGGGCGGCCAGCTACCGCGTGCTGCAGACGCCGGCCAGCACCGGCAAAAAACCGGGACGGGCGGCCGGCACGGCCGCGCCGGGAGCGGCTAACGGCAAGCCCGGCGGCGAGGGTGACGAAGACGCGGCGGAAGGCGGCCCCATCGGCTATGTCTCGGATGAGCCCATTGCCAGAGTCCCGTCGCAGTATGCGGACCTCTCCAACTACGAGGTCAAGGACGCGCTGTTCCAGGACTTCCTGTTTCGCGGCGGCAGCAATGCCAACCATGGCCTGGCGCCGTCCTACTACGCCACTATTGAGGAAGAGCTGATTGCGCTGAAGGCCACGCCGGACTCCGCGCACGCAGCCCTGCAGCCCCAATCGCAACCCGGCGGTGGTGACGACACCGACCACGGCTACCACGGCACGCGCAGCGACCCCCGGCGCCCGACACTGCCAGCCACCGACGCCTGGGAAGAGCCGGAAGCCTGGGAGGAAGGGCCGGGCGGCCCGTCGCGCATTGTGGATGTGCTGAGCCAACTCAGCTCGCAGGTCTGGGGCGTTTACGGCCGCGCGCGCGAGCGCGCACTGGTGCGCACGCAGCTGAAAAAAGACGCCACCCGTGTCGGCCAGGTGCTGGGCATGGAGGTGGTGAAAAAACTGGTGAACCAGGTGGCGCAGGACCCGCGCCTGCTGATGCCGGTACGCGAGGCCATTGTGGCGCTGGAGCCTTCGCTGCTGCGCCTGGCGATGGTGGACCCGCGTTTTTTCAGCGAGGAAAGCCATCCCGGGCGCCGCCTGATGGAGCGCGTGGCGCAGCGCAGCTTCAAGTACAACGATGAGCGAAGCCCCGAATTCGACATCTTTTTCCATTCAGTCACCGAGGCCTTCAATGCCCTCAATGCCCTGGAGATTGAAGATGCGAAGCCTTTTGGCGCCGCGCTGACCGAGCTCCAGAACCTGTGGGACGAGCAGGACCAGCACGAGCAGTCGCAGCGCAGCAACATCCGCCAGGCCATGCAGTTTGCCGAAGAGCGGCAGGCACAGGCCGATCAGATTGCCTTTGACATGAGCCTGCGCGCCGACCTGGAAGGAGTGCCCGGCGTGGTGCTGGACTTCCTGTTCGGTCCCTGGGCACTGGTGATGGCGCATGCGCGGCTAACCGACACCGCGCGCCAGATCGACCCGGAAGGTTATGGTTCACTGGTCACCGATCTGCTGTGGAGCGTCAAGCGCGAGGCCACGCTCAAGCGCCCCGGCAAACTCATTGCCATGATCCCCGGCCTGCTCGGCAAGCTGCACACCGGGCTGGCCTCGCTGGGGCTGGACCCGCGTGAAACCGAGGCTTTTTTCAGCGCCGTGGAAAAGCTGCACCGGCCGGTGCTCCGGCTACGCCGCGTGCGCAGCCAGCGTGATGCGGCCGAGTCCGACCAGGCGCCGCTGGAAGTCGCACTGGCCGAAACCGAATCATCCGACCTGAGCGACATCCTGCCGGCCACACCCGAGCAGCGCAAAGCCAAGGCCGCGGGCCAGCCCTGGCTGGCGCCCCAGGAGCTCGACAATGCCGGCTTTGAAGACACCTTGCCCTCAGGGCCGGCAGAACTGAGCGCCACACCCGACGACGAACCCTCCTCCCAGGCGCCGGACGACGGTGATGACGATGGCGAAGGAGCTGCGCCGGCATCCAGCGGCGACGATGACAAACACAAGGCCGAAGAGGTACTGATGGGCCTGCGCGAAGGCAGCTGGGTGGACCTCTACTCCAAACGCAGCTGGCTGCGCGCGCAGCTGATCTGGGCCAGCAACCGCGGCACCCTGTTCATGTTCGTCAGCCACGGCGGCCAGCCGCACTCCATGACCAAACGCAGCTGCGTGCGCCTGATCAAGGACCGCCTGCTGCGCCCCGTCGAAACCCACGGTGTGGTGGCGCATGCGCTGGACAACCTGGTCAGGGAAGCTGCGCCGGCAGATGCAGAGGGAAGTGCTGCGTAGGTCGTTTGACCGGCTGTCTTCTTCAGATCAGCGGCATCACGCTGCGCCTGCGGTTTGCGTTGGACAGCAGGCGCAACTCCCCACTCCCTCCCCACCGCCCCTCCCTCGCCCCGCTGGGCGATCGCGGGGAGCTTCATCTAGCCGTGTGTGCTGCGACCGCGTTCACACATGACAGCCGTTTGAGACCGACATGACGCGCTTTGCGCGTCATGTCTCCCCGCATCCGTTCCCCCCAACCCGTCGGGCTGGGCCGAGGAGCGCAGGCAAAAGCGGATCAGGGCTCGCGATTGTCTGAGGCGTCAGCCAAGTTCGAGCGAGACCCCGCTTTTGTCGAGCACCGCAGGCTGCCCGCAGCGAAGCGAAGGGACCCAGACCATCGGGTCGCCTTCTCTTTGGTGGCTTTCTTTTGGCGACGTGTATAGACCGGACACATGGTGGACAGGTGTGCGGAGACATGGTTGACGGTTTTCATTAGAAGTTATCCGGCTGCCTGAGGTCAATGGTCAGGCAGCGATGATGAGCAAAGAACACATCGAACAGA
>NZ_JBAQYR010000011.1:0-17285 GCF_049790275.1 Polaromonas sp.
GGCCAGGGCCAGCTGCGCCTGGGCCTGGGCCACATCGGTTCCGGCCTCGGCGTTGGCCTGGATCTGCGCGCGGGCACCGGCTTGCTGCGCGCGGGCCACTTCGACGGCGCGTCGGACTTCATCGAGCCGCGCTTCGCTGAGAAAACCCTGCTTCACGAGTTGCTGGGTGCGTACCATTTCGGCCTCGGCCGCCTTCAGCGTCGAGTCGGCCTGCGCAAGGCTGGCCTGGGCAGCCGTCCGGCCGGTGCTGCGCAAGCCGGCCAGCCGCGCCTGGGCCTGGCGCTCGGAAGCCACCGCCTGCGTCACGGCGGCTCGCAACTCCTCGGTTTCGAGCTGGACCAGCACGTCGCCCTGGCGCACCTGCGCGCCTTCGGCCACCCGCACCTGGGCAACGCGGCCGGTCACGGTGCTGCCGACGTCCACGCGCGACAGCGTCGCCACGCGGGCAGAAAACTGCAGGGTCCGCAGCAATGGCGCGTAATGCAGTTCCACGACATCGACCTTGGGACTTCTCTGGACAAACCAGGCCACGCCAGCTGCCGCTGTGATGACTGTCACGACCCCTATCCAGATCCAGCCGCGTTTCAGGGAGAGGGTGTGTGCCAGGTTCATGGAAGGTTCAGGTTCCGGGTTCAAACAACCCGGCACCGGTTCCGGGTGGTGTCACGCCCAGGTGCCGGTAGGCAGCCAGCGTGGCGATGCGGCCGCGCGGCGTGCGCTGCAGGTAGCCCTGCTGGATCAGGTAGGGCTCGATCACGTCTTCAATCGTGTCGCGCTCTTCACCGATGCTGGCAGCGATGTTGTCCAGGCCGACCGGGCCACCGTCAAAGCGGTGAATCACGGCTTCCAGCAGCTTGCGGTCCATCAGGTCGAAGCCTTGGGGATCGACATCGAGCATGGCCAGCGCCTTGTTGGCGATGTCCAGCGAGATGTGGCCCGTGCCCTTGACGTCGGCATAGTCACGCACGCGGCGCAGCAGGCGGTTGGCGATGCGCGGCGTGCCGCGCGAACGGCGAGCGATTTCGAAACACCCCTCCCTGTCCATGGGCGCATTGAGCAGCCCGGCACTGCGCGTGACGATGCGCGCGAGTTCCTCGGCGCTGTAAAACTCCAGCCGCGCAACAATGCCGAAGCGGTCGCGCAGCGGGTTGGTCAGCATGCCGGCCCGGGTGGTGGCGCCCACCAGTGTGAAAGGCTGCAAATCAAGCTTGATGCTGCGTGCCGCCGGACCTTCGCCGATCATGATGTCGATCTGGTAGTCCTCAAGGGCCGGGTACAAAATTTCCTCGACCACGGGGCTCAGGCGATGGATCTCGTCGATGAAGAGCACATCGTTTTTTTCCAGGTTGGTCAGCAGCGCTGCGAGGTCCTTGGGTTTTTCCAGCACCGGTCCCGAGGTCTGGCGCAGGTTCACGCCGAGCTCGTGCGCAATGATGTGGCTCAGGGTCGTCTTGCCCAGGCCGGGCGGGCCGAACAGCAGCACGTGGTCCATGGCTTCGCTGCGTTTGCGGGCCGCGCCGATAAAAATTTCGAGTTGCTCGCGCACCTTGGCCTGGCCGACATATTCATCAAACAGCTTGGGCCGCAAGGCACGTTCGATCGCCTCCTCATTGGGCGACGCAGGCGCAGCCGACATCACCCGCTTCACAGGCGGCACGCCGGACATGTCGAAGTCGTCGGTCTGGATGCTCATTTGGCGAGGGCCTTCAATGCCAGCTTGATGCCGTCACTCACACCAATGTCCTTGGGCAGGGCCTTGAGGGCCAGTGCCGCATCGCGGTCGCTGTAGCCGAGCGCCACCAGCGCCTGCAGGATGTCGGACTGCGCATCGTCGGCGATGCTGACCCGCACGCCGATGTCGGCGCCCAGTTTGCCCTTGAGCTCGAGCAGCAGACGCTCGGCAGTTTTCTTGCCTATGCCCGGCACCTTGATGATGCGGCCGGCTTCCTGCTGGGTCACGGCCTGGGAGAGTTCTTCAACGCTCATGCCGCTGAGCACGCTGAGCGCGGTACGCGGGCCCACGCCGGAGATCTTGATGAGCTGTCGAAAGGCGGCGCGCTCGCTGGCGCTGCCGAAGCCGTAGAGGATTTGCGCGTCTTCGCGCACCACAAAATGGGTCAGCAACGAGACTTTTTCACCCAGGCCGGGGAGGTTGTAGAAGGTGCTCATGGGCACCATCACCTCGTAACCCACACCGTTGCAGTCCACCAGCACTTCCGGGGGGTTCTTTTCGGCCAGCAGGCCACTTATTCGTCCGATCATGGGCAAATCTTAGCAGTCGTGCGTGCGCCCACCGACTTGAATATGGGGGGACAATCACCCATCTGTCTGCCTTGCCTCAAGGAAAACACCCTTTTGATCCTCCGCTACACCTTCACCCCGCCGAACAACACCCGCATGGGCCACCTGTGCGGCCCCATGGATTCGCACATCCGCACCATCGAGGCGGCGCTGCAGGTCACGATTGCGCACCGCTTCGAGCAGTTCAAGATCGACGGGCCCAAGGCCAAGGCCCAGCAGGCGCTGGAAGTGCTGCAGGCGCTGTATGAGATGGCGCAGCGCCCGATTCCCGAGGAAACCGTGCAGCTGATGCTGGCCGGCGACACCGCGCTAAGCATTGCGCCGGACGGCGCGATGGCCCTGTCCACCCGCCGCGCCGACCTGCGGGCGCGTACTACCAACCAGGGCGCCTACCTGGAAAACATCTCCGCCCACGACATCACCTTCGGCATCGGTCCGGCCGGCACCGGCAAAACTTACCTGGCCGTGGCCTGCGCGGTCGATGCGCTGGAGCGCAGCGCGGTGCAGCGCATCGTGCTGACGCGCCCGGCGGTCGAAGCCGGCGAGCGCCTGGGCTTTTTGCCCGGTGACTTGAACCAGAAGGTGGACCCTTACCTGCGTCCGCTCTACGACGCCTTGTATGAACTGATGGGCTTCGAGCGCGTACAGAAAGCATTCGAGCGCCAGCAGATCGAGATCGCGCCGTTGGCCTTCATGCGCGGCCGCACGCTGAACCACGCCTTCGTGATCCTCGATGAAGCGCAGAACACCACGCCCGAGCAGATGAAGATGTTTTTGACGCGCATCGGTTTCGGCAGCAAGGCCGTGGTGACAGGCGACGTGAGCCAGGTAGACCTGCCGCGCACGCAGCTGAGCGGGCTGATCGACGCCGAACGCGTGCTCAAGCGCATCAAGGGCATTGCCATCACCCGCCTGACCAGCGCCGACGTGGTGCGCCACCCACTGGTGGCACGCATTGTGGACGCCTACGACGGCTACAAGGGCAAAACCCCGGACATCGACGACGCTATGGATTCGATAGTGCCTGTCGCCCGCCCCACAAGGACAAAAAGCCGAAATGGCTCTTAAACAGCTGAGCCTGTCGCTGCAGTTCGGCGACATCCAGGACGCGAAGCGCCATCGCGCCGCCCTGCCGCGCCGCAGCGTCGCGCGCTGGATCCGTCATGCGCTGGACAGTGACGCCGAAATCACCGTACGCATCGTGGACGCCGAAGAAGGCCAGGCACTGAACCGCGGCTACCGGCAGAAAGACTACGCCACCAACGTACTGACCTTCGACTACACGCAGGCACCGCTGGTCACGGCCGACCTGGTGCTGTGTGCGCCCGTGGTGGAACGTGAGGCCCACGAGCAGGGCAAAACCCTGCAGGCGCACTACGCCCACCTGCTGGTGCACGGAACACTGCACGCACAGGGTTACGACCACGAGACGAACGAAGGGGATGCGCTGGAGATGGAAGCGCTGGAAATCATGCTGCTGGACGCGCTGGGTTTCCCCAACCCCTACTGACCGGGGACAGCCTATGATGGCGGCTGAACCCGGCGGCGCGCCTTGGTTCCGCGGTATCGACAACAACGATAAAAGGGAGTCCCATGAAAAACATCCGCAAAGCGATGCTGGCGTCGCTGTCCATGTCCTGCCTGCTCTGCGGAGCGGCCCACGCCAACCCCCGGACCGAGGCGCTGATGAAAAGCTTCGACACCAACGGGGACGGCAAGATTTCGGCCGACGAGTGGCTGGGCAACAAGCGTCGGTTCCAGAAGATCGATGCCAATGGGGACGGCTTCGTCACCCCTGAAGAACTGGCGGCGGCTTTCGACAATGCCCCCCCAGGCGCCGGCCCGAACGGCGAAGCCAGGGAAGGCGGAGCAAAAGCCAATTCGGCAGAACCCCACAAGGTGCCGCTGTTCCAGCTCAAGAACGTCAACAGCCAGGCCTTTCTGAGCGGAAGAACACCGAAAGAACAGATGCATGCGATCGGCATGCAAGAGAGCGGCCTGACGGCGGTCTTTCCGCAGGACGGCGGCTGCAACCCCATCGACCACGTTTTCGGAGAAGTCTGGCAGGGGGGTACGGACAAGAACAAACTGCACTCGGGTGCCGACATTCCTGCAGCTTACGGCGAGCCGATTCATGCCATGGCCGACGGCGTGGTGGTGGCCAAGGCCGACGGCGGCGGTGAAGGCCCGCGCAAGAACCGCGGTGTGTTGATCGTCCTGCAACATTCCCCGCAGGACAGCGGCCTGCCGGTGTGGTCATACACCTTGTATTCGCATTTCAGCAAGGCGCCCGAACTGGAAATCGGGCAACGCGTTCGCATGGGCGAGTACCTGGGGCCGAACGGCAGAAGCGGCGTTCCGGGGGCCAGCCGGGAGCCCCATCTGCACCTGTCCGCCTTCATCGGCGAGTCACCCCGCTATGCGGTGGCCAACGACACGGTGGTTCCGGAAGGGGGCCGTTTCATCGACCCGATCGCCCTGTTTCGCGGCCAGCAGCCCATGGACACGGCGTTGATGCGGGACTTGCCCGCAGCGCAAAAGGTCATCCCTGCTGCCTACAAGCGCAAGAGTGGCGAGATTGTCCCGGCCGGCGCCAAGCTGATCTGGCCCTTCCTCTGCAAGGGCTAGAGCCGCTGTTTCAGGTGTCGGGCTGGATGCGCAGGGGAATCGTCACCGGCCCGTCATTGACCAGATGCACCTGCATGTCCGCGGCGAACTGCCCGGTCTCTACCTTCGGATGCGCCAACCGCGCCTG
The DNA here is from genome assembly GCF_049790275.1 of Polaromonas sp. Classification (GTDB taxonomy): domain Bacteria; phylum Pseudomonadota; class Gammaproteobacteria; order Burkholderiales; family Burkholderiaceae_C; genus Polaromonas. The sequence continues at coordinate 5,057 of NZ_JBAQYR010000011.1, forward strand.
CACCACGAAATAATCGTATAGGCGCCTTCCCTCGTCAGGCAACGCCGCACCGGTGAAGCTGGGCCGATTGCCGCCCGACACATCGGCGGCCAGTGTGAACTGGCTGACGATGAGCAGACCGCCCTCCGTGTCCTGCACGCTGCGGTTCATCTTGCCTGCCTCATCGGCAAAAATGCGCAGCTTCAGGATTTTGGCGAGCAGCTTGTCGGCCTGCACATCCGCATCGCCGCGCTCGGCGCACAGCAGCACCAGCAGGCCTGCGCCGATCTCACCCGTCACCTCACCGCCCACCACCACACGCGCCTGGCTCACGCGTTGAACCACGCTGATCAAATCAGGTCCTTCTCATCGTCAAAATGCGCTTCCACATCGGAAGGCAGCAACTGGATGGTGGCACGCAGGCCCGGCACCGCACTCATGAGCGCCTGCTCGACACTGGTGCGCAATGCCGCCGCGCGGCCGAGGGACCAGCTGCCGGGCATGTGCATGTGCAGATCAACAAACCGTCGCTGGCCGGAGCGGCGCGTGCTGAGGTGGTCGAAGCGGATGGTCGCGTGGGAAAACCCGGCCAATGTCTTGTTGATCTCGGCCAGCACTTCGGGCTCGACCGCTTCATCCATCAGGCCCTGCGACGAGCGCCACATCAGGCGAACACCTTCCCACAGGATATTGACCGCCACGCCCATGGCCACCAGGGCGTCGAGCCAGAGCCAGCCCGTCAGCGCCACGGCGCCTATGCCAACCACCACCCCGACCGAAGTCCAGACATCGGTGACCAGGTGCCTGGCATCTGCCTCCAGCGCGATTGAACGATGCGCCTTGGCGGAACGGAACATGAACCATGCGAGCAGACCATTGAGGCCTGAACTCAGCACGGACAACACGAGCCCCCAGCCGACCCGCTGCAGTGGCTGCGGATCGAGGATACGGTGCCCCGCGGCCCAGATGATGGCCACCGCAGCCCCAACAATCAGCGCACCTTCAAAGCCGGATGAAAAATACTCGGCCTTGTGATGCCCGTAGGGATGGTCGTCGTCGGCGGGCCGCTGCGCAATCGTGACCATGAGCAGCCCGAACATCGCGCTGGCCAGGTTGACGAAGGACTCCATGGCGTCGGCCAGCAAGCCCACCGAGTCGGTGATGTACCAGGCCCCGGTTTTCAGCACGATGGTGGCAAACGCCACCACCACCGAAGCCATCAGCAGGCGCTGCGGTGTCAGGGATTGCAGGCTGGGCAGCTTCATCGGCGGTTCATTGAAGTGTTCAGCTCAGTGTCACGCGCGCAAACTTGCGCTTGCCGACCTGCACGACGTAGGTGCCGACATCCAGCTTGAGCGCCTTGTCGCGGACCACGCTGGAGTCCACACGCACGCCACCGCCGTCGATCAGGCGGTTGCCTTCACCGGTGGAAGCGGCCAGCCCGGCCATTTTGAGCAATGCGGCAATGCCCAAGGGTGCACCGCTCAGGGTGAGCTCGGGAATCTCGTCGGGTACGCCGCCTTTGCTGCGGTTGATGAAGTCCTGCTCCGCGACGTCTGCCGCGGCTGCTGAATGGAAACGCGCCGTGATCTCCCTGGCAAGCGCCACCTTGGCATCTTTCGGATTGCGCCCGCCTTCAACTTCCTTCTTCAGCGCAAGAATCTCTGCCTCGCTTTTGAAGCTCAGCAGGGTGAACCATTTCCACATCAGCACGTCGGAGATCGACAGCACCTTGGCAAACATGGTGTTGGCCTCTTCAGAAATGCCGATGTAGTTGTTCTTGCTCTTGGACATCTTCTCCACGCCGTCCAGCCCCTCGAGCAGCGGCATGGTCAAAATGCATTGCGGCTCCTGGCCGTACTCGACCTGCAGGTGGCGACCCATCAGCAGGTTGAACTTCTGGTCGGTGCCGCCGAGTTCTAGGTCGGACTTGAGCGCCACCGAGTCATAACCCTGCATCAGCGGGTAAAGGAACTCATGCACGCTGATCGGCGTGCCGGCCTTGAAACGGTCATGAAAATCGTTGCGCTCCATCATGCGCGCCACCGTGTATTTGGCAGCCAGCTCGATCATGCCGCGCGCGCCCAGCGGGTCGCTCCACTCGCTGTTGTAGCGGATCTCGGTCCGGGCCGGGTCCAGCACCAAGGAAGCCTGGCGGTAGTAGGTGTCGGCGTTGGCCTTGATCTGCTCCGGGGTCAGCGGAGGACGCGTGTTGTTGCGGCCCGAGGGGTCGCCGATCAGGCTGGTGAAGTCGCCGATGAGAAAGATGACTGTATGGCCCAGATCCTGGAGCTGACGCATTTTGTTCAGCACCACGGTATGTCCGACATGAATGTCAGGCGCGGTCGGGTCCAGGCCCAGTTTGATGCGCAAAGGAGTGCCCGTAGCCTCGGAGCGGGCCAGTTTTGTAAGCCATTCGTTTTGCGGTAGCAATTCCTCACAACCTCGCAGGGTCACTGCCAAGGCTTCCCTGACGCTGTCTGTCGGGGTGAATTTTGTAACAAGCTCTTGATTCATAAGGGTTTTTCACATCGCGGGCAGTTGTCTGACATATATACTCGCTGTTCTGCCATTGCCCGGCCCCTGAATCAGCTGGCCTGCAAATTGCAAACCAATTCTAAGTTGTTGCCATCGCCCATCTTTGTAGGGGATCGCACAGCGCCATCATCATTCGCCATCAGGCTGCTTCTGCCGCCTGAGGCCTAGCAAGGTTGGGGAACCCTGTGTTGAACAAGAACGATCTGACGTACTGCCTGCAAACTGCCACAAGCCTTCTTCGTCGCCATCCCAAAAGAATCACGGGCACACTGGCCGCCCTGCTGCTGGGAACAGGGGTCACCGCCTTCGGCGTCGCACCCCTGGCACCCGATGCTGCCGACCTGCCGGTTCGCCAAATTCTGGAGACCGTCCAGAGCCTGCCCACCGAAGTGCAGACCGAAGCCCTCGGCAGTTTCCAGTTCAAGCTGTTTCGCAACGAAACCACGCGCAGCACAGACACCGCCGACGTCCTGCTGCGTCGCCTGAACATTGACGATGCTGCTGCGGCCGCCTTCCTGCGCAGCGATGCCAATGGCCGCCTGACGCTGATGGGCCGTCCTGGTAAAAGCGTGACGGTGGAAGCCACCGATCGCAACCAGTTGCTCAAGCTGACGGTCCGCTGGGCTACCGACGACGAGGAAAAGTTCACCCGCCTGGTGGTCGAACGTGCGGCGGACAACAGCTTCTCCTCACGTGTGGAAACAGCGGCCTATACCAGCTCGACCCAGCTGGCCGGCGGCACCATTCGCACTTCGCTGTTTGCCGCCACCGACGACGCCGGGATCCCCGACGCAGTTGCCGTGCAAATTGCGGAAATTTTCTCGGGCGATATCGACTTTCACCGCGCATTGCGCAAGGGCGACCGCTTCAGCGTGGTTTACGAAACACTGGAAGCCGACGGCGAAGCGATGCGCACCGGCCGCGTGCTCAGCACGGAATTTGTCAACGGCGGCAAAAAGCTGCAGGCGATGTGGTTCCGCGAGCCGGCAGCCGGCCAGGGCGCTGGCAGGGGCGGTTATTACACGCTGGATGGCCAGAGCCTGCGTCGCGCCTACCTGGCTTCCCCGATGGAGTTCTCGCGGGTCAGCAGCGGCTTCAAGATGCGTTTCCATCCGATTTTGCAGACCTGGCGCGCGCATCTGGGTGTTGACTATGCAGCGCCCACAGGGACGTCCGTCCGCAGCGTCGGCGACGGCATCGTCGAGTTTGCCGGCGTGCAAAACGGTTTCGGCAATGTTGTGTTCGTCAAACACCGCAACAACCACACCACGGTTTATGCCCACCTGAGCCGCATCGGTGTGCAAAGAGGCCAGAGCGTGAGCCAGGGTCAACACATCGGTGCGGTCGGTTCGACCGGCTGGGCCACCGGGCCTCACCTCCACTTCGAATTCCGTGTCAACGGCATGCACCAGGACCCGATGAACATCGCCAAGCAGAGCGAAACCATTCCCCTGTCAGCCGCAGCACAACCCCTGTTCCGGCAACTTGCCGGCAATGTCAGGCAGCAGCTGCAAGCCGCCGCGGACATGACGCAGGTCCGGGCTGAATAAATTGACCCCCACGTTCGCTCGCTTCGCGTAGCTCTCTGCCCCCCGAGGGGGCCGCTGCGCCTGCGGGCCGGCAAAGCCGGACCCGCGGCCCCGGCTGGTCTGAAGAGCCCACGATCGCTCATCCATAAATCACTCCTCTAGCCACCCCTTGCGGCAAAATGCCTCATGGCTGATTACTACATGGGATTGATGTCGGGCACCTCGCTCGATGGCGCGGACGGCGTTCTGGTGGATTTCTCGGCGTCTGCGCCGCGTGTTCTGGCTTCTGCCTCCGCGCCGTTTTCCTCCACTTTCCAAGCCGAATTGCTGGCCCTCAACAGCACCGGGCACAACGAACTTCACCGCGCTGCGCTGGCCGCCAACCAGCTGTCAGGAGTGTACGCCCGTGTCATTCAAGCCCTGCTGGAGCAGGCAGGCCAGCACGGCATCACCGCCAACGATATACAGGCCATTGGCGCCCATGGGCAAACCGTGCGCCACCGGCCGCAGGAATTCGGGGACGACCCGCTCAGCGGCGGCTCGAATGCGGGCTATACGCTGCAACTGAACAACCCGGCCTTGCTGGCAGAGCTCACCGGGCTCCACGTGGTTGCCGACTTCCGCACAGCCGACCTGGCTGCCGGCGGCCAGGGCGCGCCGCTGGTGCCTGCGTTTCACCACGCCGTCTTCGCAGAGCCGACACGCAGCATTGCCGTCCTCAACATCGGGGGCATCAGCAACCTGACCCTGCTTCCGGCGCAACAGGAAAAGAGCGGCGTGCAGGGCTTTGACTGCGGCCCCGGCAATGCGCTGATGGACCTCTGGTGCCTGCGGCATACCGGACAGGCCTATGACGCCAAAGGCAGCTGGAGCGCGTCAGGCGCCGTCATTCCCGGCTTGCTGGCGCGGCTGCTGGCAGAACCCTACTTTGCCAAGGCGCCTCCCAAGAGCACCGGGCGTGACCTGTTCAATGCCGCATGGCTTGCCACGCAGCTCCAGGGCTTTGAAAGCAGCGCAGCACAGGACGTACAGGCCACACTTACCGCCCTGACGGCGCAAGCCTGCGCGCGCGACCTGCTGCGCCATGCGCCGCGCACCACCGAGCTGCTGGTGTGCGGCGGCGGCGCCTTCAATGATGAACTGATGCGGCAACTGGCACTGGCCCTGCCTGGGATCACCGCCCACTCCACGGCCATGCGTGGCCTGCCACCGCTGCAAGTGGAAGCCGCCGCCTTTGCCTGGCTGGCTCGCGCCTGGCACCAACAGCAGCCGGGCAATTTGGTGGCGGTGACGGGGGCTCGTGGCCCACGCGTGCTGGGTGCTCTGTATCTGGCCCCCACGGTCGCTCGCTGCGTGTAGCTCCCTGCCCCCCGAGGGGGCCGCTACACCTGCGGACCGGCAAAGCCGGACCACGGCCCTGGCTGGAAGTGAACCCCCCCACCGGTGCCACTGCTTACATTGAGCTGCGGCCACAAAAAAGGACCCGAAGGTCCTTTTTTGTGAAGCCGGAAGAAACTCAAGCCGAGAAGCTGGAGCCGCAGCCGCAGGTGCTGGTGGCGTTGGGATTCTTGATCACGAACTGGGCACCTTCGAGGTCATCCTTGTAATCGATTTCGGCGCCGACCAGGTACTGGTAACTCATCGCGTCGATCAGCAGAGACACGCCATTTTTGGTCATGGTGGTGTCGTCTTCATTGGTGATTTCGTCGAAAGTGAAGCCGTACTGGAAGCCGGAGCATCCGCCACCCTGGACAAACACCCGCAGCTTCAGGTCCGGATTGCCTTCTTCGGCAATCAGGTCTGCAACCTTGGCCGCGGCACTGTCGGTAAAGACAAAGGGGGCGGGCATTTCGGTCTGGATGTTTTCAGCTACTGCGCTCATGGGGAACTCCGTTTTTCACGACTTGTCGATTGATAGTACAGCAATTCAATCAACCATAGAGCGCGTGCAGGCTTAGAGTCGGCCATAGCCGCTGACCGGGACTTCTTCCCGGGATTTCTCGACGTTGTTGGCAGCCAGCTTCAGGAGGGGCTTGTCGCTGACCTCATGGTTGGTCGGACGTAACTGTCCAAAGATGACGGCGCCCTGGTGCATTTCAAGCGCTTTGTAGGCCACATCGCCCTGGATTTTGGCTTTGGGCTGCAATTCGAGAAGCTCGGCAGCATGGACCGGCCCCATGACCCGGCCGTTGATGATGACGTGGTCCGCATAGATGTGCCCGGTGACGCAAGCCGATTCGCTGATCACAAGAATGCTGGGACTGCCTTCGTTGGCACGTATGTCACCGATCACTTCGCCATCAATGCGCAGGCCATCGGTGAACTTGAGGTTGCCTTCAATGCAGCTACCCTGGGCAATCAGGCTCTTGATCGGGGGCTGCGTCTTTTTACCGAACATAAACATCCTGTGAGTTGGGGCGGAAGGATCAGAGCTTGACGGTCTGGACGGAACGGACAGCCGTTCCTTCGACCACTTTGGCGGTCACCGTTTTTACCACGGCCAGGGGGGGCAGGTCGAGTACTCCTTCGATGCGGCGGTACTGCTTGAACTGCAGCGCCTGGGCGCCGCCGGGCAAGCCCGTCGTCCACGGCTTGCCGGCCAGGGTGCCGTTAAAGGTCAGCTCCAGCTTGCCATTGAACACCGGCGCGTCCCTGGTCGGCTGGATCACCAGCACCTGCCACTTGACCTGCATGTCCGACAGGGCTTCAGCCTGCAGGCCACGGATGGCGGCGCTTTCCGCACCGCCGGCGGGCAGGAGTTTTTCAAAGAACCCCAGATCGTCGCGGAGCAGCCGGTTTTCCACCTGAAGCTGCCGGATCTGGGCCATCATTTTTTCCTGCGCGGCCTTTTCGGCGGTCAACAGACTGCCCGAAATGTTGGCAATCGACTGTGATTTGTCGCGTTCGGCGCGCAGCATGGCCACTTCTTCACGCAGCTTGGTCAACTCGAGCTTGGCGTCCTTGTCGAGCCCCGCGATACTGACGCCGAGCTCGAAAGTCCACAACGCGATGGCTGCAGAAAAACCCAGCATCATGGCACCCAATGCCCAGCGCAGCGGCCAGGGCAGGGATGTGCGGATGGCCATACGCGGTGAACTGATGGTCAGGCGACGGCGAAACAGGCGAAATTTCAAGGGCAGATCCTGCCATTTTTGACTCAGAGGGTGCATTGTGCACGCAGACCAGTCGGTATCGAAGGCATTGCCGTAAAGCGAAGGTAAGGGTTTGCGTCAATGAGACCGGGACCGCGGGGAACCATGAAAAAAGCCGCCAGGTGCAAACCAGGCGGCTTTTCGTGGACAGCAAAAGCGGATTAACGCTTGCTGAACTGCTTGCGGCGACGTGCCGAACGGAAACCGACTTTTTTACGTTCGACTTCACGTGCATCACGCGTGACAAACCCGGCCTGGCTCAGCACCGGCTTGAGGGTTGCGTCATAGTCGATCAGCGCCCGGGTGATGCCGTGGCGCACTGCACCGGCCTGGCCGGACTCGCCGCCGCCGTGCACGTTGACCATGATGTCGAAGGTTTCGACGTGGTTGGTCAGGTAGAGGGGCTGCTTGCAGATCATGATCGAGGTTTCACGACCGAAGAAGGTCTGGATGTCGCGGTCGTTGACCGTGATCTTGCCAGTGCCTTTTTTGATGAACACGCGGGCGACGCTCGATTTGCGACGGCCAGTGCCATTGTTCCATTCACCAATCATCTCAAGGCTCCTTAAATTTCCAGCACTTTAGGCTGTTGGGCGGTATGCGGATGTTCTGCACCACCGTACACCTTGAGTTTTTTGATCATGGCGTAACCAAGCGGGCCTTTGGGCAGCATGCCCTTGACGGCTTTTTCCAGGGCACGGCCCGGGAACTTGGTTTGCATGTCGCGGAAATTCGTAGCCGAGATACCGCCGGGGTAACCCGAATGGCGGTAGTAGATCTTGTCAGTCGACTTGGCGCCGGTGACACGAAGCTGGGCTGCGTTGATGATGACGATGAAGTCACCGGTATCGACGTGAGGCGTATAAATGGCCTTGTGTTTGCCGCGCAAACGGAGAGCAACTTCGCTGGCTACTCGTCCGAGGACCTTGTCGGTCGCGTCAATCACAAACCACTCATGCACCACGTCAGCGGGTTTTGCGCTGAAAGTTGTCATGGTTTACTTTTTAAAAAGTTGGTTTGAGCAGCCCTTTTCCACGGTCGGTGTTTCTCTGATGGAAACCTCTTAGGTGGGGTTCAAGCTTCGCCGCGGGGCCAGCCAATCGCTGCGAAGCCCACGATTATACAAAATCTGCGAGCCTGAGCGCGGATTTCTCTGCCTGCCTTCCCCAACCAGCAGCTTGACGGACCACTTCTGGCCGTTTTTGACTACAAACCGTCCGGGCGACGGCTGTTCTGGAGACGTGCGTTGTTTTCAACACACACGGCCAGTCCGGCCATCTCCGGCTTCTGGCATTGGCGAAAGATACACATGGGCCGGGTCACAAAATTGCGGTCGGCACACAGGGTCTGCGGATCGGGCGGTGCGGTGCCCGGCACATTCACACGCGCCGGCACCGCGGCAACAGCCACCGGCACCGGAGCCTGCGCAGCCAGGCTGGCCGCATCGGCTTGTGCCGCTGTTTTCTTTGGGGAAACACGTTTGGCCACCGAGGTAGACCGCACTTCCGGCGCCGGGGGCAAGGAGGCCACCTCTGCACCCGTCCGTTCGGTCGCCGTCGAGACCGGGACGGGCACTGCAAGCACCGCCTGAGGCGGATCGGCAGGCGGTGCCGGAATCACAGGGAGCGACGCGCTGGTGGTGGAGGGAGCCACCTGGTCTGCAAGCCGCGCTTGCGGTACCCGGCTGCCCCGTCCCAGCACCAAACCCAGTACAAGGGCGGCGACAGCCACCCCCAGCACGCCGGCGCCAAGGCGCCAGGAACGGCCAGACCGGGCCTCCGGGAGGCTTAACGCCGCTGGTATGGATGCAGGGGGGGCAGGTGTAAATGAAGGTGTGGATGCTGGCGCAGGCACAGGCGGGCGCCGGACTGCAGTGTCCCGCCGCCGGGGTGCCACAAAAGGCTGGGTCGTATCGTCGTGCGTCTTCGGAGCCGGAGGCTGCGAAAGCACAGGCTCCACCTTGACCTCGGCCTGCGAGACAGACAAGCCAGGCGGCGCCCAGATCGGGCCCAGTTCGGCCCGCCAGTCGAAGCGGGACATGCCATTGGGCGTTTCGAGCGCCATGGCCTGCACAAGGGCCGCCACGGTTTGCGGCCTTTCCTTGGCGTCAATCGCCAGCGCCTGACCTATCGCCTGGACAAAGGCCGGCGAATAACCCAGGCCGAACTGCTCCTGCACAGTGCGTGCCACGCGGGAAAACGGCGGCAAGCGGTCGCGCACAGCCCGGAAAGTGGCCGGCAGCGGCGGCTTGTTGCACAGCAGGCCGTGAACTACAGCGGCCAGTGCATACAGGTCGGTCCACGGGCCCTGGCGCATGTCGGGTGCGCCGGCGTGCTGCTCCAGCGGCGCATAACTCAGCTTGAAGGCGTCGGTCAGGTCCTGCGTCTTGCCGCCCATGGCATGGCGCGCCGCGCCCAGGTCCAGCAGCACCGGCGGTCCGACGTCCTGCAGGAAGATGTTGTCGGGCGAGACATCCCGGTGCACCGCGCGCCCCTGGTGCAGGGTTTTGAGTGCGCCCAGCACCGCCCACAGGACCTTGCGCAGCCAGGCCTCGGTCGGCGGGCTGCGCATCTGGCTGCGCGCCGCCTGCAGCGTGATGCCGCGGTAAAAAGGCATCACCATGTAGGCGGTCTGCTGCGCCTCCCAGTAACGGAAAACCTTGACCAGCGAGGGATGGTCGAACTGCGCCAGCAAGCGCGCCTCGGCCACAAAGGACTGCAGCCCGGCCTGGAAAGCCGCCTTGTCGGCCGGGTCGCGAACAGTCACCGCGCCTTCCTCACCGCGGCAGGCAAGCGCCGCCGGCATGAACTCCTTGATGGCCACCTGCCGCTGCAGCGAATGGTCAAACGCCTGGTAAACCATGCCAAAACCACCTACGCCCAGCAAACCCAGCAGTTCGAACTCGGCCAGGCGCGTGCCTGCCGGCAAGGCATCCACATGCGTGATCAGCGAAACAGGGGTTGGACTGTGGGAAACGGTCATGAACAAGCGGCAAAAAGCAACGTTGGCCTGCAATTAGGCATGGCGGCCCGTTCGGCGTCAAGACGCCCGGGCCGCCAGAACAACGCGTCCGTCGGGATTGTGTTGCTGATTGCAAGCGCCGGTAAAGGCCGCAAAGGCGGCGACCGTTAACATAGCGGCATGTTCAGTTATCGCCACGCCTTCCATGCCGGCAACCATGCCGACGTGCTCAAGCACACCACGCTGATCGCGTTGATGAAGTATTTGACCCAGAAAGACACGGCGCTGACTGTGATCGACACGCACGCCGGTGCCGGGCTGTACCGCCTGGACGGCGACTACACCGAAACCAGCGGCGAAGCACAGGAAGGCGTGTTTCGCCTGTTTTCGGCATCAAATGTGCCCGCAGCCCACGCTGTACCAGCGTCAACAGCTAGCAAAAAGGTAGCAACCTCAAAAGCCGCGGGAGCCGCCATAACGGCAGGGGAGGCTCTGGCGCCTGCGCTGCAGGACTACGCCGACCTGTTGCGCGGACTGAACCCGCAGTTCGCCACCAGCGGCGATCTGGCGCACCTGAAAATTTACCCCGGCTCGCCGTTCATAGAACAGCAGTTCCTCAGCGGCCGCGACAAGCTCAAGCTGTTCGAACTGCACCCGACCGATTTCAAGTCGCTGACCGGCAACATCGCGCAACTGGGCGTGGGCCGCCAGGTCACGGTGGCCTGCGAGGACGGCTTTGAGGTGCTGAAGACCTTTCTGCCGCCGCCGGCGCGGCGCGCCATGGTGCTGTGCGACCCGAGCTACGAGATCAAGAGCGACTATGCCCGCGTCGCGGCCTGCATGGGCGATGCCGTCAAGCGTTTTGCCACCGGCACCTACGTGGTCTGGTACCCCATCATTCCGCGCCCCGAGGCCCATGACCTGCCGCGCAAGCTCAAGACGCTGGCGACCAAGGCGGGCCGCAGCTGGCTCAACGCCACGCTCACCGTGAAGTCCAGCAAACTCACCACCGACGAGGCCGGCGACGTCAAGCGCCCCGGCCTGCCGGCCAGCGGCATGTTTGTGATCAATCCGCCGCACACACTCAAGGCCGAGCTGCAGGCCGCCCTGCCGCAAATGGTGGCGCGGCTGGGACAGGACCGCAACGCCGGCTTCACGCTGGACCACGGCGGCTGAGCAGCGGCTGCCGCCGTCAAGAGGCCCACACATGCATGTGATCCTGGTTGTTGAAGACGACGACGCCATTCGCAGCAACATCCCCCGCCTGCTGACGCTGGAAGGGTTTGAGGCCGTAGCCGCCGCCAACGGCCGCACCGGCCTGGCGCATGCCAGGGCCCGCACGCCCGACCTGATCATCTCGGACGTGAACATGCCCGACATGGACGGGTTCGAGCTGCTGGCGGCCGTTCGTGGCGACCCCGCGCTGGCCACCACTCCCTTCATGCTGCTGACCGCACTGGACGACCGCGGCAGCATGCGCCGCGGCATGACGACCGGTGCCGACGATTACCTGTCCAAGCCTTTCACGCGCACCGAACTGCTCGATGCGGTCCAGGCGCAATTGCGCAAGAAAAATCTGGTGGATGCACGCATTGCTTCCGGCATGGCTGCGCTGGAGGATCGCCTGCGCACAGCCTTTGCCAGCCACATCGGCGGCAACCGGCCCGCCGCTTTCTCGGTGGACATCCCGGCGGTCAACGAGACCGGACAGGTGCTGGATGCCACCGTGCTGGTGTCGACGATCCGCAACTTCACTTCGCTGGCCGAGAAACTCGACGCCAGTGAAGTCTCGCAGTTGCTGACCGAGTATTTCGAGCGCAGCAGCCAGCCCGCGCTCAAGAACGGCGGGCGGCATCTCAAGTTTGTCGGCGATGGCCTGATGGCCGTGTTTGCCAACACGCTCAGCGATTCGCCGCTGTCGGCGCAGCGCCGCGCGATTTCGGCGGCACTGGCGATGGCGCTGGCCGCCCACGAATTCCGGGCCTGGCTGGCGCAGCGTTTTGCCGCACGCGGGCTCCCGCCATTTGCCGTCGGCATCGGGCTGCACTGCGGCGAGGTCACGCTGTGCCC
>NZ_JBAQYR010000012.1:0-26869 GCF_049790275.1 Polaromonas sp.
GCAACGGGCGGCGCAACTGGCGAGGCCGCCGAAGCGGCATCAGCCGGCCCGGCGGCGGCAGGCGCGCGCAGGTCCACCACGCGCACTTTCATGCCGTCGCGCTGCACGCGCTGCTGCCCTGTGGTCACCACGGTGTCGCCGGCTTGCAGGCCTGCGGTTATTTCAACCTTGCCCGGCTGGCGAATACCCACCTGCACCGGCACGCGCAGGGTGGTCCAGGTGGCCCCGTCCTGTCCCGGCAGCAGCTTGATCACAAACTGACTGTTCCCCTGGGGCACCAGGGCCTCTTCCGGAATGACCGTGGCGTTGTCGCGCTCGCCAAACACGGCGTTGACGCGCGCAAACATGCCGGGACGCAGCTGCAGCTGCCGGTTGTCGATGCAGGCACGCACCGCCACCGAGCGGCCGTTGGCGTCGATCAGCGGGTCGATCGCCTGTACGACTGCGGTGTATTTGCGGCCCGGCAACGCATCCATGTCCACCAGGGCCGTCTGGCCGCGCCTGAGCTTGTTCTGGAAGCGCTCGGGCAGGCGGAAGTCGACAAACAGGGCGTCGATGTCTTCGATATTGACGATGTCGGCGCCGTCCTTGAGGTAATCACCCGGATTGACCAGACGAATGCCTGCAATGCCATCAAAAGGCGCAATGATCTTCAGCCGCGCCGCCGTCGCTTTGGCCAGTGCCAGTTTGGCTTGCGCCACCTGCAGGGCGGCGGCGCTTTCATCGAGGGAGCGCCGGCTGACAAAATTTTGCGCGACCAGTTCCTGGTTGCGCTTCTGGTTGGCCTGGGCAATCGACAGTTCGGCCTGGCTTTGCTGCACCTGGGCCAGCGGCAGCTGGTCGTCAAACTGCACCAGCACCTGCCCCTTGCGTACCCGCTGGCCGTCGGTGAAATTGAGTTGGGTAATGCGTCCGCTGACCTCGGGACGCAGCACCACGCTGCGGCGCGAGCGCAGGCTGCCAACCGCCTGGGCGTCGTCCACCAGTTGCATGAGCATCACCTTGCCGGCTTCGACGGTGGGGGCGCCACCCGCCGCGGACTGGGTCTGGCCGGCGCCTGCCGCCCGGGCGGTGCCGGACGATTTGTTCTGGTACCACCAGGCAGCCCCCGACAGGCCGGCAATGCCGAGCACCGCGACGACTGAATAAATTGCTTTGGAAGCCATGTGGGAAGGCCGTTGGTTTTATGGAAACTCGAACAATTTGCCAATGTAACAGCAGGTTGCACCGCTGGCATGAAAGGGGTCTTGCCCCAAGCAATTTACCGACCAGATTTACGCCGGCTTTACATTGACCGGCGCAACAAGGGGGCCGGCATCTCAGGCCTTCGACAGCGCCAGCACCACACCCTTGTTGGCCAGCGCATCGGCCCGCTCGTTGCCGGGATCCCCGGCGTGGCCCTTGACCCAGCGCCATTCGATGGTGTGGCCGCTGCCGGTGACCAGCGCATCGAGCTTTTGCCAGAGGTCGACGTTTTTCACCGGCTGCTTGGCGGCGGTGCGCCAGCCCCGCGCTTTCCAGCCGCCTATCCATTCGGTGATGCCCTTGCGCACGTATTCGCTGTCCAGGTACAGCGTCACGCTGCACGGACGCTTGAGCGCGGCCAGGGCCTCGATCACCGCCGTCATTTCCATGCGGTTGTTGGTGGTCCCCATTTCTCCGCCGAACAGTTCCTTGACCGTGCCGCCGCTGGTCAGCATGGCACCCCAACCGCCGGGGCCGGGATTACCCTTGCAGGCGCCGTCGGTGTAAATCACCACATGTTGTGCTGCGGTTTGCGGAAGATCAGTCATGCGTTGCGGAAGTCCATGGTTGTTGTTCTGGGGAAAGGGGAAGTGAGGAAAAAGAGCCGGGGTGACGGACCTGGTTGGCAATGGCTGCCGGCGCGGTGGCGGCGGCCTTGGGCGCTTTCCAGTTCGGCTCGAGCAGACGCATGCCGCGCACCCGTTTGACAGCCACCAGGAAATACAGCGCGCCAAAAATCGGCCACCAGCGCTCGCCGGCCTTGTCCATCCAGGCAAACCGCTCCAGCGACACGGGCCGGCTCACGGCAGGCCGATAGCAGCCAAACTGCCCCGATTCGACCTCAAAACTCAGCAGGCGCAGCCAGTCGCGCAAGCGCCAGTAACCGATGAACTCGCCGGCCTCCGGCAAAAACAGCTCGCCGTAGCCGAGGCGCCGGTAAAAATGCGCACGCCGCTGGCGCAGGCCCCAGAGGCTCGCGGGGTTCATTCCGCTGATGACCACCCGGCCTTCGGGCACCAGTACACGTTCGACTTCGCGCAGCGTTGCATGCGGGTCGCTGCTGAGCTCCAGGGTGTGCGGCAGCAACACCAGATCCAGGCTGTTCTCGGGAAAAGGCAAGGCTGCCGAGTCGGTGAGCAGAGCCACGCGCGGGGAAATTGTCCGGGGGGTGGGGGTCGCACTGCCATCCCCGCCTTCAGGCTGGCCGGCCAGCAGCGCGGACTCGGGTCCCTGCAGCGCCAGCCATTTGTGCGGCATCCGGTTGCTGCGCAGTGCATCGAGTTCGGGTAAACCCAGCTGCAGCGCGTGGTAGCCGAACATGTCGGCCACAGCCTGGTCGAAGCGCTCACGCTCCCACGCCAGCAAATACTCGCCGGGTGGGGTCTTGAACCAGTTTGTGAAACCTATAATTTGTGAGCCCATCGAGACCGCTGCATGTACTTGATTCCCATCCCCGCGTTTGACGACAACTACCTCTGGTTGTTGCACGATGGCCAGCGCGCCGCGGTTGTTGACCCGGGCGATGCCCAGCCTGTGATTCGCGTGCTGCAGGAAAACGGGCTGCAATTAGAGTCGATTCTAGTCACGCACCATCACCCCGACCACATCGGTGGTGTCGACACCCTGCGCGATGCGACCGGTGCGAAAGTTTTCGGTCCGGCCCGCGAACGCATCCCCAAGCCCTTCACGCAGCTCAGTGACGGGGACACGGTGCGGGTACTGGGCCTTGATTTTGCGGTGCTGGACGTGCCCGGTCACACCGCGGGCCACATCGCTTTTTACACCCCGGACATGGACAAGCGCCCTCTGCTGTTTTGCGGCGACACCCTCTTTTCCGGCGGTTGCGGACGCCTGCTGGAAGGCACCCCCGCGCAGATGCTGGCCTCGCTGGACCGTCTCGCCACCCTTCCGGGCGACACGCAGGTGTGCTGCACCCATGAATACACCATGAGCAACCTGCGTTTTGCCCTGGCGGTAGAACCTGACAACAGCGAGCTGATTGGTTACCATGCACGCTGTGCAGCCTTGAGGGAAAAAGACCAACCGACCTTGCCGACCACGATGGCCCAGGAGTTGCTGATTAATCCTTTTTTGCGTACCCGGCAGGCCACTGTCATGGCCGCCGCCCGCCGCTTTGATCCAGCGGCGCATGACGACAACTCCGTATTTGCCGCCATCAGGCAGTGGAAGAACCAATTCAAATGACCGAACCACAGCCACCGTTTCCCTCTTCTTCCCCCTCCCCGCTCCCGTCGGCCGCTGCACGGCTAACTTCCTCGCTGAAAGTTCTTTTCCTTGGCGCTGCGATGGCGCTGCTCGCAGGCTGCGCCAGCACCAGCCCGCCCGGCATGCCCGGCGACCCGGTCCTGAGCACCAGCTCGGCGCCCGTCCCCGCGCTCAAGCCGGTTTTTCCCAGCGGTCCCCTCTCGCCCATTGATCCGGCGCAGACAACCTCCCGCACAGTCGTTACCCTGGAGCCACCGGCCGATTTATGGGCTCGCATTCGCAGCGGCTTCGCCATGCCCAACCTGGAAGGTGAGCTGGTCACCGACCGCGAGCAGTGGTACGCCAGCAGGCCGGACTACATCCAGCGCATGACCGAACGCTCCAGCAAATACCTGTTCCACATTGTTGAGGAACTCGAGCGGCGCAACATGCCGACCGAACTGGCGCTGCTGCCCTACATTGAAAGTGCCTTCAACCCGCAGGCAGTGTCCAGCGCCAAGGCGGCCGGCATGTGGCAATTCATGCCGGCCACCGGCAAGTACTTCGACCTGAAACAGAACGCCTTCCGTGACGACCGCCGCGATGTCCTGGCTTCGACGCGGGCTGCGCTCGATTACCTGCAAAAGCTGCACAGCATGTTCGGCGACTGGCACCTCGCGCTGGCGGCTTACAACTGGGGCGAAGGCAGTGTGGGCCGTGCCATTGCCAAAAACCAGAAGCTGGGACTGGGCACCACCTACCTCGACCTGCGCATGCCCGATGAAACGCGGCTGTACGTGCCCAAGCTCCAGGCAGTCAAGAACATCGTGGCCAATCCCCAGGCCTACCAGACCGAGTTGCCGCTGATTGAAAACCACCCCTATTTCCAGCAAGTCCGGATCACGCGTGATATCGACGTGGCACTGGCCGCCAGGCTGGCCGACGTCGAGATTGCCGATTTCAAGGCGCTCAATCCTTCGGCGCACCGACCGGTGATCATTGCCGCAGGCACCCCGCACATCCTGCTGCCCTGGGACAATGCCAAGATCTTCCAGCGCAACTTCGAAGCCTACACCCAGGGCCAATATGCCAGCTGGACAGCCTGGACGGCACCTGCCACCTTGAGCGTCGGCGACGCGGCCCGGCGCGTCGGCATGAGCGAAGCCGACCTGCGCGGCGTCAACAACATTCCTCCGCGCATGCTGATCAAGGCGGGGTCCACCCTGCTCGTGCCGCGCGGCGCCAAAACAGACAACGACGTCACCAGCCACGTCGCCGACAACGCCCAGATGGCCTTTGCCCCTGAAATCGTCACGCGCCGCAGCACGGTCAAGGCGCGCAAGGGTGAAACCGTCGCCAGCATTGCGCGGCGTTACGGCCTGAACGCAGCCAACGTGGCCGACTGGAACAATGTCAAGGCAACGGCGGCCTTCAAGCTGGGCCAGCAGGTGGTGGTGTTCCTGCCGGTGAAGGCCGGCGGTGCCCGCAAGCCGTCAGTGCGCAGCAACATCAAGGCCGTGCGGCGCAATCCCGGAAAAGCCGTGATCAAGAGCAAACGACGCTAGCCAGTCGAAACAAGCCAAGCCAGATCGTGCCCCGGGCCTTATCTCTCCCTCGCTGCCAGCTATCGAATCAATAGCAAAACCGGCAGCCCGCACCATGGTCACCCGCACGTCTGACAACCCGACCTCTCGCGGTGCCCGGTATCTGTATGTGCTGGGACTGGTGGCCACGGGACTGGGCTTCCTCGTGCTGCTGCTGCCGATGGTGGACACAACATGGCGGCCCGTGGGTGCGGCGGCACTGCTGCTCGGCATCCTGCTGGTGGGCAGTTATTTTCTGGGCAGGCTGAAAGCCGAGATGTCCGCCGACAACCGGGCACCTGAACCCACCTGGCGCAAACCTGCGCATGGCTCGGCCGGTTATGGCAGCCTGCCGGTATCGGACGCGCCGGTGATGACGGGACCGCGCAGCGCCCTGGCCGGACCTGCTGTCGCCACGCCGGTCCAGGCGCCCCCGGCTGCTTTGCCTCCCCTGCCCCCGGCGCCGCCTCCGGCCGCGCCGGCCATCGCCGTACCCGCAAGCCCCGCCACAAGCTGGACGCCTGCGCTGTTTGACCGGATGTCAGCGCAGCAATTCGACGCTGTGTGTGAAGCGCTGTTTGCCCAGGGCGGCTTTGAAACCCGCAGCCAGTCCCATGGCGCTGCCGGCGGTGTGACCATCTGGCTGTATTCGCGCCATGCGCAGCAGGGCAAGGACAGTCCGGTCGCGGTGGCGCTGTGCAAGCAGTGGCCCGGCCAGCCGGTGGGCGTGCGGGAGCTGCACCCCTTGCTGGAATTGATGGCCTCGCGCCAGCTCAAGCGCGGCACCTGCGCAACATCTGCCTTCTGCACGGAGAACGCGCGCAAATTTGCGAAGTACAACAGCATCAACCTGCTGGACCGCCAGGCCGTGATGGACCTGATTGCCAGGCGAAGCCCCGTGCAGCAGCAAACCCTGCTGGCGCTGGCGCAGGCAAACAGCTGACGAAGCAGCCCCGCAGCAGGTGTGCCGAAGGCTGCTTGTTACAGCTTCAGCGAGCCCGTTCCAAACAATCCCAGCAAGCCGATGACGATCAGGTAGATCGCCACGATGAAGTTGAGCAGGCGCGGCATGATCAGGATCAGGATGCCGGCAATCAGGGAAACAACGGGGCCAATGCTGAGGTGGAGGTTCATGGGTTTTCCTTGCGGTGATGAAAGAGGGTAAGGCCCGCACCCGGGTGCTGCGGAGATGGCTGGCACCAATGTAGCGAGCAGCCGCCAGCGTGTATGTAGGACGAAACGATCAAATAGCTTCTCGGGAATGAGGGGCCTGCCGGCCCGTTTAGCGGACCGGCAACAGGGCAGCCAGGAAGGCCGGCAGCGGCCGGTTCTGTGACAGCAGATAGGCCGCCATGGTCCCGGCCACCTGCCGCACCGCCGGCCTCTGGGAAATCCGCTCGCGCCAGGCCAGCAGGCGCGGCGTATCCGCATCCATGACCGCGCCCATGCGCTCACCAAACAGCTGCGCCATGTAAAAGGCAATGTCTGCAAACGAGAACGGGCCGGCGAGGTGGTCACGGTCGGCCAGCAAGACGTCCATCTTCTGATAGTAGTTCTTCGAGGCCTCGCGCGCGGCCACGGCCACCGGGTCCTGCGGTTGGTCCTGCAAGCTCATCAACCGGATGATGGGCGGGAAATACACTTCGTCCGATTGATGCTCGAGCAACCGCGCCCTGGCTTTCGCCACCGTGCCCGACGGCCACAGCGGCGGCTCGGGCTGCAGCTCTTCCAGGTATTCGAAGATCTGCGTCGAATCGAAAATTTCCAGCTCGCCATGCACCAGCACCGGCACCTGCTGCTTGGGGTTGATGCGTGCCACCTCGGGATGTCTGGGCTGGTACAGGCGCTTCATCTCGAAAGGCACCATCACCAGCTCGAAATCCATTCCTTTCTCGAGTGCGGCAATCTGCACCTTGGCGCCAAACATGCTCAGTGGCCCGGAATAAAGAATCATGGGTTGAGGATGTTCCATCACAGTTTCTCGGTTTCGCCGGTGCGCGGCTGCCATTTCATGAGCCGTTTCTCGACGCGCCCGACGATGCCGTCGAGCACCAGCGCAAAGGCGGTCAGCACCACGATGCCGGCAAACACCGTGTTCACATCGAAAGTGCCTTCGGCCTGCAGGATCAGGTAACCGACGCCGCGCGCCGAGCCGAGGTATTCGCCGACCACCGCGCCGACAAAGGCCAGGCCGACCGAGGTATGCAGGCTGGAAAAAACCCAGCTGGTCGCACTTGGCAGATACACCGTGCGCAGCAGTTGCCGTTGATTCGCACCCAACATCCTCGCATTCGCCAGCACCACCGGGCTGACCTCCTTGACGCCCTGATACACGTTGAAAAACACGATGAAAAACACCAGCGTGACCGCCAGCGCCACCTTGCTCCAGATGCCCAGGCCGAACCACATCGCAAAAATGGGCGCCAGGATGACGCGCGGCATCGAGTTGGCAGCCTTGATGTAAGGGTCCATGATCGCGCTGGCCATGGGCGCCAGCGCCAGCCACAGGCCACAGGCCAGGCCCAGCACCGTGCCTATGCCGAAGGCCAGCACCGTTTCGAGCAGCGTCGTGCCCAGATGCAGGTAGATGTCTGCATTGCCCGGCAGCCCATCGGGAAACAGCAGGCTGGGGCCGAAGCCGACAGGCATGAACCAGGACCAGACACGCCCCACCACCTTGATGGGTTCACCGAGAAAAAACGCCAGTTGCTGGTCACGCGAGGCAAGTTGCCACAGGCCCAGGAAAACCACCAGCATGCCGACTTGCCAGGCGCGCAGGTTTTTGTCGGAAGGTTTGACGGCGTTCCACATGGTCAGGCCGCTTTTCTGAGCTGCTGGGCATAACCCTTCAGGACTTCATCGCGCAGCACGTCCCAGATCTGGGTGTGCAGTTCGATAAAGCGCGGCTGGGTCCGCACCTCGGCGACGTTGCGCGGACGCGGCAGGTCGATGGTGAACTCCCCCATGGGCTGTGTCGCCGGCCCGGCCGACAGCACCACCACACGGTCGCTCATGGCAATCGCTTCGTCGAGGTCGTGCGTGATGAACAGGACGGCCTTCTTTTTCGCTGCCCACAAATCGAGCACCTCGTTTTCCATGAGTTGGCGCGTCTGGATGTCGAGTGCCGAAAACGGCTCGTCCATCAGGATGATGTCCGGGTCCAGCGCCAGCACCTGGGCCAGCGCGGTTCGCTTGCGCATGCCACCCGAGAGCTGGTGCGGGTAACGGTCACCGAATCCGCTGAGGCCGACGCGTTCCAGCCAGGCCTGTGCCTGCGCGCGCGCGTCGGCATCCGGCACACCGCGGTATTGCAGGCCGACCATGACGTTGTCGATCGCGCTGCGCCAGGGCATCAAGGCCTCGGTCTGGAACATGTAGCCGGCGCGGGTGTTGATACCGTTGAGCGGCCGGCCGAAGACCTTGACGGTCCCTGATGTGGGCGGCAACAAGCCTGCGCCTATGTTGAGCAGCGTGGACTTGCCGCAGCCGGTCGGCCCGACGACGGAAACAAACTCACCGGCGCGTATGCGCAGCGTGGTTTCACCGACGGCGGTGTAACCCGGCCCCGTGTCACCCGGTGAACGAAAGGTGCAGCTGATGTCAAGCAGCTCAAGCGCGTAATTGCTGGCGTGATTTTCGGCGGGGTCCGTCATGGATGCATTGTCGCCGCGAACCGGGCTGCCTAGACAGAGGCGAGCGACAAGCGAAGTGACTGTGGAAGTTCCAAGCCAGCCGGGGCCGCGGAACCGGCTTAGCCGGGCCGCAGGCGCAGCGGCCCCCTCGGGGGGCAGCGTAGTACGCGAAGCGACAAGCGTGGGGGCCCTATTCCTACGCTTTGAATTTATCCTTGGCGCGCCGCGCAAACTCGTTGGTATAGGTCTTGCCCAGGTCAATCTTGTCGGCCTTGATACTGGGATCAAAGCTGGCCAGGGCCTTGAGTGCCGTCCTGGCCCCTTCGTCGGGAATAAGCCCGTCCAGCGCAATGGCGTCGCGCACCTTGTTGAACGACGCCAGGTACAAACCGCGGTCGCCGAGCAGGTAGTTCTCGGGCACGGTCTTGATGATGTCGCCGGGGCCGGCGGTCTGCAGCCACTTCAGGCCGTGCACGATGGCGTTGGCCAGCGCCTGGCAGGTGTTGGGATTTTTCTGGATGAAGTCGGCCGGTGCATACAGACAGGCCGCCGGCATGGGGCCGCCGAACACATCGACCGTACCCTTGAGCGTGCGCGTGTCCGAGATGATTTTCACCTCGCCTTTTTGCTCCAGCATGGTCATCACCGGATCGGTGTTGCTCATGGCATCGATCTGGCCCGAACGCAGGGCCGCCAGCGCACCGGCCGACGTGCCGACACCGATGAAACTCACGTCCCCGGGCTTGAGTCCGGCGCGCGACAACACCAGGTTGGCCATCATGTTGGTCGAAGATCCGGGTGCCGATACGCCAATTTTCTTGCCGCGCAGATCGGCCACCGATTTGTAGTTGGGCATGTTTTTGGTGGACACACCAAATGCAATCTGCGGTGCCCTGCCCTGCAGCACAAAGGCCTGGAACATCTGGTTTTTTGACTGCAGGTTGATGGTGTGTTCGTACGCACCCGACACCACATCGGCCGAGCCGCCCACCGCCGCCTGCAGCGCACGTGCACCGCCTGCAAAGTCACTGATCTCCACCTCCAGGCCTTCGGCCTTGAAGTAACCGAGCTGCTCCGTGATGGTCAGCGGAAGGTAATAAAACGCGGCCTTGCCGCCGACAGCCAGGGCCACCTTTGTTTTTTCCAGCTTGCCCTGCGCACGCAGGGCCGGAAAGGCCAGCGTGGCTGCCCCAAAAGCGGCAGCGCTGGCGAAAGTTCTTCGATTGATGGTGGTGGGGTTCATGTCTGGTTTCTCGCTCTCTGATTTTTTTGATGTTCGAAAAGAGCATAGCCAGCCGATAAAAAACCCGCATCGGTATCATCCCGTGCGGGTTTGTACGGAACGAGGACTCTCTGCCTAACTCGCACCACGCGCGGCGGGAGTTAGGCAGAGAATCTTTGGTTACCAGACGTTACCGATAGCCCAGAAAAAGAATGCCCACATTCACCAGCAGCGCCAGGAACCAGATCACGCTGCGGCTTTTAGCCATGTCGGCCACATACATCATGACGTAGGCGATGCGCAGCACCACAAACACGAACGCAAACACATCCAGCCGTACCTGCGAGGCGTGCAGCTGGTGCGCAATGATGACGGCCGCAAAGAAAAACGGCAGCGCTTCAAAAGTGTTCGCCTGCGCGCTGTTGGCGCGCGCCCGCCAATCGGTCTGGCGCGCCAGCCAGGCACGCGGGTTCTTGTTGTCGTAGCCGCCCTGGCGAGGAGACACTTGCCACATTCCCCACTTGGCCAGGGCAGCGCAGGCCAGCGGAAGCAGGGCCGCGGCAAGCAGGCACCAATAAGCCACGGTAAAACGCGCGTATGACATTGTTCAGGTGCCTTTCTGGCTTGCAGTCGTTGATAAATGAAAATAGGCGCGCATCAACGCCGGTCCACCAGCGCATGGGCAATGGTGCCGAGATCGACATACTCCAGCTCGCTGCCCACGGGCACGCCGCGCGCGAGCCGCGTGACCTGCACGCCGCGGCTCTTCAGGGCCTGGGCAATCACATGCGCGGTGGCCTCGCCTTCGGCCGTGAAGTTGGTGGCCAGGATCACTTCCTGGACCTCTCGCTCCCCGGCGGGCGCAGGCTCGCCTTGCGCATCCCGGGACAACACGCGATCAAACAGTTTTTGCAGGCCGATGTCATGCGGGCCGATGCCGTCGAGCGGACTGAGCTTGCCCATCAGCACGAAGTACAGGCCGCGATAGGCCAGCGTGCGTTCCAGCGCGGCCTGGTCGGCCGGGGTTTCCACCACACACAGCTTGCTGCGGTCCCGCCCGGGATTGGCGCAGGTGCTGCAGATGTCGAGTTCGGTCAGGGTGTTGCACAGCGCGCAGTGTTTGACGCTGTGCACCGCATGCTCCAGCGCCCGCGCGATCTGCAAGGCGCCTGGCTTGTCGTGTTGCAGCAGGTGAAACGCCATGCGAGCCGCCGACTTGGCGCCCACGCCAGGCAGGCGCCGCAACGCCTGGGTCAGGCCTTCGAGAGCATTGGAGTCAGCCATGGTGGACAGCAAATGGAACGCATGCAGATGTAAGAACCAGGCCAGCCGGGGCCGCGGAACCGGCTTTGCCGGGCCGCAGGCGCAGCGGCCCCTTTTTCGGTGCGAGGGGCAGGGAACTGCCGCAGGCTCGTAGTGAGCGACCGTGGGGGCTCACTAGAAAGGCAGTTTCATGCCGCCGGGCAGTCCCGGCATCCCCGCCGTCAGCTTGCCCATTTTTTCCTGGCTCAGGTCTTCGGCCTTGCGCACGGCTGCGTTGAACGCGGCCGCCACCAGGTCTTCCAGCATGTCCTTGTCGTCGCCCAGCAGGCTGGGGTCGATCTCGACGCGTTTGACGTCGTGCTTGCAGGTCATGGTGACTTTGACCAGCCCGTTGCCTGACTCGGCTGTGACCTCGATGAATGCGAGTTCATCCTGGGCTTTTTTCAGGTTGTCCTGCATGGCCTGCGCCTGCTTCATCAGGCCGGCGAGTTGTCCTTTGTTGAACATGACTTTTTCCTTTAGAACTTGCTGTTGATCATATCGGTTTGCCCGCCGCCGGCGCCAGCGGTTTGATGCTGCCTGGCACAATTTTGGCGCCCCAGTCCCGCATCATGTCCTGCACAAACGGGTCGTTGTGAATGGTTTCCTCGGCCTGCCGTTGGCGCTCCTGTGCAGCAGCAGCATTGCGCCGGGCCGGCGAATCGCCGACGGGCCCCAGTTCCACCGCGAGCCGGGGTGTCTGGTCGCTGTCCTGCAGCGCGGTTTGCAGGGCCAGCTGGAGTTTTTCGCGCGCCGCGGGCTGGTTCAGCGACTCACGCTCCACGCGCAGGGTCCAGACTCCCTCCGTCTGCGAACGCAGCTCCGACTGCAGCGCCAGCTCACGCGCCAGCGCACCTATCATTTCCGCCGCCACCATGCGGTTGACGAGCGCCGTCCAGGCATCGCCCAGCGGGCTGACGCCAGCCGCCGGAACGGGTGCTGCCAGTGGCGCGGGAGCTGCCACAGGTAACGCCGCCGGCGCCGGCTCAGCGGCCGGTGCCTGAACGGCTGGCGGGAAGGCATCCTCCCAGGGCGGAGGCACGGACGCCTCCAGATCCGCTACAAAATCAGGAGCTGGTGGCGCCCGACCAGCAAGGGCTGGAGGCCGATTTTGTTCAATAGCGGGGCGAGGGGCCGGTGCCGGCGGCACAGGCACCGCAGGCGGCATGGTGGGACGGGCCGCCGCCGCGGCAGCCGGGGCCCTGTCAGGCTGCGGCTTTTTTGGAAGCTCGACGGCGCCTCCCGCAGCAGCAGTCGCCGTTGTTGCGCCGGATGGCTTGAAGGCCAGCAGGCGCAGCAGCACCATGGTCAGTGCTGCGTAGTCGTCGGGCGCCAGGCCGAGTTCGGCGCGGCCGTGCAGGCACAGGCTGTAAAGCAGCTGGGTCTCGTCGGCCGGCATGGTTTGCGCCAGCCGTGCCGTGGCGGCGATCTCGGGGTCGGAATCATCGTCTCCCGCGCCCATGCCGGGCACCGCCTGCAACACCGCCATGCGCTGCAGCACGGTTGCCATTTCTTCCAGGGTGGATGCGGCGCTCAGGCCATTGAGGCGCAAGACCTCGGAGGTCTCGACCACACTTTTACCGTCACCGCGCGCCAGCGCATCGAGCAGCTGGAACACATAGCTGCGGTCCACACTGCCCAGCATCTGGCGCACGCTGGCTTCTTGCAGCTGGCCGGAACCGAAGGCAATCGCCTGATCGGTCAGCGACAGCGCATCGCGCATGGAGCCCCGCGCGGCGCGTGCCAGCAGGCGCAGGGCCTGCGGCTCGGAAGCCACTTTTTCCGCGGCCAGCACTTCGGTCAGGTGTTCGAGAATCGTTTCGGGCGCCATGGGCCGCAGGTTGAACTGCAGGCAACGCGATAGCACGGTGGCCGGCACCTTCTGCGGGTCGGTCGTGGCCAGCACAAACTTCAGGTATTCGGGCGGCTCCTCCAGCGTCTTGAGCATGGCGTTGAACGCCGTGTTCGTGAGCATGTGAACCTCGTCGATCATGAAGACCTTGAAGCGCCCCACCACCGGCTTGTAGACCGCCTGCTCCAGCAGTTGCGCGATTTCGTCGACGCCGCGGTTGGAAGCAGCATCGAGTTCGGTGTAATCGACAAACCGGCCGCTGTCGATGTCGGTGCAGGCCTGGCACACGCCGCAGGGCGTGGCGGTGATGCCGCCCTGCCCGTCCGTGCCCAGGCAGTTGAGCGACTTGGCCAGGATGCGCGAGATGGTGGTCTTGCCCACGCCGCGCGTGCCGGTGAACAGGTAGGCATGGTGCAGGCGCTGCGTGCCCAGTGCATTGCTGAGGGCCTGCACCACATGCGACTGCCCGACCATTTCAGAAAAATTCCGGGGGCGGTATTTGCGGGCAAGGACGAGGTAGGACATTCCCCGATTCTACGGTTGCGCCAGAGCCCCTCAGGGCTGGTAATCCGCCGAGCCCGGCGCAAAACTGATGCGCCGGGTCTCCACCAGGCGCTCGGACGCGCCCGGCGCCTGCAACACGCGCCCCTCGACCAGCTCATAACCCAGCAGCGCAAACACCCGGTTGCGCAGGAAGATGGGGCGCGCATTGCCATACCAGTCCACGCAGGAGACGCGGCAGCCATCGTCCTTGCCAATCCCCCGGCGCGAGGCAAGGCTGCCAACACCGCTCAGCTTCAGGCGGTTGTTGCGCAGATAGAGCATGCCGGCAGGCTCGTCCCACAGCTGGCGATAGCCGCCTTGTCCGCTGCCACGCACCGGCAGGCCGACCAGGCCGGAATCCCCACCCTCGGGCTTGTAGAAAAAACCGTGGCTGCGCGTTTCCCCCTGCGCAGCCTGCGTCTGCACAAAACGGCCGGCCACCCGTGCCCTGGCTGCGAGCTGCACGCTGGAGAAATGCAGGTCCTGTCCGTCGGTGCCCACGGCGATCGCATCGCTGCCCAGTGCCTCGATACGGTCCAGGCCGTGCGGCAACGCCAGGGTTTCGGTCGTGATGCGGTCGGCAAAATGCACCACCTGCAATCGCCCCATCGTTCCCGGTGCCGGCCGGCGCCAGCCGCTGCCCGCGCCATAAAGCAGGCGCTGGCCGACAAAACGGTTCTGCAGGCTGCCTTCACCCGCGGCCGGCAAGTGCGCGTAAGCCTGTGCGGGGGCACTGGTCTGGCCATCCCCGAAATCACGCACCGGCACGCGCAGCAGGGACAGGTTGCCGCCGCTGCCTTCGCCGCGCCACATGCCGTCCCCATTGCCATTGGCGCGCAGCAGCACGTTCAGGTAACCGTCGTCGCCCTCCAGGAAGGACATCTGGTCGATCGGGCTGCCCTGGGTCTTGAGCATGCTGGGCGCGCCGGCATCGAGCGGCAACCGGAACACCGCCGATTGCGAGGCCAAGCGCCCGCTGGCAGCGTCGCGCTGGTTGCGCGTGGTCCAGACATACACAGCCCGGCTGGACACATAAAACACCCGGCCGGGCGGGCCCAGCACGGCGCTGGAGCGGCAATCCAGTTCGGGCTGGGCCAGGTCGCAGCGCACGATGGTGTGCAGGGTTGTGCCTTCCTGCGGGTTCAGTGGCTCGTCGGTCCGGTAGATGCGCGTCGCGTCGGCAATGCGTTTGAAGTCCGCCGGCGTGGCGCCCGGCTGCCAGCGCCGCAGCGCGGGCAGGCGCGCCGCCGGATCGGCGTGCCAGAGATTCAGCGGAATGGGTGTGTACAGGATGAGCTGGCTACCGATCAGACGACTCGCATAGTTGCGCGAGGAGTAGTAGTCGCTGGAGCGCAGATGCCAGGTGGCACGGTAGCTGAGCTTGCCCGCGTCGTCGATGTCGAACAGGCCCAGCTCGGTGCCCCCGCGCGCATAGCTGTAGCCGATCACGGCCACCGTGTTGCCGGCCACAATCATCTCGTCGTACCAGGCACCCGAGGGGTTGACGTCCGGCGCGTAGGCGTTGATGGACGACACCGGCAGCAGCTGGTAGCGGTCCACATCGACCGTGAACAATCGTCCCCTGCGCAGGATGACCAGGTGTTTGCCGTGCACCTTGACAATGCCGCCTTCGTCCACGCCGGCTGTCTGGTTGTTGGTGATGGACTCCGTTGCGCCGGCGGCAGCAGGCGCTGGTGCGGCCATGGCCATCGGGACGGGGTAGCTGGGGGCCGGCACCCAGGTCTTGCCGGGGTTCTCGGCCTCCCATTTTTTCCGGACTTCCTCCTGGCGTTGTCGCCGCTCTTCGTCCTGCTTGCGGCGTTCTTCTTCGCGGCGCTTGCGCTCCACCACAAAAGGCTCGAGCCAGGCCTGCAGCGCGGCCTCGTCCGCAAAGGCGGCCAGGGTTTTCGCCGGCACAAAGGCCTCGGCCCCAGCCTGCGCTTGCGCACCATTCAACACCATGCAGACCGACATACCCGCCAGGGCCTTCAACAACCAGGACATGAGCTTTTTCCTTGTTTTCTTTGATGCATGCGCCACCCTCCTGGCGGGCGGTCCGCCGCTTTCCCACGGACTGAAAGGCCAGACTATTTTTCGGCTATTGGATGATATTCGGCCGGGCGAGCCCGCGCCTCGCATAAAATAGTGAGTGACGGGCCTTCCCGCATGGTGAAGCGGCCAACCGGGTCAGATGGGGAACCAAGCAGCCCTAACTGCCGAGCCAGTGCCGGGGTCGAGGTCCGTCACCTTTTTCAGCTAAACAGGGCATGCAAGCATGCCCTGTTTTTTTTTCGCCTGTTGCGCCTTCCCGGCGCTCAGGGCGGTGCGGCGGGACGAGCCGGATCGGGCAGGACGACCAGTGTGAGCCAGTAGCCGGCGAGCTGGCTGATCGCCTGGACAAAGTTGTTGAAGTCGATCGGCTTGGTGATGTAGGAGTTGCAGCGAAGGCTGTACATCTGCTCGATGTCTTTCGCTTCGTACGAAGTGGTGAGGACGACCACGGGCAAGTGCTTGAGCTTGTCGTCCTTGACGATTTCAGCCAGCACCTCGCGTCCGTCCATGATGGGCATGTGCAGGTCCAGCAGGATCAGGTCAGGGGTGGGGGCTTTCGAATAAGGGCCCTGCTTGCGCAGGAACTGCATGCACTTCTCGCCGTTGTCGACATGGTGCAGGTTGACGCGCAGCCGGGCCGCATCGAAGGCCTCTCGGGTCAGGAAAACATCGTCTTCGTTGTCTTCAACCAGCAGGATTTCGGCAACCCTGCTATCGGCAAGCGGTCTGGTCATGAGGAACTGCTCTCTCCGGCGGTGGCCGGGATGGTGAAGCGGAACGTACTTCCTTTGCCTGGCGCCGATTCTATCCAGATTCGGCCACCATGGCTGATGACGACGCGGCGGCAAATGGCCAGACCGATGCCCGTCCCGGTGTATTCCTGCTGCGTGTGCAGACGCTTGAAGATTTCGAAAATGCGCTCGTGGTGCTTCGGTTCTATGCCTATGCCGTTGTCCCTGACCGAAAACACCCACACCCGCTCATGCATCTCAGCGAACACATGCACCAGCGGAGGGCCGTCGCAATACTTGATGCCGTTGGCCACCAGATTCAGCAGCAGTTGCACCAGCTGCGTCCTGTCGCCCGTGACCGTGGGCAGCGGCCCGGCAGTCACGCCGGCACCGCTTGCGCTGATCGGGGCGTCCAGCAGTTGCAGCACGTCCTCGAACACTTCGCTGCAGTCAACGGGGGCAAACGCCCGGCTGTCGGAACTGACCCGCGCATAGGAAAGCAGGTCATCGGTCAGTTGCTCGAGCCGGGTCGCTGCCGCGGCCGTCCGCCGGATCAGGGCAACGGCCCGCTCGTCCAGCTTGCTCGCGTAGTCTTTTTCCAGCAGCTGCACAAAGCCGCCTATGGAGCGCAGGGGCGTCTTCAGGTCATGCGAAGCCACATAGGCAAACTGCTGAAGGTCAAGGTTGCTGCGCTCCAGCGCCTCGTGGATGCGCAGCCGCGCCGTGATGTCGCGCAGGATGAGGGTGTGGACCTCGCTGCCTCCCGCGAGAACCTGCGGAAACGAGATCTCGACCGCAAACTCCTCGCCGTCCAGGCGCATGGCGGTGGCCACCTTGATGGGGATCTCCTCTTCCCCGGTGACCGGCTCCCGGGGCGTCAGCAGTTGTGCAGAAAAGTCGGCGCGCAACCGCTCCGGAATGAAGCGGATGAACGGTGTGCCAATGGCGTCCTCCAGCGGACAGCCGAACATCGTCACCGCGGCAAAGTTGAACAGCACAATGTTCCGGCTGTCGTCCAGGATGACGATGGCGTCCGTGGCCGATTCGACAATGCCGCGCATGCGCGCTTCGCTGTCGGTCAGCGCCTTGCTGGCGTCGGTCAGCATCAGCGATGCCCGGGTGATGGCCTGGCCTACTTCGTCCACCTCCCGTATCTCCAGCGCCGGTACCGTCGCGCCGCGTCCGTAACCCAGCGACAGCGCGGCCGACCTCAGCGCCCGCACGGACTGCACGATGCGCCCGCCCATCAGCCACGCCAACCCCAGGCTGCTCGCCAGCAGCAGCATGGCCAGGCCGCTCAACAGCCACAAGGAGCGGCGCAGCTCCTCGGTCAGCGATTCAACCGGAATACCGATGGCCACGCCCCAGCGCGAAGTAGGTGAACGCGTGAACACGGTCAGCACCGGAATGCCCTCGCGCGACACTGACTCCAGCGATGCTTCGTCTGCCTCCGCCAGGCGCTGGGTCAGGTCCGGCCCGACGGGTTGCCCGATAAACCGGGGAGCTTCGCGTGTGCGGGCCACGATGACACCGGATGCATCGAAGATCGTGGCGATCCGGTTCGGCGGGAAACGGTAGTCCGAGAGGATTTTTTGCAGGTGATCAGGCAGCACCACCGCCACCAGCGAGTGGCTGACGGTGTTGCCGCTGTACACCGGGACGGCCACATTGATCAGCGGCCTCTTGAGGACAGGGCCGATGAAGAGATCCGAAATGTCGGTGCGCCCGTTTTTCAGGACCCGTTCGAGCTGCGCCATGTTGGTGGCCTTGGGCAGCGGCTGGCCGTAGGGCCTGGCGGTGTTGATGCGCTGCTGCCCGCCGGCATCGATCAGGACAATGTTGTTGGCGTAGTGCCGGTGCAGCAGGGTCGTGGCCTGCTCCTGGAACGCCGCAAAGTCCTGGCTTTGCAGAGACGGCGAGGTAGACAACGAACGCAGGGACATCTCGGCCCCCGCAAATTCCCGGTCCACTGCATGTATCAGCGCGCGGGCGTGGGCAACCGTGTCCCGCACCAGCTCGGCGCGCTGGCGCCGGTAGTCGTAAGTCAGCAGCAGGGCCGCCATCACTATCGCGGGAACCAGACAGGCCGCCACCAGCCACGCCAGGCTGGACCGTATGGAAGTGATGCGTGTTTTTTTCAAAAACCCTGGCCTGCCTTCTTGTTGTTCGAAGAGCGTCGGGGCAGGGTCGGGCTGAAAATGAAAGGACTCTGCACGTGCTTCGGCCGATCATAGGCGGCGCCCCAAACCGCGGCAAGGGGTCAGACCCGCGTCCTTGGCATCCTTGTCTAGGAGCTGACCTCTTCCATCGCCGTCGTGGTGTTCAGCGCGTGCTCGGCAATCTGCGCAGACGCCAGCGCCAGCGTGGCCAGCGGGTAGGTGCCGCTGATGATGCTGCGGTAGGCGATTTCTGCCCCCACGGCATCGCGGCCCAGGCCTTCGGTCGCGGCGATGATGCAGGCCTCGATGCTGTCCAGGCCGGCGTCGCTGAACAGGTCTTCGCCCTCGTAGCTGACGCGGTACTCGTACTGCCCCTGCTCCAGGGTGTCGATGTGGAAACGCACGATCATGGCAGACCCCTTTTTATGAATGCTTGCGTGAAATGGGAGCGCAGGAAACCCGGATGCTACAGAATCAATAGCTGCCTGCGCGCGTCCCCATTTGGCTACAGCCCTAAATGATTCAGCACACCCTGCCCGGCCAGATGCCCGCTGGCAAAACAGGCGGTCAGCAGGTAGCCGCCCGTGGGCGCTTCCCAGTCCAGCATTTCGCCGGCGCAAAACACCGGCTGCGGGATATCCTTCACGCTGGCCAGCCGCAGCTGCGCGTCCATGGCGTCAAACATCACGCCGCCCGCGCTGCTGATGGCTTCGTCCAGCGGCCTGGCAGCCACCACACGCACCGGCAGGCCCTTGATCGCATGGGCCAGCCGGACGGCATCGTTCATCGCCTCCTTGTCCAGCAGCTCATGCAGCATGGCGGCCTTGATGCCCTCCAGGTGCAGCCGGCTCTTGAGGTGGCTGGACAGCGAGCGCGAGCCGCGCGGATGCCGCACTTCCACCAGCACCTGCTCGAGCGGCTTGTCGGGCAGCAGGTCAAGCTGGAAGGTGGCGCTGCCGTGCGCGGTGATCTCGTCGCGCAGCAGGGGCGAGGCGGCATAGATCAGGCTGCCTTCGACGCCGGTGGCGGTGGCGACAAACTCGCCCTTGCGGCTGAAGCTGCGCCCCTGTGAATCGGTGAAATGGATGGCGACCGACTTGAAGGGCTGGCCAGCAAAACGGGTGGCGAAATGTTCCGACCAGCCGGCTTGCGGCGCCGGGCCTTGGCCGATGAGTTCCTTGAGGAAGTCGCGGCGGGTTTCGCCCTGCACCGCATGCGCCAGCGCTTCGCGGGAAAGATGGGCCACGTCAAAACCGCAGTTCGAAGGCTGCAGCGGCGCCACCGCCACGCCGCGTTCGGCCAGCAGGGGCACCCAGGCACCGTTCGAGCCCAGGCGCGCCCAGCTGCCGCCGCCCAGGGCCAGCACCACGGCGTCGGCCTGCACCTGCACCAGGCCGGCCGGCGTTGAAAAGCTCAAAGCGCCGTCCTCCGTCCAGCCCAGCCAGCGATGCCGCATGAAAAAAGACACCCCCGCGCCGCGCAGGCGATGCAGCCAGGCGCGCAGCAGCGGCGCGGCTTTCATGTCTTTGGGGAAAACGCGGCCCGAACTGCCGACAAAAGTCTCGATGCCCAGGCCCCGGGCCCAGGCCCGCAATTCAGCAGGGCCAAAGGCCGCGAGCAGCGGCTGCAGGTGCGCGCCGCGCTCACCGTAGCGGCTGAGGAAGGGCCCGGCCGCTTCGGAATGCGTGAGGTTCAGCCCGCCCTTGCCGGCCAGCAAAAATTTGCGACCGACCGAAGGCATGGCGTCATACACCTCGACCTTCACAGCCGCGCCGGCAGCGGCCAGCACCTCGGCGGCCATCAGGCCGGCAGGGCCGCCGCCTATGACGGCAACACGCAGCGGTGTGCGTGGCGGGTTTTGGGCAGAAGTTGAATGGTTCAAGGAGATGTCCGTCTGCATGCAATGGCGAATGGGAAATGCACAAGAGGCGGGTTTGGCCGACAAGCCCACCCGCTCTCGTTTTAATAGCTGTTAACGCCCGTGGTTCAGGGGCCAGAGGGCAAAAAGCCTTGAAGAAACTGGACAAACCTGCATGGGGCAGATTTGCCGATACCCTCATTATTGCAGCTACATGGGCGGGGCAAACCCGTTGCGGCCGACGATCATGCGAAGCGCTGTCGGCTTTCCGTCCCTGACCTGGGCGGTGATCATCACCTTCGCGCCCGGCACCACCAGTGCGTTTTCATCTTCCTTGCCGGGCTTGAAAGTCACCACCGGCGCGGTCGGCGGCACGATGACTGTTTTTTCCCCGTCCTTGTACCTCAGCAGCAACTTCTGGCCGCCCGGCACACTGGCAGGCGCCGCCACCAGATCAGCCACGGTGGCATTGGTCATGGTGCTTTGCGGCTGCAGGTCCCAGGGATAATGGCCCTCGCCGGTGCCGCGGGCAGCTTCGGGGAACACCAGCACCTCCAGCGCGAGCTGGGTGCCGTCAGCCTGGGGCATCGCCGCCGTGCCTACGTAACTTCCGGGCCGGATGTCGGCCAGCTTGAGCGGCAACACCTCGGACACCGCCATGTCGGCCGACCGGACCAGCGTGATCACTTCGCCGCTGCGTTCCCTGACAGTGAGGCTGGTCGCATCGACTTTTTCAATCGTGCCGCGCACGCGCACCGTGGGGTTGGAAGGAGCCGAAGTCTGCGCCCATGCCAGGGGCAGGACGGCCAGGAAGGTCAGCGAGGCAACAAGTTGCTTGAGCATGGAAATGTCTCCTTATTGAGGCCGCTGGGTGACCAGCGGCTGTGTGAGATCACTCCAGCTCGACCACAGTTCCCCGCCCCGTCAGGAAAGCTGCTTTCACCGGCGCGCCGGGGTAAATCAGCTGCACCGCCGCGCGGTAAGCCTGCAGTTGCGCCACCAGCGCAGGCTGCAGCTCCGGGGCCACGGCCGATTTGTAATCGAGCACCCACCAGTGGCCTTCATGGCCCGCGTCCTTGCGCTGCACCAGGCGGTCCAGCCGCAGCGCCTGGCCGGCGTAAACCAGGTCAACCTCGTTGCCCTGCCAGGCGACCGATCCCGGGCTCCAGGCCCAGGCGCCCTCGCCCGCCAGAATTCGCCTGGCCAGCCCGGCAGCTTCGGCCGCCTGCGCCGGGCTCAGGCGAAATTCGCGCGCCGCCGCCTTCACCTGTTCTGCCGACAAGGCACCACCCCACTGCAGCAAGCGGTGCATGGCCTTGCCGATGCGCGCCTTCAGCGAATCCTCATCCACCCGCTCCACGGCCGGTGCAGCGGGCGCCAGTACCTCCGGCAAAACAGGCAACTCGGGCAGGTAAAAAACGCCGGCGTCCGCCAGATCCGGCCGCGCCGCGGCGGATTCGTCGGCCACCGGCGCAGGCAGCTCGCCCACCAGTGCCTGCAGGCGCTGCCACCAGCTCTCGGTGGTCACGCGGTGCGGCTCGATCGAGGAAATCACCAGCGTATGGCGGGCACGCGTCAGCGCCACATACAGGGCGTTGAGCTCTTCGCGCTTGCGGGCGGCCAGCTCGCTGTCCAGCGTGTCGGCGGCGCAGGCAGGCGGACGGCTTTCGCTGACCAGGAAGACAAACTTGCGCGGCTCGGTCGCTTCGCCGGGCCAGTTGACCAGCACACCCATGCTGTCTGCGTTGCGTTCCACGGTGTCGGTGTCCAGCAGCAGCACGGCCTCGGCTTCGAGGCCCTTGGCGCCGTGGATGGTCAGCAGCCGGACGGCCTCGCTGCTGACGGCTGCCGGCGCCTGGGTGCCGCCGGCCTTGAGCGCGCGCACAAAACCGTAGGGCGTGGCGTAGCGTCCGCCGTCGAGTGCCAGCGACACACCGAGCAGCGCGCGCAGATTCGCCAGCACCGCGCTGCGCTGCGCTGCCGGGGCCGCGGCGCCAAAACGCGCCAGTACGTCGCCGTCGTCGTAAATGCCTTGCAGCGCATCGTGCGGCGGCAAACGGTCCAGCCAGCCCTTCCATCTGGTCAAAACAGGCCCCAGACCTTTCAGATCGGGCGCAAGCAGCTCCTCTTTTTGTAGCAGGCTGTACCACGGCTGATGATGCTCGCGCTGCAGCACGGCCAGTTGCACCAGGCTTTCGTCAGCCAGACCGAACAGCGGTGAGCGCAGCGCGCGCGCCAGCGACAGGTCGTGCTGCGGCGACACCAGCACGTCGAGCAGCGCCACCACATCCAGCACTTCGCAGCAGTCGATGAGCTCGGTTTTTTCGCCCACCTGCGCGGGAATGTGCAGCGCGCGCAACTCGTCCTGCAGCGGCAGCAAGCCAGCGCGCTTGCGCGAGAGGACCATCACGTCTTGCGGCCTGAGGCCACCCGCTACCTGTTCTGAAATCCAGGCAGCGGCCTGCCGCGCTTCGCGCGTGCGCAGGGTTTCTTCGGGCAGCTCGCGCGGCGTCGTCAGGCTGTCGCGCCAGCCGGCGGCCAGCGGCGATGCCTCTTCTTCATCCTTGTTGCGCGCAATGGGCGGCAGGCGGCCCACGGCGCCGGCCAGGCCCGAGGCCGTGGTGTGTTCACGAAAGCCTTCATACCCGTCGGTTTCACGCGCCGTGGCCATGGCCGAGTTGACGGTGTCGATCACGGCTTCGGCGTTGCGCCGGGTGTGGTCGCAGCTGAGCAGATCACCCCCCAGGCCGTGCACCACAAAAGCCTGCGCGGCCCGAAACACCTGAGGCTCGGCGCGGCGGAAGCGGTAAATGCTCTGCTTGGGATCACCCACCAGGAACACGCTGGGCGCCGAGCCCGCACCCGAGTAGCCGATGAGCCAGGCATACAGCGCCTGCCACTGCAGCGGGTTGGTGTCCTGGAACTCGTCGATCATCAAATGCCGTATGCGCGCGTCCAGCCGCTCCTGCACCCAGCCCGACAGGACAGGGTCGGCCAGCATCAGCAGCGCGGCGCGTTCGACATCATTCATGTCCACCCAGCCACGGTCGCGCTTCAGGGCGGTGAACTGGGCAATCAGCACACGCGTCAGGCGCGCCATGCGCTGCTGGTACAGCCAGGCGTCGTGCTGCTGGCGGGCCGCCACCACGCGCAGCACCAGGTCCTGGGCAACGCGCACCTGTTCAATGCCAACGATTTTTTCGCCGAACTTGCGCGGCGTGCCCTTCTCGGTCAGCAGGGCCGCGATGGCTGCCGGGAAGTCACCGGCCGTCAACGCGCGCTCCAGCTCCACGCCTTTGGCCGAAAAAGTCGGTGCGCTTGCACGGCCGAGGGCCACGGCGGCGTCCCGCAAGGTTTGCCGGTGAAAGCGATTGGTGCTGAGCAGCTCTTCCGGTTCATCGAGGCTGCCAAATTCGGTGAACTGCGCACTGAAGGGTTGTACCGATGCGTCGATCACGCCCTTTTCATCGGCCAGCGTGAACTCGGTGCGCTTGTCGAGTGCGGCCTGCAAGGCTTTGTCGGCCTGGAAACGCCCATACGCCAGCACCACCGCTTCAAAGTCGGCCTTGAGTGACGCGTCAGCCGCGACGGCCGCATAAAACCGCCGCCACACCAGCGCGCGCGCCGGCGCATCGTCTTCCAGCAGTTCGTAGTTCACCGGCAGTTCCAGGCGCTGCAACACCGCCACCGGTGCGCTGCGCAGCAGGGCTGCAAACCAGCTGTGAAAGGTACGGATCTGCACAGAGCGGCCGCTGGCCAGGATGGAGCGGTATAAATTTGATAGCTGCTCGCGCACGGCCTGTGCGGATTTCAGGCCCTTTTGACTTGAGAAATCGATCCTGACGCCGCGCATTTCCAGTTCACGTTGCAGGGTCTCGTCGTCGGCATGGGCAAAGGCCTTGAGCCATTCGTCCAGGCGCTCGCGCATTTCGCCGGCGGCTTTTTTGGTGAAGGTGATCGCCAGGATCTCATGCGGTAGCACCTGCTGCCCAGATGCGGCTGTAGCGCCGTCAAGCAGCGCGCGCACGATGCGCGACACCAGCATCCAGGTCTTGCCGGCGCCGGCGCAGGCTTCTACCGCCACGCTGCGCCGCGGGTCGCAGGCGATGGCGTAGAACGCATCGGCGGAGACCGGCTCGCCATTGCATTCGTAGGCGGCGGTGTGGGGGATTTTCATAGTCCACCCCTGTCAGCGAACGCAGGCATCCCATTCAAGCAGGGGCCGCGGAACCGGCTTTGCCGGGCCGCAGGCGCAGCGGCCCCCGAGGGGCTGGAGCCCGCGGCTCCAAAGCTGCCTGCGCAGCTTTGGACGGGCGACACTGGCGAAGCGTCTCGCGAGCCGCGGCCTGCAAGGCCTCGGGAGCTACACGAAGTAAGCGACCGTGGGGGCATCATTCACTCCAGAAGTCTTTGCGGCACAGGCCGCGTGCAGCGCAATAGTCGCAAGCCTTGCCCTCACCCAGCGCCGGAAGCGCTACGCCGCGTGCGATGCGCGCCATGTCGGTCAGGATGCTGTCGATGAGTTCATCGCGCAAGCCGACGATGTCGGGCTGTTCATAAGTCTTGGTGGGCTCTTTTTCGCCGAGGTTGACATAAGCCGCCGCGAGGGTGTCGTCGCTCATCAGGGCCGCATAAAACGCCAGCTGCGTGTCTTCCTGGCCGTTCTTGATGCGTTCGGCGGTGGTGGTGCGTGGCTCGGTCTTGTAGTCGATCACCAGGGCGTGCCCGTCGGGCTGGCGGTCGACGCGGTCAAGCTGGCCGAGCAGCGTGAGCGTGCCGACGGGCACTTCGCGCCAGACTTCGGCTTCGTCGAATACCGCGCCGGTGGCTTCGTGGTCGGCCAGCCATTTCAGGTAGCCCTCGCGCACGCCGGGCCAGGCCGCGGCAAAGGGCAAAAACTCGCTGTCGCTGAGCGCCAGTTCCTGCGTGGCGCACTCGGCCGCTGTATTGAGCATTACTACCCGTGCTGATGCGTCGGACGTTGGCACTGCCTTGAGAGCTTCATGGAAATGCCGCAGCAGGCTGTGCAACCAGTTGCCGAAGTCGCGCTTGCCCAGCTCGCTTTCGAGCTCTTCAGGCTCCTGCAGCCGAAGCTGGCGCAGCGCAAAAAAGCGGTAGGGGCAACGCCGCAAGTCCTCATAGGCGCTGGCCGAAAGACGGTTCACAGGTAAGGCATTACCCGTCGGAAAGGGATGCGGCGTCGGCTGGATGGTCACGGTACGCTGGCTGCGGGGGTCAATGGCCATGCTCAGCGCTGCATCTTCGCCCTGGTCCAGCAGCAGCTCCTGCACAAAACCGCTGGGGATCAGGTGTTCGCCGGATTCGCTGGTGCGCCAGAGCACATCGAGGTGCGGCATGTGCAGGGCGTATTGCCAGGCATGGCGCTGGCCGGCGGCAAGCACTTCTCGCGACGGCAAGCCCAGCAGCTCGCGCTGGCCGGGCGTCCAGGGGCCGGCAGATTCCGGCGACACCGGCAGGCGGATCTCATCGCAACCGGGCAGCACCACGGCCTGCATGGGCCGGCCCAGCAGTTGCGGCAGCGGCAAGATGACCACCTGCTCTGCCGGCGGATGCACCGGGGAAAACTTGCCGCCCTCCAGCGCCTGGTTGGCCCACTGCGTGAAGTCATGCAGCCGCATCACCGGGGATGCTTCGAACTCGGTCTCGGCGCCTTCATGCAGGCGCAGCACATCCAGCACCGTCTGCCCGGCCTCGTCCTGCGCCAGTGCGTCCCACTGCCCGGCCGCTTGCAAAAGGGCACGCAGGTCGCGCAGCCACATCGCCAACGGGCGCGCACGGCTGAAAGGGCCGCGCAAGGCGTTCACTTCGCGCGCCAACGGGCCCGTTGCTGCAAAGGCGGGCGGCAAGATGTCTTCTTCCGCAAAGTCCGGCAGGTCGCGCCAGGCGCGCACGCCGGTCTTGCGCAATTCGGTTTCGGCGGCGGTTACCAGAGCGGCGTCAAATGCCGGTGCGTTTTTCAGCCAGTCCAGCACGGCATCCGTCGATGCGTCCCAGGGCATGGCGCGCAGCAAGCTCATCAGGCTGGCGGCGGCGCGGGTGGTGGAGAGCTTCCAGCCGGTTTCATCGCGCATGGCAATGCCGCGCTCGGCCAGCATGGCGCCGACACGGCGCGTGAGCTGCCGGTCCTGCGCAATCAAGGCGACCGGGCTGCGGCCTTGCGCCAGATGCGCCAGCACGCAGGCAGCAGCGCGGCCCGCTTCGTCTTCAGCGTCTTGCGCAATGTGCAGCGCGGGTGGTGCCGAGGGCCCTTCGAGCGAGACACACAGCGGGATGGAAACCGACCGGTCGCCGAAATGCGCCTTGAGGGCTTCGGTAAGCGGGTCGGCCTGAAAGCCTTCCAGCACCGCAAACAGCTGCGGTTTCGCCTGGAATAGGCGGTCTGTGGGATAGGCGGACGCCGCCGCCCAGGCCAGCGCAATGCGCCCCACGGCAGCCTCGAGCGCCAGCACCGGGGAGTCCAGGCC
>NZ_JBAQYR010000013.1:0-35521 GCF_049790275.1 Polaromonas sp.
AACCCGTCGGGCTGGGCCGAGGAGCGCAGGCAAAAGCGGATCAGGGCTCGCGATTGTCTGAGCCGAAGGCGAGTTCGAGCGAGACCCCGCTTTTGTCGAGCACCGCAGGCTGCCCGCAGCGAAGCGAAGGGACCCAGACCATCGGGTCGCCTTTTCTTTGGTGACTTTCTTTTGGCGACGCAAAAGAAAGTTACTTGCCGCCGGGCAACCCCCGGCCTGCTGGCAAACCACCAAAGCTGTTCACACCACAACCAGATTTTCACAGCGATAAAGTCCCCACCCAAAACTCGCAATAACGCCAGCCACCTCCGCCAGTTACCATGTCGCCACAACAACACTGCCGGCAGCCTGATGCCGAGGAGGGAAATTCATGCAACGCATCGTCATCGTCGGCGGAGGCGCCGGTGGGCTGGCACTGGCCACGCAACTTGGCAAGCGCCTGGGCAAAAAAAAGCTGGCCGAAATCACGCTGGTGGATGCGGCGCGCACCCATGTGTGGAAGCCGCTGCTGCACCAGCTGGCGGCCGGCAGTTTTGACACCCACGCCGAAGAGATCGAGTACCTGGCGCAGGCGCGCTGGAACCATTTCAAGTTCCGCCTGGGCCGTCTGGAAGGCGTGGACCGCAGCGCCAAAACCCTGCAGCTGGCCGCCAGCCATGACGAGGCCGGGCGCGAGATCACGCCGGCACAACAGCTGGCTTACGACACCCTGGTGATTGCGGTGGGCAGCCAGACCAACGACTTCGGCACGCTGGGCGCAGCCGAACACACCATCAAGCTGGACAGTCCGCAGGCGGCCAAACGTTTCAATGACCGCCTGATCAACGCCTGCATACGCGCGCAGACCGTGCCGCGCAGCGCCGGCAGCGGCCGCCTGACCGTGGCCATCGTCGGCGGCGGCGCCACCGGGGTGGAACTTGCGGCCGAACTGCATGCTTCGGCCAAGGTGCTGGCCAATTTCGGCTTCGACCACATCCATCCGGAAAAAGACCTGCAGATCGTGCTTGTAGAAGCGGCGCCGCGCCTGCTGGCGCAGCTGCCCGAGCGCCTGAGCGAGTCCGCCCTGCGCGAGCTGCGCAAGCTGGCCATCGAGGTGCACACCAACGAGAAAGTGATCGAGGTCACCGCGGACAGCCTGAAGATGGCCAGCGGCAAGGTGATTTCATCAAGCCTCAGTGTCTGGGCGGCCGGCGTCAAGGCGGGCGATTTCCTGAAGACGCTGGGTGGGGAAAATCCACTGGAGACCAACCGGCTCAACCAGCTGGTCGTCAACGGCAACCTGCAGACCGCCGACCCGGACATTTATGCCTTCGGCGATTGCGCCGCCTGCCAGCAACCCGACGGCACCTGGGTTCCGCCGCGCGCACAGGCGGCCTACCAGCAGGCCATGTACCTGGTCAGGGCGCTGCCGCGGCTGCAGCGCGGCGAGACGGTCCCCCCCTTTGTGTTCCGCGACCAGGGTTCGCTGGTGTCGCTGTCGGAATACTCCTCGGTCGGCAGCCTGATGGGCAGCCTGACCAAGGGCAGCTTTTTCATCGAGGGGCAACTGGCCAAAATCATGTACTGGGCGCTGCACAAGCAGCACCAGCTGGCGCTGGGTGGCTGGAAAAAAACCGCGCTGATCACGCTGTCGGAAATGATTGACCGCACCTACCGCCCACGCATCAAGTTGCATTGATAATCACCGCATATCCCATCAACCCAACGGAGAACACCATGGCAAAAGGACAGCAAAACAAGGACAAGATGGTCAAGAAGCCGAAGAAGGACACGGCCCCCCCCAAATCCGTGTCGCCCGATGCGGTGCGTCCGACCATCGTCACGCAGGTGCCCCTGCGCGGCAAGCTCAAGAACAAATAAAGCGGTGAAGTCAGCAGGGGCTCCCTCTTCCCCAGACCAGCCGGGGCCGCGGAACCGGCTTAGCCGGGCCGCAGGCGCAGCGGCCCCCTCGGGGGGCAGTGAAGTACACGAAGTGACGAACGTGGGGGCCCTATGACAGACCCGCTGCACGGCGTGACGCTGGAGGCCATGGTCACGGCGCTGGCGGAACACTATGGCTGGGAAGGCCTCGGCCAGCGCATCGCGATCCGCTGCTTCACCAGCGAACCCAGCGTGGCATCCAGCCTGAAGTTCCTGCGCAAAACGCCCTGGGCTCGTGAAAAGGTTGAAAGCCTTTACCTCTTCATGCTGCGTGAGAAGCGGCGTGCCGCCCCGACCGTGCACAACTTCCCGCCGCCCAGGAGCTAGCTCGCCAGCGGGTTGGCGAACAGCAGCATCATGGCCACACCCACACCGATCAGGAAGTTGGCGTCGATCAGGCCGGCCAGCAAAAACATCTTGACCTGCAGCGGCTCCATCAGTTCGGGCTGGCGAACCGACCCTTCGATGAAGCGCCCGCCCATCACGCCAATGCCCATGCAGGCACCGATGGCACCCAGGCCGATCATCAAACCACATGCAATCGAAATGGCACCTGCGTCACTCATGATTTTTCTCCTTGGTCGTACTTGCTGATGACGTCATCATGAGCGCGGACCAGCCTGAAATCCATGACGTCGCAGGTAATGGCAATGCGAAGGGCATCACCCTCATGCACGCGGACACCGCCCTGCTGGTGCTGGACAAACCTGCCGGCCTGCTGGCGGTTCCGGGCCGGGGGGAGGACAAGCAGGACTGCCTGAGCGCCCGCGTGCAGGCGCTTTATCCCGACGCGCTGGTGGTGCACCGTCTGGACATGGCCACCTCCGGCCTGATGCTGATGGCGCGCAGCGTGGCGGTACAGCGCGCACTCGGCGCCCTGTTCGAGCGCCGGCAGGTTCACAAACGTTATTGCGCGGTGGTTGAGGGCCGGCCTGTGCCGGCCCCGGGGCCGGACGGCTGGAACCTGATCGACCTGCCCATCATGGTGGACTGGCCGCGCCGGCCGCTGCGCATCATTGACACCGCTCATGGCAAGGCCAGCCAGACACGCTGGCGGACCCTTGGCTTCGATGCGGCTGCGAACACGACGCGGCTCGAACTTGAACCCGTCACCGGCCGCTCGCACCAGTTGCGTGTGCACCTGCAGGCCCTGGGCCATCCCATCCTGGGCGACAGGCTGTATGCCCCGCCGGATGTGCAGGCGCGTTCGCCCCGGTTGCTGCTGCATGCATGCAGGCTGGGGTTTGTGCACCCGGTGAGCGGCGGGCAGATGCAGCTTGAAAGCCCGGTTCCCTTCTGACCGGGCTCGGGCCGCACCGGAACTTCGCCGCGTGTTTCGCGTCCCACGCTGAACACTGGAGACCTCCGATGCACCCTGCGCTACCGCCCTCTTCCCCGGTTTTCCCGCTCACCCTTCGCCGCCGCACCGTGGCCGCGGCACTGGTGGCAGCACCGGCCTTGTGGCTGGGCGTGCGCGCCCAGCCGGCTGCCGGCCTTCGCGCCACACCGGCACAAACCGAAGGGCCGTATTACCCGGTGGTTTTCCCCAAAGACAGCGACCATGACTTACTGCGCAATGGCGCACTGGCCTATCCCGAGGGCCAAAGCGCCTGGGTCGAGGGCAGTGTCAGCGACCTGGCCGGCAAGCCGGTGGCGGGTGCACTGGTGGAAATCTGGCAATGCGACCACGCCGGCCGCTACCACCATCCCGGGGACGGCGACAAGGCGGACCGCCGCTTCCAGGGCTTTGGACGTGTGGCAGTCGGCGCCGATGGTCGCTACCGCTTTCGCACCCTGCGTCCGGTGGCCTACGCCGGTCGCACGCCGCATATCCATGTCAAGGTCAAACTCGGCCAGCGCGAGCTGCTGACCACCCAGCTCTATGTGGCGGGCGACCCCGGCAACACGCGTGA
Organism: Polaromonas sp.; assembly: GCF_049790275.1. Taxonomy (GTDB): domain Bacteria; phylum Pseudomonadota; class Gammaproteobacteria; order Burkholderiales; family Burkholderiaceae_C; genus Polaromonas. Next base: position 3,834 of record NZ_JBAQYR010000013.1, read on the forward strand.
CTCCCTGTGGCGCAGCCTGGGCGAGACCGACCGGGCCGCCCTGACCGTGCCTTTTGCGCCGGGCAGCGACGGACTGCAGGCGCGTTTTCCGATCGTGGTGTCCGCCTGAACGGCAGGCCAACACCTGAGCACTCCCCTTTTTTGTCGGTAACATCAACAGCCATGACCCAACATCTTTTTATCCTGACCGGCGCCTCGCGCGGCATGGGGCTGGCCATGGCCCGCAAGCTGCTCAAGCCGGGCAACACCCTGCTGTGCATCTCGCGCAAGGCCAACGACACTCTGGCCGCGCAGGCCAGGATGGCCGGTACCCCGCTGCAGCAATGGACGCAGGACCTGGCCCGGGGCGCGGACATCAGCGCACGCCTGGAGCAATGGCTGCGGGAGCAGGCGCACGCCGGCTTTTCCAGCGCCGTGCTCATCAACAACGCCGGCATGATCCCGCGCATCGGCCCGCTCAGCGAAGCGGATGCCGACGACCTGCGCCAGGGCCTGCGTGTCGGCCTGGAAGCACCGATGCTGCTCACCGCGGTTTTTCTGCGCGCCACTGAAAGCTGGCCAGCCAGGCGCAAGGTGCTCAACATCTCCTCGGGACTGGGGCGCAAGGCCATGGCCTCGCAGTCGATTTACTGCGCAGCCAAGGCCGGCTTGGACCATTTCACACGCTGCGTCGCGCTGGAGGAAGCGCTCAAACCCAACGGTGCGGCCGTCTGCTCGCTGGCGCCGGGTGTGATCGACACCGACATGCAGGTCCAGCTGCGCGGCGCCGATGCCTCGGCCTTCCCCGACCAGCAAAATTTCATCAACCTCAAGGACAAGGGCCAACTCACCTCGCCTGATGAAGCAGCCGCGCGCATCCTGGCCTACCTGGCCCGGCCCGACTTCGGCAGCCAGCCGGTGGCGGATGTGCGGGATTGAGATAGCCCCCACGTTCGTTCACTGCGTGTAACTCTCTGCCCCCCGAGGGGGCCGCTGCGCCTGCGGCCCGGCGGAGCCGGTTCCGCGGCCCCGGCTGATGAAGAGGGCACTCTCACGCGCGTTACTGCCAGAAAAATCCTAATAGACTTCGGGCACCACAATCTCCTGCGGTACGGCACGGCGCACATAGTCCTCGTGGCGCACCCGCTCCGGCAAAACGATAGTCGGATGCTCGGTTTCCTCGTAAGGCATTTGCTGCAGCAAATGGTGGATGCAATTGAGCCGGGCTTTTTTCTTGTCCACCGCCTGCACTACCCACCATGGAGCCTCGGGAATATGCGTGCGCTCCAGCATGATTTCCTTGGCCCGTGTGTAGGCCTCCCAGCGGCGGCGTGACTCCAGGTCCATGGGGCTCAGCTTCCACTGCTTGAGAGGGTCATGTATGCGCCCGAGAAATCGCAGGTGCTGTTCTTCGTCGGAAATCGAAAACCAGTACTTGATGAGCTGAATGCCCGAGCTGACCAGCATTTTTTCGAACTCGGGCACAGTGCGGAAGAATTCCTCGTACTGCGCGTCGGTGCAAAACCCCATGACCCGCTCGACGCCGGCGCGGTTATACCAGCTTCGGTCAAACAGCACCATCTCGCCGGCCGCCGGCAAGTGCGACACATAACGCTGGAAATACCACTGCGTGCGCTCACGGTCATTGGGCGCCGGCAGGGCCGCCACGCGGCAAATACGCGGATTCAGCCGCTGCGTGATCCGCTTGATCACCCCGCCCTTGCCGGCCGCATCGCGGCCCTCGAACAGGATGACCACCTTGTGGCCACTCGCAACCACCCAGTCCTGCAGCTTGACCAGTTCGCCTTGCAACCGGAACAGCTCGCGAAAATACTGGCGTCGGCTTTCCTTGTCGCTACCGCTGTGACCAGCCGGTTCTTCTCCGGCGAACTGGTCCATGGTCCGGTCGTCGAGCTCCATTTCGAGCTCCTCGTCATAGCTGTCGATCAGGTCGCTGCGAATACGCCGCATCAGTTCTTCGTCACTTGAATCCAAGATGTACTCCTGCCAGGAAACGAAGGTCTCCTCCAGAATGCAGCCTAGACGATGAATGTGGCGGTTTAATGAAAGCGCCCGGACGCTACAAATCTGATAGCTGATCACGCCCGGAAACAAAGGGCTGGAACCCTGTTTCCTTCTGAATCCCGGGGTTTTCCAGGCTTAGTCGCGCACTACCAGGATGGGCAGGTGGGCATGCGACAACACCTGCGCGGCAACACTGCCGAGTACGAGTTTCTCGAGTCCGCGGCGGCCGTGCGAGCCCAGCACAATCAGGTCGGCGCCGATGGAACTGGCGGTTTCCAGGATACCCCGGTAAATCGCGTGGCCCTCGATGACGGACGCCTTGACCTTCACCCCCGCCGTCTCCAGCACCTGCGTGGCGCCCTTGAGCGCTTCGTTGGCTTCGGCGGTGGCCGCGCCCAGGTACTGCGCCTGCCCGTAGGCGAAATCGGTGCCGACACCGCTGAAGGCGTAGGGATCGATCACGTAAATGACCGTCACCTCGCTGTTGAAGGCCTGCGCCAGCCCGCACGCCTTGTCTACCGCCATCATCGAGGTGGATGAGCCGTCAACCGGCAGCAGGATGTGCTTGAACATGGTCAGGTCTCCTCGGGAATTCAGGCTTCGATCTTCACACCCTTCCAGAAGGCCACGTGGCCCTTGATGTTCTCGGCCTCGGGTTTCGGGTCGGGGTAGTACCAGGCGGCGTCGGTGTTCATTTCACCATTGACCAGCAGCGAGTAATAGCTGGCCTGCCCTTTCCACGCGCACATGGTGTGGTGGTTGCTGAAGGTGATGTAGTCGCGGTTGAGCGCGCTTTCGGGAAAGTAGTGGTTGCCTTCAAGCACCACGGTGTCGTCGCTTTGCGCAATGACTGCGCCGTTCCAGATGGCCTTCATACACTTCTTTCATGGATTGCTGGGGTCCGCTGCGCGGAGGAGAACGGGAATTGCGTGAACAATCTTCGCACACTCCGTGCGGGCTGGGAACGGCGCCCGGAAAAAGGCAAAAAAGAAAGGCGTGATGGTCACCCATCACGCCTGGTTCGGGAAGCCGGCCGGCCGCGCAGGGGCGGCGCGGAATCAGGCCATGCGCAGGTTGTTGCCTTCAACAATCACGCGCGAACCCACCGGAACCGAGCTGGACACCTCGACGGTGCGGATGGAACCATCGTTCATGCGCACACGCACCTGGTAGACGGTGACCTTCTTCATGTTCTTCTCGATCTGGTTGCCGGCAAAGGCGCCGCCTGCCGCGCCAAGCACGGTCATGGCCGTCTTGCCGCTGCCACCGCCTACCTGGTTGCCCAGCAGGCCGCCCACCACACCGCCGGCCACCGTGCCCAGGCCGATCGTGGTGTTGCCTACCGCCACCCCGTTAACCTGGCCCTGGCGCTGCACCGCGGTGACGGCTTCCACCGTGCCGCAATCGGCGCACACCACGGGTTTGGGTGCTGGCGCCTGTGCCACGGCAACAGGCCTGGGCTTGGCTGCCGGTTTTGCGGGTGCCGGCTTGCTGTCGGCGCTGGCCAGCTTGCCGGCCGTGCTTGATTGGGTCGTGGGGGCCATGGCGTCGGTGCCGCCAGGCTGGGCGTCAGACCGGTTCACCACCAGCGCGGCGGCCAGCGCCAGCACCGTGACGCCGAGCACGGCCACAATGGCGATGAGCGCCTTGCTGTGTTGCATGCGCTGGGAAAAACCGGGCTGGGCACCCGGCGTGGCCGGGACTTGATTGTTTGTATCCATGATGGGTACTCCTTGTGTGAGCCTCAGTTGTACCCATCCCGTGTCAACGCGCATGTAGGACGAAGTGACATTCGTAAGGGAAGGTTAGCGCAAGCCCCCTCCAACTGTGCGGTATTGCGCGGTTGCGCCGGGCTTCACCTGACGCACACGCGGGCTTGACCGGCGCTTTACACAGGCTTTCTCAGACGCCACCCTGCGGATGGGTCAGGTCAATCCACAACACCTGCTCGGGTTTTTCAGCTGGCGTGATATCCAGGTTGATGGCCACTGCCTCGCCGTCGCTGCGGCACAACACGCACTCCAGCAATTCGGTCGGGCTGGCATTGATTTCCTGGTGCGGCACATAAGGTGGCACGTAGATGAAATCGCCAGGCCCGGCCTCCGCAGTGAACTCGAGATGCTCACCCCAGCGCATGCGGGCGCGACCCCTCACCACGTAAATCACGCTCTCAAGATGGCCGTGGTGATGCGCGCCGGTCTTCGCATTGGCGTGGATGGTGACCGTGCCGGCCCAGAGTTTTTGCGCACCGACGCGAGCGAAGTTGATGGCGGCCTTGCGGTCCATGCCGGGCGTGGACGGCACGTTGCCGTCGAGCTGGCCACCGGGGATCACACGCACACCGTCATGTTTCCAGTCGGTGCCTGCGGACGCATGATCGTGTCCATCAGCGTGGCTATGTACGTCATGGCTCATGGTTGTCTCCGGAAAACAGGTTTCTAATCCAGCAGCGCAGCGTACACCAGGGTGCGGAACAGGGGCCGGTAGTGGTCGCGCTGGTTGGGCGCCTGGATCATCAGCACGGCATACAGGTCTTCGGCGGGATCCACAAAAAACGTGGTGCCGGCAATGCCGCCCCAGTAATACAGGCCCGCGGAGCCGGGCTCGGACGAGATGCCTGCGGCCCGGCGCACCGCGAAGCCAAGGCCAAAGCCGTAACCCGCCGGCAACACGTCACCCACGACGGGAATGTTGCCCAGATGGTCGGCCGTCATGAAGTCCACCGTGCGCGAGCCCAGCAGGCGCACACCACCGAGCTTCCCCCGGTTGCGCATGAACTGCAGGAAGCGTGCGTAGTCCATTGCGGTGGAAAGCAGGCCGCCACCACCGCTTTCCATGGCCATGGAGCGGCGAGGATCCAGCAGGCGCAGCGGCACACCGCCGTCCGGGTCATGTGCAAACGGTTCCGCAATGCGGGCATGATCGGCTTCGGCCACCGCAAAGCCGGTTTCCTGCATGCCGAGCGGAATGAAAATATTTTGCCGCAGGTACTCACCGAGGGGCTGGCCGCTGGCCACTTCGACCAGCCGCCCCAGCACATCTGTGGCGCGGCTGTATTCCCAGACGCTGCCGGGCTGGTACATCAGCGGCAAGGCCGCCAGCGTCTGCGAGAACTCCGCGTTGCTGCGCTCGCGCGAGCCCATCTGCTGCTTCGCATACTGCCGCTGTACTTCGGCCGAACCCAGAAACTCATAGGTGAGTCCGGCGGTGTGGCGCAGCAGGTCCTGCACAGTCGCCGGCCGGTTGGCGTCCTCTAGCTCAAGCCGGCCATGGCGCTCCACGGCAACTTTCTGGTTCAGGAATTCCGGCAGGAAACGGGCCACCGGGTCACTCAACAGGAGCTTGCCCTGTTCCACGAGCATCATCACCGCGACCGAAACCACGGGTTTGGTCATGGAGTAGATCCGGAAAATGGCGTCGCGCCTCATGGCGCCTGCCGCCGCCGGGTCCCGCTGGCCCAGGCTCTCGAACAGTGCCACCTTCCCGCGGCGGGCCACCAGCGCCACAGCACCGGGCAAACGCCCGCTGTCGATGTCGGACTGCAGTACGGACAACATGCGCTGCAGGCGCACGGGGCACAGGCCCACCTCGGCGGGGGAAACAAAAGCCAGTTCAGCCATGCCCGCTTTCACGCGCTGTAGCGCTCGCGCGCCAGCGCCGCGCCCTGGGCCAGCGCCTGCAGCTTCTTCAGTGCCACGTCCCGGCTCATGGGTGCCAGGCCGCAGTTGGTGCACGGCAGCAGGCGGTTCCTGGGCACATACTTCAGCGCCTCGCCAATGGTGTCTGCAATCTGCTCCGGCGTTTCGATCTCGTCGCTGGCCACGTCGATCACGCCCACCATGACGTCCTTGCCCTCAAGCAGGGCCATCAGGTGCGGCGGTACATGCGAGTGGTAACACTCCAGGCTGACCTGCTGGATGCTGCTTTTGGCCAGTGCCGGAAACACCGTTTCGTACTGGCGCCATTCCTGGCCCAGCGTTTCCTTCCAGTCATTGTTGGCCTTGATGCCGTAGCCGTAGCAGATGTGAACGGCAGTGGTGCAGGTCAGACCCTGCGCGGCGCGCTCCAGCGCCTTGACGCCCCAGTCGGCGGCGTCTTTCATATAGACATTGAAGGCCGGTTCGTCGAACTGGATGATGTCCACGCCATCGGCCTGCAGCGCCCTCGCCTCCTGGTTGAGCAGCTCGGCAAAGGCCATGGCCATCTTCGCGCGGTCGCCATAAAACTGGTCGGCCACGGTATCGACAATCGTCATCGGGCCGGGCAGCGTGAACTTGATCTTGCGCGTGGTGTGGGCGCGCAGCAGCTGCGCCTCGGCTGCATGCACGCGCCCCTTGAGCTTGAGCGCCGAAACAACCTGCGGCACCATGGCGTCATACCGGTTGTCGCGTATGCCCATCTTGACCTTGTGCTCGAAGTCGATGCCTTCGACCTGTTCGAGAAAACCGTGCACAAAGTGCTGGCGCGACTGCTCGCCGTCGCCAATCACATCCAGGCCCGCGTCTTCCTGTGCCTTGATCCACAGCAGCGTGGCGTCAAGCTTGGCTTGCGCCAGCTCGGCGCCTTCGGCCTTCCATTGGGGCCAGAGTTTCTGGGTTTCGGACAGCCAGGCGGGTTTGGGCAGGCTGCCGGCGATGGTGGCGCTAAACAGGGGAGAAGTCATGGGTGTTCCTCGGGTGGTTGTCTCGTTGGATGAAAAAGGATCAGCGCGGTCCGGGCCGGACTGGCACGCTGCAAAACTCCTGCGCCAGCAACTCGTAGGAACGGCGCCGGGCGACGGGATCATGTGCCCAGGTGATAACCACGAGTTCTTCGACCTGCAGCGCCTCCGAGAGCGCGCGCAGCTTGCCTGCGACCTGTTCGGCAGTGCCCACCAGCGCCGTGCTGCGAAGCCGCTCGGCATCGGCCTGCTCAACTGCACTGTACGGACGCTGCGCAACCTCGGCCGGGGATTGGAGCGGCCCCAGGGCGCCCTTGTTCCGGTCAATTTTCCAGCGCTCGCGGCTGGAGAAAAGCTGCCAGGCCTCGGCTTCGGTATCGGCCGCCAGGGCCCACACACATAGCGCGGGCTGCGGCACGGGGTGGGGCGAGCTGGGCCGGTACAGCTCGCGGTACATGGCCAGCGCCTCTTCAGCTCCCTGCCCGTCTGTGATGAAGTAAGCAAACGCATACGGCAGGCCGTAGTGCGCGGCCAGTTGTGCGCCGTAGTTGGAGCTGCCCAGCATCCAGAGTGTGGGGGCACCTGGCCCCGTCGGGTTGGCGCTCACGCCACGGCCGGGGTGGCCTTCGGGCAGTTCTGTACCGTTGATCCAGGCCTGCAGCTCGCGCACCTGCAGCGGAAAATGGTCGGCCGCGTGGCGCGCATTCGGATTGAGCAACTGGGCGGTGCGGCCGTCCGAACCCGGTGCGCGCCCGACACCCAGGTCAATGCGTCCCGGCGCCAGCGCTTCCAGCACACGGAACTGCTCGGCCACCTTGAGCGATGAATAGTGCGGCAGCATCACGCCGGCGCTGCCGATGCGGATGCGCTGCGTGGTGGCGGCGATGGCGGCCATCAGCACCTCGGGCGCGCTGCCCACAATCGTCGGGTGGCTATGGTGCTCGCTGAGCCAGAAGCGTTCGTAGCCCAGGGTTTCGCAATGCTGTGCCAGGGCCAGGGTTTCGCGGATGGAGGCGTCCTCGCTGCGGCCGGTCACGGCCACGGATTGATCAAGTACAGACAGTCGAATCATGGCTTCACTATAGCCAGAGCTGCGCCGGCCCGCTGGTCTGTTCCAATAGAGGGTTACCGACCGCTCCATTCACCAGAAGAAACACCATGGCACTCAAGGCCACCATCTACAAAGCCCAGCTGCAAATCGCCGACATGGACCGCGGCGTTTACGGCGACCACAACGTGACGATTGCGCGCCACCCCTCCGAGGCGGACGAACGCATGATGATCCGGCTGCTGGCCTTTGCACTGAACGTGCCCGCCGACGACAAGCGCGGCCACCTCGAGTTTGCCAAGGACCTGTGGGATGTGGACGAAGCCGCCCTCTGGCACAAGGACTACACCGACGCCATCCTGCACTGGATCGACGTCGGCCAGCCCGACGACAAGCGCCTGATGCGTGCGGCCGGCCGGGCAGAACGCGTCAGCGTCTACAGCTTTGCCAGCAGCACGCCGGTGTGGTGGAAAACCATGGAAACCAAACTCACCCGCGCCGCCAACCTGGTGGTATGGCAAATCGACGCGGCGCAAAGCCAGGCCCTGGCGAAACTGGCCAACCGCACCATCCAGCTCCAGGTGACAGTGCAGGACGGCACGGTGTGGATGAGCACCGGCGCGGAATCGGTGGAGATCACGCCGCGCAGGTTGACCGCCGGCGCTTAGGAGGGCGGCAGGTCCGCACCCTGCTGCTGGTACGGCGGCAAATGTGCGCCGCACTTGAAGCAGAAGGAAGCGTTGGCCGCATGGCCCTCGCTCAGGCATTCCTGGCAGGTCCGGGTGGTGGGCGCATGGGACAGCTGCTCGCGCCGCTGCGCTGCCATTTCAGCGGTCACGATGCCGGTAGGTACCGCCAGGATGCCCCAGCCCATCAGCATCATGAACGAGGCAATCAGCCGGCCGAGATCGGTCTTGGGCGCGATGTCGCCGAAACCCACGGTGGTGACCGTGCTGATGGCCCAATAGACCGAGGTCGGGATGCTGGTAAAGCCGTTGGTCTGGCCCTCGACCACATACATCAGCGTACCCAGGACCAGCACCACCATCACCACGGCCGAAAGAAAGACCAGGATCTTGCGGCTGCTGGCCGCCAGGGCGCGGCCGAGGAACTGGTACTCGGCCACATAGGCAGCCAGCTTGAAGACGCGGAACACACGCAGCAAACGCAGCACACGCACGTCGATGAGGGCATGCAATTCGGGGAAAAACAGGGCCAGGTAAGTCGGCAACACGGCCACCAGGTCGATGATGCCGAAGAAGCTGGCGGCATACCTGAGCGGCCTGCGCACACACAGCAGGCGCGCCACGTATTCCGCCGTGAACAGCAGGGTGAACAGCCATTCCGCAGCGGCCAGCGACGGACCATGCGTGCGGTGCACCGCCTGCACGCTGTCGGCCATGACCACCACGATGCTCAGCAGGATGACGGCAATCAGGGCTTGGTCAAACAGGCGGCCAGCGCGCGTGTCGGCCTCGAAAATAACCGTGTACCAGCGCAGGCGCCAGCCTTCGAGCGGCTTGTCCTGTGGTGGAGTGGGGAAAGAAGGGTTTGCCATGTGGATGAAGCGTTGTGCGCCGCGCTTGTTCGCTTGCCGGGGCTTGACTTTAACCGGCTTCCTTCCCCGCGGGGGCAACGAACAGGTCCGGTTCAAGGAACCCTGCTTGTTGTAACCCCAACGCCTGTCGCTATGGTTTCAGTAGCTGTCTACGCATATCAGACAAGGGCTGGTGGCCATTTTCATGATAGAAGCCTGCTTTTCCGTACAACTGCGGCGACCGACCCGGAGAGAATGCTCAGGACAAAGGCTTGGCACTTGCCCCGCGGCCTTGCTGACTCTGGAAATAAACCACCTTGCGGGCCCGCTGCACGTCGCCCAGCGGGCGATGTTGCTCCAAAGCCTGCCAGGGGTCGAACACATTGCTTTCGGCCTGTTCCAGCAGGTCCGGGCTGGCAGCCTGCTGCGGCAGCGTGAGCAAGGCAACCGTGGTGTAAGGCGTGGGCCAGTTGACCGACGCATCTTCAATCGGCGTGGTCTTCTCGTTCACAAAGGGCTGCAGTTGCAGCTCGTACTGCAGGGCGCCGGTGGCCAGCCGCCGGGCGAAGTCTGCCCCCCAGTCCTTTTGGGCATCGGCCGAAGCTGGCCCGTTGCTGGAGGCAGGCAACAAGCGCACGCGCACGGCGTACGGGCCGCAGGCCATGGGCACGCTGCTGAAAAAAGATTCGGTGGTGAACCCCTTGAAGGATTTGGCTGCGGTTTTGAGCAATTTGGCCAGTTGCACGGGTCCGCGATAAAAGCCGTAACGCTTGAAGAAAAACTTCACCAAGGCCCCATTGCCATGCGAAGCGGCTTCGACGAGATCAACAAACTCCGCGCTGCCGGCGAAAGCAAATTTCTCCTGGTTGATCAGCGTGAAATCCTGGCTCAGGGCCGGACCGCCCAGTGCACCGTCGCCGCTCACACCCCAGACCTTGAATGAAAAACCGCGGATGTCGGGCATGCTGTCGCTGGCCTTGTTCAGTCCGCCGTTGGAAAGGCGCAGCAGCACCTCATGGGAACCCGGCGCGGCAAACAAACCGTGCCTGGCAAATTCAGGAAGGTCCGCAAGCACCCGCAGCTCGCCGCGGGCGGCGGTCAGTTGTTTGCGGTGCAGCGTGCGGCCGGTGCCGTAGCGCGCCGACTTGCGGCGCTGGATGTCCGCAAAACGCCGGGCGTAAGCTTCGTACCGCGCGGCTTCGTCATCGGCAATGCGCTCCTGCCATGCCGTGCTGGGTGTCTGTGTGCTCATCGGAATCTCCTGCTGTGCTTGTTGCGCACCATACGCCACGCCCGTCCATGGTCAGCCGGGGCGGCGAGCTTGCTCTTTTTTTGATAGCTATTGGCGCCTGCTGCAAAAGGGCCAGAGGCACTTTTCATCATCAAGACATCAGGCCGAAACGCCTTCCGCCTCCTGCAACGTGCGCCACATCACCTTGCCGGCCCCGCTCTTGGGCAGGGCATCGACAAACTGGACCACACGCGGGTATTTGTAGGCCGCCATGTTCTCCTTGCACCAGTTGATGACGTCTTCCTCGCTGACCTGGCCCTTGTGACTTTGCCGCAGCACCACCACTGCCTTGACGGTTTCGCCGCGGTAGGCATCCTTGGTGCTGATGATGCAGGCCTCCTGGATCGCCGGGTGCTTGAACATCAGCGCCTCCACCTCGGCCGGCCAGACCTTGAAGCCTGATGCATTGATCATGCGTTTGAGCCGGTCGGTGATGAAGAAGTAGCCCTCTTCATCAACGCGCCCGAGGTCGCCCGAACGGAAGAAGCGCTTGCCATCTATCTCGATGAAAGCCTCCGCCGTGGCGTCCGGACGTTTCCAGTAGCCGGAAAAATTCTGCGGCCCGCACATGATGATCTCGCCCTGCTCGCCCAACGGCATTTCTTCCAGGGTCGTCGGGTCAACCACGCGCGCGTCGACGTTGACAAAGGGCACGCCCAGGCATTGCTGCTTGGTGGCGTCGGGCGGGTTGCTGTGTGATGGCGCGGCAGTTTCCGTCAGGCCGTAGCCCTCGGCAAAACGCAGGCCGTATTGCTCCCAGAGCCGCTGGGCCACGGCCTGCGGCATGGCCGCGCCGCCACCGCCGATGTAGAGCAGGCTGCTGAGGTCAAAACTTGCAAAGTTCGGGCTGGCCAGCAGGTCGATCACCATGGTGGGGATGTTGGTCCAGTGCGTGACGCGCCAGCGCGAGATCAGCCGTCCGGCGAGTTCGCGGTCCCAGCGCGGCATGACGATCAGCGTGGCGCCGCCGTAGATCGACGCGTGCATGACCGACACCATGCCGGTGATGTGGAACATGGGCACCACCGAAAGCACTCGGTTTTCCGGCGTGCTGCTGATCCACAGGCCGCTGGCCACCGCGTTGTGCATGATGCTGGCATGCGTGTGCATGCAGCCCTTGGGCAGGCCGGTCGTGCCGCTGGTGTAAGGCAGCACCGCCAGGTCCTGCGGCGTGGCGGTGTGCTCGGGCAACCGGCCCTGCGCGTCCTGCGCCACGGCCTCGTTCCAGGCGGTGACGGTGCCGCCCTCCAGCGCTGGCGCCGGATGTAGCGTGCCCAGCCACTCGCGCCAGGCTGGCGGCAGGTCGGCCGACGCAGCGTCCACGTCAAAGGCATCGCTGTAATGGGTGACGATCATGTGCTGCAGCCGCTCTCCTGCATCCAGCTGGGCGTTGGCCCTGGCCAGCTCGGGCGCCAGGTCGGCTGAGGTGATGGCCACCCGCGCGTCGGGGTCGGTGATGTAGTGCTTGAGTTCTTCCGCGCGGTTCATGGGGTTGACCGGCACCACGACGGCGTTGGCACGCAGGATGGCGAAATGGGCAATCACCCACTGCGGGCAGTTCTGCATGTTGAGCACCACCCGGTCGCCCTTCTTGACGCCCATGTCATGCAGGGTGGCGGCAAGCCGCTCGGCCTTTTGCAGTACTTCGGCATAGGTGAAGGCGCGGTCGAAAAACACCAGCGCCGGCTTGTCCGGGTAACGCAGTGCACTGATCGCGAGGTTGTGCCACAGCGAGATGGCCGGCGCCGTGACGCTGTGCGGCAAACGTTTGGGCCAGACCTTGTAATGCAGGGTGTGCGGATTCGCTTGGGGGGTCGCAGGTGCAACTGCTTTCGGGTCGGACAAGTCGGGCTCCAGTGGTTGCGCGAGGCGGGACCCCAGCCTACCCTGCCGGCGCGAGGTTTGCATCGGGGAAGCTCCGGATAAAAAGCTGTCGCCTGAGAGACCGCCGCCGACAGATTTCTCGCCGCGGAAACGCCGCGCCGGGCTCAAGCCGTCAAGGGCCCGGGTGCCAGCCTTTCCTGAGGCACCCACTGCAGAATTTCCCCCAGCGGTCAGGGCACCGGTTTCACGCAATGCCAGTGGTCATGGCGCTCCCTGCGTTCCTCGCGGTAATTGGTGACCTCCAGGCGGATGCCGTCCGGGTCCGTGAAGAAAGTCGCGACGTAGTCCGGCGCGTAGTCGGGATACAACTGCGCGTCGGTGGTGACAATGCCGGCCGCCCGAAGCTGCTGCGCCACTGCATGCACATCCTCGATCGAATCGACGCGCAGGCAGAAGTGGTGCAGGCCCGGCGAATACGGCTCGTGGCTGGTGTGGACCCGCGCGGGACGCAGCACGAAACCAAAGTGGCGATTGAAATACTGGATATGCGGATCGCCCCCGATGGCAAATGTGTTCTTGCGAAAACCAAGCACCTTCATCATCACCTGGTCGTAGAACGGTTCTGACTTCGCCAGGTCTGAAACGGTGATGTAGATGTGATCGATTCCAGTGACTTCGGCCATCGCATGTTCCGGTTGGTTGCTGATCCGGCGAACGAACAGAGGGTGGACGCCCCCATCGCGGCCATTATCGCCAGACGAAAAAAAAATGCCGACACCCTGCCGCATGCCTGCGTTTGGTGCAGCGAGCACCAGAAAAGCCTCGGTTTGATGCGCTCGTACGCCACAACAGTGCACAAAACTTGTATACCAGTTACCGCCATCAGCCTGAATCCCTGGCACGGGAAATGCATCGTCCGTTGCATGGCAACTGCTTCCGATATCAGCAACCGCATCATCGAAGCCGTGATGGCGCAAAAGCTTGCCCCCGGCGCGCGCCTGGGCGAGCAGCAGCTCGCCATGCTGTTCGATTGCAGCCGCACCATCGTGCGCGAAGCCCTGACACACCTGGCCGCGCGCGGCATCGTCACCGTCAGCGCGCGGCGTGGCTGGTACCTGATTGAACCTTCGCAGGACGAAGCGCGCGAAGCATTCGAGGCGCGCCGCGTGATTGAAATGGGCCTGATCCGCTGCACCACCGCCGTCAACAAGACCGCCATCAAGCAGCTCAAAAACCATCTGACCCGGGAGAAAGCCGCCGTCAAGGGCAAGGACGTGGGCCTGCGCAGCTTTTTGCTCGGCGACTTCCATGTGTGCCTGGCCGAATGCCTGGGCAACAGCCTGCTGGCCGATACCCTGCGCGACTTCACCGCGCGCACCACCCTGATCGCCATGTTGTACCAGTCCTCGCACGATGCCGCCCAGTCCTGCGAGGAACATGTGCAGATTGTCGAGGCGCTGGAAAAAGGCGACCTTTCCAGAGCCGAAAAACTCATGCAAAGCCACATCGGCAGCGTGCAGGCAGCGCTACGGCTGGAGGCCGCGGGTGGCGATCCGCTGGCACAGCTGCGCAGTGCCCTGAGCCCGCTGTCGCCGCCCAGGCAAAAAACGGCACAAGAGTTGCATACAAGTGTTCGCAAGCCAGGCCAGCGCGTGGCAAAAACCCCGGAAGAATCTTCAACCTACTTAGGAGCCCTGTTATGAACCCAAGCAAACGTCTTTTCTCTGTCGGCCTGGCAGCCGCTGCCGTGCTGGCAGCTTCGGGTGCCCAGGCACAAACCGCGCTCGACGATGTGATGAAGGCCAAGACGATCAGGATCGCCGTGCCTACCGACTTCCCGCCCTATGGCATGGTCGGCATTGACCTCAAACCCCAGGGCCTGGACGTGGACATGGCCAACTACATCGGCCAGAAGATGGGCGTCAAGGTCGAACTGGTGCCTGTAACCAGCGCGAACCGCATCCCTTACCTGCAGACGAAAAAGGCCGACCTGGTGATTTCCACCCTGGGCAAAAACGCGGAGCGTGAAAAAGTCATCGACTTCACCGCCGCGTATTCCCCCTTCTTCCAGGCGGTGTTCGGCCCCAAAAGTATCACCGTGAAGTCCTTCGCCGACCTGGCCGGAAAAACCATCAGCGTCACGCGCGCCGCCCTGGAAGATCAGGAACTCACCAAAGTCGCCCCGGCCGGTGCGGACATCAAGCGTTTCGAGGACAACAACACCACCGTGTCGGCTTACACCGCCGGCCAGGTGCAGCTGATCGCCACCGGCGTGTCGGTGGCCGGCAACATGATGACGAAGAACCCGCAGCTCAACACCGAATACAAGCTGCTGCTCAAGGACAGCCCCAACTTCATCGGCGTTGCCAAGGGTGAAGACAAGCTGCGCCTGAAAGTCAATGAAGTCATCGCCGCCGCCAAGAAAAGCGGCGACATCGACAAAATGTCCGTCAAATGGCTAGGCCGCCCCGCGGGCACCCTGCCCGAGTAATTGGCACACCCCCGTTGCGGTTCGCTTCGCGTAACCGCCTCCCCCTTGCAGGGGGCATCCGCTGCGGCCCGGCAAAGCCGGTTCCGCGCCGACTTGGCAGAAAACCGCGGGGCACTGTAGTTTTCAATAGGACCCGGACATGAACATTGAACTTGATTTCCTGGCGGTGTTGTCGCAGTGGCCTTTGCTGGCTACCGGCGTGGCGTGGACGCTGGGGTTGACGGTGGTGTCGTCACTCATTGGCCTGGTGCTGGCCGTGTTTTTTGCCTGGGCCCGTGCCAGTGGCCCGCTGGGCTTGCGCTGGGTAGTGGGTGCTTATGTGGAACTGATACGCAACACGCCTTTCATCGTGCAGCTGTTTTTCATCTTCTTCGGCCTGCCGGCGGCCGGCTTCAGGCTGTCGCCGGAAATGGCTTCGGTGCTCGCCATGGTGATCAACCTGTCGGCCTATGCCACCGAGATCATCCGCGCCGGCATTGAAGCCACGCCGCGTGGACAGGTCGAGGCAGCCGAGAGCCTGGCGCTCAATCGCGTGCAGATCTACACCCGTGTGGTGTTGCCGCCCGCGCTGAAGAAGGTGTGGCCGGCGATGGTGAGCCAGATCATCATCGTCATGCTGGGCTCCGCGGTGTGCGGGCAAATATCCACCCAGGAACTGTCTTACGCCGCCAACCTGATCCAGGGCCGCAACTTCCGCGCCTTCGAAGCCTTCATCATCGCCACTGTCATCTACCTGGCTCTGTCCATCGGTGTCCGCAAGTTGTTGAACTGGGCGGGACCGAAGTTCCTCTTTGGAAGGTGAATATGCCCCCACGGTCGCTCACTGCGTGTAGCTCCCTGCCCCCCGGGGGGGCCGCTGCGCCTGCGGCCCGGCGAAGCCGGTTCCGCGGCCCCTGCTGGCAGGGTCTCGTGTATGGCCTCGCCAGTCCTCAAAGGAATCGCTGTGGTTGAATTTTCCATCTGGGACATCTTCAGAAACCTGTTGCTCGCAGGTCGCTGGACGGTGGTGCTGTCTCTCACGGCCTTCATCGGCGGCGGCCTGGTGGGTCTGCTTTTGCTGGTGGGCCGTTTGTCGGCTGCACGCGCGACACCCGGCCCGCAAAAAATTGCACGGCTGAGCCGCCGCGTGCTGGACGGCTACATCCTGCTGTTCCAGGGCACGCCGCTGCTGATGCAGCTCTTCCTCGCTTATTTCGGCCTGGGCCTGTTCGGGATCGACGTGCCGGCCTGGGTGGCGGCTGCTGTAGCGCTGACGCTGTACACGAGTGCCTACCTGGCAGAAATCTGGCGCGGCTGCGTGGACGCCATTCCCAGGGGCCAGTGGGAAGCCGCCCAAAGCCTGGCCCTGAATTTTGGTGAACAGCTGCGCCACATCGTGCTGCCACAGGCCCTTCGCATTGCGGTGCCGCCCACCGTGGGTTTTCTGGTGCAGGTGATCAAGGGAACGGCGCTGGCCTCGGTGATTGGCTTCATCGAGCTGACCAAGGCCGGCACCATGATCACCAATGCCACCTTCAAGCCCTTTCTGGTGTACAGCTGTGTGGCGCTGATGTATTTCGCCCTGTGTTTCCCGGTGTCGCTGTATGCGCGCAGGCTTGAAAGGAAGATGAGAAATGGACGCTAAGGTGCTATCCGACAAAACTCTTGTAGAGATCAACCAGCTGCGCAAGAGTTTTGGCAGCAACGAAGTGCTCAAGGGCATTGATCTCGACGTCAAGGCAGGC
Source organism: Polaromonas sp. (assembly GCF_049790275.1). Classification (GTDB taxonomy): domain Bacteria; phylum Pseudomonadota; class Gammaproteobacteria; order Burkholderiales; family Burkholderiaceae_C; genus Polaromonas. The sequence goes on from NZ_JBAQYR010000013.1 coordinate 20,413, forward strand.
GAAGTGATTGCCATCATCGGCAAAAGCGGTTCCGGCAAAAGCACACTGCTGCGCTGCATCAACGGGCTGGAAGTCTTTCAGAGCGGCACCCTGCGTGTGGACGGCAAACACCTGTTGCACGACAACCCGCAGGTGATGCGCGAGCTGCGCCAGCACGTCGGCATGATCTTCCAGAGCTTCAACCTGTTCCCGCACCTCACCGTCGGTAAAAACATCATGCTCGCGCCCACCCTGGTCAAGAAAACAGCCGGGGCCATGGCCGAAGAGCAGGCGCGCGCCTTGCTCCAGCGCGTCGGGCTGGCAGAAAAATTCGAGGCCTGGCCCGACCAGCTGTCGGGCGGCCAGCAGCAGCGCGTGGCGATTGCGCGCGCGCTCGCCATGCAGCCTTCCGTGCTGCTGTGCGACGAGATCACCTCGGCGCTCGACCCCGAGCTGGTCGGCGAGGTGCTACAGGTGGTGGAAAGCCTAGCCAGCGAGGGCATGACGCTGCTGATGGTCACGCACGAAATGAACTTCGCACGCAAGGTCTGCGATCGGGTGGTCTTCATGCACCAGGGCCGGGTGCATGAGACCGGCGCACCCGACGAGGTGTTTTCGAACCCGCAGACACCCGAGCTCAAGCAATTCCTGGGCATGATCCAGTAAGACCGCACGGCGCACCCTGCGGCGCCCGCAGGCCCTGTGCAGGCTTGCACGCGTTTTTCGCCATCCGGGCACAATCACCGTGTGCCTGCGTTTCAGGCCCTCCGCCACGGCCGGAAGTTGCTCTATTTTTAATAGCTGCTTGCGCCCGCCAGTCAAGGGCTAGAGACCGATTTCATTGTTGAATTTGCCGAATCCACCCCTGCCGCCTGGCCCAGGCTCGGGGCGCTGTTTCGATTTTTTGCGGCCATCCCATGCCACCTGTTCTCTATCTGTTTGCGCTGTGCAACCTCGTCATCGGCAGCGGTGCTTTTGTGCTGGGCGGCATCCTGGTGCCGATCAGCGAGTCGCTGAACATCAGCCTCGCCGCAGCCGGCCAGGTCATGACGGCTTATGCCGTCTCCACCGCGCTGATCGCGCCGGTGCTGATTGTGGCCACCGCACGCTGGCCGCGCAAACGCGTCGTCCAGCTGGCCCTGGCACTGTTCGCCGGCGGCTGCCTGGTGTGCGCCCTGTCGGGTAGCCTGACCATGCTGCTGCTCGGCCGGGTGTTGATGGGCGCCGGCGGAATGTTCAGCGCCGCGGCATCGGCCCTGGCCGTGAGCCTGGTGGCACCAGCGCTGCGCGGCCGGGCGCTGTCGATCACCTTCCTCGGCATGAGCATCAGCTACGCCGTGGGCGTACCGGTCGGTGCCTGGCTGGGGTTCGAATACGGCTGGCGCGTGCCGGTCTGGCTGTCGGCAGGCGCCAGCCTGGCCATGCTGGTGGCAGCCAGCTGGCTGGTGCCGGCCAACATGGTCACGGCCGGTGCGAATTTCGCTGGCTTCGGCGCCACCGCGCGGCAAGGCGCCGTGCTGCGCACCTGGCTGCGCACGCTGCTGTACTTCATTGCGATCTTCAGCGTCTTTGCCTACATCGGCCCGGTGCTGCAGGCACTCAACGCCATGAGCTCGACGCAGCTGTCCATCACGCTGGCGGTGTTCGGCGCGGCCGGCGTGGCGGGCACACTCTCGGGCGGCTGGGCGAACGACCGCTTCGGCTCGCTGCCCACCATGCGCGCGCAGCTGGCGGTGCTGATTCTCACCATGGTCGTGCTGCCGCTGACACGCGGCCACCTGTACGCCACCATGGCCACCCTGATTGTCTGGGGCATCGCCGGTTTCGGGCTGATGGCACCACAGCAAAGCCGGCTGGCCGGCCTGGCGCCGGCCCAGGCACCGCTGCTGCTGAGCCTGAACGGCTCCATGCTGTATGTCGGCACGGCATTGGGCGCCGTCATCAGCGGCTCGGTGCTGGGCCATCTTCATTTGTCGCAGCTGGCCTGGGTCGGTGTGCCGTTCGGCTTGCTGGCCCTGCTGACCCTGGCCTTTGAACCGGCGCAGGTCCGGCCGGTCAGCAGCACCGCCACGGAATCGCCATGACCGTCCGCGACCAGCTCGCCAGCCTGTCGAACGCGCTGCAGCAGCTGCGCAGCAATGTACTGGCTGTGGCCGCGTTCTCGCGCCTGGCGCAGGACCTGCCCGAACTGCGTGCGGCACTTCCGTCCAGATACACCGAGGTGCTGCAGCAGTTGCTGGACCGGCTCGAGTCCAGCGCGCTCTTCACCGAAGAAAGCTGCTCCTTCAGCCAGAAGGAATTGCTGGACAGCCTGCAGCAGTGGCTGGACCACGCGCAGCGTCAGCTGGACAAGGCGACGCCGGCAACGCCTTAGACGTGACGCTTCCTGGGCGCAGACACCTGCGGCGCCGAAACCTGCGCATCGGCCAGTTCATGCAGCGCTTCGATGATGTGGCAATGTGTGTCGCTGCCGTCACAGCGGTTGCGCAGCGCCTTGAGGTCTTTTTCCAGCGCCTTCAGCTCCGACAGCCGTGCGCGCACATGGCCCAGGTGCCCGTCGAGCGCGTCGCGGGCCGCAGCGCAATCCGTCTTGTTGTTCAGGTCCAGCCCGAGCAGGGTGCGAACTTCATCAAGCGACATGTCCATGGCCCGGCACAGGCGAATGAAACGCAGCTGATGCACATCGCCTTCGCTATACAAACGATAGCTGTTCTCGCCCCGTCCATGCGGGCTGAGCAGGTTTTCTTTTTCATAAAAACGGATGTTCGCCGGACTGACGCCGCTTTGCCGCGCGGCCTCGCCGATCTGATAACCCCGGGCGGCGGATGGACTTGAAACAGGCATCGCTTGACCTTGAAGTGACTTGAGGGTTTCCAATGATGCCATCAACCCGAAAACACTGGAGAAGCCCTGAATGTCTGCCCACTGCTGCGATCACGACCACGACGCCACAGCCGCCCAGGCCAACAGTCCGCGCTACCGGAAAATCCTCTGGGTCGCGCTGGCCGTCAACCTGGCCATGTTTGCCATCGAGATTGCGGCCGGCTTTCGCTCCGGCTCGGTGTCGCTGCTGGCTGACGCCATCGACTTCTTCGGCGACGCGGCCAATTACGGCGTGAGCCTGGCGGTGCTGTCCCTGGGCCTGGCCTGGCGTTCCCGCGCAGCGCTGCTCAAGGCAACGAGCATGCTGGCCTTCGGCGTGTTCGTGCTGGGCCGGGCAGGTTGGGTCGCCACCCAGGGCGATACGCCCGAAGCGCTGACCATGGGCGCCATCGGCCTGCTTGCGCTGCTCGCCAACGTGCTGGTCGCGGCCCTGCTTTACGCCTACCGCGAAGGCGATGCCAACATGCGCAGCGTGTGGCTGTGCTCGCGCAACGATGCCATCGGCAACCTCGCGGTGATGCTGGCCGCGCTGGGCGTGTTCGGGACCAAGAGCGCCTGGCCCGACCTGGCCGTGGCGGCGGTGATGGGCGGCTTGGCGATCTGGGGCGGCTGGTCGGTGATGCAACAGGCGCGGCACGAACTGCGGGCCAGCCGCGTACCGCAAACATCGGCATGAGCCACTTCATGGCACTGTTTAAAACAACATCTTTGATCGGGAGAATGTATTCATGACACTTGAGTTTTCAACAGGCCTGCTGGCGATGCCCTGGCTGTTGCCCGCTTACTTTGCGGTATTTTTTGCAACCACAATGATCTGGCGGTCCTGGCAGGTTTACCGCCACACAGGCATCAACCCGGTGGTTTTGCCCACGCAGGACTCCGCTTTGGGCTACACAGGCCGCGCTTTCAAATTGACGCTGCTGGCCCTGGCGGTTTACCTGTGCCTGGACGCAAGCGGTTGGCAAGGCGTGCAGGCGCCCCACGCGTTTGGCCCCGGCTTGCAACTGCTGGCCTGGCTGGTGCTGGTGGTGAGTTTGGGTGCGATGGTGGTGGCCCAGCGGCAAATGGGGGCATCGTGGCGTGTTGGTATCGACGAGCAGCGCAGAACGCCGCTGGTCACAAGCGGCCTGTTCCGTTCCAGCCGCAATCCCATTTTCCTCACCATGCGGCTGAACCTGCTGGGCCTGGTTGTCCTGCGGCCCGGCGCCGCGGCACTGGGGATTGCCGCGGTTGGCGAGGTGTTGATGCAGATCCAGGTGCGGCTGGAAGAGCAACACTTGCGGCAGACCCATGGCATCGACTATGCGGCATATTGCAGCCGCGTCCGTCGCTGGTTATAGGCCTGTGCCGACCGTCCAGCCCTGTCAAACACCCCCCCCAACGGAACTTTTCCCCCATTCGCCTATCATTCACCTATGCGCCGCCCTTTGTTCATCGCCATGATCTTCCTGCTGCTCCTGCGCGGCATGGTGGGCGACGCAATGGCGACGGGCATGGCAGCGGGCCATCTGCAACGAGTCGCTTTTGCTACAGAATTTGTAGCTGCTCACTCCCACGAATCAAGGGCTGGCGGGCATTTTGATCATGAAATGACGAGGGAACCGGCCGAACCCATGGTTCATTCGGCGGCGATTCCTCCGGATTGTGCAGGACACGCCTCTAGCCAGGTTTCTGACCCGGTCGCCCCGGAAACCGCCGGGCATTGCGAGTCCTGTGCGGCCTGCCAGGCCTGCAACGCGGTGGCGTTGTCGCCGCTGACAACCCGCACCGCTTCCCTCTCGATTCCTCCTGCGCTGCCGCATTCGCCGGCCGCCCAATTCGCCAGCGCCGTCGCCGCGCTGGGTCAAAAACCACCCATTTCCTGACTTCCAGGCCCGTAGTGGGCCTGTACTTGCCATCCGGCACGGGACTGCCTGCCCTTTTTGCCGGATTCGCGCGATTTTTCCAGATCGCCCCGCCAGTCCGTCAGGAGATTTTTGTGAACATCCGTTTTCTTTTTTGCATGCTGCTCTTGCCGCTGGGCAGCGTTCACGCGCAAGGCGCACCGGCTCCGCAAGCCACGGACCCGGCAGCACCCGTGCCCCCCGTGCCCTACCGCTCCGTGTTTTCCGATCTGCCCACCGGCGTGGAAGCCGGCCGTGAAGACTGGAAAAAGGCCAATGCCGAGGTCGGCCGCTTCACGCGCGGCCATGCCGACATCCTCAAGTCGGAGCAGCAGCAGGCAGCGCCAACGGCTCCTGCGGCCACGCCGGATACCGCCCCACCTGCGGCGGCCCATCCCCACAAACATTGAGCTGCACCATGTTTTCATTCCACAAATCCGCAACGGCCCTGCTGGCGGTCGCGACGCTGGCCGGCTGCGCCAGCCTGTCGCCCGACGGCAACCAGGCCGACATCAACACATTGACTGCCAGCAAAACGGCGGGGGTACAGGCCCCGGTGGGGCGCAGTGACAGCACGGAAACCCGCGAAGCCGTGGCCCGGTTGCTGGCCGAACCGCTGAGCGCCGAGTCGGCGGTGCGCATTGCGCTGCTGAACAACCCGGGCATTCACGCCTCCATGGCCACGCTGGGCATCAGCGATGCCGACCGCGTGCGCGCCGGCACGCTGCCGAACCCGCATTTCTCGATCGGCCGCTTTGTCGAAGGCAGCAAGGTGGAGATAGCCCGCGGCATCGGCTTCAACGTCATCGGCCTGCTCACCTTGCCCTGGCGTGCCAAATACCAGGGCCAGCAGCACGAGCTGGCCAAACTGCAGGCGGCGCAGGAGGTCGTCAAACTCGCCGCCGACACACGCAAGGCCTGGATCAGCGCCGTCGCTGCCCAGCAGACCGCCAGCTATATGAAAGACGCAAAGGAGGCGGCCGAGGCCAGCGGCGAGCTGGCCCGGCGGCTGGCACGCGTGGGCAACTGGAGCAAGCTGAACCAGGCACGCGAACAGGCCTTCGTCGCCGATGCAGCCGCGCAGCTCTCACGCAGCCAGAACGCGGCCTATGCCGCACGCGAAAAACTCATACGCCTGATGGGCCTCTGGGGCACGCAGACGCAGTTCTCGCTCAGCGAGCGCTTGCCGGACCTGCCTAAAACCATTGCCGACATGCCGGACATCGAGGCGAGAGCCCTGCGCGACCGCCTGGACGTGCGCGCCAGCATGGCGCAGGCAGGCTACGTCGCCGATTCGATGGGGCTGACCCGGACCACCGGCTTCATCAACGCGCTCGATGCGAAGTATTCACGCAACACCACGTTTAACAACGCGACCGGTGACAAGGAGATCAAGCGCGGTTGGGAACTGGAGCTGCCGCTGCCCATCTTTGACTGGGGCGGCGCGAGCAACGCGCGCGCGCAAAGCCAGTACATGCAGTCGGTGGCGCGTGTGCGCGAGACAGCCATCCAGGCCCGCTCCGAGGCGCGCGAAAGCTACCACGCCTGGCGAACCGCACATGACCTGGCGCTGCACTACCGCGACGAGGTGGTGCCGCTGCGCAAGTTCATCAACAACGAGCTGCTGCTGCGCTACAACGGCATGCTGACCAGCGTGTTCGACCTGCTGGCCGACACACGCACCAGCATCGCGGCGGTCAACGCCAGCATCGAAGCGCAGCGCGACTTCTGGCTGGCCGACACCGACCTTCAAACCACACTGACAGGGACCTCCGCCGGCATGGCGCCCCTGGCCGCCGGCGCTGCGGCCGGCAGCAGCGACGCCAAAGGACACTGACATGAACATCAACAACGAACGCAGACGATTTTTTGCCGGCGCAGCCGCAGCAACTGCCACGGCGGTGGCGGCCAGCGCCGTCAGCCGCGTCGCCATGGCCGCCTTGCCTGAGCCGGTGCTGCAGGGCAAACCTGACACCATGCCGCCATTGGTACCCAGCACGGGCCGGCCCTACAACCCGGTGGTCACGCTCAACGGCTGGACCCTGCCCTGGCGCATGAACAGCGGTGTGAAGGAGTTTCACCTGGTGGCCGAGCCGGTGGTGCGCGAGATGGCACCCGGTTTCAAAGCCAACATGTGGGGCTACAACGGGCAAAGTCCCGGCCCGACCATCGAGGTGGTGGAAGGCGACCGCGTGCGCATGTTTGTCACCAACAAGCTGCCCGAACACACCAGCGTGCACTGGCACGGTCAGCGCCTGCCCAATGGCATGGACGGCGTCTCGGGCCTGACCCAGCCGGCTATTCCGGTCGGCAAGACCTTTGTCTACGAATTCGTCGCGCGGCGGCCCGGCACCTTCATGTATCACCCGCACGCCGACGAGATGACGCAGATGGCCATGGGCATGATGGGTTTCTGGATCACGCACCCCAAGGCGAAACACCCGCTGATCGACGAGGTGGACCGCGACTTTGTGTTCCTGCTCAACGCCTACGACATCGATCCCGGCAGCATGACGCCCAAGATCATGACCATGACGGACTTCAACCTGTGGTCATGGAACAGCCGGGTCTTCCCGGGCATCGACACGCTCAATGTGCGCCAGGGCGACAAGGTGCGCATACGCATGGGCAACCTGACCATGACCAACCACCCGATCCACCTGCACGGCCACGAGTTTGTGGTGACTGGCACCGATGGCGGTCCCACGCCGAAATCGACACGCTGGCATGAGGTCACCACCGACGTGGCAGTGGGCCAGATGCGGCAGATCGAATTCCTCGCCGACGAGGAAGGCGACTGGGCCTTCCATTGCCACAAGAGCCACCACACCATGAACGCCATGGGTCACGATGTGCCCACCATGATCGGTGTGGACCACCGCGGCCTGATCAAAAAGCTGCAGAAGGCCGTGCCCGACTACATGGTCATGGGCGAACGCGGCATGGCGGACATGGGCGAGATGGAAATGGAAATTCCCGAGAACACCGCCCCCATGATGACCGGCACCGGCCCGTTCGGCCCGGTCGAAATGGGTGGCATGTTCAGCATGCTCAAAGTACGCAAAAACCAGAAACCCGGCGACTACAGGGACCCGGGTTGGTACAAGCACCCGGCCGGTACGCAAGCCTATGAATGGACCGGCGCGTTGCCGGACCCGGCTCGCCCGCGCGCCGGCAGTAAAGCCATGCCCACGACCTCACCCGGTCCGGTGACTGAAGTCCAGATCCGCAAACCTTCCGGCCATGCCGGTCACTGATTGAAAGGAAAAAACATGACAACCCAACTTACTCTTAAATTGATAGCTGTTAGCGCTTTATTGATGGGGGCTGGAGGCACATTTGGCCAACATTCGCATCAACCGTCACTTAATGCCAGCCCTTACGCGGGCCAGCAGACACGCGAGATCAAGGCCCTCTCACCTGCCCAAACCGCCGACCTGCAGGCAGGCAAAGGCATGGAGCTAGCCAAAGCCGCCGAGCTCAATGGCTACCCCGGGCCCATGCACACGCTGGAACTGGCCGCGCAACTGAACTTGAGCGCGGAACAGAAACAGGCCAGCGAGGCGTTGATGACCCGCCACAAAGCCGAGGCCCGCAACCTGGGTGCCCAACTGGTGGAAGCCGAACGTGGGCTGGATCAGGCTTTTGCGTCGCGCCAGATCGATGCAGCCCGGCTCGCGGCCCATACCGAACGCATCGGCCAGTTGCAGGCCCTGCTGCGCAAGTCGCACCTGGAAACACATCTGCTGCAAAGCGCGCTGCTGACGCCGGAGCAAATTACCCGCTATGCGCAGCTGCGCGGCTACGCCGGAACGGTGGACGCTGCCGCACCCCCTGCACCTTCCATTCACAAGCATTAACCCGAATTCACCCGAACGGAAACCCCTCCATGAAAAAATTCCACTTCGTCGTCGCCGCCATCCTCACCCTGGGCGCCAGCACGGCGGCCATCGCCCATGGTGAAGACCCCCACGCCGGCAAGACCATGCCCGGCCCCAAAGAACAAAAGGCATGGGGCATTGCCGGTGACACCAAATCAGTCACACGCACCGTGACCTTGACCATGGACGACAACATGCGTTTCACGCCCGACAAACTGAGCTTCAAGCAGGGCGAGACCGTGCATTTTGTCATCCGCAACAAAGGCAAACTGCTGCACGAGCTGGTGATTGGTACCCAGAAGGAGCTCGATGAACACGCTGCCATGATGCTGAAATTTCCTGCCATGGAGCACGACGAACCTTACATGGCGCATGTGAGCGCCGGAAAAACCGGCGGCCTCATCTGGACGTTCAACCGCCCCGGCGAGTTCGACTTTGCTTGCCTGATCGCCGGCCACTACCAGGCAGGCATGGTCGGCAAGATCAGCGTCGCCGCGGTAGCCCGCTAACCCTCACTCAAGGAGAAACTCATGCAAAGAAGATTCCTTATTCAAGCCATCGCCGGCCTCGCCGGCATTTCACTGCTGGCGCCCGCACTGATGGCCCAGACCCGGCCGCAAGTCGAAGTCTGGAAAGACCCGAACTGCGGTTGCTGCAAGGACTGGGTGGCCCACATGGAAGCCAACGGCTTTGATGTGAAGGTGCATGACAGCGGCAACACCGCCGCCCGCAAGCGGCTGGGCATACCTGACAAGCTCGGCTCCTGCCACACCGCGCTGGTCGGTGGCTATGCCATTGAAGGCCACGTGCCGGCGCGCGAGGTGCATCGCCTGCTCAAGGAGCGTCCGGCCGCCGTCGGCCTGTCGGTGCCCGGCATGCCGGTCGGCTCACCCGGCATGGACGGCAAGATTTACGGCAACCGGAAAGACCCGTATGACGTGGTGCTCATCAGCCGCAGCGGCGACACCCGTGTCTATCAAAGTTACCACCGCACCTGAACCGAAAGGACATTCCCATGAAATACTTCACCACCCTGATGGCCACCCTGCTCACTTCGGCCGCCTTTGCGCAGGCCGCCCTGCCCGCCACCGAGGCCGAGGTCCGCAAGGTCGACAAGGACGCCGGCAAAATCACCCTCAAACACGGCGAGATCAAGAACCTGGACATGCCAGCCATGAGCATGGTGTTCCAGGTAAAAGACAAAGCCCTGCTCGACAAAGTCAAGGCCGGCGACAAGGTCAGCTTCACCGCTGACAAGATCGACGGCGCTTACACGGTCTTGTCGATCGAGCCCAGTAAATAAACATTCCGAGGGAGCGCTGTCCCGGGCCTGGTCCGGATCAACGAGTACAAGGAAGCTATTTCAGCTCACTCATGATCCACCTGTCCAGAGGCTGCTTCCCGCAGGTAGCAGATCAACCCTGAAACCCACAGCACGGCAGGCACCAGCAGCAACCAGCGGAAATCAGACTGCAGCATGAAGTTCGTTGCGCTCATCAGCATGACGCTGGTCCCTCCGGCCAGGGTCATTGCTGCAAACGTTCCAGGGGCCCGGCTCGCAAGGTAACGACAAGCCACCAGCAGGGTCAGCGCGCCGGTGGCGACCATGAAGCCTCCCATCACATTGAACACGTGATCAAGCCAGCGCAAAAGACCGGGCGCCGCGCCCAGCAGGATTTCCACCGAACTTCCCATGAAACGCGGATCCTCCGGAAGCAAGGCTGGGCGCAGGAACAGGAAATAGACGCCCAGCCCCACCATCCATAAACCGCAGGCGGCAAACACCTTGCCGGAAGCACGCATTCTCATGTTGGTCGGCGGCATGGACAGGCTCCTGTTGAAGTTCTTATGGCCTGACGCTGACACCGTTAGGCCCTTTGCCAACGGGTACGGTTGCAACCACACTGCGCTTCCTGATGTCGAGCACAGACAACGAGCCGGCGTAGGTATTCGTGATGTACGCGTACCGTCCTTCGCGGTCAACGACCACGCCGTGGGTGCCGGCGCCGGTTTCAATGGTCTTGATCACCTTGAAACTCCCCAGATCGATCATGCTGAGGGTCTTGCCCGGCTTGTTCCGCGTGCCCTGGTTGGCAACAAGCAAGGTAGTCGAATCCGGCGTCGCGAACAATTGGATGGGGACCGTTCCGACAGCAATCCTGCGCAATACCTTGCGGGTCGCAGGATCGATCACGGCAACCGCGTTTTCTCCAGACAATGAAACAAAAGCGAGACGCCCGTCGGGCGTAAAACCCACCTGGGCAGGGCCTCTGCCCACCGGTATTTGCGTCACCTCTTTTTGACTGGCTGTATCAACAACAGATACCGTGTCCCCCTTGAGGTTGGCAACATAGGCCTGCTTGCCGTCCGGGCTGACCCGGATGCCGTGGGGAAATTTGCCGACCGCTATCGTTGACACCGGGCGCTGCGTCGATGCATCTATCACGCTCAATGTGTTGTCACCGCCATTGGTCACGTAGGCAAAGCGGCCATCCGGTGTCAGCACCACATGCGCCGGATGCAAACCGACCGCTACTTTCGCAAGCACCGCATCGGTCGTGGCATCGATCACCCAGACGGCACCGGCGCCGCTCGTGGCTTGATGTTCGTCCTTGCCCATGCCTTGATGCGCAGGGGCATCTGCGGTAGCGGGCTCTCCATTGTTGGTCACCCACACCCGCGTGCCGTCCGGTGAGACTTGCACGTTGTGCGGCTTTCCGCCGACGCGCACGACTGCGAGCGTCTTGAACGACGCAGCGTCCAGCACGCTGACCGTGTCGGCCTCCTCGTTCGCCACATACACCTTGTCTGCGGCTGAACAGACGCCCGCGACACCCCATCCTGACAGCATTGCCACCATCACCAGCCAGTTCCTGATTCCAGACATGATTACCCCTTGTTGAAAAAATTCGTTGCATCCCGGGCCATGCGGGTCACACACCAATCTGCGTAGACCTTACCCAGAAGCTTCCCCAGCCAACGACCTGTCAATCCGGTTGGAAGGCTGTAGTCAATCCAGACACGCACGCGGGTGTCAGTCGCTGCCGGGGAAAGTTCAAACCCCATGCGGTATGGGCCGATCACCAGCAAGCGCGGCTGTCCGCGCGTTTCCCAGGTCTTGCGAAAAGGAGGCTCATGGTGGGTGACCACCTCCTCCACATACAGAGACACCCCAAGAACAACGCCTTTCATGCGTATCACGGATCCCACCGCCTGACCCCGCTGGCTGTCGAGCTCCGTTTTCATCGTGGCGCCTGCCATCATGAGAGACGGCTTCTCCATGTGCGCAGACAGCCGCCTGTGATCGTCCAGCAGTGCAAAAATAGCCGAGGGATCGGCGGCAATATCGGCCAGTGCTTCCCGATGAAGCTGGAACGGCGCACTCATGCCCGGTTCGGCCGCAGGCCATGGTGATGCGTTTTTCAGTGCCATGTCATTACCCCTTTCCCTGGTTCGTGCTATCCGGCTCCTGTCGGCGATGCTGATGGCCACCATGGCCGCCACCACCGTGTCCATGCATCAGGTGCATCAACGGACAAGCCAGCAAAAGCAGGTACGGCCAGAAGCCAAGAACATGACCCCAGTGCTCACGCAGAAGGTAGAAACCGGCGATCAAGGCGGCCGTCGCGACAGCCATGCCGGCAGGCCGGCGCCAGAACGGTGGCTCCGGCCGATCGTTGTTGTCAAACTGATCCATGATGACTCTCCCTCAAAGTTGCCAACGAAAAATCCGGGGGGCGGACTCACCCGATCGCGCAATCCTAAGTTCGATCACGCCCGGTCGCGGCGCTGGAACTTCGAAGGCCAACACCCCTTCGCGGTGATGGCCGCCGGGTGACGCTCCTTCCCAGCGCGCAGGCTTGAATGTGCGGCCCTCGTCGGTCGCCAGGGTGGCGCTGCGGGCCAGGTCGTCGTTCAGGTCAGCACTGTGTGTGTCCAGCACAACCGTGAACTCCCACCGGCCGTCTGGAGTTCCGATCGATTTCGGTGTGACCTTGATCGTCACCCCGCGGTCGCTTGTCGACCGTGTGGTGGTCGCTTCAGGACCTGCCTGAGCCATCGCATCCGGGGGCACGGATGCCAGCACAAGTCCGGCGCAGGCTATCGCGCCCGCTAGCAGGCTGCGCCGACTCAATGGGTAGTCTCGTGTGTCAAACATATCAATCTCCTCAGGAAATAATCTGTGCCGGAAATGTGGGGCTGCATAAACGCAGCCGCTGGCACAATGCCTGTCACGCCCAATCATGTGGACAGGACGCGCTGGAATGGATGGGGCTCAGCGCGCAGGACGCCGGAACGCGGGTTCCGGGCTCAGTCGCCAGAAAAGGCTAAAGCGCCAGCCGCGAGTAGCGGACCCGGACGGGTCGCTCGGCAATAGAGGGACGCACGCCGTTCCATCCCTGGTGCGTCGTGGCAACAGGCGTCAATGGTGTCCAGAAAATTGACATCAGAGGCGCCGGGCCAGGGTCGGCCTGGAACGCCGTCAAATCCTGCTTGGACAGGGAACGGGCGCCATCGTCGCAAACTTTAAGGCACAAGGCCCTAGCCCCATGCGAATCGTCGTTGTCAGCTTCAACTTCTGCGTGACCTGGGGAGACAAGAGCCTGCGCCGTTGCGGACCCTTCGACGGATGCTGCGTAGGCGTGCGTCACGCGCGCTTCCAGCAAGCAGGCATTGGCAACTCCTGAAGCCAGGGCAAACAGCCACCCCAGCAACACCAGCAATGCGGTGTGGCGTTTTGTGCGGGAGCTGAAGGAAAACTTCATGGAAATACAGGTTTTGAAAGTCCATGCTAACGGCACCTCGCGACGGCTGGTTGATATGCATCAAAGGGATGTGCCTGTGAGCGGGTTCCACCGATGGCACCCCTGCCAACCATCGTGAAGCTGGCAGTACAACGCCCTGCCCTGAGAGGGTGGCGTCATCGCTGCGATGGCACCGGGCTTGATGTAACGCAAGCGGCAAGGACTCCCACTCGCAGAGGCTGCAGCCCGCGGTCTGGCGAGGCCGTTTTTGCGCTAACCTGACAAGAACCCATCTGTTCTGTCCATGACCGCCAAGACCCTCTCCTCACACAGTGGGCCTGCGCCCGCTTCCCCGCTGTGGCACGCCTTGCCGGCCGGCGAGGTCCTGGGGCAGCTGGCCTGTGACCCCGCCGTCGGGCTCAACGCCGCAGAAGTGGAAAAACGCCGCGCAAGCGAAGGCGCCAATGCCCTGCCCGAACCGCCGCGCCGTTCCGCGTTGGCCGTGTTTGCGCGCCAGTTCAAGAGCCCGCTGATCTACATCCTGTTTGCCGCCGCGGTGCTGGCGATTGCAATGGCGCATTACGGCGACGCGGTGGTCATCCTGGCTGTGGTGCTGGTCAATGCCGTGGTCGGCACCTTCCAGGAAGGCCGTGCGGAACGTTCGATGGCTTCGCTGCGCCGGCTGGCGGCACTGCGGGTGCGCGTACTGCGCGACGGGCAGGAGGCCATGGTCGAGGCGCGCGAGCTGGTGCCGGGCGATCTGCTGCTGCTGGCGGCAGGCGATGCGATTGGCGCCGATGCCCGCCTGATCGAGGAAGCCCAGTTGCAGGTAGCCGAGGCAGCGCTGACCGGCGAGTCGGTCCCGGTGAGCAAGTCGGTCACGTCGCTGTCCGAGTCCACAGGGCTGGCGGATCGCCACAACATGCTGTTCTCCGGCACCTACGCCACCGCCGGCCGTGCGCGGGCGGTGGTTGTCGCCATCGGCCGCCACACCGAAGTCGGCCGCATTGCCGGGCTGACCGAAGCCGCCGCCGACCCCCAGACGCCGCTGGAGCAGCGCATCGCGCAATTTGGCCGCGCGCTGGTCGTCGCCGCGCTGGTGCTTTTTGTCGCAGTGGTCGCGCTCGGCATGGCCCGCGATCTGCCACTGGCTGATGTGCTGATGGTGGCCATCAGCCAGATGGTGTCCATGGTGCCCGAGGGGCTGCCGGTGGCCATGACCATCGCACTGGCCGTCGGCATGCAGCGCATGGCGGGGCGCGGCGCCATCATCCGCCGCCTGTCGGCCGTCGAAACCCTGGGCTCGACGACCGTGATCTGCACCGACAAGACCGGCACCCTGACACGCAATGAAATGACGGTCAGCGCACTGTGGCTGCCCGGCGGTCTGGAAGTATCCGTCAGCGGCACCGGCTACGCACCCGAGGGCCGTCTGAGTTCCGGTGATGCGGCGCTGCTGCCGCTGCTGCAGGCTGCCGCGCTGTGCAACGACGCGCAACTGCTGCCGCCCGAGGAAGCGCGCACGCAGTGGTCGGTGCTCGGCGACCCGACCGAAGGCGCGCTCAAGGTGCTGGCCGCCAAGGCGGGCATGGATCTGGACAAACTTGTCCGCGAGGCACCGCGCGAGGCCGAACTGGCCTTCGACGCCGACACCCGCATGATGGCCACGCGCCACCGCTTCGTTGGCGCGCCGCGCCGCGTATTCATCAAGGGTGCGCCTGAAGTGCTGCTGCACCTG
>NZ_JBAQYR010000014.1:0-38903 GCF_049790275.1 Polaromonas sp.
AGCTGCTTGAGCAGCTTTGGACAGGCGACAGAGGCGAAGCGTCTCGCGAGCCGCGGCCTGCAAGGCCTCGGGCGCTTGAGCAACCGTGGGGGCTTCATTCCAACGGCACAATAGCCAGATGACTCTACAACTTGCCGGCCACCTTTTAGTTGATTGCCTTCTGGCCCAGGGCGTTACCCATGCGTTTGGCGTACCCGGCGAAAGCTACCTGGCCGTGCTGGACGGCCTGCATGCGCGCGAGGACAAGATTCAGTTTGTCACCTGCCGGCAGGAGGGCGGCGCCGCCTTCATGGCCGAAGCCCATGGCAAGCTGACCGGACGGCCCGGCATCTGCTTCGTGACGCGCGGGCCGGGCGCCACCAATGCCTCCATCGGCGTGCACACTGCCTTCCAGGACTCCACGCCCATGGTGCTGTTTGTCGGCGATGTGGCGAGCGACACGCGCGACCGCGAGGCCTTCCAGGAGGTCGACTACAGCAGCTTCTTCGGGCCGTCCACCAAAGGCATGGCCAAACGTGTGGAACGCATTGACGACGCGCGCCGCATTCCCGAATACGTGGCGCGGGCCTTTGCCACCGCCATGAACGGCCGCCCCGGCCCGGTGGTGCTGGTGCTGCCCGAAGACATGCTGACGCAGATGGTTGATGTGGTGCCGCTACCGCGCGTCGAAGCAGTCGAGGCCTGGAGCGACCCGGGCTCGCTGCGCCGGTTGCGCGAGCTGTTGCTGCAGTCGAAGCGTCCGCTGGTGATCGCCGGCGGCGGCGGCTGGACGCCGCAGGCGGCCCAGGCCCTGCAGCGTTTTGCCGAGAACTGGTTGCTGCCGGTGGGCAATGCCTTCCGCTTCCAGGACACCTTTGACAACCACCATCCGCTGTACGCCGGCGACGTCGGCATCGGCCTGAACCCAAAGCTCGCCGCGCGCATCAAAGCGGCCGACCTGATCCTGGCCATCGGTCCGCGCCTGGGCGAGATGACCACCGGCGGTTACACGCTGATCGAGGCGCCGAGGCCCAAGCAGAAGCTGGTGCACATCCATGCCGGCGCCGAAGAGCTCAACCGAGTGTTTCAGGCCGATCTGGCCATCAACGCCACCATGAATGCCGCGGCACGTTCGCTGGAGGTGCTGACCGCGCCCGTGGCGGTGCCCTGGCAGGCGTGGGCGGAGTCCGCCAACGCGGACTACCTGGCCAATATCGATCCGGCCAATGGCGGCGTGGTGCTGCCGGGCAGCATCGACATGCCGGCCATCGTCGCCACCCTGCAGAAGCTGCTGCCGGAGGATGCCGTGCTGACCAACGGCGCCGGCAACTTCGCGAGCTGGGTGCACCGGTTCTTCCGGCACCACGGCCTGGTCAAGGGCTTCAAGACGCAGCTGGCGCCCACCGTGGGCGCCATGGGCTACGGTGTGCCGGCCGGCATTGCGGCCGCCATCACCACCGGCCGCACGGCCTTCACGATTGCCGGTGACGGCGACTTTCTGATGAACGGGCAGGAGCTGGCCACCGCCGTGCAGTATGGCGCCAAAAGCATTGTGCTGCTGCTCAACAACGGCATGTACGGCACCATCCGCATGCACCAGGAGCGCGAGTACCCGCGTCACGTCAGCGGCTCCAGCCTGCAGAACCCGGACTTCTGCGCCCTGGCGCGGGCCTACGGCTACACCGCCACGCGCATCACGCGTACCGAAGAGTTCGAGGCCGTCATGCGCCAGGCCCTGCAGGGCAAGGAAGGAGCGCTGATCGAGATCATGCTCGACCCGGAGGTCATCAGCACGCGCGGCACCTTGTCCGCCATCACCAACGCAGCCAAACGCTGACGCCACGAGGGCAGCCCGGCGAGGCTCTCTCTCTTCTTTGCAAGCAGGGGCCGCGGATCTGGCTTTGCCAGTCCGCAGGCGCAGCGCCCCCTCGGGGGGCAGAGAGCTACGCGCAGCGAGCGAACGTGGGGGCCATATATCCGGGCATAAAAAAAGGGCCACTTGCGTGGCCCTTTCGGCGATTCCGGCTCCCACGCGCGTGAGCGCCGGGGATCGCTGCGACGTTTACTTGACGTGCTTGCCGATCAGGCCAGCCATCTCGAACATCGACACCTGCGCCTTGCCGAAAACGGCACGCAGTTTTTCGTCGGCGTTGACCATGCGCTTGTTGATCTTGTCCTGCAGACCCTTGGCCTTGATGTAGACCCAGAGCTTGCGCACGATCTCGGTGCGGGGCAGCGCAGCAGCGCCAACCACGGCCGACAGGGCGGGGCTCAGAGTCAGTGGCTTCATGAACGCTGCGTTGGGCGTACGCTTTTTGGCGGGCGCTTTTTTCGCAGGAGCTTTTTTCGCCACTACCTTTTTTGCAGGGGCTTTCTTCGCCGCTACTTTTTTAGCCGGTGCTTTCTTCGCAGGGGCTTTTTTCGCTGGAGCTGCTTTTTTCGCAGCTACTTTCTTTGCCGGTGCAGCCTTTTTTGCGGCTGCTTTTTTTGCCGGTGCTTTTTTTGCAGTTGCCATGATTGATTTTCCTTCTAGAAGTTGATAAATCACCAATGCAGATAACTACTCTTCACTGGCAAGGGGGATGCTACTGGAGAAAACAGCTGTTTCATAGGGAAAACGCATTTTTTTTGGGTCTGGATGTTGCAGATTTACTTCGGAGAGATTGAAAAAACGGCCCCTCGCGCGCCGCGCCGCGCAGCGAGGGCATGGGTGCAGCCGGTTTCAGAGATGAAAAGACGGTGCGGAAAGAGGCATGCAGCAGTGCCGATGCCTGCTCATCCAGCACCCGAGGAAGGCGGCTTAACACCGCGCCAGCACACAGCATTTGTCTGCGGGCGTCCCCGGCTACGAGGTATCCTTGCGGACACTTCTTCCTGCAGCCTGACTCCGGACGCCTCTCTGAAAGGACATCTTCCATGACCAGCCCGTCACCCTCACGAGGCGTTGCCACCTGCGATTTGTGCGACGCTCACAAAAACGACAACTCGGGGCGCTTTCGCGTGTTGCCGCCTGTATTCAGGTCCTTCGGTGGTGTTCCCAGGTTCAGTGGGCCCGTCGTGACCCTCAAATGCCATGAAGACAACTCGCTGGTCAAGGCTGCAGTGGACGGTAGCGGCCTGCTCGAAACAGCTGCCGGCCGCGTGCCCGCGGTGCTGGTAGTGGACGGCGGTGCCTCACTGCGCCGTGCGCTGCTGGGCGGCAACCTCGGCGCGGCGGCTGCAAAAAATGGCTGGGCCGGCGTGGTGATCGACGGCTGCGTGCGTGATGTGGCCGAACTCGCGCAGTGCCAGGTCGGCATTCGCGCGCTTGCCGCCATGCCGCTGCCGACAGAAAAACGCAACGAAGGGCAGGGCGGCGTGGCGGTGCAGATCCAGGGCGTGTGGGTGTATCCGGGCGACTGGCTGTATGCCGACGAAGACGGCATCGTCGTGATGCCGGCGCCGCGGCAGGCCTGAAAGGCCTGAATGCCCGCGGGCTCAGGCCGGCAGCTTGATGCCCATGCGGCCGAATTGCGCGGTGCCCTCGGCGCTGACCTGCACCACACGCGAGTGCTTCCTGCGCTCTATCCAGCCCTGCTGCGTGAAGTGCAGCGCCAGTGCAGCTCCCAGCGCACCGCCCAGGTGGTCCCGGCGTTCCGACCAGTCCAGGCAGGTGCAGGCCAGTTGCCGGCGCTTGCCGCGCAGCGCATCCAGGTCCAGCCCGAGGGTGCGCAGGGCTTTTTCTCCGGGGGTGGTGAGCAGCAACTGCCGGCTATCGGCCGTGTCGGCCTGCAGCCAGCGCCTGCGCAGCAGCATGGCGAGCAGCCCGGTGCCCAGGCTGCCGGCCAGGTGGTCATAACAGAAGCGGGCGCGGCGTATCGGCTCGTCGGCCTTCGCAGCAGGCTGGCCTGCGCGTTTTGGTGCCACCCGCATCAGCGACTCCACCAGCTGCGCGACCTGTTCGGAAGCAAAGCGGAAATACTTGTGGCGGCCCTGCGCGGCTGATTCGAGCAGGCCGTCATCGACCAGACGCTTCAGGTGGGAGGTGGCCGTGCCCGGTTCGATGCCCGCGCCCAGCGCGAGTTCCTTGGCGGTCAGCGCGCGGCCTTCCATCAGCAGCACCAGCATGCGGATGCGGCTGGCGTCGCCAACGGTGGCGGCGATACGGGCGATGTCGGGTTCAACAGGCATGCTTTGATGATAGCCAAACTGTTGAAGCTGGACAAACATCCGGCAGCTTGGGACACTGCCTCCATGCAGCCACCCCGCGACGCCATTGAGGCCGTGACCCACCTTGATCCCTGGCCCTTCTACCGCAGCCTGCGTCAGGAGCGCCCCTTGTATTTTGATGCCGGCCTGGGCCTCTGGGTGGCGAGCAGCCATGCCGCCGTCAACGCGGCCCTCTGCCACCCGGGCTTGCGGGTGCGCCCGACTGCCGAGCCGGTGCCCAGGGCCTTGCTGGGCACGGCAGCCGGCGAGGTGTTTGCCCTGCTGGTGCGCATGACGGACGGTGAATTCCATGCGGTGCACAAGCCTGCCGCCGTGCAGGCGGCACGTCGCTGGACCCTGGCCGATGTGGCGCGGGCTGCCGAAGATGCGGCAGCCGACCTGCTGCCGCGCCTGGAGGTTAATGACTTTATTGCCGCGCTGCCGGTACAGGCCATGGCACGGCTGCTGGGTGTGCCAGACGATCTGCGGGACGACACCTGCCGCTGGGTGAGGCAGTTCACGCAGGGCATTGCCCCCACGGCCGATGCGCAGGCCGTGGCGCTGGCGGACGATGCGGCCGCTGCGCTGATGGCGCAGGGCCGGGCATTGGGCCTGCAGCCGGTGCAGGCCGCCAACCGCATCGCCTTCATGCAGCAGGCCATGGATGCGACCGGGGGCCTCCTCGGCCTGGCGGCGCTGCAACTGGCCCAGGCGCCGGAGCAGGGCACTGCGGCAGATGCCTCGCAGGAGGCCATGCGCGGCTTTGTGCGCGAGGTCGAACGCTGGGCCGCGCCCATCCAGAATACCCGCCGGTTTGCGGCCGAATCGCTGACCCTGCTGGGCCAGCCGGTGGAAGCCGGTCAGGCCATCCTGTTGGTGCTGGCCAGCGCCAACCGCGACGAAGCCCTGAATCCGCAGGCCGAGCGCTTCGACGTGCACCGTGGGCAAGGCCGCAGCATGGGTTTTGGCGCCGGCCCGCATCTGTGCCCCGGTGCTTCAATTGCTATTGAAATAGTAGCTGCCTGCGCTCGTCATATAAGGGTTGGAGGCAAATTTGACACTTATTTTGGGCGCAGCACCGGTTTTCGGCCCTTGCCCAATGCGCGTATTCCTGTCTTCGGCCAATAAAGGGGAAATCAGATGGTTTCAGTCATTTTTGAAGTCTGGCCCGATCCGGCCCACCGCGAGGGCTACCTGAACTGGGCGGCCGAACTGAAGAGCGAGCTGGTGAAGATGGATGGCTTTATCTCCATAGAGCGCTACCAGAGCCTCACGGAGCCCGACAAGCTGCTGTCGCTGCAGTTCTGGCGCGATGACGCCTGCCTGACGGCCTGGCGCAACCTGGAGGCGCACCGCGCCGCGCAGAACGCCGGCCGTAGCACCATGTTCCGGGACTACCGGCTGCGCATCGCCGAGGTGACGCGCGATTACGGCCTGAAGGAGCGCGAGGAAGCGCCGGCGGATTCACGCCGGGCGCACGGCTAGGGACGGGCGATCAGATCCCGGCCAGCGCGACCGAGTTTTCGAGTGCCTGGCCGCCGCCGTAGCTGTCCTGCACAGGCGGCACGCCGCCCAGCGAGACACGGATCGCGCAGTACTTGAACTCGGGGATCTTGGCAAACGGGTCCAGCGCCGCGTTGGTTAGCTTGTTGATGGCTGCCTCGTAATAGCAGAAGGGCACAAACACCGCGCCGCGCGGCGAGCTTTCGTCGGCTCGTGCATACAGCGCGACCTTGCCGCGGCGCGACTCGATGGTCACCACATCGCCGGGCTTGCCGCCCAGGTCGGCCAGGTCGAGCGGGTGCACCAGGGCCACCGGATCGGGCTCGATCGCGTCCAGCACGGTGGCGCGCCGCGTCATGCTGCCGGTGTGCCAATGCTCCAGCTGGCGCCCGGTGATCAGCACCATGGGGTATTCGGTATCCGGGCGCTCGTCGGCCGGGATGATGTCGGCCGGCACGAAACGGGCACGGCCGGTGTCGCGCGGGAAGCTGTCCACAAATACCACGGACTCGCCCGGATCGCCTTCCTTCATGCAGGGGTAGGTGACCGAATGTTCGCGGTCCAGCCGGTCCCAGGTGATGCCGGCGATGCTCGGCATGGTGTGGCGCATCTCGTCGAAGACTTCGCTGACATGGTTGTAATGCCAGCCGCAACCCATGCGGTTGGCGATCTGCGTAATGATCCACAGGTCCTGGCGTGCATCGCCGGGCGGGTTGATGGCCTTGCGGCCCATCTGGACCAGGCGGTCGGTGTTGGTGAAGCTGCCGTCCTTTTCGGGGAAGGCGCTGGCCGGCAGGATCACGTCGGCGAGATAAGCGGTTTCGGTCAGGAAGATGTCCTGCACCACCAGATGGTCCAGCGCCGCCAGCGCTTCGCGCGCATGGTTGGCGTCGGGGTCGGACATGGCCGGGTTTTCGCCCTGCACATACATGCCGCGTATGCCGCCTTTCTTGATGGCGTGCATCACCTCCACCACGGTCAGGCCGACCTGGTCGTCCAGCGAACCCTCAGGCACCTTCCAGGCCTTCTCGAAGCTGGCGCGCACCGCCGGGCTGGAAACATGCTGGTAGTCGGGGAACATCATGGGGATCAGGCCCGCATCGGACGCGCCCTGAACGTTGTTCTGGCCACGCAGCGGATGCAGGCCGGTGCCGGGACGGCCGATCTGGCCGGTCATCAGTGACAACGCGATCAGGCAGCGTGCATTGTCGGTGCCGTGCACGTGCTGCGACACGCCCATGCCCCAGAGGATCATCGAGGCTTTGGAGCTGGCATACAGGCGCGCCACATAACGCAGGGTGTCGGCATCGATGCCGCAGATAGGCGCCATCAGCTCGGGGGTGTAGCCCTCGACGTTCTTGCGCAGCTCTTCGTAGCCGATGGTGCGGCTGTCGATGAAATCCTGGTCCACCAGACCCTCGGTCACGATGACGTTCATCATGGCGTTGAGCATGGGCACGTCGGTATCGGGCTTGAACTGCAGGTGGCGGTGCGCCATGCGGGTCAGGTCCGAGCGGCGCGGGTCCAGCACCACCAGCTTGGTGCCATTCTTGACGGCATTCTTGATCCAGGTGGCGGCCACCGGGTGGTTCACTGTCGGGTTGGCCCCGATGATCACGACGACATCGGCTTTGGTGACATCCATCACCGGGTTGGACACCGCGCCCGAGCCTATGCCTTCCAGCAGGGCGACGACCGACGAGGCATGGCACAGGCGTGTGCAATGGTCCACGTTGTTGCTGCCGAAGCCGGTGCGCACCAGTTTCTGGAACAGGTAGGCCTCTTCGTTGCTGCCTTTGGCCGAGCCGAAGCCGGCCAGGGATTTCTTGCCGTACTGGTCGCGAATGGCGGCCAGTTTGCCGCCGGCGAATTCCAGCGCCTCTTCCCAGCTCGCTTCGCGGAACACGTCCATCACGCGGTCCGGGTCCATCGTGAAGTCGCCGGTTTTCGGCATGCCTTCGCGGCGGATCAGCGGTTTGGTCAGGCGGTGCGGGTGGTGCGCGTAGTCGAAGCCGTAGCGGCCCTTGACACACAGGCGCTCATGGTTGGCCGGGCCGTCGCGGCCCTCGACAAACAGGATCTTGTCGTCCTTGACGTTGTAGGTCAGCTGGCAGCCGACGCCGCAGTAAGGACAGACCGACGCCACCTGCTTGTCGGGAACCGTCAGCGCGGCTTCGCGGGCCGGCATCAGCGCGCCGGTGGGGCAGGCCTGCACACATTCACCACAGGCCACACAGGTGGAGACGCCCATGGCGTCATCCATGTCGAACACGATCTTGGCCTGATCGCCGCGGAAGGCCAGGCCGATCACGTCGTTGACCTGCTCGTCGCGGCAGGCGCGCAGGCAGCGCGTGCACTGGATGCAGGCGTCGAGGTTCACGGCGATGGCCGGGTGGGACAAGTCCTGGCGCACCTGTTTGCGTGCCTCAAAACGGGGCTTGCCGACGCCGATTTTGGCGGCCCACTGGTCCACCTCGTTATGGCGGCTGTAGTCCTTCTCGGGCATGTCGGACAGCAGCAGCTCGAGCACCAGCTTCTGCGAAGCCACGGCGCGTTCGCTGTCGGTGACCACCTTCATGCCGGCCACTGGTGCGCGGCAGCACGACGGTGCGAGGACTCGCTCACCGTTGATTTCGACCATGCAGGAGCGGCAGTTGCCGACGGCTTCCATGCCTTCCTTGAAGCAGAGGTGGGGAATCTCCACGCCTTCGCGTTTAGCCACCTGCAGCAGGGATTCGGTGGCACGGCCCTGGACTTCACGGCCGTTGAGGCTGAAACTCACGAGCGGGGCGTCGAGTTCGGCGAGTTCCTGTCGGGTGATTGCATTCATCGTGGTGCCTTTTATCTTGTTGCCTGGGCGTGTTCAGGCCGCCAGCTCATGAGGGAAATACTTGACGACGCAATCCATGGGATTGGGTGCCGCCTGGCCCAGGCCGCAAATCGACGCGTCACGCATCACCAGCGACAGGTCCGCCAGCAGGGCGAGGTCCCACTTGGGTTGTTCCATCAGGTGCGCGGCTTTCGCCGTGCCGACGCGGCAGGGCGTGCACTGGCCGCAGGATTCGTGGTGGAAGAAACGCATCATGTTGCGTGCCGCGTCGGTGGCCGTGTCCTTGTCGGACAGCACCATCACGGCAGCCGATCCGATGAAACAGCCGTAAGGTTGCAGGGTGTCGAAGTCCAGCGGGATGTCACCCATCGTCGCGGGGAGGATGCCACCCGAGGCGCCACCGGGCAGGTAGGCATAGAAGGTCTGGCCCTCGAGCATGCCTCCGCAGAATTCGTCGATCAACTCGCGGATGGTGATGCCGGCAGGCGCCAGCTTCACGCCCGGCTTCTTGACCCGACCCGAGACCGAGAAGGAGCGCAGGCCCTTGCGGCCGTTGCGGCCGTGCGAGGCAAACCATTCACCGCCTTTTTCCAGGATGTCGCGCACCCAGTACAGGGTTTCGAAGTTGTGTTCCAGTGTCGGGCGGCCGAACAGGCCGACCTGCGCCACGTAGGGCGGACGCAGGCGCGGCATGCCGCGTTTGCCTTCGATGGACTCGATCATGGCCGACTCTTCGCCGCAGATGTAGGCGCCGGCGCCGCGGCGCAGCTCGATCTCCGGCATGCCGGCCATCAGCGGCGATGCCCTGAGCTTGACGAGCTCGGCTTCCAGCATGGTGCGGCAGCCGTGGTATTCGTCGCGCAGGTAGATGTAGATCTTTTCGATGCCGACGGCCCAGGCGGCGATCAGCATGCCTTCGAGGAAGCGGTGCGGATCGCGTTCCAGGTAGACGCGGTCCTTGAAGGTGCCGGGTTCGCCCTCGTCGATGTTCACAGCCATCAGGCGCGGGCCCTGCTCGGCCCGGACAATGCGCCACTTGCGGCCTGAAGGAAAGCCTGCGCCGCCCAGGCCGCGCAGCCCGGAATCTTCCATGGTCTTGATGACCGATTCGACCTCGCGGCCGCCTGAGATGCATTGTTTGAGCAGCGCGTAGCCGCCGGCAGCCTGGTAACTGGAAAAGTCGACAAATCCCGCGGGGATGTGTTGCACCGCCCCGGCCGCGACGGTGGCCATGATGGTTTCGCAGCTGGCGTTCGGTACGGGATTTTGTCCCACCACGGCAGCGGGCGCCTGTTCGCAGCGGCCCACACAAGGCGCGGCGATCACGCGCACCTCGCGGCCCAGCAGGGCAGGGAGCCTGGCCAGCAGGTCCTTGGCACCGGCCATTTCGCAGGACAGCCCGTCACAGACCCGCACGGTGAGCGCTGCCGGGACGGTTTCGCCTTCCTTGACCACGTCGAAGTGGTGATAGAAGGTCGCCACCTCGTAGACCTCGGTCTGGGCCAGCCGCATTTCCTGTGCCAGCGCAGCCAGGTGGGCCGCCGACAGGTGGCCGAAACGGTCCTGCAGCTTGTGCAGGTGTTCGATCAGCAGGTCGGCCTGGCGCGACGCGTTGCCCAGCAGGCCTTGCACGTCGGCCAGCGCCGCCGGATCCACGCGGCGGCCTTTGGGGGCCTGGCGTTTGCGCTGCTTCGAGGCGTCGATGACGGCAATGGGAATGATGGGATGGTTCATGGACGTGTGGGCTCGCTGTGTGGCTGGCGTCGTTGGCTTGGGAGGCGGTTTCCGGTCAGATGACGCGTTCGGTGCGCAATTCGGCGATTTCGTCGGCGCTGTAGCCCAGCTGCGCCAGTACCTCGTCGGTGTGTTCGCCCAGCAGCGGTGAGCGCGTGACCTCGGTGGCGCTGTCCGACATCTTGATGGGGTTGCCCACGGTCAGGTATTTGCCGCGCACCGGGTGATCGACTTCGACGATGGTGCCGGTTGCGCGCAGGGCGGGCTCTTCGGCGATTTCCTTCATCGAGAGAATGGGGCCGCAGGGAATGTCGTATTTGTTGAGGATTTCCATGGCTTCGAACTTGGTCTTGGTCATGGTCCATTTCTCGATGCGCGCGAAGATCGGTTTCAGGTGCAGCAGGCGGGCGGCGGGTGTATCGAAGGCTTCGTCGGTGATCCAGCCTTCCTCGCCGATCACCTTGCATACGGCCGGCCACACGGCGGCCTGGGTGATGAAGTAGATGTAGGCGTTGGGGTCGGTCTCCCAGCCCTTGCACTTGAGCACCGAGCCGGGCTGGCCGCCGCCGGAGGCATTGCCGGCGCGCGGCACCGCGTCACCGAACTTGCCGTCGGGGTACTGCGGGTACTCGTGCATGGTGCCGGTGCGCGCAAGCCGCTGCTGATCGCGCAGCTTGACCCGGCAGAGGTTCAGCACCGCGTCCTGCATGGGGGCCAGCACCTTCTGCCCACGGCCCGTGGTGTTGCGCTGGTACAGCGCCGCGACGATGCCCAGTGCCAGGTGCAGGCCGGTGCCGCTGTCGCCGATCTGGGCACCGGTGACCAGCGGCGGGCCGTCCTCGAAGCCGGTGGTTGACGCGGCGCCGCCAGCGCACTGCGCCACGTTCTCGTACACCTTGAGGTCTTCGTACGGGCCGGGCCCGAAACCCTTGACCGAGGCGACGATCATCCGGGGATTGATCGTGTGGATGTGCTCCCAGGTCATGCCCATGCGGTCCAGCGCACCGGGAGCGAAGTTTTCCACCATCACGTCGCAGGTCTTGATCAGCTCGTCCAGGACTTCCTTGCCCTTGGGCTTTTTCATGTCCAGCGTGATTGAGCGCTTGTTGTGGTTCAACATCGTGAAATACAGGCTGTCCGCTCCGGGGATGTCGGCCAGCTGCCCGCGCGTTGCGTCGCCTTCACCGGCGCGTTCCACCTTGATGACATCAGCGCCGAACCAGGCCAGCAATTGGGTGCATGTGGGGCCCGACTGGACGTGGGTGAAGTCAAGGATGCGAACGCCGTCTAACGCTTTGCTCATGAAAATTCCTGCTGGGAGTTGAAAAATGGGTTATTTATCCATGGTTGCAGCCATGGGGCCGGCCCTCCGGCCGGTTCAACCCCTATATTAATCACCGTGCCCCGGTCCTGCCCTGCCGTCCCGGTCAGGGAGCGCTGGTCTGAGGGGCAAGCTGGCTTTCCAGCTCCATCAGGCGTTTGCGCAGGTTCCGGTCCTCTGCGAAACGGGTGGTTTCATCACGGATCACCGCAACGATGGCCGACACCTTTTTGTCCTGCGTATAAAGCAGTGCCACGGTGAAGGCAATGGACAGTCCGTGCCCATCCTTGTGCACGGCCGGTACGCGCAGAACATCGTTGCCGTACTTAGTTTGCCCCGTGGCCATGGTTTTCTGGTAACCGTCCCAGTGGCGTTGCTGCTGGCGCTGCGGAATGATGATGTCCAGCGACTGGCCCAGTGCTTCCTTTTCAGTGAAGCCGAACATGCGCTGCGCAGCCGGGTTCCATAAAGTGATGGCACCGCTGGCGTCGGATGCCACGATGGCATCGCCAACGGCCTCGACGAGCTGTTTGAAATCGATGGTGGATTGCATGGTTCCGTTCCTCGTTCCGGGAATGTGCCGGTAAATGGCCTTTTAAACAAAGACGGCGCTCAACCTGAACGCCGTCTTTGCGAGCCCTGAAGACTAAAGTATCACTTTCGCGATCAAACCGCTTTCGCAGTGTGCATGGCCGCGATCTGGTCTTTGGTGTAACCGAGTTCGGCCAGAACTTCGTCGGTGTGCTCGCCCAGCAGGGGCGATGCCGTTACTTCGGGCTTGGTGTCAGAGAACTTGATCGGGCTGCCCACGGTGAAGTAGCTACCGCGCACTTTGTGCGGTACTTCAACGATGGAGCCACTGGCGCGCAGGGATTTGTCATGCAACAAATCCTTCATCGACAACACGGGGGCGCAAGGAATATCAAACTTGCGGAAGATGTCCACGGCTTCGAACTTGGTCTTGTCAGCGATGAATGCTTCAATCGTGGCGAAGATGTCCATGATGTGCGGCTGGCGGGCTTTGGCCGTGGTGTAGGCCGGGTCGGTTTTCCACTCGGGTTTGCCCAGTGCGTCGCAGATCGGCTCCCAGGCGTGACCCTGGACCGTGAAATAGATGTAGGCGTTGGGGTCGGTCTCCCAGCCCTTGCATTTCAAAATCCAGCCGGGTTGTCCGCCACCGCCGGCATTGGCGCCACGCGGCACCACGCCGTCTTTGAAGGCGTCCATTTCATGCGGGTATTGCGGATACTCTTCAAGGTAACCAAGGTTATCCAGACGCAACTGGTCGCGCATTTTGACACGGCACAGGTTGAGCACGCTGTCCTGCATGGACACGGCGACTTTTTGGCCCTTGCCAGTCTTCTGGCGGCCGATATAGGCCGTCAAAATACCGATGGCCAGGTGCATGCCGGTATTGCTGTCGCCCAAAGCGGCAGACGAAATGGTGGGACCCGAGTTTTCGCCCTTCCAGTAGCCGGTGGTGGACGCTGCGCCGCCTGCGCACTGGGCCACGTTTTCGTAAACCTTCAGGTCTTCGTAGTGGTGACCGTCAGAGAAGCCCTTGACGGACGCCAGAATCATTTTTGGGTTGAGTGACTGGATGTGTTCCCAGGTGAACCCCATACGGTCCAGCGCGCCGGGACCAAAATTCTCGACCATCACGTCGGATTCCTTGATGAGCCTCTCCAGCACTTCCTTGCCTTCGGGCTTTTTGGTGTCCAGCGTCAGGCCGCGCTTGTTGCTGTTGAGCATGGTGAAGTACAGCGCGTCAGCGCCTTCGATGTCGCGCAACTGGCTTCGGGTAACGTCGCCAGAGCCAGGACGCTCGACCTTGATCACGTCTGCGCCGAACCAGGCCAGCATCTGCGTACATGCCGGACCGGCTTGCACGTGGGTGAAGTCGATGATTTTGATGCCTGCGAGTGGTTTGTTGCTCATTTGATTTCTCCTAAAGGTGACTCGGTTTACTTCTTCTTGGCGCTCTGCGGGTTCAGGCTGGTGATTCGGCCACTTTCCGTTCCGGCAGTTTCGTCAATGATGGCATTGATCAGGGTCGGTTTGCGCGACTTGATGGCTTCTTCCATGGCGCGGCGCAATTCGGCCGGGGTGGTGGCTTGCACGCCGACGCCACCGAAGGCTTCCATCATCTTGTCGTAGCGTGCGCCCTTGACGAACACCAGGGGCGACGGATCCTTGCCGCCGGTTACATTCACTTCATCGCCGCGGTAGACGCCGTTGTTGTTCATGACGACGATGCAGACCGGCAGGTTGTAGCGGCAGATGGTTTCGACTTCCATGCCGGAAAAACCAAAGGCGCTGTCACCCTCGATGGCGATGACCGGCTGATCGCTTTCCACGGCGGCAGCCACGGCAAAGCCCATGCCGATGCCCATGACGCCCCAGGTGCCGACGTCCAGTCGCTTGCGCGGCTTGTACATGTCGACGATGCTGCGGGTGAAGTCCAGCGCGTTGGCGCCTTCGTTGACCAGCATGGCGTCCGGGTTGGCCTTGACGATGTCGCGCACCACGTTGAGCGAGCTGTGGTAGTTCATCACAGGCGGATTCTTCGCCAGTGTTTCTGCCATCTTGGCGACGTTCTTGTTCTTGCGATCGGCGACGGCGTTGGTCCATTCGGCCGGGGCCTTGGCCCAGTTGGAGCCCATGCCTGCGAGCAGGGCCGAGACGCAGGAACCAATGTCGCCGACCAGCGGGGCGTCTATGGACACATTGCTGTCAGCCTCGGTCGGGGAGATGTCGATCTGGATGAACTTCTGGCCACCGGCGTTTTTGTGGCCCTGACCGCCCCAGGTCTTGCCCTTGCCGTGCGAGAGCAACCAGTTCAGGCGCGCGCCGACCAGCAGCACCACGTCGGCTTCCGGCAGCACGAAGGAGCGGGCGGCCGAGGCACACTGTTCATGGGTGTCGGGCAGGATGCCCTTGGCCATGGACATGGGCAGGTAGGGAATGCCGGTCTTCTCGACCAGGGTCTTGATGTCGGCGTCGGCCTGGGCGTAAGCGGCGCCCTTGCCCAGCAGGATCAGGGGCTTCTTGGCGCTCTTGAGCAGGTCGAGGGCGCGCTTGACGGCGTCCGGGGCCGGGATCTGGCGCGGGGCGGCATCGACCACCTTGATCAGCGAAGCCTTGCCGGCCGCGGCGTCCATGGCCTGGCCGAACAGCTTGGCGGGCAGGTCCAGGTACACACCGCCCGGGCGGCCAGAGACGGCGGAGCGGATGGCGCGGGCGATGCCCACACCGATGTCTTCGGCATTGAGCACGCGGAAGGCGGCCTTGCACAGGGGCTTGGCGATGGCCAGCTGGTCCATCTCCTCGTAGTCACCCTGCTGCAGATCGACGATCTCGCGCTCGCTGGAGCCGCTGATCAGGATCATCGGGAAGCAGTTGGTGGTGGCGTTGGCCAGCGCGGTCAAGCCGTTCAGGAAGCCGGGGGCGGACACCGTCAGGCAGATGCCGGGCTTGCCGGTCATGAAGCCGGCGGCGGCGGCGGCATTGCCAGCGTTTTGCTCATGGCGGAACGAAATCACGCGCATGCCTTCAGCCTGCATCTTGCGGGTCAGGTCCGTGACCGGAATGCCCGGCAGGCCGTAGATGGTGGTGATGCCGTTCAGTTTCAGCGCATCGATGACAAGATGAAACCCGTCGGTCTGTTCTAGTGATTGAGTGTCGTTTGTCATGTTGAATGTCTCTTCGTTTGACTTCGCTAAAAGGTTGAGAAACGCGGTGCCGCCTCTCTAGCGAGCCAGGCCCGCTGCACCGTCCGGTTATCATAGGAATCGCTTTGGATTTCACCCTTGACCGCGGTCAATTTTCGCGGTATTTGGGCCGTCTGAACGAGTGCGATTTGCCTCCCGCCCAACCCTGACCCATTCATGTCATCCATACCAGACCACCCCGAGAGAAACATCATTCGCGTGCAGTTGGCGCAGAACATCGTTCTGAAGGGAATGACGGCGGAACAGAGTGCCGAACTCGAGTCTCATCTGGTCATTGTTGATGGCCAGAAAGGCGATTTCCTGCTGCAGCAGGGGGTCCACGAAATGGAACAGTATTTCATCCTGGAAGGCATCCTCAAGCGGGTGGTGACCAACGAGCAAGGCAAGGAGATGATCCTTCGCTTTGCCGACGAGCGCGACATGGAAACCAGCTACGCGGCCTGGCGCCTGGGAACGCCCACGCCGTATAGCACGGTTTGCGTCACCAAGGTTCGGGTGGCCAAACTGCCGCTGCCGGAATGGGTGGCTTTCCTGGAGCGGCACCGCGCGCTCAAGGAGTCTTTCGAGTACAGCGTCATGCGCCTGATGAGCGAAATCATGGCGCATACCATCACGCTGCACCTGCTTGACGCACCGGGGCGCGTCAAGCGCTTTCTGCGCAAGCATCCCGAGCTGTTTGACCGGATTCCGAAGAAGGAACTGGCTTCTTACCTGAACCTTTCCGCAGAAACCCTGAGCCGGCTCAAGCAGCGCGGCAAGATCTGAACGCCGCAGTTTCTGCTGCAGGCGCGGAATCCTCATGTCAGGTTTTGGCTGACGCGAATCGGCGGCTCGAGGCCATCAGGCGGAGTTGATTGTCAACGTTGATGGTGCCGGCCACGGTACTGGCAACACGGGCCGCTTCTGCGCTTTCGTGCGAGTTGATCACAATTCCGCTGAGCACGGCCTTGCCGTTTTTTGACTCGATGTTGATGTTGATATCGCGCGTTGATTCATGGTCTTTGAGCGCTGCGCGAATGCGTGCATTCAGTGCCAGGTCGGCCAGCATGGCGCGGGACTCCGCGGTTTCCTGGAACTCCGGCCGGCTGGCCAGGTGTCGGATCTGCTCCACGCAGCTTTCGACCGAGACGCGGTCGGTGTTCAACACCAGGTCGTACAGAAGAGGGTCGCCCCAGGTCACACCGAACTGATCGTGCATGCGGGAAGCATGGGCGCTGTCGCTGCGCCGCACCTCGGCTTCGGCAAAAGCCTCGTCGTCGGTTCCGAGGTGCTCCATCAACCATGCCACGCGCTGCCTGAACGAGCGGGTGACCCGGACCCGCAGCACGTGCGGTACCGGACGCAGCAGGCAGGTGGCCCCCCAGCCACGCAGCACGATATTGCCCTTGTCGGCCAGAGCGAAAACCTCCTGCGCGGTGTACACGGCGACACGTTTCTGGTCCGTGGTCAGGCGCTCGACGAGGCCCGCCTTGCCCTCGCGCAACCTGCTGATCAGGCTTCCGGGAACGTGCATCCTGCCCGCCACGTTCTCCAGAACCTCATGGCGCATGATGGCCAATTTGGCCGTCTGGGCAAGTTGCAGGGAGACATCTTTTGCAAGAGATCCCATTTCCTGGGTCATGGCAATGACGGGCACGGTGTTCTCCTGGATTTAATCGACGGGCTGTTCTGCTGCGAATTCCGCGCGCTTGGGCGGGCGGATCTTGGCCAGAAGACGCGCCACCAGCGGCCAGAACAGCAGGACGAGCGCCAGTGTGCTGATGCCGCCAACCAGCGGGTTGGACCACAGAATGGACATTTCGCCCTGGGAAACCAGCATGGCCTGGCGGAAAGAGTCTTCGGCCTTGTCGCCCAGCACCAGGGCCAGCACCAGCGGTGCCAGCGGGTAGTCCAGTTTCTTGAACAGGTAACCGATCACCCCGAAGAGCATCATGAACCAGATGTCCAGCATCGCGTTGTGAACGGTATAGGCACCGATGGCGCAGATCACCACGATCACCGGGGCGATGATGGAAAACGGGATGCGCAGGATGGAGGCGAACAGCGGCACCGTGGTCAGCACGACGATCAGACCGACCAGGTTACCCAGGTACATGCTGGCGATCAGGCCCCAGACGAAGTCCTTTTGCTCGACGAACAGCAGCGGTCCGGGCTGCAGGCCCCAGATCAGCAGACCACCCAGCAGCACGGCAGCTGTTGGGGAGCCGGGAATGCCCAGAGCCAGCATGGGCAGCAGAGCGCTTGTGCCTGCGGCGTGGGCTGCTGTTTCGGGGGCGATCACGCCCTCGATCTGGCCAGTACCGAACTTGGCGCCGTCCTTGGACATCTTCTTGGCTACGCCGTAACTCATGAACGAAGCGGGGGTAGCGCCGCCGGGGGTGATGCCCATCCAGATGCCGATCAGCGCACTCCTGATGGAAGTGGCCCAGTACCGCGGCAGTTTCTTCCAGGTTTCAAACACCACCTTGGGGTCGATCTTGGCACTTTTGCCGGAAAAAGCCAGGCCTTCTTCCATCGACAGCAGGATTTCACCGATGCCGAACAACCCGATCACACCGATCAGGAAGTCGAAGCCGCGCATCAGGTCAGGAATTCCGAAGGTCAGGCGCAACTGGCCGGTGACCGTGTCCATGCCGACTGCTGCGAGGGCGAAACCGATGGTCATGGAGGCCAGGATCTTGAAAGGGGACCCTTTGCCCATGCCCACGAAGCTGCAGAAGGTCAGCAGGTACACGGCAAAGAATTCAGGAGGACCGAACTTGAGCGCGAATTTGGCCACCAGAGGGGCCAGGAAGGTGATCATCACAACGGCAACGAAGGCGCCAATGAACGAGGAGGTAAATGCCGCCGTCAGGGCCGCGCCCGCCTGCCCGTTCTGGGCCATCGGGTAACCGTCGAAGGTAGTGGCAACCGACCAGGGCTCTCCCGGTATGTTGAACAATACCGAGGTGATCGCGCCCCCGAAGAGCGCCCCCCAATAAATGCACGACAGCATGATGATGGCCGAGGTCGGCGTCATGGTGAAGGTCAGAGGCAGCAGGATGGCCACGCCATTGGCGCCGCCCAGTCCGGGCAGTACCCCGATCAGTACGCCGAGCACAATGCCCACCACCATCAAGAGCATGTTCATCGGCGTCAGGATGACGCTGAATCCGTGAAAGAGCGAGTTTAGTTCGTCCATGGAGATATCCGGTCGGTAAAGTTCAGTAGGCTGGGGTCGGGTCGGATGGGCTCAGTAGCCCAGGAAACTCAGGAGGTCGAATTGCCCCTTGAACAGGGGTACCTTGAACCAGACCTCGAACATGAAGAAAAACAGCACATTCACAGCCAGCGCCGTGATGAGGCTTTTAACCCGGGAGTACTTGCCGAGGATGATCATGAACAAGGCGATGTAAAGAGCCGAAGCCACATACAGGCCTATGAACTGCACAGCCAGCACGTAGACAAGGGCGGGCAGCAGCACGGACAGGACGCGCTTGAGTTGTTCGCTGTCGACGAAAATTTCGGTGTTCCTGTTTCTTCCGAACAAGGCCGGGATCATGATGCCGGCACCCGAGATGCACAGGATCACACCGATATAAAACGGAAAATAACCGGCGCCGGGGCCGTCGCTGGTCCAGCCCGAGCCCAGCGCCCAACTGCCCTGGATGACCACAGCCCCCAGGACCATGATGAGAAAGGCAACGATGGCTTCGATGACATTGGTGGCGACGCCCGAGCGTTGCCCGGTGCCGGATAGATCGTTTGGCTCCATCGGGAACTCCTGCTGAGTAATTGAATAGCCCTGATCGGGCGAACAGTGATTGGGTGGCAGGGCCAGCGCCGGAAGCGGCCGGCCCTGCGGTGGAGAGCAGCCCCTCTCGCGGAGCTTTCTCTTTTATTTCGCGATGAAGCCGGCTTCTTTCATCAGCTCACGATGCCGCTGCTCGGCGCTGCCAAGCCATTTTCCGAACTCGTCGCCCGACATGGTTGTCTGGTTGAAAGCACCTTTTTCCATGTAGTCTTTCCACTCCGGAGTGTCGCGGACTTTCTTGAGCAGGTTCACGTAGAACTCGAGCTGGTCTTTCGACACGCCTGGCGCCATGAAAATCCCGCGCAACATGGTGTAGTCGGTGGGCACACCGGCTTCCTTGCACGTCGGGATGTCGGCCCATGACAGGGTGTCCGTCACCTTGGTCTTGTAGGTCATGCGCTTGTCATCGAAAACGCACAGTGCCCGCAACTGATTGGCGCGCCACTGGGCCACAGCCTCGATCGGGTTGTTCACGGACGAGTCAATGTGTTTGCCGACAAGCTGGACAGCCACTTCACCGCCACCTTTGAACGGGACGTAAATGAATTTGGTTCCTGTGGCTTGTTCGATGCCGACAGTGATGATCTGGTCTTCCTGCTTGGAGCCGGTGCCCCCCATCTTGATTTTGCTGGGACCTGCAGCTTTCACGGCTGCCAGGTAATCTTTGGCGGTTTTGGCGGGATTTTCTGCATTGACCCACAGCACAAACTGGTCCAGCGCCATCATGGAGACCGGTGTCATGTCGCGCCAGTTGAAGGGAACGCCGGTCGCCAGCGGTGTGGTGAACAGATTGGATAGCGTGATGATGACCTTGTGCGGATTGCCTGTTGCTCCCTTGACCTCGAGGAAGCCCTCGGCACCCGCACCGCCGGATTTGTTGACAACAATCAGCGGCTCTTTCATCAGCTTGTGCTTGATGACGATGCCCTGAATCAGGCGAGCCATCTGGTCCGCACCACCACCGGTGCCGGCGGGAACAACAAACTCTACCGGCTTGGTCGGCTCCCAGGCTGCATGTGCCGGCGCAGCCATCAGTGCAAGCGCTGAGACGACTGTTGCCGCGGCCGCTGCCAACTCATTCCTGACCTTTGTGAATCTTACTTTCATCTCGTTGTCTCCTGTTGTTGAGTAACTCTGTCCTGGGCTGGAAGTCTTTCCAGTTTCCACGTCGAAAAGTATCACAGGGGCATGGTCTTACCAAGTGGGGCAAAAAGCTCTTGACAGTGGTCAAGTTTGCCGATTTTTAAAGCTGGCCTAGGGTTTTTCCCGAGAGGTGTTTCGGACTCGCGCGGACTTGCTTGTGGGATAGCGTAACTCCCTAGGGGAAATTGTTACACCCGCAGTAGTATGAATTTACTCAGTTGGGCTCCGCATGTCATTGAGGCGCTCCACGGGCTTTAAATGAAAGAGGTGGAAGAGCATGAAGCATCAAGTGTTGTTGGCCAGTTTGTTGTCTTGTGTTTTTGCCGTTCAGGCCCAGACCTGCGAGGGCGGGCTTTACCTCAATCCGCAGGTGATTCGCGGCGAGGGATCCTCTCAAACTGAAAGCGCATTGAGGGAGTTGATCGAGTTTGTAAGGCCTACCGGCCTGTCGGTGGCACCCGTCCTCAACATCCGGGAAACCCAGGACGTCCTGACCGCCATCAAGAAGCCCGTGCCGCCCTGCTGGGTCTACGGGAATCCGGTTGTTGGCCTGGCTTCGGGCTACCGGCCGGTGGCGATCAACATGGACCCGATCCAGTCGGCGGTGCTGATTCTCGCGGACGTAGGTTCGGAGAAGGACGGCAAGCCGGTCGAGCTGAAAAAGCTGCCTCCGGACCAGCAGGCCAAGGTCCTCGCCAAACTCAAGGCCACCAGCTGCTTTGGCATGAAAAGCGGTGTCACGACCTCGCTTGTGAAAGCCGAAAATCTCTGTGGCACGGTGATCGAAGTGATGCCCCAGCAAGGCCTGGGGCAGAGCTATTTGCCGACCAAGGCGGCTTTTCAGTGGCAGGCGGACAAGTGGGTGGGTTTGATTACCCGGCTTCAAACCGCGCAAGCCTCCACCATGAAAAATCACCATGGCACCGACGAGCGCATCCACATGGCCCAGCTGTTCATCGTGCCCGCCACCCATCCCAGCTGGGGTTATGGAATCTATGTCCATGGCAGTGTTCCGGCAGATACGGTGAAAAAGGCAGGGAGTCAGTTCATCGCCCTGAAGACGGGCAACCCGCTGTTGCTGAAGGCACTGGACCTTGGCAAGACTTACGAATTTGCTGTCCCTTCCGAAGCAACTGTCGAAGGAATGAAGAAGGCGCTGGCGCCTTGAGGGTGCGCTCTTCGCACGTTTTGCACGCTTCTTTTCACCCAGACTCTCCCCGGAGTGAACTGGGCTCCGGGAGATTCAGACGAGGCAGCGCTCAGGCGAGGGGCTGAAGACGTACCTGGCCGCGCTCTTCTTCCATGGTGCTGGCGAGCAGCTTGACCAGCGCGTAGACCGTATCGATGTGGGGCGTCGGCGTTTGGGTGAGCCGCCCGAGTTCCACCACCGACCCCACCAGTGCATCGATTTCTGGCGCACGCCCGGCTTCGATGTCCTGGAGCATGGATGTCTTGTGTTTGCCCACTTTTTCTGCGCCGGCGATACGTTTGTCCAGCGTCACGCGGAATTGAATGCCAAGCTTGTGCGCCACGTCCTGCGCTTCGCCCATCATGCTGGCGGCCAGCTCGCGTGACAGCGGGTACTGGCAGATGTCCACCAGGGTGGAGTGGGCCAGTGCGCTGATGGGGTTGAAGGTGAGGTTGCCCCAGAGTTTGAGCCAGATTTCGGAGCGGATGTTGTCCAGCACCGGCGCCTTGAAACCGGCCTTGCCAAAACACTCCGAGATGCGCGTGACACGTTCGCTGATGGACCCGTCGAGTTCGCCAATCGGAAAGCGGTCGCCTTCGATATGCCTGACCACGCCCGGGGCCACCAGCTCCGAAGCCGGGTAGACGACACAACCGATCACGCGCCGCGGTGGAATCATCTCCGACAGCATGCCACCCGGGTCCACGCTTTCCACCCGGCTGCCTTCGAGCGGACCGCCGTGCTTGTGAAAATACCAGTAGGGAATGCCGTTCTGCATGGTGACCACGGCTGTCTCGGGGCCGAGCAACCTGGGCAGGTCTTTGGCCACCGCCTCCACTTGGTGCGCTTTCATCGCCAGAATGACGAGATCCTGCGGGCCGGCTTCGGCATAGTCATCGGTGGCCTTGACGCCGGCTGCAACATGTTCGGCGCCATCATGCATGATGAGTTTCATGCCCTTTTTTTGGATGACTTCCAGATTGGCGCCCCGCACGATGAACGTGACGTCTTCGCCGGCCAGGGCCAGTTTCACGCCTACATAGCCGCCGATGGCCCCGGCTCCAATGATCGCAATCTTCACACCCATTCTCCCGACAAAAAGTTATTCGAAACGGTTGCAGAGCTTGCCGATGCCGGCAATTTCCACCTCGATGGAGCTTCCCGGCTTCATGGACCCCACGCCGACCGACGTTCCGCAAAGGATGATATCGCCCGCATACAAAGTCATGTCCTGCGAAATCAGGCTGACCAGCTGCGCCACGGAAAACCGCATGTCGCTGATGGGATAGTCCTGGCGGACTTCACCGTTCAGGATGGTTCTGACCACCAGCTGTGCCGGGTCAAGGCCTGTGGCCACCGCTGGCCCGAAAGGGCAGAAAGTATCGAAACCCTTGGCGCGCACCCACTGCGCAAACGAGGCATCGCGATTGAGGATATCGGCCACCGTCACATCGTTGGCGCAGGTGTAGCCGAACACGTAGTCCAGCGCATGGTCCTCGCTAATCTCTTTGCAGGTCTTGCCAATGACGATACCGAGTTCACCCTCGAAGACAACCTTGCCATCGCAGCCGGGTTTGCGGATCGTCTTGCCAGGATCCAGGTAAGAGTTGGGGGATTTGATCAGGTACAGCGGCTCGGCCGGCACGGCCAGTTTGAGCTTGTCGCCCAGCGCATGGAAATTGTTCCACAGGGCGATGATTTTTGTCGGCAGGACCGGCATCAGCAGCTCGACGTCTGCCAGTGGCACCACCCGGTCCGTGGGGACTGCGCCGCTGAACATGTCTCCTTCGAAAATCCTCACTTGTTCACCCTCGAGGGTGCCAAAGCAAGTGGTGTTGCCTTCCTTGAAGCGTACCCAGCGGGTGGACATTCCGGCCTTCAAGTCTGAAGGGCCGTTGGCGAATACCGCTGCGCAGGCGCACTGTTTTTCGTATTCCGGCTACCGGCCGGTGCCAGCGAACTGCCGGACCAGCTGGCGCAGGGTGCCAAACTTGCCCGGTTGCTTGTCCTGCTTGCATGGCAGCGGGCCCTGGCGGCTTCGATGGCTTCAACCAGGAAGTCCGCTTCATAGGCGCGCAGCAGGTGCGATTGCTCGGTTTCCAGATAGGTGCGCACAGCGTCGCGGCCGTCTGCCTGCAACCGGGCGTAGGTGGCGGAATCCCAATGCCAGCTCAGACCGAGTTCTTCAAACGCGGCGTTGTAGGCATGGCGAGTCTGGTCGGCCCGATCGGTGGCAGTGTTGTCAAGCAGGGCTTTGAGCATGGGGGTCTCCTTGAATGGGTTGACGCTCTGGAGGTAATTCCGGCGTGTACGTGTTGCACCGGGCTTGGGGCAACTGTAGAAAGAAAG
Organism: Polaromonas sp.; assembly: GCF_049790275.1. GTDB lineage: Bacteria > Pseudomonadota > Gammaproteobacteria > Burkholderiales > Burkholderiaceae_C > Polaromonas. The sequence continues at coordinate 23,761 of NZ_JBAQYR010000014.1, forward strand.
AACGATTAATGATAGTTAAAGTATTTGATGCTATTGATTACTCATAGCTAATGGATTAAAAAGACTTGAATGATGAGTTCACTTGCCTTCTTCAGGCGCAGCCAAGGGGTGACATTTGCAGCAGCGTATTTGTGAAGAACTCGCCCCGTGCGGCTGGCCAGCACGAGGCCGCCACAGACGGCTTGGAAGGCCGGGTTGACGCGGCGCCTGCGTTGGGGTTGATTCCCTGATGGGAAATGAAGCCCACCGGCTGAGCAGTGCTGTGCCATGTCATGCTCGGGGCAATTGCCAGGGCTGGCCCGGATCGCGGTCCAGCGGAGGCAACAGGCCATCAGCGCGGACAGCCTGCTGCGCGAGGAAAAAACTGCCCCGCGCTCAGTGCATGAATTTGTCGCGGACGATCACCCGGCTTGTTGGCCGATTTCGAAGTTGGCCAATTTCTCCAGCGCGCGCACCATGGCCGAGTGGTCCCAGGCCTTGCCGCCGTGTGCGACACAGGCATTGAACAACTCCTGCGCGGTGGCCGTGTTGGGCAGCGACATGCCGAGCAGGCGCGCGGTGGAGAGTGCCAGGTTCAGGTCTTTCTGGTGCAGCTCGATGCGAAAACCCGGATCAAACGTGCGCTTGACCATGCGCTCGCCATGCACTTCAAGAATCTTTGACGACGCGAACCCGCCCATCAAGGCCTGGCGCACGCGTGCCGGATCGGCGCCAGCCCGGGCTGCGAACAGCAGCGCTTCCGCCACTGCTTCGATGGTGAGTGCCACGATGATCTGGTTCGCGACTTTGGCGGTCTGGCCGTCACCGTTCCCGCCGACCAAAGTGATGTTCTTGCCCATCAGCTCGAACAGGGGGCGGATGCGTTCGAACACGGCTTCCGGGCCGCCGACCATGATGGACAGGGTCGCATTTTTTGCGCCCACTTCGCCGCCGGAAACCGGGGCGTCGAGGTAGTCGCAAGCCAGCGCGTTGATTTTCTGTGCAAAGGTCTTGGTGGCGATCGGCGAGATCGAGCTCATGTCGACGACCACCTTGCGCGCGCTCGCAGTCACCTCGCCGGATGGTCGCTTGAGCCCGGTGCCCACGCCCGTTTCACCGAACAATGCGGCTTCCACATCGGGGGTGTCGGGCACCATGATGAAAATGATGTCCGCACGTTCGGCGACGCCGCGAGCGCTCAGGCACTGGGTGGCACTGCTTCCGGAAACTGCCTCAGGCATCTTGCCCAGGGTGTAGACAAACAGCTGGTGCCCAGCATTGATCAGATGGCCGGCCATGGGGGCGCCCATGATACCCAGGCCAATGAAGCCGATTTTCAGGGCGTTTGAGGTCATTGTGAAGGTGATCCTTGTTGAATGAAATGGGTCAGAGAGCCAGGCGCTGGCGCCAGCCCAATCCGGCTTCGGTCGTGCCTGCCGGCTTGTATTCGCAGCCGATCCAGCCGCCATACCCCATGCGGTCCAGGTGCGCGAATAAAAACGCATAGTTGATCTCGCCGGTGCCCGGCTCATGGCGGCCGGGATTGTCCGCCAGCTGGATGTGGCCGATGCGCGGCAGAAAGTTTTGCAGCGTTCCGGCCAATTCCCCCTCCATGCGCTGCGCATGGTAGATGTCGTACTGGACGAAGGCGTTGTCCGCACCCACCTCGTCGAGAATGTCCAGCGCCTGTGCCGTGCGGCTCAGGTAAAAGCCGGGAATGTCGAAGGTGTTGATCGGTTCGATCAGCAAATTCAGCCCGGTTTTTTTGAACTCAGCGGCGGCATGGCGCAGATTGGCAACGAAGGTCTGCCTGAGGGCTGCGTTGCCCACGCCTGCGGGCGCTTTGCCTGCCAGGCAGTTGAGCTGTCCGACACCCAGGGCTTTGGCATAGGTGATGGCCTTGACCACGCCGGAGCGGAATTCCTCCACGCGATCCGGGTGGCAGGCGATGCCGCGCTCGCCGGCTTCCCAATCGCCGGCAGGCAGGTTGTGCAGCACCAGCTGCAGGCCATGGCTGTCAAGCCTGGCTTTGATGTCGGCGGCGCTGAAGGCATAGGGAAAGAGGAACTCCACGGCCTTGAAACCGGCCTTCGCGGCTGGTTCAAAGCGATCGAGGAAGGCATGCTCGGTAAAAAGCATGCTGAGATTGGCGGAAAATTTTGGCATGGTTTGTCTGCTGAAGAATGGTTGGTCGTCAATCCTGCTTACTCGAGCAGGCCGGCCAGCTCAAGGCCTTCACGGCCCTTGGGGTGGCGGCAGTCGATGTCTTCAAACTCGTTGACCTTGTCGATCTCCGTGCCCATGGCGATGTTGGTGATCTTTTCGAGGATGACTTCCACCACCACAGGCACCCGGTATTTGCGCGCCATCACCTGTGCTTCGACCATGGCGTCATTGATCTTTTCAGGGTCGGTCACACGCAGCGACTTGCAGCCCAGGCCTTGCACCACGGCCTGGTGGTCCACGCCATAGCTACGCAAGTCACCTTCGCCTTCCGGGACGTTCTGGTTCTCGAAAGCCAGCTGCACGCAGTAGTCCATCTCGAACCCGCGCTGCGCCTGGCGGATCAGGCCCAGATAACTGTTGTTGACCAGCACCTGTACATAAGGCAGGTTGAACTGTGCGCCCACAGCCAGTTCTTCCATCAGGAACTGGAAGTCATAGTCGCCGGACAGTCCAACAACGGTACGTGTCGGGTCGGCTGCCACCACACCGAGGGCCGCGGGTATGGTCCAGCCCAATGGCCCAGCCTGGCCGCAGTTGATCCACTGGCGTGGTCCGTACACATTGAGGAACTGCGCGCCGGCAATCTGGCTCAGGCCAATCGTTGTCACGTAGATGGTGTCGCGCGGAAACACCTTGTTCATCTCTTCATACACGCGCATCGGCTTGATGGGTGTCTCGGTGAAGTGGGACTTGCGGTGCATGAGCTTCTTGCGGTCGGCACAGCGGGTGGCCCATTCGCCATAACCTGGCAGATTTTTGGCAGCCTTGCGTTCGCGGGCGACCTGAACCAGCAGCTCCAGTGCGGCCTTGGCGTCGCTGACAATGCCAAAGTCCGGATTGAAGACCCGGCCGATCTGCGTCGGCTCGATGTCGATGTGCACGAAGGTACGGCCCTTGCAGTACACCTCGGGCGAGCCGGTGTGGCGGTTGGCCCAGCGGTTGCCGATGCCGATGACGAAGTCACTGGCCAGCATGGTGGCGTTGCCGTAGCGGTGGCTGGTTTGCAGTCCGCACATGCCGGCCATCAGGGGATGATCGTCGGGAATGGTGCCCCAGCCCATCAGTGTGGGGATCACCGGCACACCGGTGAGCTCGGCAAACTCAACCAGCAAGGCGGAAGCGTCGGCATTGATGATGCCGCCACCGGCGACGATCAGGGGCTTGCTGGAAGCGGCAAGCATGTCGAGCGCTTTTTCGATCTGCTTGCGGCTGGCAGCCGGCTTGTACACGGGCAGCGGCTCGTAAGTGTCGATGTCGAATTCAATTTCGGCCATCTGTACATCAAAAGGCAGGTCGATCAGCACCGGGCCAGGGCGTCCCGAGCGCATCAGGTGAAAGGCCTGCTGGAAGGAACGCGGCACCAGCGCCGGCTCACGCACAGTGACGCTCCACTTCGTGACCGGTTTGGAGATGGACTCGATGTCCACCGCCTGGAAATCTTCCTTGTACAGGCGCGCGCGGGGCGCCTGGCCGGTGATGCACAAGATGGGGATGCTGTCGGCAATCGCCGAATACAAGCCGGTGATCATGTCGGTGCCGGCCGGGCCGCTGGTGCCTATGCACACACCGATGTTCCCGGCCTTGGCGCGTGTGTAGCCTTCCGCCATGTGCGACGCGGCCTCGACATGCCGCGCCAGGATATGCGTGATCGACTGGCGTTCACGCAGTGCGGAATAAAACGGGTTGATGGCCGCGCCCGGCACACCAAAAGCTTGGGTGATGCCTTCTTTTTCCATCACCAGAACGGCGGCCATGGCGGCCTTCATTTTTGCCATCGAAGTCTCCTAGAGGGTTGCTGAACGTTGGACGGATGGTCGCGGCGTTGGCTGCTGCGGGGAAGCCCTGTCCCGTGCATTACGCTTATTCCAATCTGGAATAAATGATTGCCGGACCGATGACGCCGTGGTCTACTTGCGGCCATGGATCGCATTCACGCCATCCGGCTTTTCATTCGCGTGGTTGACCTTGGCTCTTTCAGCAAGGCCGCGGCCGACATGGGCATGGGCCAGCCGTCGGCCACCAAGCTGGTGGTGCAGCTGGAAAAGCAGCTGGGTTCGCGGCTGCTCCACCGCTCCACGCGCGGCGTGACACCCACCGAGATAGGCGCGCTGTACTACGCCAAGTGCAAGCTGATTGCACACCATGTCGAAGAAGCCGAGACGGTGGCTGCGCTATTGCAGTCGCAGGTGCAGGGCGGCCTCAGAATCACCACCTCGGTGGCTTTCGGGCGGCGCGTTCTGGTGCCATTGGTCATGCGTTTCATGCAGCTCCATCCAAAACTGCAGATCGAGCTGAACTTCGAAGACCGTTATGTCAGCCTGGTTGAGCAAGGCATCGATGTGGCGATCCGGATGGGCCCGCTGGCCGACTCGACACTGGGCGCGCGTTACCTTGGCATCAATCCGTGGGTGGTGGTGGCTTCGCCCGAGTACATCAAAAGGCGCGGCGCGCCGGCCGATCCCGCCGGTCTTGTCAAGCACGATGCATTGATCTACAGCACGGTGCAGGGTGACGCCCGCTGGCATTTCACCGGGGCCGAGGGCCATGCGCGGTCGGTTTCTGTGAGCGGGCCTTTGCGCTCGAACAATCTTTCTGCACTGCTGGCGGCGGCGCGCGGCGGCATGGGCGTGGCCGCCTTGCCTAAGTACGTGGCGTATGAGTCAATGCGTAGCGGTGCCCTGGTGCCCGTGCTGAGCGACTGGATGCTGCCATCGCAGGAGATCCATGCCGTTTATCCCTCGCCCCAGCTGGTGCCGGCAAAGGTCAGCGGCTTTGTCGGCTGGCTGCAGGGCCAATTCGGCGAGTCATGGTGGACGGACCAGAAGTAGCCACAGCCGAAGCAGGCGCGGGTGTGCCCGTCGCCGCCAACAATTACTCATCGCTAAACTATTGAATACATCAATTAGCTAAGAGTTATGGATAAAAGGACCGAATGAAGAATGCGACATTGCGTCAGCTCAAGGTTTTCGAGGCCGTCGCCCGCAACCTGAGTTTCTCGCGGGCTGCGGAGGAGTTGCACCTGACGCAGCCGGCGGTCTCCATCCAGGTCAAAAAGCTGGAGGATCACGCCGGCCTTCCGCTGTTCGAGCAACTGGGCAAGAAAATCCACCTCACGCCAGCCGGCGTGGAGATGCTGCACTCCAGCCGCATCATCATCCAGCAGTTCAAGGAAGTGGAAGAGGCCATGGCGCAGTTCAAGGGCGTCTCCGGCGGCAAGCTGAACGTTGCGGTGATCAGCGCCGGTGATTATTTTTTTCCGCGCCTGCTGGTGGAGTTCGCGCGGCGCCACTCCGGGGTGACGCTGGACTTCGGTGTCTGCAACCGCGAAGAGCTCCTGAACCAGCTGACCGACAACCTGACGGATCTGGCCATCATGGTGCGTCCGCCGCTGGACATGGACACGGTGAGCGAGCCTTTTGCGCCACACCCTTATGTGGTGGTGGCCGCGCCGGACCATCCGCTGGCGGCCAAAAAACGCATTCCCCTGTCGCGCCTGGCAAGAGAGCCGTTTGTGGTGCGCGAGAAAGGGTCCGACACCTGGAACTCGATGCAGGAAGGTTTTGGCGATCACCTGGCTGATCTCAACATCGCGATGGAAATCAAGAGCACGGAGACCATCAAGCAGGCGGTGATTGCCGGCATGGGTGTCAGCTTCCTGTCGGCACACACCATCAGCCGCGAACTCCAGGTGGGCAGCCTGACGGTGCTTGATGTGCAGGGATTTCCGTTGATGCTTCACTGGTATGTGGTGCACCGCCGTAACAAGCGCCTGACGCCGGTGGCGCAGGCCTTCAAGACTTTTTTGATGAGCGACGGCGGAGCGCTGATCGAGCAGACGATAGGCTTTCGTCCCAAACCCGCGACGAGGCGTCTCAGGCCGCCTGCACGCTAGGCAACAAATCAGCGCAGCAGGAAGTACGCAGCCAGGACGTACAGTACGGCCGCGAACACTTTCTTCAGCGGCCGGATGTCCATGCGGTGGGCCGTGCGTGCACCCAGCGGTGCGGTGCTGATGCTGGCCAGCGAGATGACGATCAGACCCGGCAAATAGAGAAACCCGATCGAACCGGGCGGCATTTGCGGGAGGTCCCGGCCGGCCCAGATGTAGCCCAGCGTGCCGGCCAGTGCGATCGGGAAACCGAGCGCCGCCGAGGTGCCCACGGCGTCATGGATTTTCACATTGCACCAGGTCATGAACGGCACAGAGACAAAAGCGCCGCCCGCACCCACCAGCGAAGACAACATGCCGATCACGCCGCCCATGCCGAAAGTGCCCAGGCGGCCGGGCAGGGTGCGGCTCGGTTTGGGTTTGCGGTCCAGGAACATTTGGGTCGCGGAAAAGGCGACGAACACCGCAAACAGGATGCTCAGGATTTTCCCCGGCAGTGCCGCTGCCAGCTGGGCGCCGAGCAGCGCACCCAGCAGGATGCCGGGAGCCAGCAGCCGGACGATGGGCCAGAGCACCGCGCCGCGCCGGTGATGCGCACGTACTGACGACAGCGAACTGAAGCAGATGGTGGCCAGCGACGTGGCGACTGCCATCTTCACCGTGTATTCCTGAGGGTAGCCCTTGGACGTGAGGATGAAAGTCATGAAGGGCACCATCAGCATGCCGCCGCCAATGCCCAGCAGACCTGCGAGAAAACCGGTGCACAGGCCCAGCAGGAGGAGTTCGGCAATGAGCTGGGGCTCGAGGGACATCGGATCTGCGCTGGTGGGCATGATCCCGGTCAAGCCCGGGATGATGGAAAGAAGAAGGTGTCTGCGAGTACCACCGGACCGTCATCCTGAACCAGGGTTCAGGTGGGCGAGGGCAGTCAGGTTTCGGGTTCGTCTAACGCGAGACGATCACGCCTGCCTGACAATTTACCAAGCCCGTGCTCTAAGAGCATTGGTTCAAGGAAATATAAAGCCCGATGCGCACCGCAGACGCTTTGATTGTAGGCGCTGGCGCCCCTGTTTGGCGAGCGGCTTTACAGCAGGCGGCCGTCCACGCCCAATGCGCTGTCCAGGCGCTGCAGCAGTGCCGTCAGTTGCGGTTGCGCAGCGGCTTCCGCGGCTGACATGCCGGCAGCCTGCGGTTTGGTCGGGGAGGCCGTAGCGGTAGCGGTACGTGAAGTTTTCAGCGCATTGGCTTCAAGTTCGGACAGCTCGAAAGCCAGGTTCAGGGCGGCCAGCACGGCGATGCGGTCGCGTGCCTTGATTTTTCCGGCATCGCGGATCTTGCACATGGCGGCATCGACTTTTTCCACGGCGTCGAGCAGCCGGGCTTCGCCACCTTCGGGGCAACCGAGCAGATAGCTCTGGCCCATGATCTGTACGTCAAGCTGTTTCATCTGTCCGACCCCACAGGTGTCCTGCTGTTGGCATGGCTTGTTACGGGCGCGGACACATCCGGCAGGCGGTCCAGCAAGGCATCGACGCGGGCCCGCGCCGCGCTCAGGCGCGACCGCAGCGAGTCGCGCTCCTGGGTCAGCTCATGGACCTGTTCGCTGAGCAGGGCGTTGGTACGCTGCAGCTCCTCGTAACGCAGCAGGAGCCGTTCGACGCGTTCGGCAATCTGGTCGATGTGGGTTTGGTTCGCCATGGCAGCGTCAATTGTAGGGTTTGCACGGTTTTGGCGCGTAGAATCTTGCCTGTTGGTGCTCGCGGTGTGGTTCACACGCCGCAGTTCAACGGGAAGCAGGAGGAAGTCTCTGCCATCCGGATCGGGGTAACCCTGGCCGGAAGCGCCGCGACTTTTAACCTGCGCTGCCCCCGCAACGGTAAACGGACGAATGCCGCTCCCCTGATCCAGGTGGAGAGTGCATTCAGTTTTCATCATGAGCCACTGAGCGTTTTGAACACGCGCTTGGGAAGGCGATGAAAGCAGTTCCGTCAGCCCGGATACCGGCCAACAAGGTGAACGCGCGCGTCCTTTATCTGACCGGGTGTTTGTAACGCTCATGCACTGGCGGGGAAGCCGGTGAGGGCCTTTTGTTGTTGATTTCTCTTCATGAAAACTTGTGTTTCCCACGCACGCCTTGCCGCACTTCCGCTGGCGCTGGCGGCAGCATTTCCCGTATTTGCCCAATCCAGCGCCTCGCCGCAGCTCAAGGAAACGGTGGTCACGGCAACCCGTACCGAGCGGCCGGTGGGTGAGGTTGTCGCCGATGTCACCATCATCGACCGGGAGGTCATCGAGCGCAGTGGCGCTGTCGGGCTGGTGGATGTGCTAGCACGCGTTCCCGGCATTGAGATCACGCGCAACGGGGGCACGGCAAGCAACAGCAGCGTGTTTGTCCGCGGTGGTGAAAACCGGCATACCGCGGTACTGATTGACGGCGTCCGGGTGGACGCCCAGACCACCAGCGGCGGTACCAGCTGGAACGCCATTCCGCTCGCGCAGATCGAGCGCATAGAAATTGTGCGCGGCCCCACCAGTGCGGTTTATGGATCGGATGCCGTGGCCGGGGTGATCCAGATCTTCACCAAAAAAGGGCAGGGACCTTTTGCGCCCGTAGTGAGCATGGGTTACGGTTCCCACCACACCCGCCGGATGGATTTTTCGGCCAGCGGATCGGTCAATGCGTTTGACTACTCATTCGGCGTGTCGGAAGGCAGCAGCAAGGGTTTCAACGCCCGGCCCATTGCCGGCCAGAACCCCGATGCCGACGGTTACAAAAGCAGCAGTGCGAATGCAAAGCTCGGTTTGCAGCTTGCTCCCAACCAGCGCCTGCAGGCCACTGTGCTGCAAAGCCGGGTGGATTCGCAATACGACAGCGGCTTGACCCGGGACTACAGGCGCATCGGCAGGCTGCAGACGGCCGGCCTGCAATTGCAATCGCAATGGACCGACCGCTACAGCACCAGCGTGGGCGTCAGCCAGGGAACTGATGAGGGCGAAGAAGTCATAGGCGCCGCCTTCGACCAGACCAAAATCAAAAACCTGCTCTGGCAAAACGAGTACAAAATCGGGCCCCATCTGCTGAGCGCCACTGTGGAAGAGCGGGAGTCGGAGTTTCTCCTGACCACGGCCCCGCGCATAGAGCGGGTCAAGTCGCAAAGCGGCCTGGGCCTGGGCTATGCCTGGTCGGAAGGGGCGCATACGGTGCAGCTCAATACCCGGCACGACAAGGACAGCGAGTTCGGTGGAAAAAGCACGGGCTCTGCGGCCTACGCTATTGCCTTGAGTCCCCAGTGGAAACTTTCTGCGAGTGCGGGTACCTCCTTTCGTGTGCCCACGCTGTATCAGCGGTTCAGCCAGTATGGAGTCACTACACTCAGGCCCGAGTCCGGCCGGAGCGCCGAAATCGGGTTGAAGTATGCACAGGGCAGCAGCGAATTCGGCGTTGTGGCCTACCAGAACAAGGTGAGCAACTTGTTGACTTTCCTGTCCGGTGCGTCGGCGACGGCATGCCCCCGCCCGGCGGTCGGTTGCTATTCCAATACGGCGCAGGCACAGTACGACGGCGTGACTTTCTCCGCTGCCGGCAAGGCCGGACGGTTTGGCTTGTACGGGTCGCTGGACATCCAGAATCCCCGGGACGTGAGCCTCAACAAACAGCTGGCTCGCAGGGCGCGCCACCATGCCACTCTGGGAGCGGACACCCGTATTGAAGGCTGGACGCTGGCTGCCGATCTCCTGCTGTCGGGCAAGCGTTTCGATACGGTGGCCAACACCACCGTGCTTCCGGGTTACGGTCTTCTCAATGTCAGTGCTTCCACGGCTTTGTCGAAGGAATGGAAGCTGCTCGCCAAACTGGACAATCTGACCGACAGGATCTACCAGACTGCCAGCGGCTACGCCATGGCGGGCCGCACCGCCTATGTTGGTGTGACATGGGCGCCCCTGTAAAAAGACATCATCGACCATGCCCATCCCATGCCCCGCCATCCTCATTGCCGCCCCCGCTTCCGGCCAGGGCAAGACCACGGTGGCCTGCGCGCTGGCGCGGCTGCACGCGCGACAGGGCCGGCGCGTGCGTGTCTTCAAGTGCGGGCCGGATTTTCTCGACCCCTACTGGCTGGCGCTGGCCAGTGGCGCGCCTGTGCACCAGCTCGACCTGTGGATGACCGGCGAGGCTGATTGCGCACGCCGCCTGCACGAGGCCGCGCAGGAGGCCGACCTGATCATTGTCGAAGGCGTCATGGGGCTGTTCGACGGCCAGCCGAGTGCGGCCGACCTGGCCCAGCGTTTTGGCCTGCCGGTGCTGGCCGTCATCGACGCCGGTGCGATGGCGGGCACCTTCGGTGCACTGGCCTGGGGGCTGCAGCATTACCGCGAAGGCCTGCGTTTTGCGGGTGTGATGGCCAACCGGGTGGCGTCCGACAGCCATGCGGCCATGCTGGAAGAAAGCCTGCGCGCGCCGGGGAAATGGCTGGGCGCCCTGATGCGCAGCACGGCCGTCACCCTGCCCGAGCGGCACCTGGGCCTGGTGATGTCTGATGAGCTGGGCGATGCCATGCAGCGGCTGGACGCAGCCGCCGATGCACTGGCTGCGACGCCGCTGGGGCAGATGAACGGGGATGACTTGCAGGCCTGGGCCGTTCCGTTCGCGGCACCCGCTGCATCGGCGTTTTCGGCCGGTGCGCTGCAAGGCTGTACGGTAGCCGTCGCACGGGATGCCGCCTTCTGTTTCATCTATGCCGCCAATCTGGATTGCCTGCGCGAGCTTGGTGCTGAGCTGGTGTTTTTCTCGCCGCTGACGGACACGGCCTTGCCTGCCTGCGACGCGCTGTGGCTGCCCGGCGGCTACCCCGAGCTGCATGCCGAAACCCTTGCCGCCAACAGCGCGATGCGGGCTTCTGTGGAGGCCCATGTGCGCGCCGGCAAACCGGTCTGGGCGGAATGCGGAGGCATGATGGCGCTGTTCGATGAATTGCAAACCGTCGATGGCGCATCCCACGCGATGTGGGGTGTGCTGCCCGGCCGCGTGACCATGCAAAAACGCCTCGCCGCCCTCGGTCCACAGCAACTGGACGTGGCCGGCGGCACCCTGCGCGGCCATACCTTTCATTACTCGACCTGCACGACACCGCTGCAGCCCGCTGCGCATACCGAGGCCGCGCCGGGGCGCAAGCTGCGTTCCGGCGGCGAGGCGCTGTATGTTTCGGGCTCCGTCCGGGCCAGTTATTTCCATGCCTGGTTTGCTTCGAACCCCGCGGTCGCCGCGCAGCTTTTCCTGGAGCAAGCCTCATGAGCGCAACAACAGACTGGCGTGCGCTGGTCGCAGCCCCGGACACGGCAGCGTACGGGCCGCAGCGCATCGTCTGCCTGACCGAGGAGCCGACCGAGTGGCTGTACCTGCTGGGCGAAGAGCGCCGCATCGTCGGCATCTCGGGCTACACCGTGCGGCCGCCGCGGGCGCGTGAGGAAAAGCCAAAGGTCAGCGCTTTCCTCAGCGCCAAGATCGACAAAATTGTCGAGTTGCAGCCCGACTGCGTGATCGGTTTCTCCGACCTGCAGGCCGACATCGCCTCGCAGCTGATCAAAAAAGGCATCCAGGTCACCATCTTCAACCAGCGCAGCGTGGCGGAAATTTTTTCCATGATGTACCAGCTCGCCGCCATGGTGGGCCAGGAGGCGCGGGGGCTGGCGCTTATCCAGGGCATGCAGCGCCGCCTGCTGGAGATCGAGCAGGCCGCGGCAGGCCTGAAGCGCCGGCCGCGCGTGTTTTTTGAAGAGTGGTACGACCCGCACATCAGTGCGATTGCCTGGGTGTCGGAGCTGGTCGGCATTGCCGGCGGCGACGACTGCTTCCCCGAACTGGCGGCCAAGGCCATGGGCAAGGACCGCATCATTGCCGACGGCGGCGAGATCGTGCGGCGCAACCCCGACATCATTTTCGGCTCCTGGTGCGGCCGCAAGTTCAAGCCGGACCATGTGCGCGCACGCGCCGGCTGGGAAAGCGTCAACGCTGTCAAGAACGACCAGCTGTTCGAAATCAAGTCCGCCGAAATCCTGCAGCCCGGTCCGGCCGCTTTGACCGACGGTGTCGAGCAGTTGCATCGCATCATCATGGATTGGAGTCGGCACCATGATTGAAGTTGCCCGCAGCGAGCTGATCCTCGGCGGTCAGAGAAGCGGCAAGTCACGCCGTGCAGAAATGCTGGCGCGCCAGTGGCTGGCGCAGTCGCCCGCGCACCGGGCGGTGCTGGTTGCCACCGGCCAGCCCGGGGACGATGAAATGCGCGAACGCATTGCGCGCCACCAACAGGACAGGGCAGAACGCGTGCCGGGCATGGCCACGGTGGAGGAGCCGCTGCAACTACCGCAGGCGCTTGCGGCACACGGCAGTGCGCAGACGCTGGTGGTCGTGGATTGCCTGACGCTGTGGCTGACCAACCTGCTCATGCCGGCCGAAGATGTGAAGTCAAATCGGGCTCCAGCCCTTTCCCTGCCTGGGCAGACAGCTATGCTTTTGGAAGCAATCGAAAGCAGCCCCGGCCCGCTGGTGCTGGTTGGCAACGAGATCGGGCTGGGCGTGATTCCGCTCGGGCGCGAGGTCCGCGCCTTTGTCGACGCGCTGGGCCGGCTCAACCAGGAGGTGGCGCAGGCCTGCGAACGCGTGACCCTGATGGCCGCGGGTTTGCCGCTCACGCTGAAAGGCAAGCCATGAAAAAAGCAGCAGCCCTCCTGGCGCTGATGTGCTGCATGGCGATGGCGCCGGCCCGCGCCCTGCAACTGGTCGACGACCGGGGCGTCAGTGTCACCTTTGCCCAGAGTCCGCAGCGCATCGTCAGCCTGCTGCCGTCGCTGACCGAAAGTGTCTGTGCGATGGACCAGTGCCAGCGCCTCGTTGGTGTTGACCGTTATTCGAACCACCCGGCCAGCGTGCGCAGCCTGCCCGTGATGGGTGGCGGGCTGGACCCGAACATCGAAGGCATCGTGGCGCTCAAGCCCGACGTGGTGCTGCTGGCGACTTCCTCGCGCGCCAGCCAGCGACTGGAATCACTGGGCATCAAGGTGGTGGCTTTGGAACCCAAAAGCCATGCCGATGTACGGCGTGTGCTCGGGAAAATCGGCGTGCTGCTCGACATTCCCGACGCGCAGGGCGCGGGCCGCCTGTGGCGCATCATCGACGCCAGCATCTCGGCCGCGGCCCAGTCGCTGTCGCCCAGGGCCAGAAGTGCGCGTGTGTATTTTGAAGTCAACCGAGGACCGTATGCCGCCGGCGAGTCGTCCTTCATCGGCGAAACACTCACGCGCCTCGGCGTCCGGAATGTGATTCCTGCATCGCTGGGCCCCTTCCCGCGGCTCAACCCCGAGTACGTGGTGCGTGCCAATCCCGATTTGATCATGGTCGGCAACCGCAGCATGCAGGCCATGGCGTCTTACCCCGGCTGGGGCAGCATCAAGGCGGTGCGCGAACAGCGCATCTGCGTGTTCGGCGTAGGCGAGTCCGACGTGGTGGTGCGTCCCAGCCCGCGCATGGCCGAGGCGGCCCGCCTCATGGCCAAATGTCTTGAGGACAAAGCGCCGTGAGTGCGTTGGTTCTGCCTTTCCCGAACCAGCACCGCCGGGCCTTGTTGCTGGCCCTGGGCCTGCTGCTGGCCAGTGTGGCGCTGCTGCTGCTCGGCGTGAGTGTGGGCAGCACCGGCTTCGAGAGTGTGCGCAACATGCTGGACGACGCGCAGGCCCTGCAGATCGTCCGCGAGATCCGCCTGCCGCGCACGGTGGGCGCCTGGCTGGCCGGCGCCCTGCTTGGCCTGGCCGGCGCGGTGGCGCAGGGCCTGTTCCGCAATCCGCTGGCCGACCCCTATCTGCTGGGCAGCGCCTCGGGCGCTTCGCTGGGCGTAGCCGGCGCCATGGCACTGTTCGGCGTCTCGCCGCTGGCCATGCACTGGCTGGCGCGCATCGGGCTCACCGGCGCGGCTTTTGTCGGCGCCGTGCTGGCCGTGCTGCTGACGCTGCTGCTGGCCAAGGGTGTGCAGCACACCCTGCGCCTGCTGCTGGCCGGCGTGATTGTCGGCGTGGTGCTTGGCGCTTTCACCTCGCTGATCCTGCTGCTTACACCCGAAATCATGCAGGCCATGCAGTCCTTCATGCTCGGCAGCACCGGTTTTGTCGGCTGGTCGGCGTGTGCCGTGATGGCGGCGGTGCTGGGGGCCAGCACGCTGGCCGCCTGGATGATGAGTCACGTGCTCGACGGCTTGGCCCTGGGTGAATCCACCGCGCAAAGCCTGGGCTTGCGCCTGGCGCAGATGCGGGTGGCGCTGGTGGCGGTGTTGGCGCTGGCCACCGGCACCGCCGTGGCGCAGACCGGGCTGATTGCTTTTGTCGGCCTGGCCGCGCCGCATCTGGTGCGCTCTGTCGTCAAGACCACGCACGGCCGGCTGATTGTGCTGGCCAGCCTGATGGGCGCGGTGCTACTCACGGCCGCCGACACCCTGGCGCGCTGGCTGGTGGCACCGCAGGAGCTGCCGGTGGGCGTGTTGACGGCCGTGCTGGGCGGCGGTTACCTGCTCTGGCTGATGCACCGGCACACCGGAAGAGGGGCAGGCCTGTGATGTCAAATACCTCATCGGTTGCTATTAATTCAATAGCTATTGACGCCCGTTCCATCAGGGCCAGCCTCGGAAATGTCGAGGTATTGCACGGCATTTCCCTGGCGCTGCCGGCTGCGCGCTGGACCAGCATTGTCGGCCCCAATGGCGCCGGCAAATCCACCCTGCTCAAGGTGCTGGCCGGTTTGCTGCCGCACCACGGAGAGGTGGCCTTGCTCGGTCGTCCGCTGCCGGCCATGCGCGCGCGTGAACGCGCACAGCAGCTGTCCTGGCTGGGCCAGAACGAAAGCTCCGCCGACGACCTGAGCGTTTATGACGTGGCCATGCTGGGGCGCCTGCCGCACCAGGCCTGGCTGGCACCGCCCAGCGCACAGGATCACGCCGCCGTCGAGCGTGCGCTGCAGGCCACGCAGGCGTGGGAGTGGCGCGGCCGCGCCCTGGGCCAGCTC
>NZ_JBAQYR010000015.1:0-16307 GCF_049790275.1 Polaromonas sp.
GCCCTGCTGCGCGCGCTGCGGCTGCGCGGCCTGCCGCAGACGCTGGTTTACGGTTCAACCAGCGGCGTTTATGGCGACTGCCGAGGCGAGTGGGCCAGGGAGACGCGGCCCGTCAACCCGCACACGCCGCGTGCGCAGCGAAGGGTGGATGCCGAGCAGCAACTGCGGTTTTTCGGCCGCTCCAGCGGCGTGCGTGTGCACACGCTGCGCATTCCGGGCATTTACGCGCCCGACCGCGAAGGCGGCACGCCGCGCGGCCGCCTGCTCAAGGGCACGCCGGTACTGGCACCGGCTGACGATGTGTTCACCAACCATATTCATGCCGACGACCTGGCGCGCGCCTGTATTGCCGCGCTGTGGCGCGGCAAGCCGCAGCGCACGACCAATGCGAGTGATGACACCGAACTCAGGATGGGCGACTACTTCGATCTTGCGGCCGACCTCTACCAGCTGCCGCGTCCGCCAAGGGTGGCGCGGAGCGCCGCGCAGGACGAGTTGCCCCTGGTGCTGCTGAGCTTCATGAGCGAGTCCCGCCGGCTCGACAACACGCGCCTGAAGCAGGAGCTGCGCCTGCGGCTGCATTACCCGACGGTGGAGGCCGGCTTGCGCGATCGTTGAGCATGCCGGCAGTTTTTGGCTCGAAGAGCGGCCGGGCGCATTGCGGCGCGGCAGGAAGAGGCAGCTTTGAAGGAATCGCCAAAGTTTGTCCTATATCAAATTAGGCGGTAATTTAGTCAAAAGTAATTAACTGATTCGATTTTTGTAATGAATTTGGTGGAATTTTCATTGAAACGATGTCAATATCAATTCACATCTTTCAAGTGGAGTGCCCACCATGCGTATCAACCTGCCCATCACCAATCATTCCTACGAGCTTGCGGACGGCGCAGCGCTGGTTTCCCGCACCGATCTCAAGGGGCGTATCACCTATGCCAATCCGTCGTTTGTCGAAGTCAGCGGCTACACCATCGACGAACTCACCGGCCAGGCCCATAACATCGTGCGCCACCCCGACATGCCGCCGGAGGCTTTTGCAGACATGTGGGACAGCCTGGGTCGGGGCCTGCCCTGGACGGGGCTGGTCAAGAACCGGCGCAAAAACGGTGACTTCTATTGGGTACAGGCCAACGTCACCCCCTTGCGCAACCAGGGCCGGACAGAAGGTTATATGTCCGTGCGCAGCAAGCCGGAGCCGGCCCAGGTTGCCCAGGCTGAGCAGGTTTACAGCAGGATCAGGCAGGGGCAGGCGGCCGGCGTCACGATCCGGCAGGGCGAGGTGCTTCCGCCGGTCTGGGCCGACCCGATGGCTGCCTTGCGCAGAATTCCCGTGCGGCACCGGATTGTCTGGGTCACTGCCCTGGCGGCGCTGCTGACGCTGGTCGGGGGCGCCCTGGGATGGCGCGAACTCAGCCGCCTGGCGCCGCCCACTGGCAACACCGGCTGGCTGCCCGGTGTCTTTATGGCCAGTGCGGTGCTGTCTGCCCTCGCCTGGGCAGGACTGGGCTATTTTCTCGTGCGCGCCGTATTTCGCCCACTGGACAAGGCGGTTCAGGTGGCCCAAGCCATTGCCGGAGGGGAACTGATGAAGTTCGAGATCCAGGCCGCTGACGAAGCCAAGCCCCTGCTGCGCGCCTTGAACCAGATGAGTTCCAACCTGACCGCGATCGTCTCGGACATCGGGGCAAACGTTGGTGGCGTGGCCACAGCGGCCGCGCAGATCGCTTCCGGCAACATGGACCTGTCCTCCCGCACCGAACAGCAAGCCAGCTCCCTGGAAGAGACCGCCGCCTCCATGGAGGAACTCACCTCCACCGTCAAACAGAACGCCGACAACGCCCGCCAGGCCAACCAGCTGGCTGTGTCCGCCTCCAGCGTCGCCGTGCGCGGCGGCAGCGTCGTCTCCCAGGTGGTCGACACCATGGGCGCCATCAACACCTCCTCGCGCAAGATCGTCGACATCATCGGCGTGATCGATGGCATCGCCTTCCAGACCAACATCCTGGCCCTCAATGCCGCCGTCGAGGCGGCCCGGGCCGGGGAACAGGGCCGGGGGTTTGCCGTGGTGGCTGCAGAAGTCAGAAATCTGGCCCAAAGGAGTGCGGCCGCTGCCAAGGAGATCAAGACCCTGATCGGCGACTCGGTCGACAAGGTCGAGGAAGGCAGCAAGCAGGTGGCCGAAGCGGGCAAGACCATGGACGAGATTGTGGGCAGCGTCAAGCGGGTGACCGACATCATGGCCGAGATCACGGCGGCCAGCCAGGAGCAGACGGCCGGGATAGAGCAGATCAACCAGGCGATCACGCAGATGGACCAGGTGACACAGCAGAATGCGGCGCTGGTGGAGGAAGCTGCAGCGGCGGCCTCTTCATTGCAGGAGCAGGCGGAACATCTGGCACAGGCGGTGACCGTGTTCAAGGGCGAGGGGCACCGCACCGCACCGCCCCAGCGCTACCCCACTTCCTCAACGTTGCGGCGCGGACCCCAGGTTCTTCCGGCGGTGCCAGCACGCCGTCTGGTGTCGATCAGCTCCTAGGAAAAGAAAAGGGGCGGTACTTCGGACAGGTGCCGGGCTGGTGGCCTGTCTATTCAGCGCACTGCTGCGGTCCTGCCACCCGCTGCTTCCGCCGCCTGTGCTGCGCGGCGTTGCGCAGGACGAATGGCCATCGCTGTTCAAGGTGTCTGAAGCAGGCACCGTGTCTGCTTTACCCCACAGTGGTGCAAAGCCTGTTCTACAAAAGAAGTAGCTACCCGCAACCATCCATCAAGGACTGGAGCACGTTTTCATTACATTGAAAAGAACGTTTTTCCAAAGCGCTTTTTCCCGTTATCCGGACAGTCCTTTTTGGATACGATCCACCGAAGTGCCCTCCATCGTCTTGTGACAAAAGAGGCGCGCGGGAGGTGAAAAAATGCACAAGCATCGTTCGAAGATCAACGCGCAATCGGGACCGCGACTCCTCAATTTTGTTGAGCAGTTGGTACGCAGCATGGCACGTTTGCGCAAAAAAGCAGTCCGCACCGCCGCCACGGTCACCTCCAGAAGCAGCTTTGCCGGCCACGCAGCCCTGCTGCTGGGAGCAGCCACCGCCCAGGCCGGACCAGTGGACGGCCAGGTCACTGCCGGCACGGGGAGCGTCGCGCAGTCGGGCGCCAACACCACCATCACGCAGTCAAGCCAGAACCTCTCGCTGACCTGGAAGAGCTTCAACGTAGGCGCGCAGGAAAGCGTCAACTTTGTGCAGCCTTCAGCCAGCGCCATAGCGGTCAACCGCATCCTGGACACCAACGGCAGTCAGATCCTGGGCCAGCTCAACGCCAACGGGCAGGTCTACCTGATCAACCCCAACGGCATCCTGTTCGGCGCCGGCGCCCAGGTCAATGTAGGCGGGTTGGTGGCCTCGATGCTGGACATCAAGGATGCAGACCTGAACAGCAGCAAGCGCAGTTTCAGCGGCTCCGGTGCAGGCAGCGTCGTCAACCAGGGCAGCATCAGCGCTGCACCGGGTGGCTACGTGGCCCTGCTGGGCAACACCGTGAGCAACCAGGGAACCATCAACGCTCCGCTGGGCAGCGTGGTGCTGGGCGCCGGCAGCGCCGCCACCTTGACCTTCCAGGGCAACCAGCTGCTGCAAGTGCAGATTGATCAAAGCGTGCTCAACAGCCTGGCCGACAACGGCGGGCTGATCCGGGCCGACGGCGGGCGCGTGCTCATGAGCGCAGGCGCCCGGGACTCCCTGCTCGCCAGCGTGGTCAACAACAGCGGGGTGATCCAGGCGCGCACAGTAGAAAACCGCAGCGGCACCATCGTCTTGCTGGGCGGCATGGCGGCCGGCACCGCCAAGGTGGCAGGTACGCTGGACGCCTCGGCGCCCAACGGCGGCAACGGTGGTTTCATCGAAACCTCGGGTGCGCATGTCAAGATTGCCGACAGTGCCCGAATCACGACCGCAGCCCCAGCAGGCAACACCGGCACCTGGTTGATCGACCCGGTGGACTTCACCATTGCCGCCACGGGCGGGAACACCACGGGCGCGCTCCTGAGCGCCAGTCTGGGCACAAACAACATCACCATCTATAGCACCACCGGGAACACGGGCACCGCGGGTGATGTCAACGTCAACGACGTGGTGAGCTGGAGCGCCAACCAGCTGACGTTCAACGCGCAGAACAACATCAACATCAACGCCAACCTCAATGCCTCGGGCACGGGCAAGCTGGCGCTGGAGTATGGCCAGAGCACGACAAGCGGTGCCGGCAGCACCTATAACGTCAACAACGGCGCGAAGGTCAACCTGCCGGCAGGCAACAACTTCAGCACCAAACGGGGCAGCACCGGCGCCACCGTCGCCTACACCGTCATCACCGACCTGGGCAATGCAGGCAGCACCAGCGGCACCGATTTGCAGGGTATCAGCGGCAATCTCGGCGGGCGTTATGTGCTGGGCGCTGACATCGATGCTTCGCCTACCAGCACCTGGAACGGTAACGCAGGATTCATGCCCTTGGGAACGGGGAACACCGGCTGCACCCCCAACTGCTTTTACGGCACCTTTGATGGCTTGGGCCATACCATTACCGGCCTCAACATCGACCGCACGACCCGGTTCACCGGCCTGTTCGGCTCCACCTCCATAGCCAGCGTTATCCGCAATGTGGGCCTGGTGGGCGGCATCGTCAAGAGTTCCAACAACGATACAGGTGCGTTGGCGGGGTGGAACGACGGCACCATCAGCAACAGCTACGCCAGCACCGCCGTGATCGGAGGCGTCGATACCGGTGGGCTCGTGGGGGGAACCGGCGGCAGCTCAACAATTGACCGAAGCTACGCGACAGGCACGGTGAATGGATCGGTGTTTACAGGTGGGCTGGCGGGGTACAACCAGGGTGCCATCAGCAACAGCTATTCCTCCATCGGTACCGTAACCAGCCAATCCAATGCCGGCGGACTGGTGGGCTACATGCTCAATAGCGGCACCATCACCGACAGTTATTCAAGCAGCGTAGTGACCAGTACCGGGGGCACGATAGGCGGCCTGGTTGGCTACTGGAGTGGCACCGGCGGAAGCATCAGCAACAGTTATGCCGCTGGAGCAACCGTCACCGGCACCAACAAGGTAGGCGGATTGGTGGGGGACATGAGCAATGTCGATGGTGTCATCAGCAACAGCTACGCGAAGGGCAATGTCATCAGCACTGGCGGCCAGGATGTCGGCGGGCTGGTGGGGTATTGGAGCGGCGTTAACCCTGACCCTTTGGATCCCCCTTCGAACTCTTCGATCAACAACAGCTATGCGACCGGTACGGTGAGCGGCACCACAAATATCGGCGGCCTGGTGGGGCATAAGGAAGACACCGGCGGCACCATCAACAACAGCTACGCGATCGGCGCCGTAAGCGGCACCAGCAATTTGGGCGGGCTGGTTGGTTTGTGGGTCGACGGGGCGGCCATCAACAACAGCTTCTGGGACCGGACGACGACCGCCCAAGACTTCAGCTCCGGCGGCGGCTGGGGCATGACGGCGACCGCCCAGATGCAGCAGCAGGCCAATTTCAGCTCGGCCACGGCCGCCAACAACAACGTCAATCCGAACTGGGATTTCAACACCGTCTGGCGCATGTATGACGGGCATACCTATCCCCTGCTGAAATCACTGATGAAGGCCACCACGGTCACCGTCGGCAGTACCAGCAAAACCTACGACAGGCTGTCCTGGAATGGCGGAACCGGCATCAGTTGCTCCAATGTGGCCTGCGGCAGCTTGTCGGGGAGTATCAGTTTCAGCGGAACTGCCCAGGGCGCGGTCAATGCCGGCAGCTATACGGTGACGGGGTCCGGCCTGTATTCCGACCAACAGGGCTACGACATCAGTTACGCCAATGGCACCCTGACCGTGAATCCCGCCAGCCTGGTGGTCACCGGCGTGGGCGCGGACAACAAGGTGTATGACGCTGGCCTGGGCGCTACCCTCAACGGCGTAGCCACTGTCGCGGCCATCGCCGGTGACACGGTGAACGTAAGCGGCACCGGCAGCGGCACGTTCGGCGACAAAAACGTGGGCAATGGCAAGGCCGTGACTGTCACCGGATACACCCTGGGCGGCGCTGACGCAGGCAACTATGTGATCACTCAACCCACCGGGGTTACGGCAAACATCACACCGGCCAGCCGCGCCGTCACCGGTGTGGGCGCGGACAACAAGGTGTATGACGGCACGACCGCAGCCACTCTGAATGGCACCGCCAACGTGACAGCGCTGGGCATCGATGTGGTGACGGTGGGTGGCACCGGCAGCGGTGCTTTTGCCGACGCGAATGTGGGCAATGGTAAATCCGTGACCGTCACAGGCTATACGCTGAGCGGCGCCGACGCAGGCAACTACACCGTGGTGCAGCCCGTCGGTCTGACGGCTGCTATTACTCCTGTACCCGTACCGGCACCGGTGACCGGTGCCGGATCTGCGTCAGGATCCTCGTCCGCAGTGGCGTCCGGGCGGAACGTGGAGGCTGCAACGCAGGAAGCCCTGAACGAAGCACGTGCCAAATCCGAAGCGCCCGAAGCATCGTCAACCCTGCGTGTCATCCATATTGCAGGCACTGATGCAAAAGATGGAAAAGATGGAAAAGACTTGCCAGCCCCCAGGGTGGCCGTCGAGAGACTGAAGGACGCCTCGGTCGCCGGAGGAAAAGACCCGCGGCTGCATATCGTTGATGGTGGCGTCAGGTTGAGAAGCAATATGTTTGCTTCTCAGGAATAAAGCTGGTCGTCGGATGCTCTTTTTCATAAATGGCAGCACTGGTCTGAGCCGCTGTTATCGGCTGGCAACTGGGCTGCTGATCATCACACCCGTGCTGGCGGCGGCCCAGGCGGCCGGCCCGGCGCCTGTTGGCATCGGTTCCATCCTGCAGCAAATTCAGCCGCCCGAACGACCTGTTCAACCGTCGGGCGGAGCAGCGTTGTCTGTCAACAAAGAGAAGGATGCGCAGACGTCCTCCGAAAACGCGGCCATTCCGGTGGACGTCAAAGCAGTCAAGGTTCTGGGCAACACATTGTTCGAGACGGCTGCCCTGCATGCATTGGTGGCCGATGCCGAAGGGCAAAGATTGACGCTGGACCAACTGGACGGACTGGCCGCGCGCATAGGCCAGTATTACCACGCCCGGGGCCACACCTTTGCGCGGGCCGTGGTGCCTGCGCAGGTGATCCAGTCGGGCGTTGTGCGCCTGCTGGTGATCGAGGCGCGCTACGGCAGGGTGGGCATCGATAACCAGACTCGCGTGAATGACGTGCTGCTACGGGCGACGGCGGCGCCGCTGCAAATTGGGCAACCTGTCGAGCAGGCCTCGCTGGACAAGTCCTTGCTGCTGTTGTCGGACATACCCGGCGTGGTGGTGCAGGCGGTATTGAAGCCCGGTGAAGAGATGGGCACGTCCGACCTGATGATTCATGCCGCGCCCGGCCCGGCGGCGACGGGAAATCTGGCGCTGGACGGCTACGGCAACAGCTATACGGGAAAGGCTCGCCTGGGTGGCACGGTGAACTTCATCAACCCCTTGCAGCGCGGTGATGTGCTGAGTCTGGGGGGCTTGAGTTCTGGTACCGGGCTGAACTATGGACGCGCGGGTTACGAAATCCTGCTCAATGGCCAGGGCACGCGCGCGGGAGCCGCGTATTCCCTGCTGAACTACCAACTTGGCGAATCCCTGGAGATTTTGGGTGCGCATGGCTCAGCCAGAACAGGGAGCATGTGGGCCAGGCATCCGCTGGTGCGAACCCAGAATGCCAATCTCTACGGACAGGTCCAGTACGACAAGACGCAGCTGCGCGAGCACATTGACGTCATTGACATGAAGACGGATCGGCACCTTGACAGCTGGACTGCGGGGCTGGCGGGGGACTGGCGGGATACGGTGATGTCCGGCGGCATCAACACCTGGAGCTTGGGGTGGACGGCAGGCCGGCTCGATTTTGATGACCTGCAGGCCCAACTGGCTGATGCGGCAACGGCAAGAACACAGGGCGCGTTTTCGAAAGTCAACCTGGCCTTTGCCCGCCTGCAGCGCTGGGGGCAAAGAGGCACGCTGTATTTTTCATGGGCAGGCCAGTGGGCGAATACCAACCTGGATCCGTCGCAGAAGATGTCCGCGGGCGGGCCTTATTCGGTGCGTGCCTACGATGTGGGCGCGCTGTCGGGCGACAAAGGCTTTCGCGCAAGCATTGAATGGCGCTACGACCTGGGGCAGGTGGGCGGCGGGAAACTCCAGGGGCTGGCGTTCTGGGACGGCGCGCATCTGACGGTCAATCAGCGCCCCTGGACGACGGGCGCCAACAGCGCGTCCCTGAGCGGTGCAGGGCTGGGGCTCGACTGGACCGGGCTCAACCAGTGGCGGGCCCGCGCTTACCTGGCCGCACCGCTTGGGTCAACGCCCGAGCTGGTCCGGGCAACAGACTCAACGCGAGTGTGGACCGAGGTCGGCTACCGGTTCTGAAGGCTCCGGCGGCTGCGCCTTCTCCCGGGCCGGGGGCAGCACTTCCCAATTCGACGAAAAGAGCGCTTTTTCACGCCTTGTTCAGGATCATCCGGCTGCGCCTTTCTTGATACCGTCCATGGATGTGGTTCTGCCGCGTTTGAGACGGAAGAGGCCTGCTGGAGAGAAAACATGCAACTGGACAATTTGAAGGTCAGCACACGGCTGTGGGCAGGCTTTGGCATCGTATGGCTGCTGATGGGCGGCCTGATGGCGGTGGGGCTGGCGTCCCTCGCAGGTGTGGGCGCTGTCAGTCGTGACATGGCCGGGGCCGACTGGCGCCGGGCCAGCGCGGTGGCGGCTGTGGGCGCTTCCGCCCAGGCGAATGCGCAGAAAACCCTGGAACTGGTGCTCACGGGTGACCCGGCGCAGGCCGCGGCTGCGAAGCAGCAGCTGGCGACCGGCGAAAAAACCCTTGCCGAAGCACTGGCGGCGCTGGAACAGGGCTACCCCCCTGCTGAAGAAAAAACCTTGCTGACTGGCTTGCGTGGCACCCATGTGTCGTACGGGCTGGCCCTTGGCAAGGTGGTGAAACTGCTGGAGGGTGGCGACCGCGATGCGGCCTCCCGCGCCTGGATGGGTGAAGCCCGGCAGACGCTGGATCGCCTGCAGCAGGAAGCCCAGGCATTGGCTGAACTGCAGACGAAGCAGGTGAAGGCCCATGGCCAGGACGTGGAAGGCGACATCGGCTCGGCACGGCGCTGGATGATCGGGCTCGGAATGGCTGCCCTGCTGGTAGGCGGCACGGTGGCTTACCGGCTGGTGCGCAGCATTGTGCAGCCGCTCAACGAGGCGATCCATATCGCCGAAACCGTGGCTTCGGGTGACCTCAGCCAGGAGTTTTCCACCGAGCGCGGCGGTGATTTCGGCCGGCTGCTCGGTGCCCTGGGCGGTATGGAAGACACGCTGACCGACTTGGTGAGCCGCATCAAGGCCTCGACCGATTCGATCACCCTGGCGTCCAGAGACATCGCCGCCGGCAACTCGGACCTGTCGCGCCGCACGGAAGAGCAGGCGGCGTCGCTGGAAGAGACGGTTTCCAGTATGGAAGAGCTGACCTCCACCGTCAGGCTGAATGCCGAACATGCACGTTCTGCCAGCGGGCTGGCGACCGATGCCTCGGAGATCGCCGAGCAAGGCGGCGCGGTGGTGGTCCAGGTGGTGGACACCATGGCCTCGATCAGCGGTAGTTCGAAAAAAATCGTGGACATCATCGCGGTCATCGAAGGCATCGCTTTCCAGACCAACATCCTGGCGCTCAATGCAGCAGTGGAGGCGGCGCGCGCCGGCGAACAGGGGCGCGGCTTTGCTGTGGTGGCCAGCGAGGTGCGCGGCCTGGCGCAGCGCAGCGCCGAGGCAGCGCGCGAGATCAAGGTGCTGATCGCCGATTCCGTCGCGCATGTCGACAACGGCTCTGAACTGGTCGGGCAGGCGGGCCGCACCATGCAGGACATCGTGCAGGCCGTCAGGCGTGTGAGCAGCCTGCTTGAGCAGATTTCGGCGGCATCGGTGGAGCAGAGCAACGGCATCGAGCATGTGAACCAGGCCATGGTGCTGATGGACAAGGCGACGCAGCAAAACGCAGCGCTGGTGGAGCAGGCCGCAACAGCCGCTTCAGCGCTGGCAGAGCAGACGCAGCAGTTGCAGACCGCAGTGGGCGAGTTCAAGCTGGATGCCGACGATGCGCTCGCAGGCAGCATGGCCGCCGGAAACAGCCTCGCGGCAATGGACGTGGAGATACGTTACCCGGTGCCGGCAACAGCGTAGTTGCTATCGTTTCAGGAGCTGCTGGCGCCCGTCCCGAAAGGGCTGGAGGCCAATTTGACTGAATGTTTTCAGATCGACGAGGGTTTCTTCAGTGTCAGCAGGCGGTCCTGCGCTTTCAGCACAATGGTCTTGACCTCGGCGCCGTGCATCACCGTGAGTGAGACCTCGGCATCGGGCGCGGCCCGGTCCCAGAGTTTCTTGTAGAAGCTTTCCAGGGTGGCGACCTGGACGCCGTCCACCGCCAGCACCACGTCGCCCGCTTCCAGCCCGGCATCCTCGGCAGGGCTGTCCCTGCTGATGCGCATGATCCGGATGCGCCCATCCTGGTCGTTCGAATTCAGGCCCAGCCAGGGCCGGCGGCTTTTCATGCTGGTGCCGGACCGCTGCATTTCAGCCAGGATGGGGCGCAGCAAATCCACCGGCACAAACATGTTGCCGACCACGCGCTGGTTCTCCCCGGTGGCATCCGACACCAGCAGCGAACCTATGCCCACCAGCTCGCCCTGCTGGTTGAACAGCGGCGCGCCGCTGTGATTGGCGCCGCTGGAGAGGATGGGCGGGCTGGTGAACAGGGCGCTTTCGATGTGGTATTCCCAGGTGCCGGAAAATGCGCGCCGGCTGACCAGCTGCGTCATGTTGACGGCACCGTCTTCATCGGTCTGCGGTCCGGTCACCGCCATCAGCGGCTCGCCGGTCTGCAGGCGCTGGCTGCTGCCCAGCACCGCCACGCTGACCTGGCCCAGGCTCTGCACCGGAAGCAGGGGCCGCAGCAAGCCGAAGCCGGTGGCCAGGTCATAGGCCACGGGACGGGCCGGCACGGTCTTGTTGTCCTGGGTGACGATCTCAATCTGCTCGGCCTCCAGCATCAGGTAGCCAATCGTCAGGATCAGCCCGTCCGGTGCGATCAACACGCCCGTGCCTATGCGCCGCTGGCCTAGCGTGTCTGCCGAGCGCGCGTCTTCGGCCGCCGTGACACGAATGCCCACCACGGACGAACTGGCGCTCGCCAGCGCCTCGATCATCCGCTGCGCAGCCGAAGGCGGGTCCGTGGCTGCATGGGCAGGCGGAACCGCCAGCCAGCAGGCCGAGATGAGAGGGAAGAGCCAACGGCGAAATGAGCGCATGACGAACTCCCGAAGCGGCAGAAAACCGCGCTCCAAGAATGCGCCCAATCGAATGCCCCTGCAAGCGGCAAGCCCGGAAAACCTGTGGGTGCGCAGCGCCGCCTGGTGTAGGAATTTTCTGCAGGAATCAACTGCGCAGGCGCTGGTGCACCCAGTGTGCGGCGGCCAGCAGCCTCTGGTCGGCACCATAAGCGCCCACCAGTTGCAGACCGACCGGCAAGCCGTTGTGCCCGCGGGCAAAGGGAAGGTGCACGCAGGGCAGGCCCAGCAAGGTCCAGCTGCGGCAGAACAGCGGGTCACCGGTGCTGTCCAGCCCGCGCGGCGCTTCGCCCACGCTGCTGGGCGCCAGCAGCGCGTCGTGTTGGTCGAACAGTGCCTGCGCCTGTTGCCGTGCACCGGCGGTGGCCTGCAGGTTGTGTGCATGGATTTCGCCGCTGATCGCCAGGCCATCGGTGATCAAGGCCAGCAGCGGCGCGCTGAGCTGGTCCCGGTGCCGCAGGCGTTCGTGGCTCAGCGAGCGGGCGGTCTCGAAAGCCTGCACTTCCTTTTGCACCCTGACCAGCTCGCTCCATGACGCCGGCAGTGCGAGATGCGTGCCGTGGCCGGCCAGCGCCATTTCGGCCTGCGCCCAGGCCTGCTGCGTGTCGTCATCCGCCTGCGCCCACTCGAATGTCCGGCACAGGCCGATGCGCGGCGCAGCTGCCTGTTCATCGAAGGCGGCCGGGTCGGCCAGCCGCGCATCACCGGTCAGCACTGCCCCCAGCAGCGCCACGTCGCGCACGCTGCGGGCAAAGCCGCCCACCGTGTCCAGCGTTTCCGACAGGCTTTTGACGCCGGCCCGGGGGACGCGGTTGTGGCTGGGCTTGTAGCCGACCACGCCGCAGAAAGCCGCGGGCCGTATCAGGGAGCCGGCGGTCTGTGTGCCCAGCGCCAGCGGCAGCATGCCGTCGGTCACCGCAGCGGCCGAGCCGCTGGACGAACCGCCGGGCGTGTGTTCCGGATGGTGCGGGTTGCGCGTGACTCCGGGGAACATGTTCGCCAGTTCGGTGGTCACCGTTTTACCCAACAGCACAGCGCCGGCTTCACGGCACAGCGCCACGGCGGCGGCATCGGCCTGCGGTTGCCGGCCGGCATAAATCGGTGATCCGTAAGCAGTGGGCAGGTCAAAGGTGTCGAACAGATCCTTCACGCCGAACGGCAAGCCGTGCAGCAAACCGCGCACCGGGCCGGCATCAAGTTCGCGCGCCTTCGCCAGCGCGGTATCGGCGCCCAGCTGCACAAAGGCCTGCACCTGCGCTTCGCGCTCGGCGATGCGGTCCAGGCAGGCACGAACCAGGTCGATGGCCTTGAGTTCACGCCGCGCGAGCAGGGCGGCGGCTTGCCAGGCGTCGAGCAGGTGCAGGGGTGTGAAAGTTGCGCTCATGACCGGAGTATCCCTGCTTTGCACCCATAATCCGCTCCCATGAGCGGCATAACCCAATCAACAAAATACCGCCCGGACATCGATGGATTGCGAGCTCTTGCAGTTGTTCCAGTCATTCTTTTT
This sequence comes from Polaromonas sp., assembly GCF_049790275.1. Classification (GTDB taxonomy): domain Bacteria; phylum Pseudomonadota; class Gammaproteobacteria; order Burkholderiales; family Burkholderiaceae_C; genus Polaromonas. The sequence goes on from NZ_JBAQYR010000015.1 coordinate 12,964, forward strand.
CATGCGGGATTCACCATTTTTTCAGGCGGTTATGTAGGCGTCGACGTCTTTTTTGTCATCTCGGGTTACCTGATCACGTCCATCATTTCCGATGGGCTGAAGGCGGATCAGTTTTCCTTCAGCGGTTTTTATTACAACCGGGCAAAAAGAATTCTGCCCGCCCTGTTTTTTGTCTTGCTACTGACGCTGCCCGCGGCCGTGTACCTGATGTTGCCCAATGACCTGGCCGCATTTGGCAGGAGCAATGTGTATGCGCTGACTTTCCTTGCCAATTTCTATTTCAGGAAATCGGCAGACTACTTCGCCCCTTCTTCTGATCAGCTGCCCCTGTTGCATACCTGGAGCCTGGCGGTTGAAGAGCAGTTCTACCTGATCTTCCCCGTGCTCCTGTACCTGCTCTGGCGCTTCGGACGCAAGCATGTTTTCGGCGTCCTGCTGGCTATTTTTGTTGTTTCTTTCCTGCTGTCCATCCTGGGAGCGAGAAATTTTCCGGTCAGCAACTATTACGTGCTTCCGACGCGTGCATGGGAGCTGCTGGCCGGGGCCCTGATTGTTTTCCTGCCCCGGCCACTCCTCCTGCAGCGCCAGCAAGGGCACTGGGCCGTCAGGGAGGGCCTGCCGCTGCTCGGGCTGTTGATGATTGTGTTTCCGGTCTTTGCCTTTGACAAGATGACGCCTTACCCGGGGCCGCCTACCCTGATGCCGGTACTGGGAACGGTGCTGCTCATCCTGTTTTTCAATGAACGGGGTTGGGCGGCCCGTCTGCTGTCTGCGCGCCCGCTGGTGTTTATCGGAGCCATGTCGTACAGCCTGTATCTCTGGCATTTTCCGGTTTTTGCCCTGGGCAATATCTACCAGTCGCAGCACGGTGTTTCCGTTCCCGTCGGTTGGCTGTTTGCCGTGTTGGCAGGGATGGCGTATTTTTCGCTGGTGGCCATTGAACGGCCGGTCCGGTATTCGACAGCGGGCAAGCTCGGTATGTCGGCGCTGTTCGGTGCGATTTCAGCCGTGATGATCGCCGGAGGCTGGCTGTTGCAGGACAGGCCGGAGGAATTCAAAGCCTACAAACCGGCCCAGCTTCAGCTGATGCGTGCGCCGGCACATGACCCGGGTGCACAAACCTGGGACAGATGTTCCGCCATGGGCATCGCCAATGCCTGCGAAGGTGGTGATGTTCATGCTGTCAGAAAAGTTGTCCTGTTTGGCGACTCCCATTCCTACACGCTTTTTCATAGCCTGAGTGAAGCCCTCAAGAGCCAGGGGCAAAAGCTCGTGCTCATCACAGACGGCAATTGCCCGCCGATATTCGCTGCGGACGGGGTGCTCGCCGATGACAAATGCATTGCCCGCAGCAGAGCCATCTACAAAGACCTTTTGCAGGACGGCGATGTGGATGCGCTTGTCCTGGTGGCGCGATGGAGCTGGTATATCCACAGGGTACCCTTTGACAATTTGCAGGGAGGTGTGGGCGAGAAATCGAGCAACTTCCTGGCTGCCCACCAACAGGGCGACGAAGGCCGCGTCACCCTGCTGTCCTCCCTGTTTGAAGAAACCTTCAGGTCCCTGGCCCAGGCAGGGGTCAATACCGTGGTGGTCAATACCATTCCCGAGCCGGGCTGGAATGTGCCCAAAAAGGCGCTTTACATGTTGAGTGATACAAGCCTTGACCAGCTGTCCCTGGCTTACGATGCCAGCGTTTTTGAAAAAAGAAATGCTGCTTTCGATCTCACGCTCGCAAAGTTCCAGGGTATTTCCGGCTTCAAGGTGGTTCACCCTTCCAGCCTGTTTTGCAATGCCTCCGTGCCGCTGCAATGCACGTCCCTGATAGATGGTGCGCTGATGTACGCGGACGACAATCACCTGTCGTATCCCGGGTCTGCGATGGTGTCGACACAGATTGCTGAAACCCTGAACAGCTTCCGGGAAACTTCACTCAAGCTGCGCTGAGCATGTGCGTCTTGGGGTGGTGTTTCAGGTCTGGTGCACCGGCAGCAGCCTGAAGCGCGAGGGTTGGCGGACACCTTCCAGCTTCACCCAGAGGTCTTCGCTGGCGCGCCACGACCGGCCTGCCGGCAATTGCTGCAGCGGTGGTGCCCAGGCCTCTCCCAGCCAGGGGCCGGTGGTGGCCAGCTGCAGCTGGCCTGACGTGCACATGAGTTCGTCGCCGGCTGACAGGCGCAGGCTCAGTGGCTGTCCGGACGGCAGTGTGCGGTCAGCGTGCATGTGTGCTCACCATGAGGTCCACCTCCACGGCCGCATTTTTTGGGAGCTGGTAAACCCCCACCGAGGTGCGCGTGTGCTGGCCAGCCTGGCCCAGCACGGCGTGCAGCAGGTCCGAAGCCGCATCGGCCACCTCGCTTTGCTGCGTGAAGTCAGGGGCGCTCTGGACAAAAACGGTGATGCGCAGCATGCGGCCGATGCCGTCCAGGCTGCCGAGCGACTGCGCCAGCAGGAGCAGGGCGCGGACAACACACACCTGTGCGGCCAGGCGGGCCTGCGCGAGCGTGACGTCGGCGCCCACGCGACCGGCGACCACCACCGTGTCGCCTACGCGCGGGATCTGGCCGCTGACGTAGGCGACATGGTTTTCCTGCACCACCGGGGCATAGTTGCCGCCGCTGCGGATGTCGCCGTCGAAGCTGTAGCCCAGGGTATGGACGATGCTGTCCAGGGCAGCCTGCCGTGAAGATGGAATTGACATAGGGTGTATTGACCTCCTGTTTCAAGCGTAAAAGGGGAGCGCCGGGCGCAACAGGCACAGCGCATGGAAAGACGAGGGCATCAGAAGCGTTAGGCGGGCTCTGTTATGGTTGATTTGAGTGCCGCCTGTATCTGTTTCGAAACAGCGGCGCCCCGCAAGATCAAGCCATGACCAAGCCCAACGACACGCCGCTGTACCAGCAACTTGCCGCCGACTACGGTGAAGCCATCGGCAAAGGCGCCCTGCAGGCGGGCAGCCGCATGCCGTCGGTGCGTGAATTGATGCGCCGCCATGAAGTGAGCCTGTCGACCGCCCTGCAGGCACTGCGCGTGATGGAAGACCGCGGCTGGCTTGAGGCGCGGCCGCGGGTTGGCTATTTTGTGCGCGCCAGCGCGCCGGCACTGGCCGAGCTGGCCGACCCGGACCTGCGTGCCCCGCTGGCTGCAGAACAAAGCCGTTTCGGCGACCGTTTTGTCGGACTCAATGAACGCATCTCCCTGGTGCTGGACAGTGCCCGCCGCGCCGGCGTGCGGGTGGACCTGGGCGGGGCCACACCCGGCCCGGAGCTGTTCGACGTGGCGGCCATGAACCGCAGCGCTGCAGCCTTGCTGCGGGAGCAGCCCGAGCTCATGGTGCTGGGCCG
>NZ_JBAQYR010000016.1:0-41450 GCF_049790275.1 Polaromonas sp.
CGCCTGGGCCGCCAAGGATATGAATGCCTACCTGGCCGCCTACGGCAAGGACTTTGACACCCCCGGCAACCAGACCCGCAAGGCCTGGGAAGAAGAGCGGCGCGCCCGCATCGTCGGCAAGTCGAAAATCAGCGTGAAAGTGAGCGACCTGTCGGTCGATGTGAAGGGCAGCAAGGCCACCGCCAAATTCAAGCAGGACTACAGCGCCGACGCGCTTCATATCTCCAGCCGCAAGACTCTGGAGATGTCCAGGGCCGGCGAGCGCTGGCTCATCGTCAGGGAATCGACGGGCGGTTGATGCCCGCCACCAGGCCGGCGCCCCCTCCCAGGCACTCAGCTGACTTTTCTGGCTTCTGACCCTCCCTCCATGCACCGGGCATCCGCCACCCTTCTTCTTGTCACCGCACTGTCGCTGTTGTGCGGCGCTGCGCCCGCCCAGGACGGAGAAAAGAAAAAAACCAGCGGCAAGGCAACGCCAGCCGATGCAGGGGCCAGCCGGTACAAGGCCGACACACACCGGCCGTCGGCACGGCCGGTAGACAAGGACGGTGAAGCCGAAGCCCGCCTGATCGAGATCTACAAACTTGCGGGCCATGCCAAGGGGCGCGAAGCACTGGCCAAGGCCGAGCGCCTGGTCCATGACCACCCCAACTTCCAGCTGGCCCAACTGGTCTACGGCGACCTGCTGGCAGCGCGGTCACGTCCGCTGCGCGCCGTGGGCGATGTCTCCGATGCGGAGGCCAGGGCCGGTGCCAGTTCGCTGGCCGAACTGCGCCAGGAATCCCTGATGCGGCTGAAAGCCCTTCGCGAGCGGCCCGCGCCGGGCACCATCCCCTCCCAGTTTCTGGCCCTGGCGCCGCGCAACAGACATGCGATTGCGGTCGATGCCTCGCGGTCACGGCTGTACCTGTTTGAAAACACCGCCACCGGCCTCAGGCTGCTGAGCGACTACTACATTTCCCTGGGAAAGTCCGGCATCGAAAAATCCGTTGAAGGTGATCTGCGCACTCCGCTGGGGATTTATTTTGTCACCAGCAACCTCGACCCGAAGTCGCTCAAGGATTTTTACGGCTCCGGCGCCCTGCCCATCAGCTACCCCAACCCGCTGGACATCAAACGCGGCAAGACCGGCGGCGGCATCTGGCTGCACGGTACACCGCCCACCCAGTTCTCTCGTGCGCCGCTGGCCACGGACGGCTGCGTGGTGCTGGCCAACCCGGATCTGGAGCGCATCATCCGGACGGTGGAAGTGCGCAGCACCCCGGTGGTGATTGCGCAAAGCCTCACCTGGGTGGCGCCGCACAGCATCAAGGCCGACAGCAAGTCCTTTGAAGACGCGCTGAACAGCTGGCACCAGGCCAAATCCGGCGGCGACCTCGCGATGCTGACCAGCCTGTACAGCAGCGACTTCAACAGCTACGGCAAAACCCGCGATGACTGGACCGCCGTGCTGCGCAGCGAAGTCGAAAAACGGCGTGGCCGGACGGTGCAGCTCAAGGACTTGTCCTACCTGCGCTGGACCGATAGCGCCGATACCATGGTGGTAACGTTTGGCGAGGTGCTCAGCGGCTCGCGCACCGGCCCGGTCCGGCGCCAGTACTGGGTGCGTCAGGGCAAGCAATGGAAGATATTTTTTGAAGGAGTGATTGGATGACATCCAGCAAATGGTCGGGCAGCCGGCGCGCCTGCCTGCTATTGGCAGCATTGGGCCTGGCGGCCAGCCAGGCCTGGGCACAAGGCTCAGGCAGCGCACCCAGGGTGAAATTTGCCACCAGTGCCGGTGATTTTGTGGTCGAGGTTTATCCCGACAAGGCGCCGAAAACCGTCGAGAATTTCCTGCAGTACGTGAAAGACAAACATTACGACGGCACGGTGTTCCACCGCGTCATCGAGAACTTCATGATCCAGGGCGGCGGCTACGACGCCAGATACGTCGAGAAGAAAACCCGTCCACCGGTGCCGCACGAAGGCCGCGAGGCGCTGGCCAAAGGCGGCGACAAAAACGTGGTCGGCACACTGGCGATGGCCCGCACCAGCGACCCGCACTCTGCCTCGGCGCAGTTTTTCATCAATGTCAAGGACAACGACTTCCTCAATCCCACGCCGATCCCGCCCGGCGACCCTGTGCCGAGGTTCGAATACCAGGGCAAGGTGTATGAAAACACCCCACGCGCGCAGCTGGTCAACGCACCACAGCTTTTCGGCTACACCGTGTTCGGCAAGGTGGTCAGCGGCATGGACGTTGTCAACAAGATCAGGGCCACGCCCACGGGCGCAGGCGGCCCCTTCCCGGGCGATGTACCCAAAACGCCCATTCTCATCAACTCTGCAACCCTTCTGAAGTAACCCATCATGAGCAATCCCAAAGTCGAACTCCACATTGCCGGCCACGGCGTCATCACCCTTGAACTGGACCAGGACAAGGCACCGAAGTCGGTCGCCAACTTCCTGAGCTATGTCAACAAGGGCCACTACAACAACACGGTGTTCCACCGCGTGATTCCGGGCTTCATGGTCCAGGGTGGCGGCTTCGAAGTCGGCATGAAACAAAAGCCGACCGATGGCGAAATCGAAAACGAAGCCAACAACGGCCTGAAGAACGAGCACTACACTGTGGCCATGGCACGCACCAACGCACCGCACTCGGCCAGCTCGCAGTTTTTCATCAATGTGTCCGACAACGCGTTCCTGAACCACACCGCGCCCAACGCCTCGGGCTGGGGTTATGCAGTGTTCGGCAAGGTGGTGGCCGGCACCGAGGTGGTCGACAAGATCGCCGCCGTCAAGACCGGCCGCAAGGGCCTGCATGACGACGTGCCGCAAACCGACGTGGTGATCGAAAAAGCTGTTGCGCTGGCCTGAGTTCCATCCGGACCGAGCCTGCCGGTGAAACTCCCGTCGACCGAACCCCGGATTGCGGAGCTTCCTGCGTCGCCCTCCTGGGCCACGGTCGATTTCATTTCCGACCTGCACCTGCAGGCCAGCGATGTCGCCACGTTTGCCGCCTGGCAGCACTACATGGAAAGCACCCCCGCCGACGCGGTGTTCATCCTGGGCGACCTGTTTGAAGTCTGGGTCGGCGACGATGCTGTCGGCAACAAGCTGCCGGCCGGTGCTGACAGCAGCTTCGACGACCGCTGCGTCCGCGTGCTGGGCCAGACGGCTGGCCGCCTGGCGCTTTTTTTCATGCACGGTAACCGCGATTTCCTGGTGGGCCAGCGCCTCATGGGGCTGTGCAACACCACCCTGCTTTCCGACCCGACCGTGCTGGGTTTCAACGGCCAGCGCTGGCTGCTCTCGCACGGCGACGCGATGTGCCTGGGCGATGTGGACTACATGCAGTTTCGCCGCCAGGTGCGCAGCCCCGCGTGGCAGCGCGCCTTCCTCGCAAAACCATTGGTCGAACGCCAGGCTATCGCACGCGGCCTGCGCGAGCAAAGCGAGGCCCGCAAAAAATCCGGCGCCACCTATGCTGATGTGGACAGTGGCGCCGCCCTCGAGCAGCTGCAGGCAGCGAAGGCGCAGATCCTGATTCATGGCCACACCCACCAGCCAGCGGTGCACGACCTCGGCCATGGGCATTCACGCGTGGTGCTCAGCGACTGGGACGCCGTAGCCGCGGTGCCGCGCGCCGAAGTGCTGCGTCTCACGGCTGGTGGCCTGCGGCGCGTCGCATTGCTGTAAAAAGCCGCCATGCTCAAGCGTCTGTGCCAGCTCTTCGGCCTTCGTTGTGCGCGCCCTGAAACCATTCCTGATGTGCTATGGCAGGCCACCCTGGCGGACTACCCGTTTCTTGCAGAACGACCCGCCGCCCAACTGCTGCACTTGCGCGGTCTGGTCAGCGAATTTCTGGCGCACAAGGAGTTCAGCGGAGCACAAGGCTTGGTGGTCACCGACGCCATGGCCGTAGTCATTGCCGCGCAGGCCTGCCTGCCGGTGCTGCACCTGGGCCTGGGCTGGTATGACGACTTCGTGGGCATCGTGGTGCATCCTGGCCAGATGGTGGCGCGTCGCGAAAGGGTGGACGAGGCCGGTGTGATGCACCGCTACAGCGAAGTGCTGTCGGGCGAGGCCATGGACCGCGGGCCGGTCACCCTGAGCTGGCAAGACGTGGCCTCGGCCGGCGCACTCGCCGGGCACGGCTACAACGTGGTGATCCACGAATTCGTCCACAAGATCGACATGCGGGACGGCGCGGCCGACGGTTGCCCGCCGCTGCCATCGCGCGCGGCCTACGCGGCCTGGCGCGCAGTCATGCAGCCGGCCTACGACGGCTTTCGCGAACAGGTCAGCATGGCCGAGCGTTTCGGCGGCGAGGCGCCCTGGCTCGATGCCTACGGCGCGACAGCGCCGGCGGAGTTTTTTGCGGTGACCTGCGAAGCCTATTTCGTCAACCGCGAACGCTTCACCCAGGACTCTCCCGCGCTGACACAGCTGTACGACCAATTCTTCAAGGTAAATCAGCCACTAGCCCTTTGAATACGGGCATCAGCAGCTACTTATTTGATAGCAACCTAATAGCAGCTGCGCAGCGCAGCCTATCTGGCGAAACTATTTTTCGCAGCCTTTAACCCCATCGGCCCACCTCGTTCGTTTCAGTCAGCTCCACCACTTTTTATGGAGCCCGCATGAAACCCACCCTTCTTGCCCTTTCCCTGGCACTGACTGCCGCCGCCTTCGCCCTGCCGGCTCACGCTGTGGGCAGCATGGCCGACGTGACCGTGATCGACCGCCACTCCGGCGCCACACTTCCGGTGTACCGCCATCGCGGCGAATACTGGGTGGCCGGCCAGTACGGCGCGAAATATTCGATCATGGTGCGCAACCGGCTGGGCGAACGCGTGCTGGCGGTCACCACGGTGGACGGCGTCAACGTGCTCAGCGGCGAAACCGCCGCGTGGGACCAGACCGGTTATGTGTTTTCGCCCTGGCAGCAGTACGCGGTGACCGGCTGGCGCAAGAGCAGCAGCGAAGTGGCTGCCTTTGAGTTTTCGGTGATCGGCAACTCCTATGCCGGACGCACCGGGCGGCCCGCCAACGTGGGCGTGATCGGCGTGGCCCTGTTTCGCGAAAGGCTGCCAGAGCCGGTCGCCCAGGCGCCGGCCTACTCGCGGCGGGACGAGTCACGCAACGAGTCCTCCGAACGTCTGCGCAGCGCACCGCTGGCTTCTCCGGCACCGGCATCGCCTTCCTCCGCAGGCAGCACCGGCCTGGCCGACCGCGGCGATGCCGCATCTTCGGCCCAGTCAGAGCGCGCGGCTTCTTCGTCCGACCGCAGCCTGGCCAAGGCCGCCCCGAGACCCGCGCCGCAGTTGGGCACGGCCCATGGCCAGCGTGAGACCTCCATGGTGTCGCACACCAGTTTTGAGCGGCTGCAGCCGTATCCCAACGAGATCATCCGCATCCGCTACGACAGCCGCGAGAACCTGGTTGCCGCCGGGGTGATCCGCGAGCCGGCAGCCCACGCCCCCGTTCCCAACCCTTTTCCGCAGTCAGCCAACACCTCTTACGTGCCTGATCCTTTATAGGCCCCCACGGTTGCTCACTGCGTGTAGCGCCCTGCCCCCCCGGGGGGGCCGCTGCGCCTGCGGACTGGCGAAGCCAGATCCGCGGCCCCTGCTTGAATGGGAAGGATTCATCCTCGCTCGCACGAAACTCCTGTCTTGAAAAAGCTGCGCAGAGGCGTGCTAACGTGCGGCATGCCCAGTGCAGCACCACCCGCCGACGATGCCCAGGACAGCGACGAGTCGCTGATGCTGCGTTACGCCGGCGGCGACATGGGTGCATTCGATGTGCTCTATGCGCGCCATGAACTGGGCGTGTGGCGTTATGTGTTTCGCAGTGTGCGTGTGCAGGCGGTGGCCGACGACCTGCTGCAGGATGTGTGGTTTGCCGTCGCGCGGCAATCAGTGAGCTACCAGCCCACGGCGCGCTTCAAGACCTGGCTGTTCACCATCGCGCACAACCGGATGGTTGACCACTTCCGCACGGCGAAGAACCATGCGAGCATGAACGACCATGGGGACGAGGATGAAGAAAACGGCCTGGCACACACGCTGGCGGCCGACTCCGGTTTTGGCCCGGTGCGCCAACTGCAGTCACGCGAGCAAGCCGCGGCGCTGATCACCGCGATAGAAGAGTTGCCGGCTGACCAGCGCGAAGCCTTTTTGCTGCAGGCCGAAGCCGGCATGAGTGTTGAAGACATCGCGAGCACCACCGGCGTAAGTTTTGAAACCGCCAAGAGCCGCCTGCGTTATGCCCGGCGCAGCCTGCGCCAACAGCTACAGGAGTTTGCATGACAGAACCCCGTCAAGGCGATGGGCTGACACGGCGCTACCACGAGGCCAGCGCGCAGGACACGCGCCGCCCCGGCGCGCATGTCCGTGACGCCGTGCGCGCGCATGCCCAGGCGGTGCTTGACGCAAAGGCCACTGCCCGTGCAGCCACGCCGCAGGCACCTGCCGCCAACCAGTCGCGCTGGAAGCTGTCGCTGCTGGCCAGCCTGGCCCTGGTGGGCCTGACCAGTTTGCTGGTGCTGCAGTTCGAACGCGGCACACCCGAAGAGAAGGAACTGGTGGCCGGCCGCGGAACAGCGCCTCCACCCTCGACGCCCTCCGTGTCCTCCGCAAAACCGGTAGACAGCGAGGTGACAAGCGCTGCAACGGCCCCCGCCAGCCCGCCGGTTCCGCGCCCTTCCCCGCCAGTCGCGCGCGCCAGAACAAATGCCGCAGCCGGTAGCACGGAACAGGCCACGCGACCGGCGGAAAGCGCACGGCCGTCACCTCCGGCAGCCGCCGCGCCTGCGCCTCCTGCCCCCCCGCCTCGTTCCGATCCGAAGCCGGCGGCACAAGCCGAATCCCCCAGCCTGATGGCCGACAAAGCAAATGCAGCAGACGAGTCAGCGCCTACATTGAAAGGCTCGGCGGCGCCCGCCGCCCCGGCTGCCGCCTTGCGCGCTGCACCTGCGGCGGCCCCGTCCCCCGCGACGAGGAGTGCGATACCTGCCGCCCCCAATGCACAGGAGGAACGCGCCTCGCGGATACAGCGCGACCGCGCGGAAGCAGGTTTGGCGAAGACACGGGAGCGAGCTGCACAGGAATCGTTGCATGAGGCTGCACGCACCGGCCAGCTCCCGCAGGTCGAGCGCCTGATTGCGCTGGGTACACGCATTAACGCGCCCGACGAAGCCGGCAAAACACCCCTGATGCTCGCCGCCATCAACGGCCACACCGCTGTGGTGCAGCGCCTGCTGGCTGCCGGGGCGAACCCGGCGCTGGTGGACCGTGAGGGAATGAATGCGCTGGGGTATGCGCGGCGGTTGGGGCGGGAAGAAATTGTGAGAATGATTGAGGCTGGATCCTGAGAAAGGCGTTCTACAGCCGGATAGACGGACGGCTTTTTTTTTGCCTCTTCAGCCATGGCCCGGCTCATTTCCGGACAACAGAGACGCAAAGTCCGCCCCCTACTTCCCCATCAACTGATTCAGCTTCTCGGCCTCAAAGGTTTCCTGCAAAGCCGCGTCGTCCGGCACGCAGTCCCGGTGCGCCTTGCCGCTTTCAGACAGTTTCTCGATCGCCTGCCAGAGCAGCGCAATCTGGTGCTCCTGCGAGGAAGCGTTGTCGATCAGGCCCTTCATCGCCTGGGACACCGGGTCGTCTTCCAGCGTGATGCCGTAAGCCGAGAATTTGCTTTGTGCCGTCGTGACATCCGCGCTTTCTCCGGTTTTGGACGGAATGATGCGCGCCGGGATGCCTACCGCCGTGGCGCCCGCTGGCACCGGTTTGATCACCACCGCGTTGCTGCCGATCTTGGCACCGTCACCGACCAGGAAACCGCCCAACACCTTGGCGCCGGCGCTCACCACCACGTTTTTACCCAGGGTCGGGTGCCGCTTCGTGCCTTTGTAGAGCGAAGTCCCGCCCAGGGTCACGCCCTGGTAAATCGTGCAGCCGTCGCCGATTTCTGCGGTTTCGCCGACCACCACGCCCATGGCGTGGTCAAAAAACACGCGCTCGCCGATGACGGCACCGGGATGGATTTCAATGCCCGTCAGCCAGCGCGAGATGTGCGAGATGAAGCGGCCCAGCCACTTGAGGCCGCTCGTCCAGCAGACATGCGCCAGCCGGTGCAACAGGATGGCGTGCAGGCCCGGGTAGCAGGTCAGCACCTCCCAAGCGCTGCGCGCGGCAGGGTCGCGGTCGAGGATGCACTGGATGTCGGAGCGGAGTCGGGAGAACATGCTGCGAGTTTATGGCTTGGCGCTCGTCTCTGCTGGCGCGGCCGTTTGGCCGCCAGCCGCGAAGGCCTTTTGACTCATGGCCTTGGCCACGCCGCGCAGGATGTGGATCTCTTCGGGGCTCAGTTGCGCCCGGTTGAAAAGCTGGTTCAGGCGCGGCATCAGTTTCTTGGGCGAAGCCGGGTCGAGGAAACCGATGTCGGCCAGCGCGCGCTCCCAGTGCCCCAGCATGCCCGCCACCTCGGCGGCATCGGCCAGCCGGTGCTCCGCCGTCGCTTCCTGCACGGCAAAACCGCCCAGCGCCTGGCGCCAGTCATAGGCAATCAGCTGCACCGCGGCCGCCAGGTTGAGCGAACCGAACTTCGGATCGGTCGGGATGCTCAGCGCCACATGGCAACGGTAGACGTCCTCGTTCTGCATGCCAAAACGCTCGGAACCAAACAAAAAGGCCACACCCTCGGGCTTTGAAGCAAAATCTGCCTCCAGCCCTTGTCCGGTGGGCGCAGGCAGCTCTCTTTTTAATAGCAAACCGGCAGTACCCAGCAGCTCGGCGAAATGTTCGCGCGGCGCCCGGGTAGGCGGGCCGAAATCGCGTGGCGTCATGGCGGTGGCGCACAGGTGGGTCATGCCGTCCATGGCTTCGTCCAGCGTGGCGACGATGCGGGCGTTTTTCAGCACGTCGAGTGCCCCGCTGGCGCGCTGGATGGTTTCCTCCCGGTTGAGCACATTGGCCCAACGCGGCGCCACCAGCACCAGGTCGCCAAAACCCATGACTTTCATCGCGCGCGCGGTGGCGCCTACGTTGCCGGCGTGGCTGGTATGGATCAGGACAAATCGGGTCTGCATGGGCTGTATTGTCTTATGCCGGCGGCTCCTGGCGCCGGATGCGGCCCAAACTGGAAAGCGTTTCCGCTCAAAACGCCGGTGTCGTCATGGCCAGTTCCATCGGCTGCCGATGGGCAGGGGGCCAGTCTCCCGTTTATGGGAAAATACCGCCATTGCCCGTCGCCCGCATCGCCAGCGCCGGTTCTTCCCGTTCTTCCCTACAAATTATGTCGTCCCCCAATCTGCATCCCATGCTCAATGTGGCCATCAAGGCTGCGCGCGCCGCCGGCGCCATCATCAACCGTGCTGCGCTGGACGTGGAATCGGTTCGTGTCTCGGCCAAGCAGACCAACGACTTCGTCACCGAAGTCGACCATGCCGCCGAAGCCTCCATCATCGAAACCCTGCTCACCGCCTACCCGGGGCACGGCATCCTGGCCGAAGAATCGGGCAGCGAACACGGCGCAAAGGATTCCGAATTTGTCTGGATCATCGACCCACTGGACGGCACCACCAATTTCATCCACGGCTTTCCCGTCTACTGCGTCAGCATCGCCCTGAGCGTCAAGGGCAAGATCGAACAGGCCGTGGTTTACGACCCCAGCCGCAACGACATCTTCTGCGCCACCAAAGGCCGTGGCGCCTACATGAACGACCGCCGGGTCCGTGTGGCCAAACGCACCCGCCTGCAGGAATGCCTGATTTCCACCGGTTTCCCCTACCGGCCCGGCGACAAGCTCAAAACCTACCTCCATATGCTTGGCGAAGTCATGAGCCAGTGCGCGGGCGTGCGCCGTCCCGGCGCGGCCGCGCTGGACCTGGCTTATGTGGCGGCCGGCTTCAGCGACGGTTTTTTCGAATCCGGCCTGAAGCCCTGGGACGTGGCGGCCGGCTCGCTGCTGGTCACCGAAGCCGGCGGGCTGATCGGCAATTTCACCGGCGAAGCCGACTTCATGGACCATGGCGAATGTGTGGCCGGGAACCCGCGTATTTACGGCCAATTGGTGACCACGCTGGGCAAGTACAGCAAATTTGCAGGCGCCGGCGACAAGGCCAGTGTGCGCCAGGCCGTGCTTGATGCGGCGCAGGCCGTCGATGCCGACATGCCCACGCAAACCCTGTCGGTTCCGCGCACTGCACGCGGCGCCAAGTCCTCTCCGCCCAGCGGGTCCGGCGAGCCTCTCTAACCGGTAAAACCAGACACATCCGGCGGTTTTTACGTCTTGTTGCGTTTGGGGCTGACATTCCTGAGAGGTGTATGCCTACATCTCCTCTGGGAGCGGAAAACAATGTCAGTTACCATCAAACCACCACCCTGACCGGGGCGCCAGACGCGCCAGCACAGCCTCCCTATTCGCAAAAAAACCAGGTCTTACACGATGCCAGAATCCTCACTACAACCCTCCGCCGTGCCCGTGGCCGCCGATGCCGCCCTGATGCGCGAAGTGGCCGAACTGGTGGTCACTTCCCTCAACCTGGAAACGGCCGCCGCAGACATACAGCCCGATGAGCCGCTTTATGGCGACGGCCTGGGGCTGGACTCGATCGACATCCTCGAAATTGCCCTGGTTCTGTCCAAACGTTATGGCCTGCAATTGCGCGCGGACCACGAGGACAACACGGCCATCTTCCAGTCGCTGCGCAGCCTGAGCGACCATATTGCCCTGCAAAGAACGAAGTGAACCCCGGCTTGACGGCAACACTGCTGCGCGGCTTACGCTGGGCAGCCATTGCCGGCGCCTGCCTGGCCTATGCCGTCCTGTCCCATCTGGCGGCAGCAGACCCCCACCCCGACCTGTGGGATGCAGCCGTTGCCATGGCGCCCCTGGTCCTGCTGGCCGGGGTGCTGGCCTGGCGCTCCCCGCACCGCACCTGGATGCTGACGCTTTGCCTGGCGGGCGCGACCATCCTTTACGCCATAAGCGGATGGCTGGTGCAGCATTACAACTGGGTGTTCCTGCTGCAACATGCCGGCATACAGGCCCTGCTGGGCCTGGCCTTTGCACGCACCCTGCGTGCCGGTCAGATCCCCATGGTGTCGCGTTTTGCAGCCGTCATCCACGGTCCCCTGTCACCCGCGCTGGCGCGGTACACCCGGCAGGTCACATGGGCCTGGACGCTGTATTTCGCCGTCATGACCGGGCTGTCGCTCCTGCTGTTCGGGCTGGCGCCGGTGGCGGTCTGGTCGGCCTTTGCCAACCTGCTGAACCTGCCGCTGCTGATCCTGATGTTCGCAGCGGAGTATGTGGTGCGCCTGTTCCTGCTGGCACCGTCTGACCGCGCCGGCCCGCTGGAAGCAATTCGCGCGTACCGGCAGGCCGGGTCGGGCCGATCGCCGCCTTCTTCCTGACCTGACCGTCCCATGACCACCTACGCGCTCATCAGTCACAACAGTGCCAACGACATCCTGGCTTGGCGCTACGGGGAAAAAATCCCGGTGCGCCAATACATCGCCGACGTACGGCAACTGGCAGCGGCGCTGCCCGCGGGCAAACACATGCTCAATGCCTGCAGCGACCGCTATCACTTCGCGGTCGGCCTCGGCGCGGCACTCCTGACGAGAAAAATCAGCCTGCTGCCGCCCACGCACACGCCGGAAATGATGCGCCAGCTGCGCACCCTGGCACCCGACGTGTTCTGCCTGTCCGACGCACCCCATGCCATCGATCTGCCCGGTTTTGTCTACCAGGACGCGTTTGCGAAAGGCCCGGCGGAAACAGACCCTGAAGATCCCTGCGACATCCCCTACCTTCCCGGCGACCAGGCTGTCGCCGATGTGTTCACCTCGGGCTCGACCGGCCTGCCGCAACCGCACCGCAAGACATGGGGTTCGCTGGTGCACAGCGCGCGCGCGGAAGCGCAGCGGCTGGGCCTGGGCGAAGAACAGCCCTGCACCATTGTTGGCACGGTGCCGCCGCAGCACATGTTCGGTTTTGAATCGACGGTGCTGCTGCCCATGCAATGCAGTGCGGCATTACACGCCGGCCAGCCGTTTTACCCGGTCGACATCATCAGCGCGGTCAAGGCCGTGGCAAGCCCGCGCATGCTCGTCAGCACACCGGTGCACCTGCGGGTGTTGCTGGCGTCAAACCTGGAACTGCCAGAACTGGACCTCGTCTTGTCGGCAACAGCCCCCATGACAACGGAGTTCGCGCAAAACTGCGAAAAACGGTCCGACGCGCCGCTCTACGAGATCTATGGCTCCACCGAAACCGGGCAGATCGCCTCGCGCCGGACGGCGCAAACCGCGAAGTGGGAACTGTTTCCGCTGGTCACGCTGACGCCCCACGACAACCGCATGTGGGCCTGCGGCGGCCATGTGGACAAGGTGGTTCCGCTGAACGACGTGCTGCAATCGGTGGACAATCACCACTTCCTGCTGCATGGGCGCCTGGAAGACCTGGTCAACATTGCCGGCAAACGCAACTCGCTGGCTTACCTCAATCACCAGCTCGTCAGCATTCCCGGTGTGCTCGACGGCGCGTTTTTCATGCCCGATGACGATGGCCACGAAACCGTGGTGCGGCTGATGGCTTTCGCCGTCGCCCCGGGCATGAGCGCCGCCGCCCTGCAGTCCGCACTCAAAGAGCGCATTGATGCAATCTTTCTGCCGCGTCCCCTGGTCATGGTCGAGTCCCTGCCGCGCAATGCCACCGGCAAGCTGCCGCGCGACGTCCTGCAGGCGCTGGCGCAATCACACCACGCGCGTCCCGTCCAGGAAGGCTGGCCTCGTGCAGAGTGAGGAAACCACCCTGCGCTTTGCCACCGGACACCCTGCTTTTGCCGGGCATTTTCCGGGGCGGCCCATGGTGCCGGGCGTCTTGCTGCTGGACGCCGCCCTGCATGCCGCCGCGCAGGCACGCACTGCCGCAGACGCAGCCAACGGCCAGAATCCCGGACCGGCGCCGCGCTGCCTGGTCAACTCGGCCAAGTTTCTCAGCCCGGTGCTGCCCGACGAAATCCTGTCTATTTCCTGCACAGCCACCGCTGCGGGCCACACCCGTTTTGACATCGCGTGTGAAGGTCGGCCCGTGGCCACGGGCACTTTCGTGTTCGAAAGCAGCCCATGAGTCAGGCCGCGCCGAATCAGGACAGCCAGGCCAGGTGGCAAGACCGCCCCGAAAGCAGCAACATGCTCCTGCTGCGCGTCATGACCTGGATTTCATTGCGCCTGGGCCGCGCTGCCGGGCGCGTCGTTTTATACGGCATCACCGCCTATTTCATCCTGGCCAATGCCGAAGCGCGCCGCGCATCACGCGACTACCTGCAACGGGCATTGGCACTGCCCGCACGGGAACCCGTGGGCTGGCGCCACATCTTCAGGCATTTTTTCAGCTTCGCATCCGTCATTCACGACCGGGTCTACCTCGTCAATGAACGTTTCGGCCTTTTCGATATCCATGTCCACAACGAACACCTGGTGGCAGACCTCACCGCGGACCGCAAGGGCGTGTTCCTCATGGGGTCTCATGCCGGCAGCTTTGAAGTGCTGCGCGCGGTCGGCCGCCGTCAACCCGGCCTTCGTGTGGCCATGGTGATGTACGAGGAGAACGCGCGAAAAATCAACGCCGCACTGGGCGCTATCAACCCAGCGGCGCAACAGGATATCGTTGCACTGGGCCATGCAGATTCCATGCTGCGGGTTCATGACCTCATCGAAGGCGGAAGTGTCGTCGGCATGCTGGCCGACCGCCGCCTGAACAACGACACAACCAGGCCTGCGACGTTTTTGGGTGAAGTCGCCGAATTTCCTGTCGGGCCATTCCGCATGGCGGCCATCCTGCGCCGTCCCGTCCTGTTCATGGTCGGACTGTATGGCGGGGGCAATCGCTACGATATCCATTTTGAAACGCTGGCCGATTTTTCCGTGCCCTGCGCAGGCGGACGCGAAGCGGCGGTGCAGGCGGCCATGGCCCGCTACGCCGCGCTGCTGGAGCAGCATTGCCGCCGGGCACCTTACAACTGGTTCAATTTCTTCAATTTCTGGCAAGCGGCCGTTCCGCCCGCGGCCAAACCCGGTCCCGACCCATGACTGACGCACCGTTCCTGACCCCTCCCCCCGTCAAGGCCTGGCTGGCAGGCGCCGGCCTGCTGATCGGCCTGCTTTGCAGCCCCGCCCACGCGGCCTGGGATGTGGCCAAGCTGATGCAGGGCCTGGCCCAGAACAAGTCGGGACGTGCCAGCTTTGTCGAAAAAAAATACATTGCCATGCTTGAGCAGCCCGTGGAGTCTTCCGGCGAGCTGCTCTACACTGCACCGGACCGGCTGGAAAAACGCACACTCAAGCCCAGGCCGGAATCGCTGCTGATCGAAGGCGCCAGCCTCACGGTGGAGCGCGGCCAGCGCCGCATGCAGTTGCGCCTGCAGGACTACCCCGAACTGGCGGCTTTCACCGAAAGCATACGCGGCACCCTGGCCGGCGACATCACCGCCTTGCGCCGCGTCTACAACCTGGAGCTGGAAGGCTCCGAAGAACGCTGGACCCTGGTCCTGCGGCCCATGGAAACGCGCATGTTGCAGGTGGTACAGCGCATCCGCATCGGCGGCAGTCAGGCCGAGGTGAAGTCAATTGAAATCGAGCAGACCGACAAGGACCGCTCGGTGATGATGATCACCCCGCTGGCCAAGCCATGACAACCCGGTGGTTCCGGCGCCAGCTTCTGCCGGTCTGGCTCTGGCTCGCCTTTTTGCTGGCCTGCGGCGCCATCATCAGCCGAACCCACTTCACCACGGACCTGTCGGCCTTTCTTCCGCGCACGCCCACTGCCGAGCAGCAGTTGCTGATGGACCAATTGAAGGATGGCCTGGCCTCGCGCCTGATCTTGGTGGGCATTGAAGGCGCCGACGCGCCAACTCGCGCCCGCCTGTCCAAGCAGGTTGCACAGGTCCTGCGCGCCGACCCGGCTTTCGTCACTGTCAACAACGGCGAACCCATCACCAAGGAGCGCGACCAGGCTTTTCTGTTCAACAACCGCTATTTGCTGAGCCCCGCGGTAACCCCTGAACGCTTCAGCGCCGACGGCCTGCACGCCGCTCTGGCGGAAAGCATAGACCTGCTGGCCTCGCCCGCCGGGCTGCTGGTCAAGTCCCTGCTGCCGCGCGACCCGACCGGTGAAATGGTCCAGCTGCTGGGGCAGCTGGACAGTGGCACCCAGCCGGCCCTGGTGGACGGTGTCTGGACCTCGCGCGACGAGTCCCGCGCCCTGATGCTGATGCAAACACGTGCCGCAGGATCCGACACCGATGCACAGCAAAGCGCCATGACTATCATCCGGCAGGCCTTTGACACGGCCAGGCAAACCAGCCCTGCTGCGAAGCTGGTGATGACCGGGCCTGGCGTCTTTTCAGTCACCTCGCGCGAGGCCATCCAGAGCCAGGTCAGCCATCTCTCGCTTATCAGCGTCGTCATCATCGCTTCGCTGCTGCTGCTGGTCTACCGTTCGGCCACCGCGCTGGTACTGGGGTTTTTACCCGTCATCAGCGGTGTACTGGCCGGGGTTGCTGCTGTCAGCCTCGGATTCGGCTCAGTGCACGGCATCACCCTCGGTTTTGGTACGGCGTTGATCGGCGAAGCAGTCGATTATTCGATCTACCTGTTTGTGCAATCCGAACAGGCTGACGAACAACAGGAAACCTGGGTCAAAAGGTTCTGGCCCACCATCCGGCTGGGCGTGCTGACATCGATCTGCGGCTTTGCCTCGCTGCTGCTGTCTGGTTTCCCCGGTCTGGCGCAACTCGGCCTGTACGCCATCGCCGGGCTGATGGCCGCTGCCGCCATGACCCGTTTCGTTCTGCCCCACCTGCTGCCCGGCAAATTCCGCATCCACGACGTATCGGCGATTGGCCGCGTACTCAGCCAGCTGACGCAGCGCGCTGCAGTCCTGCGCTGGCCGGCGGCCCTGTTGCTGCTGGCCGCCAGCGCCGTGCTCGCCACTCACCACGACACGCTGCTCAACGAGAAAATCTCTTCGTTGAGTCCGGTGTCGCAAGCCGATATTGCGCTCGACGAACGCCTGCGTGCCGACATGGGCGCACCCGATGTGCGTTATGTGGTCGTGATCACCGGCGACAGCCGGGAGTCCGTCCTGGCTTCGTCCGAAAAGGTGTCCCTGCTCCTGCAGGCGCAAGTCGACCAGGGAGACCTCGCCGGCTTCGAGAGTCCGAGCCGCTATCTTCCAAGCACGGCCACGCAACGCGCCCGGCAAGCCAGCTTGCCCCCGCCCGACCAGCTCCAGTCCCGTCTGTCGCAGGCCGTCATAGGCCTGCCCGTGCGTACATCGCTGTTCACGCCTTTTCTTGCGGACGCGGAAGCCTCGCGCAACCGGCCCCTGTTGCAGCCAGGCGATCTGGAGCAGACCTCCATGGCCATGGCGGTTGATGCCTTGCTGCTTCAGCAATCCCGTGGCGGCTGGACCGCCCTGCTGCCACTCAAAGCGCCCAAAGGTGCCGAAATCAGGACCGACCCGATCCGCAGCGGGCTGGCGGCCACAGGATTGCCGAATGCGCTGTTTGTCGACATGAAGGCCGAATCCGACCGCCTGTATTCAGGCTATCTGCGCGAAGCCACCCTGCTGTCTCTCGGGGGGCTGGTGGCCATTGTTTTGCTGTTGCTGGCCATTTTCCGTTCGCCGCTGCGCGTGCTTCGCACCATGGGTCCCCTCCTGGCCTCGGTCATCACCGTCACAGCCGGTCTGGCATTGGCCGGCCAACCACTGATCATCCTGCATCTGGTGGGCCTGCTGCTGGTGGTGGCGGTAGGTTCGAACTATGCGCTGTTTTTTGACCGGCCCGATCCCCACATAGCCATCTCCCATCGCACACTCGCGTCCATGCTGCTAGCCAACCTGACAACCGTTGCCGGTTTTGGCTTGCTGGCGTTTTCCAATGTTTCCATCCTGCAAGCCATGGGCGTCACGGTGGCGCCGGGTGTGGTTCTGGCCCTGGTGTACGCCGCAATTTTTGCAAGGCAGCCCGATGCGCAAACCTGAGTCGTGCTGGCATTCCACACCGCTGATACGCGCATCCATCGCGTTGCATCTGCTGGCGCTGCTTGCCGTCATCACGGCTCCCGCATGGTGGCCTTGGGTACTTGCCGCAGTGGCCGGCAACCATCTGCTGATTGCCGCCGTGGGACTCTGGCCGCGCAGCCGCTGGCTGGGACCAAACTGGACGCAGCTGCCAATAACCGCCGCAGCAAGGAACGAAATTGCCCTGACCATCGACGACGGGCCCGACCCGCTCGTCACGCCGCAGGTGCTCGACCTGCTGGACCGCTACGGAGCCCACGTGACTTTTTTCTGCATCGGCGAAAAGGCGGCGCGTTACCCGGAGCTGTGCCGGGAAATGGTGCGCCGGGGCCATGCAGTTGAAAACCACAGCCAGCATCACCGCCACCATTTTTCAGTCATGGGTCCGCGTGGCATGACGCGGGAGCTCCAGGCCGCGCAGGACACGCTGACAGCGATCACCGGCCAGCGGCCATTGTTTTTCCGCGCGCCGGCCGGCCTGCGCAATCCTTTCCTCGAGCCGGTGCTCACGCAGCTGGAGCTGCGGCTCGCCACTTGGTCGGCACGCGGTTTCGACACACGGGTCGGCGATACGGCGGCGGTCGCGGCCAAATTGCTGCGCGGCCTGAAGGCTGGCGCCATCCTGCTGCTGCACGACGGCAACGCCGCACGCACTGCTGCCGGCGTGCCGGTCATCCTCGAGGTGTTGCCCGTCGTTCTCGAATCCGCTGCGGCCGCCCACTTGCGACCCGTCACCCTGCCCCAGGCCCTCGCATGACCACATCCCTCCACCAGGAACCGCTGCCCTGGTACCGCCAGGCTGCACGGCTTGTGCCTCTGGACCTGGGCCTGAAAAGTATTGGCATACCGGTTTTTATTGCCGTGTTTTTTGCCGCTTACTTCTATGTCCTCAAAAATCCGGCCTACCCTGTCACCGTGATGCCAATCACCCTGCTGGACCGGCTGATCGGCTTTCAACCCATGGCCCTGCCCCTGTATGTCTCCCTGTGGGTGTATGTTTCCCTGCCACCGGCCTTTCTGGCGAACCGGCGCGAACTCTATGTCTACGCCCTGGCCATGGCCGGCACCTGCCTGACCGGCTTGATCATTTTTTATTTCTGGCCCACCACCGTTCCCGTGGCCAATATCGACTGGGCCCTGTATCCGGGCGTGGACTTCCTCAAAAACATGGACGCCTCGGGCAATGCCTGTCCGTCCCTGCACGTCGCCACCGCTGCTTTCTCGGGATTCTGGATGCATCACCTGCTGCGCCGTTTCGGCGCGCCGCTGTGGGTTCGCCTGTTCAATGCGCTGTGGTGCACAGGCATTGTTTACTCCACGGTCGCCACCCGCCAGCATGTGGCCGTTGACATGTGGGCCGGGCTTGCGCTGGGTGCGTTCGCTGCGTGGTGGGCCTTGCGCCATCTGCAGCGTTCTGGAGCCCGCCATGACTAGTGCAGTGTTGCATGCTTGATGGAACAAATAAAAGCGATGGATTTTGGGTCAGGACAAAGCGCAAACCACAGCGATACCCGAGGTATCGCGCGGATTTGCAACGCCGCCATGGCACAAAAGGCGCGCTTTTATGTTCCAGACAGCGTGCAACACTGCACTAACTGTCCACCGCTGCCTGACCGTGTTCGGTAAAAATCGGTATTTCCACACCTTCCACCAGGCCGAGCCTCAACCGGTCACGTTACCTGCAGCCCAGCCATGAATCCCACGCCTTCCGCCTTCATCAAAAACCTCATCTCGCTGGCTGCGGCGCCCTACAAGCCGGTGGGTCTCTACACCTGGATGTTTGCCCGCGGCAAACTCGGCGGTGATCCCGTGTTTGCCCATCTGCTGGCTGCAGGCCTGCTGACCGGCCGTTCGCGCATTCTGGACATCGGCTGCGGCCAGGGTTTGCTGACCTCCTGGCTGCTCGCCGCCAAAACATGCGCCGCACGCGGCCAGTGGCCGGCTGCCTGGCTGCCCGCACCGTCGGCGTCCCATGTGCAGGGCGTCGAACTGATGGCCCACGATGTCGAACGGGCGGAACAGGCCCTGGCCGGCGCCGTCCGCGGAGGACAGGCCCAATTCGTGCAGGCAGACATGTGCCGCACCGAGTTCGATCAAACCGATGCGGTGGTGATTCTGGACGTGCTGCATTACGTTCCGGTTGCCGCGCAGGATGAGGTGCTGCAACGCGTGCGCCGGTCGCTGGCTCCCGGTGGCGTGCTGTTGCTGCGTGTAGGCGATGCCGCTGCCGGCTTGCCCTTTGCCTTCAGCAACTGGGTTGACCATGTGGTGACCACCTTGCGCGGCCACCGTCTGGGAACGTTGCACTGCCGTACCATCGCCGAGTGGGAAGCGGTGTTGCAAGAACTCGGGTTCATGGTGGAGGCCAAAGCCATGAGCCAGGGCACCCCTTTTGCCAATGTGCTGCTGGTGGCTCGCCTGCCCGCCGCCTGAGCGGTTACCCCGCGTTTGCTACCATGAATTCATCACCCAGCTCACCCCCAGGCACTGTGCGACCCATCCTGCTTTCCCACTTCACCGCAACAAGCTGTATTGGCCAGGGCCTGCAGCCGACCCTGGCCGCGCTGCGGGCGCAGCGTAGCGGCCTGAAACCCTGTGATTTCGATTCGGTCGATCTGGCCACATGGACAGGCACCGTGGAAGGCCTGGACAACGAGGTGTTGCCTGCGGCACTGCAGGCCTACGATTGCCGCAACAACCGCCTGGCCCAGCTCGGCCTGCGGCAAGACCACTTTGACGCAGCAGTGCAGACCCTGGCCGCTCGCGTCGGACGCCGGCGCATTGGCGTATTCCTCGGCACCAGCACCTCCGGCATCCTGCAGACCGAAATGGCCTATCGCCACCTCGATCCCCTGACCGGCAAACTGCCCGACGGCTTCAGGTATGCCGCAACGCACAATCCTTTTTCCGTCACTTCCTTTGTGCGCGAGTTTTTCCAGCTGGAGGGTCCGGCCATGACGGTGTCCTCCGCCTGCTCGTCCAGCGCCAAGGTGTTTGCTTCGGCGCGCCGCATGATGGCCGCGGGGCTGATTGACGCGGCCATCGTCGGCGGGGTGGATTCGCTGTGCCTGACAACCCTGTATGGCTTCAACTCCCTGGGCCTGACGTCCACGCGGGCCTGCCGGCCATTCGACGCGGAACGCGACGGCATTTCCATCGGCGAGGCGGCAGCCTTCGCCCTGCTCGAATGGGCACCTGAACATCTGGACGGTGAAGCCGTGCTTTTTCTTGGCGTGGGTGAATCCAGCGATGCCCACCACATGTCCTCGCCCCATCCCGAAGGACTGGGCGCGCGCATGGCGATGCAGGACGCCCTGGACATGGCCGGGCTGGCCCCAGCCGATATCGGCTACATCAACCTGCACGGCACCGCCACACCGAGCAATGACGCTGCAGAAACCAAAGCCGTGGTTGCGCTGTTCGGGTCCAACACGCCGTGCAGCTCCACCAAGGGCGCGACCGGCCACGCCCTGGGCGCGGCAGGCGGTGTCGAAGCCGTGATCAGCGCGCTGGCCCTGCAAAACGGTCTGTTGCCCGGGGGCCTGAATACGCAGGCGCTGGACGCGGCGCTGCCCCTGAACTACCTGCTGGAAAATCGCGAAGAGGCCGTGACTCGCGTGCTGAGCAACTCCTTTGGTTTCGGTGGTACCAACTGCAGCCTGGTTTTTGGCCGTGCCGGGTAAAACAACGATGACACATCCATCCACCGCGCCGACTCTCACGGTTTTTGTCGAAGGTATCGGCCTGCTCGGGCCTGGTTTGTCGGGCTGGGGGCCGGGCAGCGAACAGCTGGCGGGCCGCGTACCTCATGAAGCGGCGCGTTGCGTGCTGCCGCTGCCCATGGCCCTGCCCGCGGCGGAACGCCGGCGCGCAGGCGCCGTGGTCAAGGTCTCGCTGGCAGTCGGCCAGGAAGCCGTGACGGCGTCGGGCCGCGCTGCGACTGACCTGCCCTCGGTTTTTTCATCATCCAGCGGCGACGCCATCAATTGCCATGAAATCTGCAGCGCCCTGGCATCAGGCGACAAGCTGATTTCTCCCACGCGTTTTCACAACTCGGTGCACAACGCCTCCTCCGGCTACTGGAGCATTTCAAGCGGGGCCATGGCCACCTCCTCGGTGCTTTGCGCCTACGACGCCAGTTTTGCAGCCGGCCTGCTTGAAGCCATGACCCAGGTGGCGGTTGAACAGACCGCGGTACTGCTGGTCGCCTATGACACCGATTACCCCGAGCCCTTGCGCAGCGTGCGTCCCCTGTCGGACACTTTTGGCGTGGCACTGGTGCTGGCACCCCAGCGCAGCGAACGCAGCCTGGCGCAGTGGACACTGACGCCGACGACCTGCCTGACAAGCGCCAGCGCAACGGTCATGGCAGACAGCACACTGGAACACCTTCGCACAGGCATTCCCGCCGCGCGCTGCCTGCCGCTGCTGCGCAGTGTCGCCGCACGCGATGCGGGCGACGTCGTGCTCGATTACCTTGAAGGCCTGCAGCTGGCCGTGCGGGCGGCACCGTGCTGATACCGCCGCATCTTCCGACCACCCTGCAGCACGACGACATCGCGCGCCGCATTCCCCACCAGGGCAGCATGTGCCTGCTCGACAGCGTCAGCATCTGGGACGCGCAACACATTGTTTGCCAGGCCAGCAGCCACCGCGCGCCCGACCATCCCCTGCGGGCTCATGGCCGGCTGGGCGCGGCCTGCGGCGTCGAATACGCGGCGCAAGCCATGGCCGTGCACGGCACGCTGGTGGCCCAGGCCCTGGCCGGTGAAGGTGCTGAAAACACACCGCCCCGTGCCGGCTACCTGGCCAGCGTGCGCAGCGTCACCATGTCGGTCGAACGGCTGGACACCATCGCCGGCCCCCTGACCATCCGCGCCGACCGGCTCACGGGGGATGACAACACCATCCTCTACAGCTTCACCGTTCAGGCCGGCGACCAGAACCTGCTCGCCGGACGCGCCGTGGTGGTGCTCGACGCCTCGGCGCTTGCGCTCCCGCCGTCAACACAGCAAACTGCAACCGCAGGCACATCCCCATGACATCAAGCCCCAAACGCGCACTGGTCACCGGCGGAAGCGGCGGACTCGGCTCCGCCATCAGCCGGCGGCTCGCGGCCGACGGCTTTCACGTCATCGTTCACGCCAACAGCCATCTGGCGAAAGCCCAGGCGGTCGCCGCCGATATCGCGGCACAGGGTGGCCGGGCGCAGGCTGTGGCCTTCGACGTCACCGATGCAGCAGCCACGGCAGCAGCGCTGGAGATACTGCTCGAAGAGGGACCCATCCAGGTGCTGGTCAACAACGCAGGCATCCACGACGATGCCGTGTTTCCCGGCATGCAGCTGGCCCAGTGGCAGCGTGTGCTCGACGTATCGCTCAATGGTTTTTTCCACGTCACCCAGCCGCTGACCATGCCGATGATCCGCACCCGATGGGGCCGCATCATCACCATCACCTCGGTGGCGGCGGTAGCCGGCAACCGGGGCCAGGTCAACTACTCGGCGGCCAAGGGCGCCTTGCACGCCGCCACGAAATCCCTGGCGCTTGAAGTGGCCAGCCGCGGCATCACGGTCAACGCCGTGGCGCCCGGCATCATCGACACCGCCATGACCCAGGGTGCTTTCAGCAAGGACGTCATCGACCGCATGGTTCCCATGAAGCGGGCCGGCAAGGCCGAAGAAGTGGCCGACTTGGTCGGCTTTCTCGCCTCGGAACAGGCGGCCTATATCAGTGGCCAGGTTATTTCCATCAACGGCGGCATGATCTGACCCGCGTTCGGGCCCTTGTCCGATTGACACCCGAAAAAAGACGCCTGAAACTTGTGAATTCGGCGTTCAGGGCAATGACCTCCAGGTAAGAGCGAAGAGCGCGGCGCCGATCAAGCTACCCCCCTCTGAGTACGCCTGGCCGCGTACTCCTGCCGGCAGGCGTCCACCTGCTTTTTTGTCGCACCTTGCCAACGCACGACCATGACGGCCATTCCAGGGCACGTCCAACTGCCGCTTCAGGTCCAAAGGTAACACCCCATGAAGACTTCCCTGCCCATCCCTGCGGCACACGCACCCCATCACCCGCTCACCGACTACTACCAGACCGAGCAGGACAGGCAAGCCTATTTGCGCAAGATTTTTGACAACACTGCGGCGGACTACGACCGCATCGAGGCCATGCTGGCATGGGGCACCGGTTCCCGTTATCGGCGCCAGGCGCTGATCCGGGGCGGCTTGAAAGCGGGCATGCGGGTGCTCGACGTAGGCGTGGGAACCGGACTTGTCGCGGCGCAGGCCTGCCTCCTGGCCGGCGATCCTGCCCTGGTGACCGGGGTCGATCCCAGCCCCGGCATGATGGCGGCCAGCAAATTGCCCAAAACCATGGTGCTGACGGAAGGCCGGGCCGAATCACTGCCCTTCCCGGACAACCACTTTGACTTCCTGAGCATGGGCTACGCGCTTCGCCACATCAGCGACCTGGGCGTGGCATTTGCAGAATTCCAGCGGGTACTCAAGCCCGGTGGCCGCCTGTGCATCCTTGAAATCACGCAGGCCAAGAGCAGCTGGGGCCGATGGCTGCTCAAAACCTACATGCGCGGCGTGATACCGCTGCTCACGCGGTTTATTTCAAAGCGAAAAGATACGGCGACCATCTGGCGCTATTACTGGGACAGCATTGAGGCCTGTGTGCCACCAGAGCAAGTCATAGCCACCCTGAGCGCGGCCGGACTGGCACAGGTCAGGCAGCACTTGGAAGTGGGGGTGTTTTCCGAATATCAGGCGATCAAGCCCGGTTGAAGGCCCCTCGCGGACTGCCGATGGAAAAGGCATCTCCTGATTTACAGAAGCCACTTTCGCAGCAGCGCATTGAACACCTCGGGTTGTTCAAGCTGTGGTGTATGCCCGCAGTCCTGGAGCCGTACCAGCTCCGAACCACTGCACAGGCCATGCGCCGTGACGGAGTGGGCGACCGGCAACACCACATCCTGTTCACCATGAACGATCCGCGTCGGCATACGCAGGCTTGTCAGAATCTGATGTGAGCGCGTCCACACCTCCCGGCGCTGGCCACGCAGCGTGGTCATCGCGCGAAGCTGGCTCAGAAAGTGGGCTGCCGCGCCTGGCCTGCGCACATTGCGCTCGATGGCGGCACGCACCAATGGCGTGATCGCTTCGGGTCGAAGGACGATGGCCTTGATCTGTTGCGCCACCGCCATGGGCCCCGGCTTGTTCATCAACTCTCCCAGCCAGGGCAGCGCCATCAGCTTGAACGCTCCGAACACGTCGGCTCCCAAAGCTGCCGAGTTGGCCAGCACCAGAGAACCGACGCGAGCAGGCATCTGGTCGGCCATGCGCAGAGACATGGCCGCCCCGAGCGAGTTGCCCACCAGATGCACCCGCTCGACCCCCAATTGGTCCAGCAGCTTCCAGGCCACGTCGGCCTGCCCCTCAAGGCTCATCGCGTCTGCGGATTCATCCGACAGACCATGCCCCGGCATGTCCCAGGCGATCAGACGCCGGGACGGGCCCAGGTCATCGAACTGCCGGTGCCAGAACTCCAGCGACTCGCCAATACCATGCGTCATCAGCACCGCTGGCCCCGCGCCACCGCTGTCCCGGTAGCGGATCCTGGCGCCATTGATCGAAACAAAGGTATCGCTCATGGTGACACTGCCAACTGGTTTTCGGCCTCGACGGGATAGGTCGAACCGCCACCTGCGGCGATGGGCAAGGCGGCGCCCAGGTAAAGCTTGGTGTGTTTCATAAAATTTCCTCTTGGTGCTAAAAAACGGTGATTGTTCAGGGACGGTTCAGGGCTCGTTCGTGGCCGCGGTGGCGCCTGTATCCGGACAGGGGCCGCGGCACATGCAGCGGCCGGGACCGCACCGGCCACCGACCGTGATGTCAAAGACTTGAGCTGCCATGATGACGCGCCGGTCTCCGGTCAGATGTAGGTCGAGGCCAGCCCGCCGTCCACCGGCAGGTCGATGCCGCCGACCCAGCGCGACGCGTCGCTGCACAGGAAGGCGATCACCGGCGCCACCTCATCGCTGAAGGCGGGGCGCTTCATGCGGTGGGCGTCTTTTTCCATGCGCTGTCCAGTGTTTTTTTCTTCAGCGCTGCAGCACGAACTGCCCGCCTTCGATCTTCAGCATCACGGCAGCGCGTTCGTCAAAGCCGATGTGGTCCGCCGGCGTGAAGTTGAGAACGCCATGCGAAATGACGATTTCCTTCTCGCTCTCCAGCGCATCGCGCAGCGCCTGGCGGAATTCCGGCGTGCCCGGCTTGGCCTTCTTCAGGGCCAGCGGCACGATGCGTTGCAGCACTTTCAGCGCGTCGTGGGCATGGGCCCCGAACTGCGTGCGCGAGTTGGCGCCATGCGTCTTTTCGAAGGCATTCACATAATCCAGCGCCACCGGCTTGATCGGGTTGTTGGCGGCCAGTTGCTCAGCCACCAACACCGGCCCCGCAGGCAGAATGGCGCCATTCATGGCCTTGCCGCCCACGCGCACCAGGTCGG
This sequence comes from Polaromonas sp., assembly GCF_049790275.1. Lineage (GTDB taxonomy): Bacteria > Pseudomonadota > Gammaproteobacteria > Burkholderiales > Burkholderiaceae_C > Polaromonas. Next base: position 25,602 of record NZ_JBAQYR010000016.1, read on the forward strand.
GTGAGGCGGCACCGTGGGTCTGGTAAATGGGGCCGCTCCAGCCTCGCTCGCGCAGGTTGATCTGCGGCATCGCGGCGGCCGAACCGGCGCCCACAATCAGCACGGCATCAGGCTTGGCCGCAATCGCCTTCAGCGCCTGCGCGGTGATGGCGGTGTCCGGCGGCGCGAAGCGCTCGGTGGCGACGATCTCCAGTCCCGCTTTCCTGGCAGAGGCGGTGAAGGCCTGCAGCCACATCTCGCCATAACCTTCGTTCCATCCCAGGAAGGCCACCCTCTTGACTTTGTCGGCCACCATGCGCCTGGCCACCGCATCGGACATCAGCGGCACCGGCTGCGGCAAGGGGAAGGTCCAGTCGTCCTGGCCACCAGGCCGAGGCGCCGGTGCAAAAGCCAGTTGCACGGTTTTTGCCTCGGAGGCCACCGGGGCCATGGCCAGCACCGCCGGCACGCCCGAGGAACCCAGCAACACATCGGCCTTGCTCTCGATGACGAAGCGGCGCGTGTTCTTCACGGCAGCCGTGGTGTCGGATGCGTCGTCGAGTACAAGCAGCTTGATCTTCTCGCCCGCAATGCGGTCGGGCCAGAGGTCCAACGAGGCCTTGATCGGCAACCCCAGTGAAGCCAGCGGCCCGGTCAGCGACAGGCTCACGCCGATGTTGATGTCGGCGTGTGCTGTGCCCGCCAGTGCGAGCAGCGCCGCCATGACTGTTTTTCCAGAAATGTGTTTCATGATGTCTCCGTTGATTCGTGGTTATTTTTTGAGGCGCTTCAGAGGTAGGTCGAAGCCAGGCCGCCATCGACGGGAATGTTGGCGCCGCTGACCCAGCGCGCTGCGTCGCTGCAGAGCCAGGCAATCACGGGCGCGATCTCATCGGCAAAACCGGGACGCAGCATGCGATGGGCATCGGCCTGGACCCGCTCCTGTCCGAGCATGGTGACGAAGTCCCCCAGAATCGGCGTGAATACCGGCCCGGGAGCCACGCAGTTCATGCGCACGCCCTTGCCCATGAACCACTCCTGCGACTGGGTGGCATTCCAGACAATCAGGGCTTCCTTGAAATACTGGTAGCAGGTTGCGTGCGGCACGGGGTGATCGCGCAACCAGGCAGCACCTGCCTCAAAACTCTTCGCCGCCGCCAGTTCCTTGTGCAGGTTCAGGCGCAGCGGCCATTCGGCCCCCAGTATGGAAGCCACGTTGACAATGCTGCCGCCGTGTGGAATGCGCGCCAGTACCTTCTCCGTCAAATGCCTCAAACCCAGGTAGTTCACACGTGCCACCAGGTCGCCATCGGCTGTACCGGGCACGCCGGCAATGTTGCACAAGGCGTCAATGCGCTCAGGCAACTGGGTCACCGCAGCGTCAATGGCAGCGACAGTCCCCAGATCAGCCTTGACGAAGCCGTCCAGCGTCAGGCCAGGGTCGTTGCGGTCCACACCAATGACCCAGGCTCCCTGAAAGCGGGCAAGCCGGGCCACCTCGGCGCCAATGCCCGACGAGGTGCCTGTGATCACGATGGTTTTGCCATGCAGACTCATTGTTTGTCTCCTTGCAGAAATGAAATTGAAAAATGCGCGGCTCAAAACGGAAACATGGTCGCCGCGTCCTTGACAGTGATCCATTGCCACTGGGTGTATTCCTCCCAGTCAGCAGGTCCGCCCACGCTGCTGCCATTGCCCGCGATGCCGGGTCCGCCGAAAGGGTTGACGCAATCGTCATTCACCGTCTGGTCGTTGATGTGGACCATGCCGGACCTGAGTTGCTGCCCGATCGCCATCGCGCGCCCGACCGATCTGGAGATGACAGCAGAGGCCAGGCTGCCGGTGTTGTTGTTGGCCAGCGCAATGGCTTCTTCGTCGGTTTTGTAGGTGACGATGTTCGCCACCGGGCCGAAGGTCTCTTCGTCAAACACGCGCATGCCTGGCTTTACACCAGAAAGCACGGTGGGCTTGTAAAACAGGCCATCAAACGTACCGCCCGCCTCCAGCCTGGCGCCGGCCTTGACGCTGTCCTGCACGATCGCATGCACCCGGTCGCGCTGCTTCGCATCGATCAGTGGGCCCAGCGCGACCTGGCCGCTGGCACCGTCACCCACCGGCAAATGTGTGGCCTTGGCCACCAGGCGCTGCGTCAGCGCGGCGGCAATGCTTTCATGCACAAGAATGCGGTTAGAAGCCATGCAGATCTGCCCCTGGTGCAGGTAGGCCCCCCAGGCCGCATTGCTGGCAGCCACGTCCAGGTCGGCATCGTCCAGGATGATCAGCGAGTTGGCACCACCGAGCTCCAGCGACACCTTCTTCAAATGCCGGCCCGCCAGCTCGCCAATGCGCCGACCCACTGCGGGCGATCCGGTGAACGCGATCATGGGCACCAGCGGATCAGTCACCAGGGCCTCGCCCACATCGGCGTCGCCAGGCAGAACCTGCAGCAGATCCTTGGGCAGGCCCGCTTCCGCAAAAATGCGGGCAATCATCAGGCCTCCGGTGACGGGCGTGCGGGTATCGGGTTTGACCACCACCGCATTGCCCGCCGCCAGTGCCGGGGCCACGGCACGGATCGTCAGGATCAGCGGAAAGTTGAACGGCGAGATGACCCCCACCACGCCATGCGGCACACGGCGTGCCATGCTGGTGCGGCCCGGCACACTGGGCAGCACATGGCCTTGCGACTGCAAAGGCATGGCAGCGGCCAGATGGCAAATCGTGATGGCCTCTCGAATTTCATGCTGGCCTTTGGGCAGGATGCCGCCCGTCTCCCGCGTGGCATACAACGCGAGCTCGTCAAAATGTTGCTGAAACAGTGCCCCTGCGCGGCGGAATACTTCGGCTTTTTCGCGCGGTGGCACCGCCACCCAGGCTTTTTGCGCGGCAGCGGCTGCTTGCGTGGCCACAGCCACATCCGCTGCATTGGCCAGACCCACGGTGCACAGGACCTGTCCGGTGGCGGGTTCGGTCACCTCGCGTATCCCGCCGCCCAGGGCTGCGGGAGCAAGGGCGGGAAAATTGAAAAATGTCAGTGAATCTGATGCACCCATTTGCTGGTCCTTCCGGTTGTTGATTCAAATCGCCGCATGCGTACGGCATGCCGGCTTTATTGCAATGCACGGACCAGCGGTGCTCCAACCGATGTATTGATGCACCGCACCAGGGCACTTTTCACAGGGAAATTAGGGACATACCCTAGACCGCATTGCTGCAACGCAGCACGACAAAATCGTCGCTATTTATTGATCAATTGATCAATAACATGAACTACATTTGCACTGTTGATTAACCAAACGAGCAAGTCCATGCACAAGTCCGAACGCATCTCCCTGGCCGACGTTGCCCGCGCGAGCGGGACGACCCTGGGTAGTTTCGACAGCGCTTCGGTTGCCAAGGCCCTGGGTGGTTTTGCCAGCACGCATGCCGGAGGAAACGCGCACCCCACGGTGTCGGACATCAGCGAATGCCTCTTTTTCTCCCCGGGCGACGGACGCATCTGGCTGCAGGACCAGCGCATGGTCCTGCTGCACACCGAAGCACTGGGTTCCCTGCGGCGCGAGATGATCGACAGCCTCGGGCTGGAGCAGGCACGCGGACTGTTCACCCGCGCCGGCTATGTCAGCGGCGCACGCGATGCCCAGCTGGTGCGCAAGCAGTGGCCTGAAGCCGATCCGCTGGCAGCGGCACTCGCCGGCACACGCCTGCATGCACTCGAGGGGGTCGTCAAGGTGGAATTGGTGCAGGTGTCCTACGACCCCGATACCAGCGGCTACGAGGGTGAATTCCTGTGGCACAACTCCAGCGAAGACGACGAACACATCGCCGCCTACGGCATCGGCGGCTCACCGGCCTGCTGGATGCAGGTCGGTTATGCCACCGGCTACGTCAGCACCCTGTTTGGCCGCCTCATCGTCTTTCGCGAAACCATGTGCCGTTCCATGGGTGATGCGCACTGCCGTGTGGTGGGCAAGTCGGCCGACAAGTGGGACGACATCGAGCAGGACATGCGTTACCTGAACGCCAGGGAGTTTGTCGATACCGCGGCCTATGCGCGCCCGGCCCCGCGTGCCGCCGAGCTTCCGGTACTCGACACGCCGGCCGGCGATGCCATGGTCGGCGCTTCATCCGCATTCAACGCCGCCTGCCATCAGCTCAGCCGCGTGGCACGCACCTCCGCGACCGTGTTGTTCACAGGCGAGTCCGGCGTCGGCAAGGAAAAATTTGCCAGCATGCTGCACAAGATCAGCCCGCGCAAGGACCAGCCTTTTATCGCCGTGAACTGCGCCGCCATTCCGGAGACCCTGATCGAATCCGAACTCTTCGGCGTGGAACGGGGCGCGTACACGGGCGCCAGCCATTCGCGGCCGGGCCGTTTCGAGCGGGCCAGCGGCGGCACCCTTTTTCTGGACGAGATCGGCACACTGAGCTTTGTCGCCCAGGGCAAGTTGCTGCGTGCCCTGCAGGAGGGCGAGATCGAGCGCGTGGGTGGAACACGCGGCATTGCGGTGGATGTGCGCGTGGTGGCAGCCACCAACGAAGCCTTGCGCCAGGCCGTGCGGGACGGCAAATTCCGGGAGGATTTGTTCTTCCGGCTCAATGTGTTTCCCATCCACCTGCCGCCGCTGCGCGAGCGGCGCGACGACATCCCCTTGCTGATGACCCATTTCCTGAACCACTACCGGCGCAAACATGGCTGCCAGGCCAGCGGCTTCACGCAGGCGGCGGTGCGGGCGCTGCTGAACTATGACTTTCCGGGCAACATCCGTGAACTGCAAAACCTGATCGAGCGTGCCGTGATCACTGCCGATACCGACGGCCTGATTGACATCCATCACCTGTTTACCAGTGGTGAAACCCTGACTGCGGACATCATGACCCTGCGGCTGCAGGGAAGCTCGGGCACCCTGAATTTTTCCGCGCCGGTGGCCGGCCCGGCAGCGCCGTCAAACGCAGCACCGGTGCCGCAGTCGCTGGATCAAACCGAACGCGACATGCTGCAACGGGCGATTTCCGCCTCACAAGGCAACCTGTCCGCCGCCGCACGGCAGCTCCAGACAACGCGGGCCAAGCTGGCCTACCGGGCCAGGAAACACGGTCTCATTTGATCCGCCAACAGCAATACTGCGGGCGAAATACCCTACTTCCCGCCGAGTCGCCGCGCCAGCAGCACCGGCAGACGCAGCACAAAGCCGAAGAACAGGCGCGAGTGCATCCACGTCAGCAGCACGTTGTCGCGCAGGTAGTTGAAGTGCGATACACCGCCTTCTTCGGGCCGGAAATATTTGACCGTCGCCGGAAGGTTGATTGGCTTGACACCAAGCCAGCACATGCGCACCACCGCTTCGGGGTCAAAGTCGAAACGCCGCATCCAGCGGTTGCCATGCATGACACGCTGCAGCGGTGCGATCGGATAAACACGAAAACCGAACAAGGAATCCCCAATGCCGGCCCACAGGGTTTCCAGGTTGGCCCAGATGTTGGACACCTTGCGTCCGTTCACGCGAATGCGCGGTGCGTCGGCGGCAAACACCGGCATGCCCAGCACCATGGCGCCGGGCTGCGCGCTTGAAGCAGCCATGAATTGCGGAATCAGGTGCGCCGGGTGCTGGCCATCCGAATCCATGGTCAACACATGCGTGAAGCCCTGCGTCACTGCCAGATCGATGCCGTGCAGCACCGCGGCGCCCTTGCCGACGTTGTGCGGCAGCACGATCACGCGAAGGCCGTCGTCCCCGGCTGCCATGGCCTGCAAGCCGGCGGCGCTGTCATCCGTGCTGCCATCCACCACCACCCAGACCGGTGTCCATTGCGCGCGTGCCGAGCGAACGGTGTCGTAGACCTTGGGGCCGGGGTTGTAGCTGGGTATCAGGACCAGATGGGTCTGGTGCACGCTCGGAACGGAAGCAGTCATCGCTGGAACCTGGCAAAAAAATAAAGCCAGGCCCTGGAGATCAGGGTGGCGGTGAAACTGGAAAACCGGGCAACTGCGCGTGCGCCAGCTCGGTCTGAAAATATTGTTCGAGCTCGCTGACAAAACGTGCGGTGTGCTGCGGCGGGTCAAAACGCCTGCCGAGGCGAACCCGGTAGGTAATGGGCATTTTAGGGGCTTGCAGCAAGGGCCAGCCCTTGCCCAGAAAGCCCGAACTGGTTTCGATGAAAACGGTCTGGACCGGCACACCGGCATTTTTTGCAATCAGGCCGGTGGTACCCTGCAGAGGCCCCACGGGGAAACGCGTGGTCCGCGTGCCCTCCGGAAACAGCAACAAATGGCTGCCCTGCTGCAGGTCATCCACCGCCAGCTGGATCATGGTGCGCAAAGGCGTATTCCGTATGTAGCCGGCCAGCCGCGCGCCCGCGCCATAAAACACGCTGTTGACGAGTTCCGCCTTCATGATGCACGCCGCGCCGGGCAGGCGCGACAGGATCATCACGGCGTCGAGCAAGCAGGGATGATTGGGGGCAATAATCATGGCCGGTTCGTCCCGCAGCGCATCCAGCTCCGAGAGGTCGAAGCGGCAGGCGCCCATCAACACCAGGAACCTCAGGTAACGCCGCGTCATGAGGGTTACCAGCCGGCGGCCTATCCGCTTGCTCATCACGCGCGGGAGCACCGCGCGTATCGGAAACGCCAGCAAGGTCACCACCAGGGACATCAGGCCCAGCAGCAGGTAGCCCAGGTGCAGCCGGGCGGTTTCATGCAGGGCTCTGCGGCGCACGGGCAGTGCCAGTGGCTCGTTCAAAAGGGCATTCGACTTGTTTTCCATACAACCGCCTTGTCAGCGCGCAGCCGGTGTTGCGTCGTCGACTACCCGGATGTTGGCCTTGCGCAGGCGCAGTGCCTGCCACGAACGCCTGAAGTTCAGGATGGATGCCACGTAAAAAATACCCTTGAGCACCGCCAGCGAACGCCAGATCGGTGTTTTGCCGTAGATGTCGCCCGCCAGCATGGACAGCAGGGCTTCCTTGACACGCCACACATTGCTGGGGGCCATGAACAGATCGCGCATGGTCGGGTTGGTCACGCGGTAGATGAACCACGAAAACTCTTTCGGCCCCTTGCGCACCTCCCGGTCAAAATGCGCCAGCGCCGCCGCGGCTTTTGCCGGTTCACGCAGGCAAGTGTCCACTGTTTCGGCGCCGACAAAACCGCCCTGCATGGCCAGCATGACGCCCGATGAAAACACCGGATCGATGAAGGTGAACGCATCGCCAATCATCAGGTGGCTGGGACCGTGGGTATGTTCGCAGGCATAGGAAAAATTGCCGGTGGCCTCAACATCGGACGACAGCGTCGCATGGGCCAGCCGCTCGCCGAGCGCCGGACACAGGGCAATCGTATCGAGGAAAAAGTCTTTCACGGATTTGCTGCGGCTCTTGAGGTAATGCGGCCAGACGACCGCGCCTATGCTGGTAGCGCCGTCGGCCAGCGGAATGAACCAGAACCAGCCGTGGTCGAACCAGAAAATCGTGATGTTGCCTTCGTCCTGCCCCGGGTGCCGGGTGGCCCCGGTGAAATGCGCATACAGCGCCGAACTGTTGTGTTTGGGGTTGCGCCGCTTGATGTCGAACTGCCTGCCCAGCAAGGTGTCGCGGCCCGAGGCATCGACCACGAAGCGGGCGTGCCACTGGCAGGCGCTGCCGTCTTCGCGTTCGGCATGCACCGTGGCACCACTGTGGTCGGGGGCAAAAGCGACTTCGCGCACGCGACAGCCTTCAATCACTTCGGCGCCCGCCTTCGCGGCGTTGCGAATCAGGATTTCGTCGAACTCGGAACGCCGCACCTGGTAGGAAAAAGGCATGGATTTGTCCCAGGCATCGCCGAACTTGAAGGTCTGGCTCCTGCTTTCGTGCCAGGGAGAAACGAATTCGGCGCCCCACTTTTCAATGCCGATCGCCCGGACGGCGTCGGCGACCCCGAGTTTTTCAAACAGGGGAAGGTTGGCAGGCAGCAGGGATTCGCCGATGTGAAAACGGGGATGGTGGTCTTTTTCGAGAAGGACCACCTTGTGGCCACGCTGCGCAAGCAGTGCGCCTATGGTTGAACCCGCAGGGCCGCCGCCAATAACCAGGACATCACACCCGCCCAAGGCTGCAGAGGACGATGACGCAGCCGGTGAGTTCAGCTCGGGCATGGGTTTCCTTGATGGAGTTTTTCGAGCTCGCCGCAGACCGTTGGAGGCCTGCCGCACTGTTATCGGGCATTTTCAGGCTCAACCCGGCAAGTTTACGTCGTGAACCCATCTCTTTTTGTAGTGAAATGTCTGGTTTCACGGATTCGAAATGGCGCGGGCAGCCGGGCGGTGCTTCCAGGAAGCCCGGTTCCGCCGATTTTCCGCATGGCCCGGCGACGACCCATCGGCAAGTGCTATTATTTTCCCGGCCCCTGCTGGCTCCCTGTCACCGCGCTGAGTTCACCCGTGTATTCAGTCATCTACCGTCATCGCCTGAGACCCAGTGAACCATCCAGCGCTACCTCCCGACATCACCGATCCGGCATTTGCCGGCAACGGAAAACACACGCCTATGATGCAGCAGTATCTGGGCCTGAAGGCGGACTATCCCGACACCCTGCTGCTCTACCGCATGGGCGATTTTTACGAAGTGTTTTATGCGGATGCCGAAAAAGCCGCGCGCCTGCTCGACATCACGCTGACGCGGCGCGGCCAGTCGGCCGGCGAGCCGGTGGTCATGGCCGGTGTGCCTTTCCACTCGCTGGAAGGCTATCTCGCCAAACTGATCAAGCTGGGGGAATCGGTCGCCATCTGCGAGCAGGTCGGCGATGTCGCCACGGCCAAGGGCCCGGTCGAACGCAAGGTCGTGCGGGTGGTCACCCCCGGAACGCTGACCGACACCGAGCTGCTCAGCGACAAGACCGAATCCATCCTGCTGGCCGTACACCAAGGGCTGCGCAACACCTGCGGCCTGGCCTGGCTCAGCGTCACCCAGGGCGAAATCCACCTGGCGCACTGCGCTCCCGACGAACTCGAAGCCTGGATAGCGCGGATTGCACCCAGCGAACTGCTCTACAACGTCGACGTCACGCCCGCTTTCGAGCAGCGCCTGAAAACCCAGCGCTGCGCCGTCAGCGCCCGGCCGGCCTGGCAGTTCGATTCAGCGCTGGGTGCGCGCCGGCTGCTGGCCCAGCTGCAGGTCGCGTCGCTGGCTTCATGGAACGCGGAAGCGCTCCCGGAGGCCCACGCCGCGGCATCTGCGCTGCTCGGTTATGCCGAACACACGCAGGGCCGCGCCCTGTCCCACGTGCACAGCCTGCAGGTCGTGCGCTCGGGCGAGCTGATCGAGCTGCCGCAGACCACGCGGCGCAACCTCGAACTGACGCAGACCCTGCGCGGGGAAGACTCGCCCACCCTGTTTTCGCTGCTGGATACCTGCAGCACCGGCATGGGCAGCCGCGCCCTCAAAAGCTGGCTGCTCAGCCCGCGGCGTGAACGCAGCCAGGCACAGGCACGCCTTGATGCCATCACCGCCCTGCGCGACGGCAACCTGCAGCAAAAAATGCGCACGGGACTCAAGGGCTGCAGCGACGTGGAACGCATCACCGCCCGCATCGCCCTGCGCCAGGTGCGCCCGCGCGAGCTGGTGGCGTTGCGCTGCACGCTACAAAAAACAGAGCTGCTTGCGCCCGGCCACAAAGGGCTTCCGGCACTTTTGACCAATATTTTCGAAGATCTGAAGGCACCGCCAGCCTGCGAGGCATTGCTGGGCCGCTATGTGCTGGACGAACCCGCCGCGCTGATCCGCGACGGCGGCGTGATCAACCACGGCTGCGACGCCGACCTCGACGAGCTGCGTGCCATCCAGACCAACTGCGACGACTTCCTGCTCGACCTCGAAAGCCGCGAAAAAGCCCGCACCGGCATTGCCAACCTGCGCGTGCAGTTCAACAAGGTGCACGGCTTCTACATCGAGGTCACGCAAGGCCAGCTCGACAAGGTGCCCGACGACTACCGTCGCCGCCAGACCCTGAAAAACGCCGAGCGCTACATCACGCCCGAACTCAAGGCCTTCGAGGACAAGGCCCTGTCGGCGCAGGAGCGTGCACTGGCCCGGGAGAAATGGCTGTACGAGCAGTTGCTCGACGAGCTGCAGCAGTTTGTTCCCGCCCTCACCCGCCTGGCGCGTGCGCTGGCCTCGCTGGACGCCCTGTGCGCGCTGGCCGAGCGCTCACTCACGCTGAACTGGACCGCCCCGCTGTTCGTGAAGGAACCCTGCATAGAGATCGGCCAGGGCCGGCATCCGGTGGTCGAGGCGCGGCTGGCCGAAACCACGGGGGGCTCCTTCATTGCCAACGACTGCGGCCTGGGCGGCAAGAGCCGCATGCAGATCATCACCGGCCCGAACATGGGCGGTAAATCCACCTACATGCGCCAGGTGGCCATCATCGTGCTGCTGGCCAGCGTCGGTTCGTATGTGCCCGCCGGCGCTTGCCGCCTGGGGCCCATCGACGCCATCCACACCCGCATAGGCGCGGCCGACGACGTGGCCAACGCGCAGTCGACCTTCATGCTCGAGATGACGGAAGCCGCGCAAATCCTGCATGCGGCCACACCGCACTCGCTGGTGCTGATGGACGAAATCGGCCGCGGCACCTCCACCTTCGACGGCCTGGCGCTGGCTGGCGGTATTGCCGCCCACCTGCACAACAAGACCCAGGCCTTCACGCTGTTTGCCACGCACTATTTCGAACTCACCGAGTTTCCGGCGCGCCACCACGCAGCGGTCAATGTGCATGTGAGCGCGGTCGAGTCCGGCGCCAACATCGTGTTCCTTCACCACATCGAGCCCGGCCCGGCGAGCAAGAGCTACGGTATCGCCGTGGCCAAACTCGCCGGTGTGCCCGCCGCTGTCGTCAACCATGCGCGGCATGCGCTGGACGCGCTGGAAACCCAGCAAACCGCCAGCCGCGCGCAGGTGGACCTGTTTGCCGCCCCGCCCGAACGCCCCGCCGCCGAACCCAGCGCCGTGGAAAAGGCGCTTCACGGCATTGATCCTGACGCCCTGAGCCCCCGCGAAGCCCTCGACGCCCTTTATCAACTCAAAAAGCTTTCCAAAGCGGATTGACCTACCATCGCTTCCATGACTTATTGCGTCGCCATCAAACTCAACGCCGGCCTGGTGTTCCTCTCCGACTCGCGCACCAACGCCGGGCTGGACCAGATCAGCACCTTCCGCAAGATGATCATTTATGAAAAGCCGGGCGACCGCTTCATGGTGCTGCTGTCGGCCGGCAACCTCTCCATATCCCAGTCGGTGCGGGAAATTCTGCAAGTCGAGCAGCTCAAGGACCCGGATGGCGGCCCGCCCATCACCATATGGAATGCAAAAAGCATGTTCGATGCCGCACGCGTTCTCGGTTCGGCCATTCGCCGCGTCCATGATCGGGATGCAGAAGACCTGAAACACGCAGGCGTCGAGTTCAATGTTTCGCTGATTTTCGGCGGCCAGATTCACGGCGAAGGCATGCGCCTGTTTCAGGTGTATTCGGCAGGCAACTTCATTGAGGCGACCCCGGAAACACCGTACTTCCAGGTCGGTGAGTCCAAATACGGCAAACCGGTGCTCGACCGCGTGATCACGCCTGAAACACCGCTCGACGAAGCCGCCAAATGCGCGCTGGTCTCGATGGACTCCACCCTCAAATCCAACATCTCCGTCGGCCTGCCGCTGGACATGGTGGTTTATGAAGTCAATTCGCTGCAGACCGACAAAGTGGTCTGCATCGACCACGAAAACCCCTACTTCCGCATGCTGCACAACAACTGGGGCAAAAAACTGCGCGAGGTCTTCGACAGCATTGAAGACCCGATGTGGAGCGGCGGCGAAACGCAGGTGCCGCTTCTGACGCCGCTTACGCGCAACCAGCCCCTGAAAAAAATCACCTCGCCCGAGGAAAAGCTGATCTGATCTGATCGATGTGATTTGAAGGTCCCGTGCCCGCCCCAACCAAGCCCCTCATCGTTTTCTCCCACGGCAACAGCTTTCCCGCAAGCACCTATGGCGTGCTGTTCCAGAGCCTGAAAACGCGCGGTTTCCAGGTCAAGGCGATCGAGAAATTCGGCCACGACCCGCGCTACCCGGTCACCAGCAACTGGCCGCACCTGGTGCAGCAACTGGCCGATTTCACCAGCGAGCAGGTTGAAAAAACCGGGCAGGCGGCCTTTCTTGTCGGTCATTCGCTGGGCGGCTTCCTGAGCCTGATGTGCGCCGCCCGCAATCCCGTGCTCGGCGGCCAGCCGGTGCAAGGCGTGTTGCTGATCGACTCGCCCATCCTCGGCGGCTGGCGCGCCGCCGCGCTGAGCGTGGCCAAACGTGCGCAGCTGGTCGGCTCCATTTCACCCGGCGCCATCAGCCGCAAGCGCCGGCACCAGTGGCTGGACCAGGCCGAAGTGCTGGCGCATTTCCGCAGCAAGAAAGCCTTTGCGCGCTGGGATGAGCAGGTGCTGCGCGACTACATCGAACACGGCACGCACGACGCCCACGGCGACGACAGCAAGCAGCGCCTGCTGAGTTTTGACCGCGACGTGGAAACCGCCATCTACAACACGCTCCCCGACAACCTCGAAGGCCTGCTCAAGCGCCATCCGCTCAAGTGCCCGGTGGCCTTCATCGGCGGGCGCCAGTCGGCGGAGATGAAACAGGTGGGCATGGCCATGACCGAAAAAGTCACCAAAGGCCGCATCATGATGCTCGACGGCAGCCACCTGTTCCCGATGGAAAAACCGGTGGCTACCGCCGCGGCCATTGAAGCCGCCTTGCGCAACCTGATGGAGCCGGATCAGGCCAGCCTGTAGGCCCGTTCAGCCGGCAGGGTCAAGGCGCCCAGGTGACCCAGCCCATCTGCGCCGTGACCAGCACCACCAGGCCAAAGACGATGCGGTACCAGGCAAAAGGCACAAAGCTGTGGGTGGCGATATAACGCAGCAGCCAGCGTATGCACAGCCAGGCGCTAATGAATGAAAACAGCAGGCCGACGCCGAACATCGGCAGGTCAGCCACCGACAGCAGCGCGCGGTCCTTGTACAGGCTGTAGGCGCCGGCACCGATCAGCGTCGGGATCGCGAGGTAAAAGGAAAAGTCGGTCGCGGCCTTGCGCGACAGGCCCATCAGCATGCCGCCGATGATGGTGGCGCCGCTGCGGCTGGTGCCGGGGATCATGGCCAGGCACTGCACCAGGCCGACCTTGAGCGCGTCCATCACCGTCATGGCATCGACTTCATGGATGCGCGCCGTGGCGGGGTTGGCCTGCTGGCGCCGCTCGGCCCACAGGATGATGAAACCCCCGATGATGAAGGTGCTGGCCACCACCACCGGTGTGAACAGGTTGGCCTTGATCGCCTTGCCGAACAGCAGGCCCAGCAACACGGCCGGCACAAAAGCCACCAGGACATTGAGCGCAAATTGCTGCGCCTGTTTTTCCGTGGGCAGTGCCACCAGCGTGTTCCGGAGCTTTTGCCAGTAGACCAGGATCACGGCAAAAATGGCGCCGGTCTGGATGGCGATGTCAAAGACCTTGGCCTTGTCGTCGTCAAAGCCCAGCAATGCGCCGGCAAGGATCAGGTGGCCGGTGGAAGAAATGGGCAGGAACTCGGTCAAACCCTCGACGACGCCCATGACGGCAGCCTTGATCAGCAATGCAATATCCACTCATGCTCCAGAAAGTAAGGGAGGATTATCGCCGCAGGTTGCTGGCGGTCCTGGGCAAGCTCGCAGCCGAAATATCGGTTCATCTCGGCGTTGCAAATACAGCTCGTTACAGACCCGCTCCCAAGCCTCATGCCTCCATCACCCCCCCCCCGGGCGTCAGGACTTGGTTCTCCGGGTGCCATAGCCTTGTACCCTTCCGGCCCCTCTGAAAAAGGCTTTGAGGACCTTGCGTTTCGCGCCACCATGGCGCAACTCGCACCCCGCTTTTTGCATTTCGTCGCACAGCCCTCGCGGCGGCGGCGGCGCTTCGGCACAGTCCGCTTCATCCACTACAGGAGAAGCCCCATGAACATGTCGCCCGTTATTGCCGTTCACCTGACCACCATCCTTGGTGCTGTCGCCATCGGCCCGGTCGCGCTGTGGGCCCGCAAAGCTGGTGCGCACCGTCCCCGGCTGCACCGCGCTGCCGGTTATGCCTGGGTCACGCTGATGCTGGTGGCCGCCACCTCGGCGATCTTCATCCGCGACTACCGGCTGCCCAACATCGACGGCTACACGCCCATCCACCTGCTCATCCCGGTGGTCTACGGCATGCTGTTCCTCGCCTTCTGGTTCCTCGCCAAGGGCAGCATCGAGGGCCACCGCAAGACCATGCAGCGCCTGTACATCGGCGCCTGCGGGGTGGCGGGCGCCTTCACCCTGCTGCCTGGCCGCTACCTCGGCAACCTGGTGTTCGGCCAGTGGCTCGGACTGATTTCTCCAACCTACCAACCTCCTCAAGGAACACCCATGATTGCTCAAATCCTCATCAACACACCTCTCTGGGTCTGGGGCCTGCTGGCCGGATTGCTGGTCCTCGGCTTCAGCCAGGTGCGCAGCCGCACCGTGGGCTTGGCCCGCATCGTCATCCTGCCCCTGGGCCTGGGCGCCTTCTCGCTGTATGGCACCATCTCGGCTTTCGGCGCCTCGCCTGCCGTGTTGGGCAGCTGGTTCGCCACTGCCATCGTGCTGGTGCTGGTTGTCACGCAACTCCCCTTGCCGGCTGGCGCCCGCTACGACAGTGCCACCCGCCAATTCCAGCTTCCGGGCAGCTGGATTCCCATGGTCTTGATCATGGCCATTTTCCTGACCAAGTACGTTGTGGGTGTGAGCCTCGTGATGCACCCGGAACTGAAGGTACACGCCAATTTCAGCCTGGCCATCGGCACGCTTTACGGCGTCTTCAGCGGCATCTTTGCCGGCCGCGCCATCCGCCTGGTTCTCCTGGCCCTGCGCCCCGCCCCTACCCTTCCCGTCGTCAACACCTGAAAAAAAGGAGCTCACCATGAACGCCACTCCCCTGCAAGACAAGAACCTCGAGCAACTCGCCCGCAAGCGCGCCAGCGCAAAAATGGGCTGGTACATCCATGCCAGCGTTTTCATCATCGTCAACCTCCTGCTGGCGGGCCTGTCCGCCATGAGCGATCGCCACTGGGCCATGTTCCCGGCCTTCGGCTGGGGCATCGGCCTGGCGGTCCACGGCTTCGTGGTGTTCATCGTGACCGGCGGTGCCGGCCTGCACCAGCGCCTGGTGCAGCAGGAACGCGAACGCCTGGCCCTGCAACGCGATCCGTGGTGAACCGCTTTCACCGACATCTTCAACAACTTCAACAACCCATCTTCATCGAGGTTTTCCATGCACATCCCGACCCTGTTCAACATCCTGCCCGCACTGGCGGCCATCCTGACCGCCGGCGCCGCACATGCGGGTGATCTGAAGATTGATGTCAACGTGCCCGACGGTCGCCAGGGAGCTGTGCTGGTCGCCGTGTTCGATAAGGCCGACGGCTTTCCCCGCGGCACAGCCCTGCGCACGGCCATGGCTCAGCCGGTTCAGGGCAAGGCCACCCTGCAATTCACCGGCCTGCCCCCAGGCGACTACGCGGCCACCGCCTTCCTCGACGAAAACAGCAATACGAAGCTGGACAACAACCTCTTCGGTTTGCCGACCGAGCCTTACGGTTTCAGCCGCAATGCGCGCGGCCTGACGGGTCCACCACCGTTTGCAGACGCTGCTTTTCGCGTTGAAGACGGCGCACAACAGCAAACCTTCGACCTGAAATAAAGCGGGGCAGATCATGACCTTCTCCATCAACCGCCGCGCGGCGCTGGCCGCCCTGGGTGCTGCAGCCGCCGGAGCCGCCGGCTTTGGCCGCGCCGCCCAGC
>NZ_JBAQYR010000017.1:0-29425 GCF_049790275.1 Polaromonas sp.
GTGTTGCCGCCGCCGCCGCCGGCGGGCAGGACTCGATCGGCCTGCGCTGCCCTGCGCACCCGGTGGCGCGCGCCCTGCTCAAGGCCGGTCTGGACCTGGGTACAAAGGGGGTAGCTGCACCCAGCGCCAACCGATTCGGCCGGGTCAGCCCGACCACCGCGAAACATGTGGCTGAAGAATTCGGCGACAGCCTGCTCGTGCTCGACGGCGGGCCGTGCGAGGTCGGCATCGAGTCCAGCATCGTCGATTGCACTCGCAGCCGGCCTGTGCTGCTGCGCCCCGGCGTGCTCACGCGCGCGCAGCTCGAAACCGCTTGCGGCGAAGCGGTGCTGGGCAACGAGGAGTTCATGGGCGCAGAGGCCCCGCGCGCTTCCGGCACGCTGGAGTCGCACTACGCGCCCAATGCCAAGGTGCGGCTGATGGATGCCGGCGCCATCCAGACCGCGCTCGACCTGCTGGGCCCCGACGCTGCACACATCGCGGTGTATGCCCGCGCGATTGTGCGCATCAAGTCGACGCAGGTGCTTTACCGCCGCATGCCCGACGACGCTGCCGCGGCTGCGCAGCAGCTTTTTTCCGTGCTGCGCGATTTCGACGCGCAAGGCGTCAAGCTGATCTGGATCGAACACCCGCCGGCCGATCCGGCCTGGGATGGCGTGCGTGACCGGCTGGTCCGGGCTGCCGCGGGTTGACGGCCAGTTAGGCTGTCAGTCCAGGCTGATGCCGGCCCGCGCGACCAGCGCCCGGTAGCGCGAAATTTCCGAGTCCATCACTTCGCGCAGGGCCTGGGGTCCCAGCATGGCGGGCTCCATGGATTGCAGCATCAGTTTTTTCCGGACCTCGGGTTCGGCCATCACCGCGCCCAGGGCTGCCAGCAGCTTGTCGCGCACTGCAGCAGCCATGGCCGGTGGCCCCGCCATCGCGTACCAGGCATCCAGCAGCGCGGAAGACAGCTGCAGTTCTCCATAGGCCGGCACGCTGGGCATCAGCGAGGAGCGTTTTTCGCTGATCACGGCCAGGACGCGCAGCTTGCCCGACTGCAGTAGCGGGTTCACCGCTGCCATGGTGTCGATGCCCAGGTCCACGTCGCTGCGCGCCACGCCGATGCTGGCTTCGGCGCTTCCCTTGTAGGGGATGGGCGACAGCTGGGTGCCGGTGGCATGGGCCAGCAGTTCACCGGCCAGGTGCGGCGCGGAGCCCGTGCCGAAGGTGGTGTAGGTCACCGATTTCGGGCGGGCGGCCGCCTTGGCGGTCACGTCCTTGAGCGTTTTGTGCGGCCCGCTGGCCGACGTGACCAGCACCAGCGGCGCTCGCGCCACCAGCGCCAGGGGCGAGAGCTGTTTGTAGGGGTCGTAGCCCAGTTTGCGGCGCACGGCCGGGTTGACCGTGTAGCTGCTTGAACCTGAAAACAGCAGGGTGTGGCCATCCGGGTCCGCGGAGCTGACGGTCACCACGCCAATCGCGGTCGACGCACCGGGCTTGTTGTCAATCACCACCGGCTGCCCCAGCCGCGCCGACAGCCGTTCGGCGATGATGCGCGCCGCCAGGTCGGTGCCGCCGCCGGGCGGGAAAGGCACCACCAGCCGGATCGGCTTGCTGGGCCAGGCGGGCTGCGCCTGAACCGCGGGCCATGCGGTTGCCGCGGCAAGTGTGGCGGCCACGGTGCGAAGGGCTGAACGCCGCGAGGGGTAAGGCATGGAGGTTCCCGGGAAGGTGGTTGGTGGAGGGATGACGAAAGGAACAGGTGTTGGCCCGTCAGTGCCAGGGCAGGCCCCGGGCTTCGCCCAGGTCCCAATACAGGCCGCCCATGATCTGCAGCCCTTCGCGCGCCACGTCGGCCAGCAGGTGCTCATTGGGGGCGTGCTGGGCGCAGGCCGGGTAGGAGTGCGGCACCCACAGGGTGGGCAGGCCCAGGCCGTCGGCAAACACATCGTTGGGGAGCGAGCCCGCCAGATTCGGCAGCAGGGTGACCGGGCGCTGTGCGCTCGCCGCCATGGATGTCAAGGCCCAGGCGACCCAGGGGTTGTCCAGGGGCAGCCGGGTGGCCCGCGCGCCGAAGGTGAGCTCGATCTGCACCATCGGAAAGCCGTGGGCATCCAGGTGCGCACGCAGGATTTTTTCAAGATCCTGCCACGGCGTGCCAACCACGAAACGGAGCTGGCAGAAAGCAGTGGCACTGGCGGGAATCGCATTGATGGGCCGCTGCGGCGAGCCCGAACCCATGGCCAGGATTTCCAGCGTGTTCCAGCCCACCAGCTTTTCGATGGGTGTGAGTCCGGGCTCGCCCCAGGCCGGGTCGATCTCGGGGTCGTCTTCGCCGTCCGCCACCTGGATGCCGTGCAGGGCCTGTCGTATGTCATCGGGCAAGGGCGGGGGCCGCAGGCCTTCCACCAGCAGCCGCCCCTTGGCATCCACCAGGCAGGCCAGCGCATGCGACAGGACAATGGCCGGGTTGGCCAGCACACCACCCCAGTTGCCGGAGTGGTAGGCACGGTCCCGGCTTTTGACCTGCAACTGGAAATTGACACCACCGCGCGAGCCCAGAAACAGCGTGGGCCGGTCGGCCGATACACGCGGGCCGTCGCAGGCAATCAGCAGGTTCGCGCGCAGGGCTTCGCGCTGGCGCGTGCAGAATTCGGCCAGGCCCGGCGAGCCGGCTTCTTCCCCCATTTCCAGCAGCCAGGTGACGTTGTAGCCCAGGCGGCCGCCCCTGGCGCGCAGCGTGTGTTCCAGTGCGGCGAGATTGATGCTGTGCTGCCCCTTGTTGTCGGCGGTGCCGCGCCCGTACCAGCGCTGTCCTTCAATCCTGAGCCGCCAGGGGTCCAGCCCCTCGCGCCACTGGGTGCTTTGCCCGTTGACCACGTCGCCGTGGCCATAGGTCAGCACGGTGGGCAGGGACGGGTCTTCGACACGGCGGGCGACCAGGAAGGGCCCGCCGCGCGGGTCGGGGTTGGCGCTGACCTCGCAGGAGAACCCCATGCGGGCCAGTGCCGGCACCATTTCTTCATGCAGGTAGCCGGCAAGCACCTCGCCGGGCGGGCCGGCATCGCTTTCGGTGCGCCAGGCGACGCGGCGATCCAGGTCGCTTTCAAAGCCGCCGCCGTCGAAATAGCCGGCCAGTGATTGGAGCAGTTGCGCGCGTGTCATGCCGTGAAACCCCTTGGGCCCGGCACATGCCAGACCATTGCAAAAATTGTATGGATCAAACTTTCAATTCACAATATTAGAATTGGCAAGGGCCTTTGCCTTTTTCGCAACCGGAATCAACCGCGATGTCGCTTCCCCTGCTTTCCACCGCCACCCGCTACTTCATGGAAGTGGCCCGCACCGGCTCGGTCAGCGAGGCGGCCGGCCAGGTGCATGTGGCCGCTTCGGCAGTGAGCCGGCAGGTGGCCAAACTCGAAAGCAGCCTGGGCTGTGTGTTGTTCGACCGGCAGGCGCGCGGCATGGTGCTGACCGAGGCCGGTGAACGCCTGGCGGCCTATGTGCGCATGGCCGAGCAGGAAACCGAACGCGTGGCGCAGGAGCTGCGCGGGCTGGACGCGCAGCGCACCAGCCGCATCCATGTGGCCTGCACCGAAGGTTTTGCTGCCGGCTTCATGCCGGGCGCCATGGCGTCCTTCCATGCGCGCCACCCGCTGACCAGCATCTTCCTGCAGGTCGGATCTTCGGACGAAGTGAGCCGCTGCCTGCTGCGCGGGGAAGCCGACATCGGCCTGAAGTTTGCGGTCGCGCCGGAGCATGGCCTGCAGATAGAACTCAACCGCGCCGCGCCCATCATGGTGCTGGTTGCCGCCTCACACGCGCTGGCCCGGCGCCGGCGCGTGTCGATTGCGGACGTCGTGCGCCACCCCATCGCGCTGCCCGCCGCCGGCACCACGGTGCGCCAGGCCTTTGACCTGTGCTGCGGCCTGCAGGGCCTGCAGTACCAGGCCATTTATTCAGGCAACTATGCGGCCCTGCTGGCGCTGGCGGCCACCGGCGAAGTGCTGACGCTGTCGAGTTACCTGAGCGCTGCGCACCTGGTCGCGGCCGGCACGCTGGTGGCTGTTCCTGTAACGGAGCCTTTGCTGGAGCAGCGCAGCCTGCAGATTTTGTCGCTGCAGGGGCGCTCCCTCGGTGCGCCGGCACGCAGCTTTGTGAATCATCTGGTGGCCGCCGTTGCCGCGGGCCAATACGGCAGAAAAGCGTGAACCGCTGAGCGACCCAGCATCGGGTCGCTCAGCTTGACGGCCAACTGCCCTGCAGTGCATAGTGGACTCGGCCGCGCCGCGCGGTAGACAGAAAAAGCAAAAGGACCTTGATGACATTTGCGTTGAACTTGACAAGCTACCGGGCACCGGCAGCCGGGCCCTGGGGCTGAGATGGCTACATCCTCCGACTTTCCCACCGTCAGTGCCGTGCCCGCCATGGCCGCGCTGCTGCAGAAAATACGTGACGGCAGCGACGTTGCTGCGGCGGAGCATGAAATCCTGCGCATCACCAGCCTTCTCGAAGACGAGCTGAACCAGCGCAGTGCCGAAGTGGTGGCCGCCAACAAGGAGCTGGAGAACTTTTCCTATTCGGTTTCGCATGACCTGCGCGCACCGCTGAGCACCATCGACGGCTTCAGCCGCCTGTTGGAAGGGGCGGTGGCCAAGGGCAATACGGAACGCAGCACGCACTACCTGCAGCGCATACGCCTGGGCGTGGGCAACATCAACGAGCTGATCGCCGCATTGCTGGCCGTCTCGCGGCTGCTGCGCGCGCCCATGGCAGTGCAGGCGGTGGACCTGGGTGCGCTGGCCCAGGGCGCTTTTGCCGCGCTGCAGGAAGCCGACCCGGAGCGCGCGGCGCAGATCGAGGTGCAGCCGGCGCTCATCGCGCAGGGGGACCCGGCACTGCTCAAGCAGCTGGTCGATCACCTGGCCGGCAACGCCTGGAAATTCACCTCGAAAAAGCAACGTGCCGCCATCGCTGTCGGCAGCCAGGCCGGGGCGGATGGCGAGACGGTTTATTTCTTCAGGGACAACGGTGCCGGTTTCGACATGGCCCAGGCCGAGAAACTGTTCGGCATCTTCCAGCGCATGCATGTGTCGTCGGATTTTCCCGGCATCGGTGCCGGCCTGAGCACCGTGCAGCGCATCGTGATGCGGCATGGCGGCCGGGTCTGGGCCGAAGCCGCGCCCGAACAGGGGGCGACGATTTATTTCACGCTGGGAGGCAGCGCCGTCTAGACGCCAGGGGCGGGCCGCCGCTCAGGCGGGCTGCCCATACCTGCGCTTCATCAGCAGGATGGCCAGCGCCAGGGCCAGTGTGACGGCATTGGCGGCAACAATCGGCCAGGCACGCAGGACGATGCCGTAACCCAGCCACAAGGCCACGCCCAGTGTGAACACGCTGTACATGCCGGCGGAGATGCCGCTGACATCCTTTGTCTTGAAGGTGTGCCAGACCTGCGGTATGAAACTCAGCGTGGTCAGGCAGGCCGCGCTGTAGCCGAGCAGATCAATCCAGTCGTTCATTGTTTGGGTGAAGTTGGTTGTGTTGAATCTGCAGCGTGTCAGCGCTCCTGCACGGCCCACTGGATCAAGGCGTCCAGTGCGGGCCGGCCGGCGCCTGCGTTCGGGTGGTTGATGATGCCGACGATGATGTAGCGTGCGCCACTCGCCCCATTGGCATACCCGGCCACGGCGGCCACGTCGCGCAGCGAGCCGGTTTTCATGAAAGCCTGCCCGGTGACTGCCTTGGCGCGCGCGCGCATGGTGGCGTCCACGCCGGCGACCGGCAGGGAATCGACGAAGTCCTGTGCCACGCGGCTTTGTGCGGCGCCCTGCAACATGGCAGCCAGGCTGGCCGCGCTGATGCGCCCGGTACGGCTCAGGCCCGAGCCGTTGTCCATCTCCGGTGCGGGCAGCCGCGGCACGGTTTTTTTCCACCAGGCGGCCAGCGCGCTGCGGCCGGCCTCCGGCGAGCCCTGCGCATGTTCACCCGGCTGGGCATGGCGCCCCAGCGTGAGGAACAGGTGCTGGGCCATGACGTTGTTGGAGAACTTGTTGACGTCACGCACGATCTCGCGCAGCGGCAGCGAAGGCGCATCCAGCCGCAACGGCGCTTTTTCGCCGGACAGCGTGCCCCGGGCGCGCAGCGTCACCAGTTCGGCGGCGGTGGCGTCGCGCACCCTGCCGGTCAGCAGGCCGCCCAGTGCACGCCACGAACCTTCGATGGCACGGGCCGCAAACGTGGCGGGTTCGGCGTACGCCGTGGGCCAGACCCGTTCGCCGCAGGCCATGGAGTAGCTGCCGGCAAACTGGATGCGGTTGGGGTTGTCCAGGCTGGCTTGCAGCTCGCCGCGCCAGTCGCCGCAGCGGGACACGCGGGCAAGCGGCACGCTGTCATCGATCATCAGGCCGGCCATGGGCGGCTCGGTATGCACCAGGGCACGGCCGCTGGCCAGGTCGGGTGTGAAACGCAGCACCAGCGACTTGAAATTGATCAGCAGCGCATCGGGTTGTGCGTTGTAGGGCCGCAGCGGCTCGCCGTCGAATTCACCGGCATCCGCCGTTGCTGCCTGGAAGGCGCTGCGGTCCAGCACGATGTCGCCGCGTATCACTTTCACGCCACTGGCCTGCACCTGCGCCAGCAGGGCCTGCAGGCGTTCGACCACCATTTTCGGGTCGCCGCCGCCGCGCACCACCAGGTTGCCGTTCAGCAGGCCGTCCGACAGGCTGCCGTCCATGAGCACCCGGGTGTTCCAGGTGTAGTCCGGCCCCAGCACATCCAGCGCCGCATAGGTGGTCACCAGTTTCATGACAGAGGCAGGGTTCATCGGCACCGTGCTGCGGTGGTCCAGGCGCGGCGGCTGTTTGCCGGAGGCGTCCATCACCAGCAGGGTGACGGCATCGACCGGCACCTGCGCACGTACCAGCGCCTTGGCGACGACGGGGGGCAACGCGGGTTTGGGCGCACGCGGCGCTTTCTGGGCCGGCGCCCAGCCGGGGGCCAGGCCCAAGGCTGCCACGGCAGCCAGCCGGCAAAAGAGGGGAAGACGGAGCATGGCTGATTATCCGTGTTGCCCCGAGGCCAGCGGCTTGCCCGGATAATCCCCCCATGCGTTTTTCTCCCAAGACGGTGGGCGTGCTTGCCGCCATCGTGACCGTCACCATCTGGACCTCCTTCATCGTGATTGCACGCGCCACCGCGCACCGCAGCCTCGCACCGCTGGACATCAGCCTGCTGCGGTTTACCGGCGCAGCGCTGGTGTTGCTGCCCTGGGGCGCCTGGCTGGTCTGGCGGCGTGCGCGCGACGCCGGCACTGCGCTGGCACCGCCAAGCTGGCTGGGCCTGTCGCCGCTGGGCTTCAGGCTGACGGCGCTGATCGGCCTGGTGGGCGGCGTCGGCTACGCCTGCCTGGCCTACAGCGGCTTTTATTTCGCGCCGGCGGCGCATGCCTCGGTGCTGCTGCCCGGTACCCTGCCGCTGAGCACCACCCTGATGGCCGTGCTGATCCTGAAAGACCGCGTGACGCCGGTGCGCGCCATCGGCCTCGGTTTGATCTTTCTGGGCGACGTGATGGTGGGTGGCGCCAGCCTGCTGCGTGCCTGGGTCGAGCCCGACAGCCAGGTCTGGAAGGGCGATCTGCTGTTCCTGGGCGCTTCCACCTGCTGGGCCGTGTATTCGGTGCTGGTGCGCAAACATGCGCTGCAGGCGGTGCAGGCCACGATTGCCATCAGCGTGTTTGCGTTTGTGAGCTATGTGCCGGTCTACAGCCTGCTGGCGCTCTCCGGCGCCATCGCCACCCGGTTGGCCAGCGCGCCCTGGAGCGAGATTGTTTTCCAGATGGTGTTCCAGGGCGTGGGCTCGGTCGTGATTTCGGGCATCACCTTCACCAAGATGGTCCAGTCCTTCGGCCCGGTGCGCTCAACCATGATCACGGCCGTGGTGCCCGGCCTGTCGGCGCTGGGCGCGGTGATCTTCCTCGGCGAGCCGCTTTACTGGAATTTGCTGGCCGGGCTGGCGCTGGTCACGCTGGGCATCGTTTTCGGGGTGCGGGCACAGGCCAGGCGGGTCACAGAACATGCTCCTGGTTTGATAGCTGATGGCGCAGGCGCCACAAGGGTCAAGGGTTGAAATGGTTATGAAACTCCTGGCTTTTGACACCAGCACCGACAGCATGTCGATTGCCGTCAGCGACGGCACCCGCGGCTGGCAGCACACCGGCCCTGGCGCCGCGCAGGCTTCCGCCACACTGATTCCGGCGATTCTCGAGCTGCTGGGCCAGGCCGGCCTCACGCTGGCCGGCCTGGATGCGCTGGTGTTTGGCCGCGGCCCCGGTTCGTTTACCGGCCTGCGCACGGCGTGTTCGGTGGCGCAAGGCCTGGCGCTGGGCGCACGCCTTCCCGTGCTGCCGCTGGACACCCTGCTCGCGGTGGCGGAGGAAGCCCGTTTCCAGCACCAGGGCCCGAGGGCGGCTGGCAGCCTGCAGGTGACGGCGCTGCTCGATGCGCGCATGGACGAGATGTATGTGCAGCGGTTTGCCTGCAAGGCCGGAAGCTGGACCTCCCTGGCCGACTGCACCCTGATACGCCCGGAAAACCTGCAGCCTGATCCGGCGGACAACCTGCTGGCCGGCAATGTTTTCGGCGTCTACGCGGCGCGTCTTCCGGTGTTTCCGGACAGTCTGCCGCGCATCACCGCTTTGCCGACGGCCACGGCCATGCTGCGCCTGGCGCCTGCGTTGCTGGCCGCCGGCCACGGCGTTCCGGCCAGCCAGGCGCTGCCGCTGTACATCCGCGACAAGGTCGCCCTGACCACGGAGGAGCGTGCCCGTGCCAAGGCCGGCAGCCTCCCGGTGGCCGGTCGATAATGACGCATGAGCGCTGTTCTCGAACCCCTCGAAGCCCAGTTCGAAGCCATGACCGAGTCATGGTTCGATGCGGTGCTGCAGGTCGAGCAAAGTGCCTATGCCCACCCGTGGACGCGCGGCAACTTCAGCGACTCGCTCAAGGCCGGCTACCAGGCGCTGGTGTTGACCGGCGGCAGCGGGCCGAGTGCGGAACTGCTGGGCTATTTCGTGGCCATGAAAGGCGTGGACGAGGTGCACCTGCTCAACATCACCGTGGCACCGGCACACCAGCGCCAGGGTTGGGCCCGCGTGATGCTCGACGCGCTGGCGCTGTGGTCGCGCGGCGAGGGCGCGCAGTGGCTGTGGCTGGAGGTGCGCCTGAGCAACGGACGGGCCCGGACGGTTTACGAGCGCTACGGCTTTCGCCACGTCGGCACCCGGCGCCAGTATTACCCGGCTGCGAACGCGGGGCGCGAAGACGCGGTGGTCATGAGCCTGGCATTGTGAAGGCGCCGCGATGAGCCTGGACCTGGACAAACGCCAACGCGCCATGCTGCGCGAAATGGGTGTGCGCCTCTGGCAGCCGCCGCCCGCCGCCGGCCTTGTGCCAGTATCTGATGCTATCAATACAGTAGCTGTTGATGTCCGTACGGAAAGGGCTGAAGCCCGATTTGATGCTGCAACTCCAGCGGCACGCAGCGCGCCTCCTGAGCGGGTACCCGTGCCTTCCGTGCGCCAGGCGCCTGCCCCGGTACGAGCGCCCACGTCGCAGTCGGCGCCTGGCCTGCAGTCGCGCCCTGCAGGCGTGGAGCTGATGGACTGGCCTGCGTTGCAGGCCGCCGTTGCCGGCTGCCGCGCCTGCGCCCTGTGCCAGAGCCGCAAGAACACCGTGTTTGGCGTCGGACCGGCTGCCGCTGGCGGCGCGCCGCAGATCGACTGGCTGGTGGTCGGCGAAGCTCCCGGCGAAAACGAAGACATCGCCGGTGAGCCCTTTGTCGGCCAGGCCGGCAAGCTGCTCGACAACATGCTGCTGGCCATGGGCCTGCAGCGCGGAAGCGACGACACGCCGTTGCGCGCCGGCGTTTCCAAAAACGTGTTCATCACTAACGTGCTCAAGTGCCGCCCGCCGGCCAACCGCAACCCCGAACCTGCCGAAGTGGCACAGTGCGAGCCCTACCTGAAGCGCCAGGTCGAGCTGCTGCAACCCAAAATGATTCTTGCGCTAGGCCGCTTCGCTGCCCAGTCACTGCTGCAGGACAGCGTGCCCGATGTGCAGAAAATCCCGCTGGGCAAGCTGCGCGGCCAGGTACACCGCTACCTGGGCGTGCCGGTGGTCGTCAGCTACCACCCGGCCTATCTGCTGCGCAGCCTGGGCGACAAGGCCAAGGCCTGGGATGACCTTTGCCTGGCCATGAGTGTGGCCCCCACGGTCGCTCACTCCGTGTAGTTCGCTGCCCCCCGAGGGGGCCGCTGCGCCTGCGGCCCGGCAAAGCCGGTTCCGCGGCCCTTGCTTGTCTTGGAGAGAGTCCTTTGCGCTAGCCTGTCACTTGGCTGCCCGCGCTGGCGCCAGCACGGAGGCGATCGCCACCACCATCAGCACCACCGCGGCCCAGTCCTGCCAGTGCAGCACTTCGCCCAGGCCCAGTGCGCCCGAGAACACGCCGAGGATGGGAATCATCATCACGCTCAGGGTGGAGGCGATAGGCGGCAGGCTGCGCGCCAGGAAAAACCAGGCCGCGTGGGCAAAGCCGAAAATGATCACGGCGTTGTAAAGAATAGAGGCCCAGCTCACGGCGGAAGGCGTCTTCCACTGCGTCATTTCGAAGGCCGCGCTCAGGCCGGTCATCACCACTGCTGTCATCACCGTCATCCAGAAGGAAATCGTCAGTGTGGCCACCGGCATCGTGGTGTTGCGCAGCTTCTGGGTGCCGATGGCCCAGGTGGCTGCCGCCGCCAGCGCGCACAGCACCCCGATGGGCCGGCCCGACAGGTTGGTCAGCTCGTGCCACAGCAACAGCGACACGCCCAGCGCGGCTGCGGCCACACCCAGCCAGCTGCGGCGCTGGAGCTGGTTGCCGAAGAACCAGGCACCGAACAGCGCCGAAAAAATCGGCATGGTGTAGCCCAGAATCGCGGCGCGCCCGCTGCTGAGGTTTTTCACCGCCAGGATGATCAGGCCGTGCCAGATAAACATGTTGCTCACGCCCAGCCAGAACAATTCGCGGTATTTGTCGCGCGGCACAAAAAACGGCACCTTCATCAGCACCAGGGCCAGGCCCAGCACCGGAACGCCCAGCCAGATCGACAGCGCGCGAAAGGTCAGCGGCGGGAAATCGGCAACGCCGAGTTTCATGATCGGCCAGTTGACGCCCCAGGCTAGCGTGAGCAGGACGAGGAGTATCAATTGGCGGCGCGAGAGTTGCATGGACAGGTGTGGCGGAAGGTGATGGGTGCCGCTATTGTCCTGGCATCGGGGATATCTTGCTGCGCTCTTCAATCACGCAGGAGACGCGGAGCTTGCCCATCGCGCGCGACGGTAGGGGGAGATGTCTTGTCAAGCAGGGGGCGCGGGTCCGGCTTTGCCGGCCCGCAGGCGCAGCGGCCCCCCTGGGGGGCAGGGAGCTACACGCAGTGAGCGACCGTGGGGGCCTTAAAATGGTTCATGACTTTCCTCGAGATGCTGGGCGCGGCTGAGCGCCAGAACCAATCGATGTTGTGCGTGGGCCTGGACCCGGATCCCGTGAAGTTTCCCGGCAAGCTCAAGGGCGACGCCAACAAGATCTACGATTTCTGCGCCGCCATCGTGGACGCCACAGCCGACCTGTCGATTGCCTTCAAGCCGCAGATTGCCTACTTTGCCGCGCACCGCGCCGAAGGCCAGCTCGAGCGCCTGATGGAACACATGCGCCGGGTCGCGCCCCAGGTGCCCATCATCCTGGACGCCAAACGCGGCGACATCGGCAGCACCGCCGAGCAGTACGCGCGTGAAGCTTTCGAGCGTTACGGCGCCGACGCGGTGACGCTGTCGCCCTTCATGGGCTTTGATTCGGTCGCGCCTTATCTCAAGCACGAGGGCAAGGGCGCGTTTCTTTTATGCCGCACCTCCAACCCCGGCGGCGACGATTTGCAGAACCAGCGCCTGGCTTCCATCGAAGGCCAGCCCTTGCTCTACGAACACGTGGCCCGGCTCGCGCAGGGTCCGTGGAACCTCAACGGCCAGCTGGGCCTGGTGGTGGGCGCGACGTATCCGGCCGAGATCGAACGCGTGCGCGCCGTGGCGCCCACCCTGCCGCTACTGATTCCCGGTGTCGGCGCGCAGGGCGGCGACGCGGTGGCCACGGTGAAAGCCGGCTGGCGACCCGGTGCGCCCATCATCGTCAATTCATCGCGCTCCATCATTTATGCCTCGTCGGGCGATGACTTTGCCGAAGCCGCGCGGCGTGAAGCCATCAGGACGCGCGACGTGCTGCAGGCTGCGCGCGGCTGAAGCCCGGGCTGCAACCAGGAGTCGGACCCATGCAACTCAAATGGCTGGAAGACCTTGTTGCATTGGAACAAACGCGCAATTTCAGCCGTGCAGCGGAGCTGCGCAATGTCACCCATCCGGCTTTTGGCCGACGCATCAAGGCGCTTGAAGCCTGGGCCGGCACGCCGTTGATCGAGCGCGGCAGCAGCCCGGTCACCCTCACGGCCGCGGGTGCCAGCCTGCTGGACAACGCCCGGCAGACGATGCGCAACCTGGGGCATGCGCGCGAGGAATTACTGGGCGTGGCCGGGCGCCAGGAAGGTGTCGTGACCTTGGCCACGGGCCGCACCTTGGCGCGTACCCTGGTGGCCGACTGGCTGGTCAAGCTGCAACCGGTGTTGTCGCAAGCTGGCGGTGAATTCCGCATCCTGACACGTGCCCTCTCCGAGACGGCCCAATTGTTCGAGCGCGGCGATGCCGACTTCATGCTCACCTACCACCACCCGCTGCTGGCTGTTCGGCTCAATGCCCGGCAGTACAGCCCCCTTACCTTGGGGCAAGATCGGCTGGTTCCCGTGACACGCGCCAATGCCCATGGCCAGGGCAAACACCGGTTGGAGCCGGGCAAGCCCGCTGCCTATCTGGCTTACGCCAACACGCTGGCGCTGGGCCGGCTGGTGGAAGATCATCTCGCCAACCATGCGGATGCGCCTGACTTGCGCCGGGTGGTGGAGTGCGACTCGGCCGATGCCCTGATTGAGTACGCCCTCAAAGGCCTGGGTGTCGCCTGGTTGCCGTGGTCGATGGCGGCTGGCGCCGTCAAAGCCGGACAGCTCGTGCCTGTGGGCGACAAACGGCTGGAAATCGCTATCGACGTGCGTATCTACCGCCCCAAGCGGCGACTCAGTCCTCTGGCTGAAAACATCTGGCGCAGGCTTGAGGCAGGCTGATTTCGCCAGTCGATCTCTAAAAAAGCAATGAACTGTGCCGTAACGGCACAAGAGCAGACTCCGGCCGTTCGCACAATGGGCCGACTTCATTCACCCCAGGAGCTGCCATGAACCCATCTGTCGTATCCATCTCGCGCAGGCTTGTTTGCAGCCTGCTATTGACGGCCTGCGCCATTCCCGGACTCGCCCAGGAGGTGAAAAAACAAAACATCGTGCTCATCGCCACCGGCGGCACGATTGCAGGCGCAGGAGCATCGAGCGCCAACATCGGCGTCTATCAGGCTGCGGTGGTAGCTGTCGACAAAATCATGGCCGCAGTGCCGGAAATCCATACCATCGCAAACGTCAAGGGCGAGCAGATTTTCCAGATCGGATCGCACAACTTCACCAATGACCGCCTGCTTCAACTTGCTCGCCGGGTGACTGAGCTCCTCAAGTCGGAGGGGGTGGATGGCATCGTGATTACCCATGGCACGGATACTCTGGAAGAGACCTCCTACTTTCTCAATCTCACCGTCAAAAGCAACAAACCGGTGGTGATGCTCGGGTCCATGCGGCCCGGAACGGCGCTTAGCGCGGATGGGCCGCTTAACCTCTACAACGCAGTAGCGGTCGCCGCGAGCAAGGAGGCGGTGGGGAAAGGGACCTTGGTGGTCATGAATGACGAGATTCACAGCGCCCGCGACGTCACCAAAACCAACGCCACCAGGGTTGACACCTTTAAATCTCCCTACGGACCGCTCGGCCTGGTGGTCGAAGGCCAGGCCAGGTTTTATCGTGCGCCGATTCGCCCGCATACGGTGCAGAGCGAATTCGATCTCGACAAGATACAAGCCCTGCCCCAAGTGGATATTGCTTATGGCTATCAGAACATGTCCCGCGCGGCATACGACGCGCTTGTCGCCTCCGGGGCCAAGGCCATCATTCATGCGGGTGTGGGCGGCGGGAGTGTTCCCGAGTACATGGTTGGCCCGCTTAACGAGATTCGAGGCAAAGGGGTGTTTGTCGTTCGGGCAACCCGCACCGGCAGCGGCGTGGTTATCCGGAACAACTCGGTGAAGGATGACGCCAATGACTGGCTCGTTGTCGACGACCAGAACCCGCAGAAGGCTCGACTTTTGCTGGCCCTGGCCCTGACCAAAACGACCGACACAAAAGAGCTGCAAAAGATTTTCTTGAAATACTGAGGACTCAGACCCCGGCGTCTCGACACGGACCCCTTTCACTCCAGGACTTGCCATGACCACTTTGACAACCTTTCCCATATTGCGCCGCGTAGCCCTGATGGGCAGCCTGGCGCTGCTTCTGTCGGCCCCGGTCAGTGCCCAGACCGACAGCTACCCCAACAAGCCGATCACCATCGTGATTGGCTACCCACCCGGCGGCAGCACCGACTTGACGGGCCGCACGCTGGCGCATGAGCTGGCCAAGCGCCTGGGTGTGCCGGTGGTGATCGAGAACATGGGCGGTGCAGGCGGTGTCATCGGGGCGCAAAAGGTCGTCAACGCCATGCCCGACGGCTACACCCTGTTGGTGGGGGCCAACAACGAAATCGCCATCAGCCGGCTGGTTTCCCCCGCGGTGAAATACCAGGTCAAGGATTTCACGCCGATCGGCCTGATTGCCTCACAACCCATGGTGCTGGTGGCCTCGCAGAAGTCCGGCGTCAAGACCGTGGAACAGTTTCTCAGCCTGGTTAAAAAGAACCCCGGCAAGTTCAGTTACGGCAGCTCCGGCGTGGGCACGGCCCTGCATCTGGCGGGTGAGATGGTCAAGGAAAAAGACGGCCTGTTCATTACCCACATTCCCTACCGTGGCGTGGCGCCCCTGGCCAATGACCTGCTCGGCAACAACATCGACTTCGGCGTGTTTGTGTTGTCCAGTGGCCTGCCGCATATCCGCAGCGGCAAAGTGACTGCGCTGGGCATCACGGAGGCCAAGCGGTCTGCCGTGGCGGCCGATATTGCCCCGTTGTCGGACCATCCCAAGCTCAAGGGGGTGGACATCGGTGTGTGGTTTGCGCTGATGGGGCCGGCCAAGCTGCCCGAGCCGGTGCGGGTGCGACTCCAAAAGGCATTCGATGAAGCCATGCAGTCGCCCGAGCTGCGCAAGAAGCTGGAAGACAGTGGCTCCACAGTCGCACCACCCCAGGGCGACCTGACCCGGTTTCTCGATGCAGAGACAGCCAAGTACAAGAAAATTGTCGACCACGCCAAGATCACGAATGACTGAAGCGTTGGCTTTTGAACTACCTGTACCCGACCTTTCTGCCTGGCGCGCCGGCAACACCGGCGTGGAAGGGGTCTGGCACTTTGACTCCGGGCAAAGCGGGCGCTCCGTGATGATCAGCGCGCTGGTGCACGGCAACGAGTTGTGCGGGGCGTGGGCGCTGAAAGGTCTGCTGGAGGCGGGTGTGAAGCCCCGGCGCGGTCAACTGACTTTGATTCTGTGCAACCTGGCGGCTTTTGACCGGTTTGACCCGGCCAACCACGACGCCTCGCGTTTTGTCGATGAAGACATGAATCGCCAATGGCAGGTGGATCGCCTGGCCAGCGGCAGCACGCTGGAACGCCGCCGTGCCGCAGCACTCAGGCCCTTTGTCGAGCGGGCCGGCTGGCTGCTTGACCTGCATTCCATGCACGAACGCGCAGCCCCCTTGCTGCTGGCCGGCATGCAGCCGCGCAACCTGGCGCTGGCCCGGCGCCTGCGCGCACCTGAACACGTGGTGGTGGACGCCGGGCACAAGGACGGCGTGCGCATGCGCGACTTCGGCCGGTTTGGCGAGCTGGATCCGGAAGGCGAGGACGCGGCTACGCGTTCACTCCTGCTGGAATGCGGCTTTCATGGCGACCTGAGCAGCCGCGTGGTGGCCGAAGACATGTGTGTGCGCTTCCTGGAAGCTGCCGGCACGCTGGACGCCGAAGCCCTGCAGCACGCCCTGCCGGGCTGGCTGCAAAGTGATGCGCCGCGCCAGTGGGTGCTGGAAGTCACCGGCCCGGTGGTGGCGCGCAGCGACCGGTTTCGTTTCACCCAGGCCTTCCAGGGGCTGGAGCTGATCGAGCAGGCCGGCACCGTGATTGGCTGGAACGACACCGAGCCCGTGACCACGCTCTACGACGACTGCGTGCTGGTGATGCCCTCGGTGCGCCAGGCCCGCGCCGGTGTCAGCGTAGTGCGTTTCGCGCGCCGGCGTCCCTTGTAAACAGATCCGCCACGGCGCGCCCGGATGAGGGCTGGCGCCGCGGGGGATTGATATGCTATATATTTGGTAGCTATTTGCGCCCGTATTTCAAGGGCTAGAGGCCGATTTCGTTCAATGCGCCACGGTAAACCGCTTCTGCACATGCCGCGGCGTCTCGATCTCATCAACAATCGCCACAGCCAGGTCGGCTACTGAAATGCCGGCCGGCTGGTCGCCTTGGCCGGGCAGCAGGTTGTCGGCGCCCAGTCGGTATTGGCCGGTGCGTTCGCCCGGAGCCAGGCCAATCGGAGGCGAGACAAAGCTCCAGTCCAGCGTGTTTTCTTTTTTGAGTTCGTTCAATGCTTCGCGCGCGGCCAGCGCGCCCTGCTTGTACGCAGCCGGAAACGGCGGCGTGTCCACCAACTGCAGGCCGGGCGCCACATACAGGCTGCCGGCACCACCGACCACCAGCAGGCGTTTGACGCCCGAGGCTTTGACGCCTTCCACAATCGCTTGGCTGGCCTGCAGGTGCAGGTCATAAATCTTCGGCTCGCTCCAGCCCGGGTTGTAGGCGCTGATCACCGCGTGATGGCCGGCCACGGCTTTGGCCACTTGCGCTGCATCCAGCGCGTCGGCTTTCACTACAGCGAGGCCTGTTTGCGCGGGCAGCTTGGAGGGCGTGCGGGCCAGCACCGTGACTTTGTGGCCGCGGCTGAGCAGCTCGGCAAGAACGGGAGAGCCGACAAAACCGGTGGCGCCAATGAGTGCGATGTTCATGAAAAACTCCTGAAGGTGAATGAGGTTCCTAGTCTGATTACTTCACAAGCTGCTGAATAGATGGCTTAATTGGTTAATACTGTGAAGTACAGCTAATCAATCACACCAAAAATGGACCAATTCAAACGCATGGCCATCTTTGCCGAGGTGGTGGCAGCCGGCTCCTTGACTGCCGCTGCGCGGCAGCTGGGCATGACGCCTTCGGCCGTGAGCCAGCACCTGCGGCAACTCGAACAGTCGCTGGGCCTGGCCTTGCTGCACCGTTCGACCCGGCGCCTGACGCTGACTGAAGCCGGCGAGCGCTACCACGCGGGTTGCGCGGCCATGGTGGCTGCCGCGCGTTCTGCCGAGCAGTCGCTGGCGCGCCTGCGCGACGAACCCGAAGGCGAGCTGCGGCTGGCGGCCCCCATCGGTTTCGGTGGTCTGCTGGCCAATGCCCTCGCGCCCTTGCGCGGCCACCCCAAACTGTCGCTGCGCCTGCTGCTGGACGATGCGGTGATCGACCTTATCGCCGCGCGGGTGGACATCGCCTTGCGCGTGGGCGCGCTGGCCGATTCAACGCTGGTGGCGCGCAAGCTCGGCAGCATGAAGCGGCAGTTGTGCGCGGCTCCGAGCTACCTGGCTGAACGCGGCTGGCCGACTACGGCGCAGGACCTCCTGTCGCACGACTGGCTGGGCGGGCGGCCCGGTGCCGCGGGCGGCGAGGTGCTCGAGTTGCAAGGCCCGGGGGGCGAGCAGCAGACGGTGCGCATGGAAGGGCGGGTGCAGGCCACGCAGGTGACGGCCCTGCATGCACTGTGTGTGGCCGGCTGGGGTATCAGCATTGTCGTCAGCGACGACGACCGGCGTGCACTGGCCGACGGTCGCCTTTTGCCGGTGCTGCCGGCTTGGCACCTGCCTGATCTGCCGGTGTATGCCATCACGCCGCGGCGCGGCGAGCAGCCCGCCAAGGTGCGTCATGCATTGGACCTGCTGGCCGCTTGGTTCAGCAAACCAGGCCCGGTGGACGCGCGTGTCAGCGTGGCTTGAACAGCCCGCCCAGCATCACGCAGCCCAGCGCCGCCACCAGCAGCGCGATGCCGGCCCACTGCCACGGCGTGATGGCCTCGCCGAGCACCAGCATGCCAGCGGCCAGGCCGACCACCGGCACGCCCAGGCTGAAGGGTGCGACGCGATTGGCCGGGTGGCGCTTGAGCAGGCCTGTCCACAGGCTGTAGCCCAGAAGGGTGGCGACCCAGCCCAGGTAGGCCACGGCCAGCCAGCTCGAGGCGCGTGCGCCTGTCCACTGCCAGCGCAGGGCTTCGGGATCAAACACATAAGACAGCGCCGCGAAGGGCAGGATGGCGAAGATGCCGCTCCAGACCACAAAAGCCAGCGGTGAATAGGCCACGCCGCTTTGCTGCACATGCCGCGCGACGATGTTGGACATCGCCCACATGGAGGCGGCGCCCAATGTCAGCACAAAGCCTGCCAGTGTGGTGGCCGATGCGCTACCGCTGCCCGGGTTGATGTAGTTGAGCGCAAAACACGACAGACCCAGCGCCGCCAATACCATGCCCGCCTGCAGCGGCCGGCTGGCGCGCTCGCGCAGCAGCACAAACCCAAACAGCGCGGTGAAAAACACCTGGGTTTGCAGGAGCACTGAGGCCAGCGCTGCGGTCATGCCGACCTTCAGTGCCACGAATAGGATGCCGAACTGCCCGACGCCCTGGAACAGCCCGTAAAAGGCCAGCCACTTCCAGGAGATGTTGGGTGGGCGGATGAACAGGGCCAGCGGGAGCACGGCAAACACATACCGTGCGGTGCCCAGCTGGAAAGGCGTGAAGTCGCGCAGGGCGAACTTCATGACCACAAAGTTGACACC
Organism: Polaromonas sp.; assembly: GCF_049790275.1. Lineage (GTDB taxonomy): Bacteria > Pseudomonadota > Gammaproteobacteria > Burkholderiales > Burkholderiaceae_C > Polaromonas. The sequence goes on from NZ_JBAQYR010000017.1 coordinate 19,063, forward strand.
CCAGACCACCACCACCGCCAGGGCCGATGTCAGATCGCGGCCGGTCAGCGCGTTGGGCCGCATCAGTGGTGCGACTGTGCGGCGCGCGCCAGGTCCAGATGGGCCTTGACGTTTTGCGCCAGTGCGATGTCACCCGGTGTTTCGGGCAACCAGGACTCGACGGGCAGCGCCTTGCCATTCGGATCCACCGCCACAAACACCACCACACATTCGGTGATGGCTTCCATCTGGCCGGTTTTCATGTCGCCGGCGCGCACTTCGACGGAGATGTTCATGCTGGTGCTGCCGGTGTAGGCCAGCCGCGCCTGCACTTCCACCAGGTCGCCGATCATGATGGGGCGCTGGAAGCGGATGCTGCCGACCGAGACGGTGACGCAATAACGCTTGGCCCAGCGTGTGGCACAGGCGTAGCCGGCCTCGTCGATCCATTTCATGACGGTGCCGCCGTGGACCTTGCCGCCAAAGTTGATGGTGCTGGGTTCGGCCAGGAAGCGCAGGGTGATCGATGACATGGAAGGCCTCAGTGGGTTGCAACAGGCGGCGCGTGCGGGGAAACCCCGGCACGCGTCATATATTGTCACCCATGACCGACGCGGTCTGCATCCTCTTTTCCCGCTCCGGGAGCGGGGGTCAGGGTACCCGCGGGTACCGGGCCGCAGCGTGTGGCAGCCACTGGCTCTTGCGCGGAATCAGAAGAAACCGAGCTTGCTCTCGCTGTAGCTGACCAGGAGATTCTTGGTCTGCTGGTAGTGGTCAAGCATGACCTTGTGGGTCTCGCGGCCGATGCCCGATTCCTTGTAGCCGCCGAAGGAGGCGTGTGCCGGGTAGGCGTGGTAGCAATTGGTCCAGACGCGGCCGGCCTTGATGGCGCGGCCCATGCGGTAGGCGACGTTGCCGTCGCGGCTCCAGACACCGGCGCCCAGTCCATACAGCGTGTCATTGGCAATGGCCAGCGCATCGGCTTCGTCCTTGAAGGTGGTCACAGCCAGCACCGGTCCGAAGATTTCCTCCTGGAAGATGCGCATTTTGTTGTGGCCCTTGAACAGCGTGGGCTGCACGTAGTAGCCGCTTTCCAGGTCGCCACCCAGGTGCGCCTGCTTGCCGCCGATCAACAACTGCGCGCCTTCCTGCGTGCCCACATCCATGTAGGACATGATTTTGCTCATCTGTTCTTTGGAAGCCTGCGCGCCCATCATGGTGTCAGTGTCCAGCGGATTGCCCTGCGTGATGGCTGCCACGCGTTTGAGCACGCGCGTCATGAATTTGTCGTAGATGGATTCATGAATCAGCGCACGCGAGGGGCAGGTGCACACCTCGCCCTGGTTGAAGGCAAAAAGCACCATGCCTTCGATGGCCTTGTCCAGGAAGCCGTCGTCCTTGTCCATGACATCGGCGAAAAAGATGTTGGGCGACTTGCCGCCCAGCTCCAGCGTGGCGGGAATCAGGTTGCCGGCAGCGGCCTGTGCAATCAGGCGGCCGGTAGCGGTGGAGCCCGTGAACGCGATTTTGGCAATGCGTTTGCTGTTGGCCAGCGGCATGCCGGCTTCACGGCCGTAGCCGTTGACAATATTGAGCACACCGGGCGGCAGCAGGTCGGCAATCAGCTCGGCCATGATCAGGATGCTGATGGGTGTCGATTCAGCCGGCTTGAGCACGACGCAGTTGCCGGCGCCAATGGCGGGGGCCAGTTTCCACGCGGCCATCAGGATCGGGAAGTTCCAGGGAATGATCTGGCCGACCACACCCAATGGCTCATGGAAGTGGTAGGCCACCGTGTCGCCGTCGATATCGGAAAGGGCGCCTTCCTGCGCACGCACGCAGCCGGCAAAGTAGCGGAAGTGGTCGACGGTGAGCGGGATGTCGGCGTTCAGTGTTTCGCGGATCGGTTTGCCGTTGTCCACCGTCTCTGCGTAGGCCAGCAGTTCCAGGTTGGCTTCCAGGCGGTCGGCAATTTTCAGCAGGATGTTCGAACGTTCGGTGGGTGAGGTTTTACCCCATGCGTCTGCCGCGGCGTGGGCGGCGTCAAGGGCCAGTTCGACATCTTTGGCGCCGGAGCGTGCCGCCTGGGTGTAGGGCTTGCCGGTGATCGGTGTGATGACGTCAAAGTAGGCGCCTTCGACTGGAGCAACGAATTTGCCGCCGATGAAATTGTCGTAGCGGGTCTTATAGGCAATTTTGGCGCCTGCGGCGCCTGGGGCTGGGTAAAGCATCTTGTCTCCTGATTTCGGGGTTGTTTGCGATTGATCAAAGCGGCCCTGAGTGGGCCCGGACTTCATCTCAAGTCCCGTGCCAGTCCCGTGTAAAGCGCCAGAGCATTGATTCAAAACGGTTTTTGATAATCGGGGCTATATGCATCCCGGTCCGTGCAACGTCCCACCTTGCGACACCTGTACCAAAACGGTACAGGTGGGCCGGCCGCGGCCATTGCGCAGGACGGTCATCTCGCTACACTTGATCGGGAACGGATACCACTCCGTCAGGAGACAACGTGCGAACACTATCGCCCGCATTGGCATTGCGCCAGGCGCGCCTGCATCTGCTGGAATACGGCGACTGCCCATCCGGCAACATCGACGAGCGCCTTGCCCGTTCCTGGCGGCGGAGCCTGGAAGCGGGCTTGTCGCCGACAGACCGGGTGGCCGATACCGAACATGCGAGCGCGGGCCATCTGAGCCATGCCCTGGCTTGCAGCCACGAACTGCTCGCCCACTCCCGGCCGGTGATGGAGTACCTTTTCGAACAGGTGCGGCACAGCCAGAGCATGGTGGTGCTGGCGGACCCGCGGGGCATGCTGATCAACACGCTGGGTGATACCGGTTTTCTCGACAAGGCCGCGCGCGCCGCGCTGACCTCCGGCGCCTCATGGCACGAGCAGCACCGCGGCACCAATGCCATCGGCACGGCGCTGGCCGAAGCCAGCGGTGTGGAGGTTCACGGCAGCGAGCACTTCCTGGAACGCAACGGTTTCCTCACCTGTGCCGCCGCGCCCATCATGTCGGCCAGCGGCGAGTTGATGGGTATTCTCGATCTGTCCGGAGACCAGCGCAGCCGGCATCCCTATACCTTGGGCCTGGTCAGCACGGCGGCATGCATGATCGAAAACCGCCTGGTTATCTCTGCCTGCCGGCGCCATATCCGCCTGCATCTTCACGCGCAACTGGAAGGCATAGGCACCGTGGCTGAAGGCATCATCGCCCTCTCGGAGGACGGCTGGATTGTCGGCGCCAACCGCAAGGGGCTGGACCTGCTGCATCTTCGCTGGCCCGACCTGGGCGCCACGCCGCTGGTCCGGGCAATGGATGTGCGTCTCGATGAACTGTTATCCCGCCACACACGCCGTCCCGGCCAGCCGGCGCAGGTACGCCTGCACGATGGCCGCATGCTTTTTGCGCAGGTGTATGCGGAGCAACCGGCATTGGCTGCCGGCCCGGTGTCGGGTACCAGCAAGGCCATCGCCACGCAGCCGGATGCGCTGGCCCGCCTCGACACCGGCGATCTGCGCTGGCAGGCTGCGGCCCAGAAAGCCCGGCGCGTGGCCGGCAAACCCATTCCCTTGCTGATCCAGGGCGAGTCCGGCGTGGGCAAGGAGTTTTTTGCACGCGCCGTGCACGACAGCGGTCCCCGGCGCGACGGTCCTTTTGTGGCCATTAACTGTGCCGCGGTGCCGGAAAACCTCATCGAGGCCGAATTGTTCGGTTATGCGCCAGGCGCGTTTACCGGTGCGCGCCGCGAGGGCAGTGTGGGCCGCCTGCGTGAAGCACACGGCGGAACGCTTTTTCTGGATGAAGTTGGCGACATGCCGCAGGGCATGCAAAGCCGCCTGTTGCGCGTGTTGCAGGAGCGGCAGGTCACACCACTAGGCGGCGGCCGGCCGGTCGAAATCGATTTCGCCCTGATCTGCGCCACTCACCGCAATCTGCGCGAAGAAGCCGACCAGGGCCGCTTTCGCAGCGATCTTTACTACCGCATCAACGGACTGGCTGTACAGCTGCCGCCCTTGCGCGAGCGCAGCGATGTTGGTGTGTTGACCGAGCGCCTGCTGGTCAGTTTCAACCCCGAAGGCGACATCCGTCTCGCGCCTGATCTGATGGCGCAATTGAGCCGGCATGCCTGGCCCGGCAACCTGCGCCAATATGCCAGCGTGCTGCGCACCGCCAGTGCCATGTTGGACCCGCACGAGGAATATATCGACTGGCAGCATTTGCCGGACGACATGCGCGAAGAACTTCGCGCTTTGGCGCAGCCGGCGATGCTTCCGGCCGCAGGCGGCCTATCGCACAACCTTGAAGAGTTGTCCCGCCTGGCCATCCGCCAGGCGATGGAAAGCAGCTGTGGAAACATCTCGCAAGCCGCCCGGCGCCTCGGGATCAGCCGGCAAACGCTTTACCGCAAGCTCAACGCCTGAGTCCGGGCAAAGGGTTTTGTTGCGTGGGCGGCGAAGCACGCCGCCGGTTCACAGCAGCCGTTTCAGATAGCGCCCAGTGTGGCTGTCCGGGTTGGCCGCGAGGTCTTCCGGCGTGCCCACGCCCACCACCATGCCGCCGCCGGCGCCGCCTTCCGGGCCCATGTCAATCAGCCAGTCGGCGGTCTTGATCACGTCGAGGTTGTGTTCGATCACGACAATCGTGTTGCCCGCATCGCGCAGCTGGTGCAGCACCTTGAGCAGCAAATCGATGTCGGCAAAATGCAGGCCGGTGGTCGGCTCGTCCAGGATGTACAGCGTGCGGCCGGTGTCGCGTTTGGAAAGTTCCAACGCCAGCTTGACGCGCTGCGCTTCGCCGCCCGACAACGTGGTCGCGGCCTGGCCCAGCTTGATGTAGGAAAGGCCGACGTCAAGCAGCGTGTGCAGCTTGCGCGCTATCACCGGCACCGCCTTGAAGAACTCGGCGGCGTCTTCCACCGTGAGGTCCAGCACCTGGGCGATGTTCTTGCCCTTGTACTGCACTTCCAGCGTCTCGCGGTTGTAGCGCATGCCCTTGCAGACGTCGCAAGGCACGTACACGTCGGGCAGAAAGTGCATCTCGACCTTGACCACGCCGTCGCCCTGGCAGGCCTCGCAGCGGCCGCCGGCCACGTTGAAGCTGAACCGCCCGGGACCGTAGCCGCGCTCGCGCGCCGTGTTCATCTCGGCCATCAGTTCGCGGATCGGCGTGAACAGACCTGTGTAGGTGGCCGGGTTGCTGCGGGGCGTGCGGCCGATGGGCGACTGGTCGACATTGATGACCTTGTCGAAATGCTCGATCCCTTCAATGCTTTCGTGAGGGGCCGGCTCTTCATGCGCGCGGTACAGGGTGCGCGCAACGGCGGCGTACAGCGTGTCGTTGACCAGCGTCGATTTGCCCGAACCCGAAACGCCTGTGACGCAGGTGAGCAGGCCCACCGGAAAATCAACGCTGACGCCCCGAAGGTTGTGGCCGGTGGCGTTGACAACCCGGATGGCCTGCATGTCGCCCTGCGTACGCAGGTGTTCGGCCTCGCGTGCGGCGCGTTTGATGCCGGCCGCGCTGGGTGCAAACTTTGACGGCTTTTTTGGGTCGCGGTAAGGCGCCTTGACGACTGTCGGCAGCCAGGGCGTGCGGCGCTTGGGCACGGCGATGGCGAGGGTTCCTGCCAGGTACTTGCCGGTCAGTGAATCCGGGTTGGCCAGCACGTCGTCGTAGCTGCCCTGCGCCATCACGCGGCCACCGTGGATGCCGGCGCCCGGCCCCATGTCGATGACGTGGTCGGCCGCGCGGATCATGTCTTCGTCATGTTCGACCACCAGCACGCTGTTGCCGATGTCGCGCAAATGCTTGAGCGTGCCGATCAGGCGATCGTTGTCACGCTGGTGCAGGCCGATGCTGGGCTCGTCCAGCACATACATCACGCCGGTCAGGCCCGAGCCAATCTGCGAGGCCAGCCGGATGCGCTGCGACTCGCCGCCCGAAAGCGTCTCTGCGCTGCGGTCCAGGCTCAGGTAGTTCAGCCCCACATCGTTCAGAAACTTCAGGCGCAGGCCGATCTCGCGCACCACCTTGCCGGCAATTTCGGCCTTTGAGCCTTCCATGGCCAACGCGTTGAAGTAGTCAAAAGATTCGCGCAGGGTCACGCTGCTGATCTCATAGATCGCCTTGCGCCCGCCGGGTGTGCCGTCGGCCTGCGGTGCGCTGACCAGGTAGACATGGCGCGCTTCCTTGCGCAGGCGTGTGCCTTCGCAGTCGGGGCAGGGCTGCAGGCTGCGGTAGCGCGCCAGCTCTTCACGCACGGCGGCCGAGTCGGTCTCGCGGTAGCGCCGTTCGAAGTTGGTGATCACGCCTTCGAAAGGATGCTTCTTGTTGATTTTCTTGCCGGCGAAGTTGCCGGAGTCCATCACATAGCTGAACTTGATTTCTTCTTCGCCCGAGCCATGCAGCACGACCTGCTGCACTTCGGCGGGCAGGTTTTCAAAGGCCGTGTCGAGGTCGAACTTGTAGTGTTTGGCCAGGCTTTCCAGCATGGAGAAGTAGTAGCCATTGCGCCTGTCCCAGCCCTTGACGGCGCCGCTGGCCAGGCCGAGTGAGGGAAAGGCAACGACGCGCGCCGGGTCAAAAAACTCCATGTGGCCCAGGCCGTCGCAGGTCGGGCAGGCGCCCACCGGCGAGTTGAAGGAAAACAGGCGCGGCTCCATCTCGCTGAGCGAGTAGCTGCAGACCGGGCAGGAAAACTTCGCGCTGAACAGGTGTTCCTTGCCCGAATCCATTTCCATCGCCAGCGCCTTGCCATCGGCCAGGCGCAGCGCGGCTTCAAAACTTTCTGCCAGGCGTTGCTGCATGTCGGGCCGCACCTTGAGACGGTCAATCACCACGTCGATGTTGTGTTTCTCGGCCTTCTTGAGCTTGGGCAGATCGTCGAACTCGTAGGCCGTGCCGTCGACGCGGAAGCGCACATACCCATGGGCCTGCATTTCCCCGAACACGTCGAGAAATTCGCCCTTGCGTTCGCGCGCGACGGGCGCCAGGATCATGAGTTTGGTCTCTTCCGGCAGAGCCAGCACGGCATCGACCATCTCGCTGACACTTTGCGCCTGCAGCGGCAGGTCATGTTCGGGGCAGTAGGGCGTGCCGGCACGGGCAAACAGCAGGCGCAGGTAGTCGTGGATTTCGGTGACGGTGCCCACGGTGGAGCGCGGGTTGTGCGAGGTCGCCTTCTGCTCAATGGAAATCGCCGGCGACAGGCCTTCGATCATGTCCACGTCGGGCTTGTCCATGAGCTGAAGGAACTGCCGTGCGTAAGTGCTCAGGCTTTCCACGTAGCGGCGCTGGCCCTCGGCATACAGCGTGTCAAAAGCCAGGCTGGATTTGCCCGAACCGCTCAGCCCGGTGATCACCACCAGCTGGTTGCGCGGGATGTCGAGGTCGATGTTCTTGAGGTTGTGCGTGCGCGCGCCGCGGATGCTGATGCGCTGCATGGCCAGACTTTGTGCCAGGTAGCGGCCCGGATCGGGTTCTGCCACCTGCTTGCCGTCTGCAGCCGCGGGGGCGAGGTATTTGCCGTCTGTGGAGGAGTTCACTGTGTTGGGGCGCCGCAAAACCCTCCATCATAGACGTGTAGCGGTTTTTTAGCTCTCCGGGCTCCGGGGTGCGGAATGGCGGGCCAGCCGGTCCCGGCGCCAGGCGGCCGGCGGCGCCCCGAACTCGCGCCGGAAAGCCCGGCTGAAGGCGGTATCGGTCTGGTAGCCCACCTCTTCGGCGATGCGGGCTAGCGGCGCATTGCTGCGGCAAAGCAGGTTGGAAGCCAGTACCATGCGCCACTGCGTCAGGTACTGGATCGGCGAGCTGCCCACCAGCTGCTGAAAGCGCTCGGCCAGCACGGAACGGGAGGTGCCTGCGGTACGGGCCAGTTCTTCCAGCGTCCAGGCCTGCGCGGGATTCTGGTGCAAGGCGTTCAGCGCGGCGCCCACCACCCGGTCGCCCACACCGGCCAGCCAGCCGGTGCGGCCCTCTCCCTGGCTATTCATGTAAAGGCGCAGGACCTCGATGAACAGCACTTCGGCGAGCTTGGCCAGCACGCCGGCACCGCCGGGCCGCGGGGAACGGGCCTCGGCCAGCGCGTAACGAACCGATGCTTCCAGCCAGATGCCGGCATTCGATCCGCGCACATTGACTTTCACCACCGGGGGCAATCCCGCCAGCAGCATGCCGGCCAGGCGGGCGTCGCAGGCCAGGTAGCCGCACACCAGGCGCGTGGCCGGACCGCCGCCGCCATAGGCCAGCTGGCGCGGCCGGCGCGAGAGCACCACATCCAGGCGCGCGCCGCCAGAGGCGGGGGACAGGCCCGGCTGGGAATTCATGCGGTGCGCATCGCCCTGCGGAAAAATAATGCAATCACCGGCGCTCAGGCGCATTGGCGGCTCATCGCCGAGCTCGACATAACACTCGCCCTCGGTGATCAGGTGAAAAATCACCACGCGTTCGGCGTCGGGCTCCAGGAATGGCGCTGCCGTGCTGGCACTGGGCGATTGGTAACACCAGGGGGCCGTGAAGCGGGCGTTGATGAAAATGGCACCGACCAGCCGGACAACACGCAATGTTTCCGACAAGGCGTCCATCAGGCGCCGTCGATCTCGACACGCAGTGTCATGGGTACGGCGGTACGCAGCGCCGCGGACATGGGCGCGTTTGCATGGCCGCGCTCGACCAGCGCACGCAGGCGTTCGGGCGATACACCCGGTGCGGAAATGCGCACCTGGATGTCCATGCCCAGCGGTCCGCCATACACCGCTTCACCTTGGGCATCCGGCATGCCCAGCATGCCGCGGGCGTCGGACCGGCTGAAGGTCTTCACCTCCAGCGACGCCAGGGTGACACCCTCCCGGGCGGCGGTCATGGCAATGCAGGTGGCGGCGCAGGAAGCAACCCCCGCCCGAACCAGCCAGCCCGGCGAGACCTGATCGCCTGTGCCGCCCAGTTCCTCGGGCATGTCGGTCTGGACCTGCTTGCCATTGGCGTGGGTTGCCACTGCGCGCAGGCCGCCTTCCCACCGCACGATACCCGGCGGATCTTCGTGAAGCCCGGTTTCGGGACGGCGCTGAAACACCGACTCCACCCGCTGCAACGCCGTCGCAATATCCCGTGCCGCCATGTGTTCTCCCACCAGGAAATGATGCGCTGGATTCTAGGCTTCACCCTGCGATATGCACAGCGCAGCAGCAGCCTGCGGATGATTTGGCAGTGATTCCGGACGATGGGTCAGCCGGCGCGGATGCCGTGCACAAATTCCGGACGCCTGGGCAAGCCAGGGCGACGTTCAGGCAGGACACGGCCCCTGTCTGCGCACGACACTCCCCGCTGCTTACTACACATCAGGAACCCAACATGAATGCACCGACCGACCTCAACGCCCTGAAAGCCCGCCAGCAGACCGCCTGGGCCAGCGGGGACTACGCCGTCATTGGCACCACCCTGCAACTCGTCGGCGAGCAGCTCGCCGAAGGCTGCGACCTGCGCTGGGACGAAAACGTGCTGGATGTCGCTGCCGGCAACGGCAATGCGACGCTGGCCGCGGCGCGACGCGGCTGCAAGGTGACATCCACCGACTATGTTGCCACCTTGCTGGAACGTGGGGCCGAACGCGCGCGCGCCGAAGGCCTTGAGGTCCAGTTCCAGACGGCTGACGCAGAAGCCCTGCCTTTCGCCGACGCCAGCTTTGACGCGGTGCTGTCGACTTTCGGCGTGATGTTCGCGCCCGACCAAGGCAAGGCAGCGACCGAGCTGGCGCGGGTATGCCGGCCCGGCGGGCGCATCGGCATGGCCAACTGGACCCCGGAAGGTTTCATCGGTCAGCTGTTCAAGACGCTCGGGCGCCATTTGCCGCCCCCGGCGGGCGTGCAGTCGCCTTCGCTCTGGGGGATGGAAACACATCTGCGCTCCATTTTCGGCACCGCTGCCGTCGGGATATCCGTGACGCCCCGGCATTTCAACTTCCGCTACCGCTCGGCAGCCCACTTCATCGAAATCTTCCGCACCTGGTACGGGCCGGTGCACAAAGCCTTTGCCGCCTTGCCCGAAGACAAGGCCAGGGCACTGGAAGCCGACATGACGGGGCTGCTCAACGGGCTGAACCGGGCCGGGTCGGGTTCGCTGGTGGTTCCCAGCGAATACGTCGAAGTGGTCATCACGCGGCGCTGAACATGGAGCCCCGGCTGCAGCGGCGCGTCCAGCGGTACGGCTGGGACCTGGCGGCAAGCGACTACGAGGCGCTCTGGCAGGCCCAGCTGGCGCCGGCCCAGGACGGGCTGCTGGCATCGGTGTCGCCGGCGCCGGGCGAACGGGTGCTGGACGTGGCTTGCGGCACCGGCCTCGTGAGCCTGCAGGCCGCTCGCGCCGTGGGCGCGCAGGGCCGGGTC
>NZ_JBAQYR010000018.1:0-33274 GCF_049790275.1 Polaromonas sp.
TGGCCCTGCGCTGGGGCGGTGGCCTGTCTGGCGTTTTCCTGGCCCAGGCGGTGGCGCTGGTGATCTACGGCGTGCTCAATGCCTGGGCGGTGGCCGGCGGCGCCTGGTTTGGCGATATCGGCTGGCCGCGCAGCACGGCGGGGCTGCTGAAAAGAATGCCACGCGCCGGGGTTTGAAGCAAGAAAAAGGCCTCCAGCCAAATAACCACGGTCGCAAGCAGCTATGTATTCAGTAGCAGATGGCTGTCGCCTTCAAACCGGTGGCGTGAAGGCCGCACGTGCCGCCAGCGCCGGCTCCCGGCTGGCGCAACCCTCCAGGTGGTCGTTGACCAGGCCCATGGCCTGCATGAAGGCGTACATCGTGGTCGGCCCGACAAAGGTCCAGCCGCGCTTCTTCAGGTCCCTGGATAGCACCGCCGAGGCGGGTGAATGGGGCAGGGCACGCACGGCTTCCAGCGTGACTTGTTCCGGCCGGCTCGCGGCGTCCGGTTCAAGCCGCCAGACATAAGCACCCAGCGAACCAAACTCGCGGCGCAGCTCCAGCACGCGACTGGCGTTGTTGATGGTTGAGGCGATCTTGCCGGCGTGCCGCACGATGCCTGCATCGCCGAGCAGGCGCTGGACGTCGGTGGCATCAAAACGCGCCACCTGTTCGGCATCGAAGTTGGCGAACGCCTTGCGAAAGGCTTCCCGCTTGTTCAGGATGGTCAGCCAGCTCAGGCCGGCCTGAAAACCTTCGAGGCAGATTTTCTCGAACAGCCTTCGCTCGTCAGCCACAGGAAAGCCCCATTCAGTGTCGTGGTAATGGCGGTACAGCGGCGTAGCCTGGCACCAGGCGCAGCGCATGCTGCCGGGTTCGTCGGTAAAAAGGCCGGAGGGTGTGGCATCAGCAGGCATGCCAGATTCTAGTTTTCATCCCATCCACACGCCGAGCCAGACCGCGGCGATGACCAGCACCAGCCCCGGCACAATGCGTGCCGCGTAAGCGCTGCCGCCCGCGTGGAACGCCACAGCAGCTTTCATCAGCGAGTTGGTGCTCAGGCCTGCGACGATGGGCCAGAGCGCCGCGTCTAGCGGCAGCTTGCCGGCTTGCACCAGCGAGGCCACCGAGGCGGCGGTCGCATGGGCGTCGACCAGGCCGGTCACGCCAGCCGCCAGCAGGGTGCCGCGTGCACCCAGCCAGGCGCTGAGCGCTGCCGACACCACCAGCACGACGCTGACCACGGCTGCAAAGGACACCGCGGTTTTCAGGTCAAAGGCGCGGCCAATGTCCTGGTTTTCCGGCGGGCCATGCGGTTGGTCTGCCGCTGCAGTTCCGCGGGGAAAGAACAGCAGGCTGTAGGCGCAGGCCGCGACACCACCGAACACCAGCGGCCAAAGCAGCGCGTCGAGCAGCGCCGGTTGCACCGCTGCCACCACGACGGCCAGCTGGACGATGGTGGCCAGGCTGGAGAGCACCGCACCGGCGATCGCTCCGTCTGCCTGTGTCCTTGACCCGGCCGCACGCATGCCCATGGCGTGAATGGTGGCGGTGCTCGAGATGAAACCGGCGGCAAACCCCGCCAGTGGCAGGCCGTAACGCGGCCCCAGGGCGCGCGTCGCCACATAACCCAGAGCGCTGATGGCCATCACCAGCACCACCAGACGGGTGATGGCATAGGGGTTGACGGCAGCAAAAGGACCCATGAACCGGTCCGGAGCCAGCGGCAGCACGATCAGTGCCGCGGCCGAGAACAGCAAGGCGTCGTGCAACTCACGCTCGGTCAGAACGCGGGACACAAAATGGTGAAGGCGGGTTTTCGCCGCCAGCAGCGCGGCCAGTGCCGTCCCCACGCCGGCCGCGAGCGCCGCATGACGCATCGCCAGCCCGCCGAGCAGGCAGGTCAGCAGCAGGGCGGCTTCGGTGGTCATCCCGGGATCGTTTTCGCGCGTGCGGAGGTAGGAGGCCAGGGCCAGTGCACCCACCACCAGGGTCACGGTCACCAGCACCGCCGTGCCGCCCAGCAGTACCGCGACGGCGCCGAGCAGGGCGACGATGGCGAAAGTCCGTATGCCGGCCGCGCCTCGTGTCGGGCCGCTGCCTTTGCGCCGTTCACGCTCCGCGCCAATCAGCAGGCCGATGCCGAGTGCAACGCTCAGGCCCAGCAGCGTGGAATAGTCGAGCTGGGTCGGCAAGGCAGCAGTTCCTGAACCAGGGTGATCAGGTGATCAGGCAATGGGGCGCAAGCGCTCCGCGCGCAACCGCAGTGCGTTGCTGATCACTGATACGGAGCTCAGGCTCATGGCGAGAGCCGCAATCATGGGCGACAGCAGCCAGCCGGTGAAGGGATAAAGCAGCCCCGCCGCGAGCGGCACACCCAGCGCGTTGTAGATGAAGGCAAAACCGAGGTTCTGCTTCATGTTGGCGATGGTGGCCTCCGAGATGATGCGGGCCTGCGCAATGCCGCGCAGGTCACCCTTGACCAGCGTGATCTGCGCGCTGTTCATGGCCACGTCGGTACCGGTACCCATGGCCACGCCGACATCGGCCTGAGCCAGCGCTGGCGCGTCATTGATGCCGTCACCCGCCATCGCAACCACATGGCCTTCGTTCTGCAACTGCTTGACAAGCACCAGCTTGTCGGCGGGCTTGACTTCGCCATGCACCTCGTCGATGCCCAGGCGCGCGGCCACCGCCCTGGCGGTGGTCTGGCCATCACCGGTGGCCATGATGACGCGCAGACCCGCAGCCTTCAGCGCTGCCAGCGCCTCGGGCGTGCTGGCCTTGACCGGATCGGCCACGGCCAGCAGGCCGGCGAGCTGGCCGTCCACGGCGAGGTGCATCACGCTGGCACCTTCGGCGCGCAGCGCTTCCGCCTGAGCCAGCAGTGTGTCCACCGCGACACCGGTTTGCGCCATCAGCGCCGTGTTGCCCAGAGCGAGCGACCGGCCGGCTACTTTCCCGCTGACACCGATGCCGCTGGCCGACTCGAAGCTTTCGGGTTTGTCCAGGGAAAGACCACGCTCGCGTGCGGCGTTCACAATCGCCTCGGCCAGCGGGTGTTCACTGCCCTGGTCCAGGCTGGCGGCCAGCCGCAAGACTTCATCTGCGCTGAAACCGGCGGCAGGGACGGCCCGGTCAAACGCAGGCTTGCCGGCCGTCAGCGTGCCGGTCTTGTCGACGATCAGCACATCGACCTTGCGCATGTGTTCTATCGCAGCGGCATCGCGGAAAAGAATGCCCTGGCCCGCAGCCTTGCCGGTGGCGACCATGATGGACATCGGTGTGGCCAGGCCCAGTGCGCAGGGACAGGCAATGATGAGCACCGCCACGGCGTTGATCAGGCCGTACACCCAGCTCGGTTGCGGCCCGAAAAATCCCCAGCCGAAGAAGGTCAGCACGGCGATGGCGACCACGCCCATCACGAACCAGCCGGCGACCTGGTCGGCCATGCGCTGCATCGGTGCCTTGGAGCGCTGGGCCTGCGCGACCATCTGCACGATCTGCGACAGCATGGTCTGCGCGCCGACACGCTCGGAGCGCATGACCAGGGCGCCGCTGGTGTTGAGCGTGGCGCCTATGAGTTTGTCGCCGGGGCGCTTGCTCACGGGCAGCGGCTCGCCGGTCAGCATCGATTCATCAACGGCGCTGCTGCCTTCGGTGACCACCCCATCGACAGGCACCTTCTCGCCGGGGCGTATACGCAGGCTGTCGCCCACATGCACATGGGCCAGCGGCACGTCTTCTTCCGTGCCGTCGGCCTGGATGCGGCGGGCGGTCTTGGGCGCCAGGCCCAGCAGCGACTTGATCGCGGCCGAGGTCTGCGAACGCGCCTTCAGCTCCAGCATCTGGCCGAGCAGCGTGAGCGAAATGATGACGGCCGCCGCCTCGAAATAGACTGCGACGCGGCCCATGGAAATAAACGAGTCCGGGAAGACGCCCGGCGCCACGGTGGCCACGACGCTGTACACAAAGGCGGCGCCGGTGCCAAGGCCGATGAGGGTCCACATGTTCGGGCTGCGGCGAATGACCGACTGCGCCCCCCGCACAAAGAAGGGCCAGCCTGCCCACAACACCACCGGCAGGCTCAGCACCAGCTCTATCCAGCTCTGCGCCGCCATGCCGAACCAGCCGAGCCGATGGCCGAACATGGCCAGCACCGTCACCACCACGGTGAGCGGCAGGGTCCACCAGAAGCGGCGGGTGAAGGAGGCAAGTTCCGGGTTGTCGTCCTCGTCGAGGCTGGGCATGAGGGGCTCCAGCGTCATGCCGCAGATCGGGCAGGTGCCCGGGTGGTCCTGCCGGATCTGCGGGTGCATGGGGCAGGTGTAGATCGCGCCGCTTGCCTGTGCGGCGTCGCCATGGGTAGTTTCCGCTGGAGCGCCGATGGCCGCCGTGCCGGCCCCCTGAGAGGCGTGAGGGTGGTGGGTGTGGTTCATGAAGGGCATCCTTTTCTGTGCTGCAGACCTGAAACAGGGCATCGGGAAAAAGATAAACCTTCCCACCGTGGAAAGGTCAAGTCGCTGAAGGCTTTAACCCTGCCCATGGGAGGGAGGGCGAGCCGGATCTTGCTTCAAGCGGACCGGCCGCTGTCGCGATCGAGCAGGGCCTTGCGTTCTTCATACTCTGCCACGGTGATTTCGCCCCTGGCCAGCCGTCTGCGCAACACCTCGTGCGGCGTTTCACGCCGGTCATCTTCGCGGTCCGCGTAACGGCTCCGGCCGAAAATAAAAACCCCGGCGAGAAGCACCAACAGAACCAGCCACCCCAGCCCGTGCATGCCCATCATGTAGCCACCATCATAAAACAGACCGGGCATGCGCTGATCCCCTCAGGTTTTCGCGGCGCCGCCGGGTGCCGCGGTCAGTGCCGAGCGGACTCGCTCGAGACGGCTGCGCACCTCGTCGGCCACCCGGGCCACCTCGGGGTCGTCGGTCATCTGCATCACCGCCACCGGGTCCATGAAACCCACGGTGAAGCTGCCGTCGTCATCTTCACGCACGATGACGTTGCAAGGAAGCAGCAGTCCGATATCGGGCTGGGCGGTCAGGGCGCGATGCGCCAGCGGCGGATTGCAGGCGCCCAGGATGCGGTAGGGCCGCACATCGACCCCCAGCTTGGTTTTCATGGTCGCCTGCACGTCGATGTCGGTCAGCACGCCGAAGCCTTCGGACTTGAGGGCGTCGGTGACACGGCTCACCACATGGCCAAAGCTGTTGTCGCCGGGCTTGCAGTAAAAGCCGTAGGCCGCGCCAGCGGAGGACGTGGTGTTGGAGGTCATGGTGTCTTTCAGGGTTTGGCCGGTACTGGGGGCAGCCGGTCCATCATCATCTGCATCATGGACTGCATCATTTCCATGCGTTTTTCCATCATCTGCTGGCGCTCGGCCGGGTCAATGCCGGGGCCCTGCATATTGCCCATCATGCCGCCCATGCCCATCCTGCCGCCAGGTCCCATGCCGCCCATCATGGCCATGCCTTCCTGCATGAGTTTGTGGTGCTCAACCATCAGGGCGTTGCGTTCTTCGGGGGTTTTTGCACTTGCCACACGGTCGTGCATGATGCGCATGGTTTTCATGTGCTCGTCCATGCGCGCCATCGGCATGCCCTGCCCGGGGGCGGGTGCCGATGCGCCGGCGTGGTACGCCGCGTGGCGGGGAGGAAACTCGGCGCAGCCGGCCAGGCCGAGGGCTGCAGTTGCTGCGAGGATGGAAACAAGGCGAATCGACATGGTGAACTCCAGAAGCTGAGCGCCCAGTCTATTGAAACGGCGGCCTTTGGGGGGCACGTTTTGCGGCCCGCATGATCCATGTCAACTACGCGGGGCTATCTCCACCGCTTCCGGGGGCGTGGCAGCGCTCTAGACTGGCACGGTGTAGTTCAGCGTCATGCGCCCGCCATCGACCACCACAATCTCGCCGGTGATGTAGCTGGCGGCGTCGCTGGCCAGGTAGGCCACAGCGTCGGCAATTTCCGAAGGTTCGCCAAGTCGCTTCATCGGTGTGCGGCTCATGATTCTGGCCTTGGCCTCATCGCTGGTCAGCACGGCTTTGGACGCGAGTTCGGTCGCGATGGTACCCGGCGCGACGGCGTTCACGCGCACTCCCTTGTCGGCCAGGGCCAGAGCCATCACGCGCGTGAGCTGGTTGATGCCGCCTTTGCTCACGTTGTAGCTGGAAATGGTGGGGATCGCCAGCACGCCGTTGACCGAGCTCATGTTCACGATGCTGCCCTTGCCCGCTTTGGCCATTTCCCGCGCCACGGCCTGGCCGACGAGAAAGGAGCCTTTGAGGTTGATGCGCAGCACGGCGTCGAAGTCGGCCTCGGTGACTTCCAGGAAATCGGCAGCCCTGAAAATGCCGGCATTGTTGACCAGCACATCAATGCGGCCGTGGGCGGCCACGGTTTGCGCCACCAGCGCATCGACCTGGGCCTTGTCGCCGACGTCGCAGTGCACGTAAAGGCCGCCGAGCTCACTGGCCAGCGCCGTGCCGCGGCTGTCGTCGATGTCGGCAATCACGACCTTGGCGTTTTCACGCGCAAAGCGGCGTATGCAGGCTTCGCCTATGCCCTGGGCACCGCCGGTGACAATGCAGACGCGGCCTCCCAGACCGAAGGAGATTTGTGCAGAATTTGGGGATGAAAGAGTGCTCATGCCCTGATCTTAGTACTGCAATCCGGAAGTGGCGAAACATAAAAGCGTGTCTTCGCACCCATGGCGGCGTTGCAACCCTTGCGAAGGCGCCCAGCCTTCGCGGCGGCTTGTGCCTTGCCCTGGGCACGAATCCATCACTTTTATTTGTCTCGCTACTTCCGGATTGCAGTACTGGCAGCGCAGGCGGCTATGAATTTCATAGCGTTTTCAGCCACCGCCGGGGCCGGCGTGCCGGGCTGGTACAGCGCCGAACCGATGCCAAAGCCGCTGGCCCCTGCCGCGAAGTAGGGGTGCATGTTCCCCGGCGTGATGCCTCCGACCGGCAACACGGCGGTGCCGGCAGGCAGTACGGCGCGCAGCGCCTTCACCACCGCGGGGGTGATCATTTCGGCGGGGAAAATCTTCAAGCCGGTCGCACCGGCTTCAAGTGCCGCGAACGCTTCACTGGCCGTCATCACGCCGGGCAGGCAGACCAGGCCCAGGCGGACGGCTTCGCGCACCACAGCCGGGTTGAAGTTGGGTGAAACGATGAGCTGGCCGCCCGCCGCCTGGACGTTGCGCACATCTTCCACGGTCAGCACCGTTCCGGCACCGACCAGGGCCTGCGGAAAAGTAGATGCCAGCGCGGCAATGCTCTCCAGCGGCTGTGGTGAATTGAGCGGAACTTCGATCAGTGTCCAGCCGGTGGACACCAGCGCCTGCCCGACGGGCAGGGCTTCGGCAGGCTGCAGGCCGCGCAGGATGGCGACCAGCGGCAGGGTTTGCAGGGCAGAGCTGAATTTTTGATGGGGGTTCATGGCTGGGGATGGATGGACAGGGTATCGGCAATGGCGCGCAAGCCGCGCCAGGTGGCGCTGGCGCCCACGCGCCGGACCGGAACGTCCAGCTGCGCCAGCGCCTGTTCATAACGTGCCGTGAGCGTTTCGGCACCCATGAGCACCACGGGTTCGCCGGCGCGCAGGTTTTGTGATTTGAGTTCTTCACCAATCACCAGGCCTGACAGGTAAGCCGGCAGCGCGCTGGCGTCCATGCGTTTGAACAGGGCCAGGGTGCGCGTGCTGAAAGCCGTGTGCAGCAGGCCCGGGCCGTGCAGCGCCTGGCTCACCCCTTTGTCAAAGGCGGAAAGATCGAGAGGGCCGTCCTCCTCGGGGAGTGTGCGCGCAAGAATCGAGTGGCGGTGCAGCAGGGCGTAAAACTCGCCGGTCATCCAGGTCGAAAAACCCGTGATGCGGCCGGCGGCGGCAGTGACCCATTTGCTGTGCGTGCCGGGCAGCACCAGGCGCGCGTCGGTGAGGTCCAGCAGCAGCAGGGCACCAAAGACCTGGGTTTCTTCGCCCCGCATGACATCCGGAATGCCGCCTCGCTCGAGGCTGAGACCAGGCACGATGGCGATGCGGCCGGGCTCCAGCCATTGAAGCCGGACAGCGATGTCCTGGAGGTTGGCGGGGCAGGCGCAGTAGGGTGCTTCCTGCCAGCCCTGCTGGCTGCCGGCCATGCCTGAAATCAGGCACAGCGCACCGCTTGCCATCCAGTCGCCAAAACAGCTTTCAAAAACAGCCTGGAATTCGCCTGCCGCCACGCTGAGGATGCCGCGCGGAAAAGCGCGTTCTTCCAGCACCTGGCCGTCAGGCGCCAGCAGCGCGCCGCGCAGCGACGAGGTGCCCCAGTCCACGGCGAGAAGTCGGCGGCTGTTCATGCAGATTGTGTGTAAAGGCTGGGGCCAGGCACGCCGGTGAGCATGGGTTCAGGACATGCCCTGCAGGGCACCCGCCGGGTAGGCGGGGCTGCGGCAATCCTCGATGTACTGTTCAATGATGGCCTTGAAGGAAGCGTCGAGCTTCAGGCCGAGGGCGTGCGCCCGGTCAGCGCTGGCACCGCGCGCCCAGTTGGCCACGATGCCGGCGATGCGTTCGTCACGTTCGAAGCGAACGCGCCGGCGGACCGCGGGGCCGGCGACTTCTTCCAGGGCCTGCAGCATCTCGCCGACGCTGACATTGAGCCCGGGCAGATTGAGTGCCAGGCGCCCGCCCATGGCCTGCTGGCTGGCCTCGAACACGGTGATCAGGCCTTGCACCGTGTTCGACGGTGACGACACGGGATGGGTGACGTCTGCATCCACGGGACAGGTGGTCTCCACGCCGGCCAGGGGCTCGCGGATGATGCCGCTGAAAAACGAGGACGCCGCGCCATTGGGTTTGCCCGGTCGCACGGTGACCGTCATCAGGCGCGCCGACCGGCCATCGACAAAACCTTTGCGGGTGTAGTCGGCAATCAGGTGTTCACACATCAGCTTGTGGGTGCCGTAGGAGGTCTGCGGTGACGGCAGGGTGTGATCCGTCACGAGGTCGGGCAGCGGGTTGGATGCGTCCGGGCCGAAGACCGCCACCGAGCTGGCGAACACGAGCCGTGGTGCATTGCCGGCCTGGCGCAGGCTGTCGAGCAGCAGGCGGGTGCTGTCAAGGTTGGAGCGCAGGCCCAGGTCGAAGTCGAGTTCGCATTCGCCAGACACGGCCGAGGCCAGGTGGAAGACGGCGTCGAAGCCGCTGGCAAACAGGGCCGACTGGCTCAGCAGCGGGCCGGTGTGCACCCGCACCCGCTTGTCGGCTGCCAGATCGGCGGGTGGTGCAAACATGTCGGCAATGTGCAGCGCGTCAATGGCCCGGCCATCGAGCTGGCCCTTCTGGAGAATCGCGCGGGCCAGTCGGGCACCGACAAAACCGGCGCCCCCGGTGATGAGTAATTTCATGTCAAGCTTTGTGTATCAATGGTTGTCACGCGGCACGAAGGAGCCGCGTTTGCCGACCAGGAAATCCAGATCCACGCCTTCGTCGGCCTGCAGCACATGATCGACATACAGCTTCCAGTAACCCGAAGACAGGGGCGGCGCCGGTGCTTTCCAGCCGGCCAGGCGGCGCACCAGTTCCTCGTCGCTGATGTGCAGCTGAAGCTTGCGCTCGGGAACATTGAGTTCGATCATGTCGCCATTCTGGACGATGGCCAGGGGTCCGCCGGCTGCTGCTTCGGGCGCGGTGTGCAGCACTACGGTGCCATAGGCCGTGCCGCTCATGCGGGCATCACTGATGCGCACCATGTCGGTGATGCCCTTGCGCAGCACCTTGGGCGGCAGCGGCATGTTGCCCACCTCGGCCATGCCAGGATAGCCCTTGGGGCCGCAGTTTTTCAGCACCATGACGCAGGTCTCGTCGATATCGAGGTCTTCGTCGTCGATGCGTGCGTGGAAGTCCTCGATGTTTTCAAACACCACCGCGCGGCCGGTGTGCACCATGAGCGCGGGCGTGGCCGCGCTCGGTTTGATGACCGCGCCGCGCGGCGAGAGGTTGCCGCGCAGCACGGCAATGCCGGCCTTGTCCTTGAAGGGCGCACTCAGCGGCTGGATGACTTCGGTGTTGTAGTTCTGTGCGTCCGCGATGTTCTCGCCTATGGTTTTTCCGTTGGCGGTGATGGCGCCCGTGTGCAGGTGCTGCGCGATTTCCTTCATCACCACCGGCAGGCCGCCGGCGTAGCAGAAGTCTTCCATCAGGAACTTGCCCGAAGGCTGCAGGTTGACCAGGCAGGGCAACTCGCTGGCCAGGCGGTCGAAGTCGTCCACCGTGAGTTTCACACCGATGCGGCCGGCCATCGCGATCAGGTGGATCACGGCGTTGGTCGAGCCGCCAATCGCAGCCAGGGTCTTGATGGCGTTTTCGAAAGCTTCGCGCGTCAGGATCTTCGAGAGTGTGAGGTCCTCATGCACCATCTCGACCGCGCGGCGCCCGGCCATGCGCGCCAGCACATTGCGCCGGCCATCGACGGCAGGGTAGGCGGCATTGCCCGGCAGGCCGATGCCCAAGGCCTCGACCATGCTGGCCATGGTGCTGGCGGTGCCCATGGTCATGCAGTGGCCGTGGCTGCGGTGCATGCAGCTTTCGGCTTCAAAAAAGTCGGCGAGCTTGAGCGTGCCGGCACGCACCTGCTCGCTCATGCTCCACACGCCGGTACCCGAACCGAGTTCCTGGCCGCGCCACTTGCCGCTGAGCATGGGGCCGCCGCTGACACCCACGGTGGGCAGGTCCACGCTGGCTGCGCCCATCACCAGTGAGGGCGTGGTTTTGTCGCAGCCCATCAGAAGCACCACGCCATCGATCGGGTTGCCGCGAATGCTTTCTTCCACGTCCATGCTGGCCAGGTTGCGGTACAGCATGGCGGTGGGGCGCAGCAGGGTTTCGCCCAGTGACATGACCGGGAACTCCAGCGGGAAGCCGCCAGCCTCGTACACGCCAATCTTCACCTGCTCGGCAATCGTGCGGAAATGCGAGTTGCAGGGCGTCAGTTCACTGAAGGTGTTGCAGATGCCGATGACCGGGCGCCCGTCGAACTGGTCATGCGGCACGCCCTTGCCCTTGACCCAGCTGCGGTAGGCGAATCCGTCGCGGTCCTGGCGGCCGAACCATTGCTGGCTGCGCAATTCCGAGGGCTTTTTCCGGGGTGTCTTGGAGTCGGTCATAGGGAAAATCCTTAATTGTTAAACATATTATCGTCATACCATTGCGCGAAAAATCTCAGTGATAACCATGACCCCTCCAGGAGTTGCCTTGTCCCGTCCCGTCATTCTTGCCGTTTCCAGGCTGCCGCCCTTCCTGCTCGAACCCCTCCAGGCGGCTTATGTTGTGCATGAGCGTCTGCACGAGACCGACCCGGCGGCATTCGCCAAGGCCGCCTCCGGCATTCGGGCTGTTGTCGGAGGCGGCGAGTCGAAAGTGCCGCGTGCGCTGATGGACCAGTTGCCCGCGCTCGAGATGGTGTCCATTTTCGGTGTCGGGTACGACGGGGTGGATGTCTCCACGGCGCTGGAGCGCCGCATCCCGGTGACACACACCCCCGGCGTGCTCAATGACGAAGTGGCTGATCTGGCCATCGGCCTCATGCTGAGTGTGGCGCGCTGCATTCCGCAGGCTGATCGTTATGTACGTGCGGGCCGCTGGGCCAGCGAGGGCGCCATGCCCCTGAGCCGCAAAGTGTCGGGCGCGCGGCTGGGGATTGTTGGCCTCGGGCGCATCGGCCAGGCCATCGCCAGCCGGGCCGAAGCTTTCGGCATGTCCATTGCCTACACGGCACGCAGTGCCAAGCCTGGCGTGGCTTACAGTTTTTTCCCAACAGCGCAGGCCCTGGCGGCCCAGGTTGATTTCCTGATTGTCATCACGCCCGGTGGCGCCGGCACGCGGCACCTGATCAACGCGGAGGTGCTGCAGGCGCTGGGCCCCGGGGGTTACCTGATCAATGTGGCGCGCGGCTCGGTGGTTGACGAAGCGGCCTTGGTGCAGGCCCTGCAACAGGGTGTGATTGCCGGCGCCGGCTTGGATGTGTTTGAAAAAGAGCCCCATGTGCCCGAGGCCTTGTGGGCTCTGGACAACGTGGTGTTGACGCCGCACATTGCCAGCGGCACGCGCCAGACCCGACAAGCCATGGCGGACCTTGCCGCGGCTAATCTGGCGGCTCATTTTGCGGGCCGGCCGCTACTCAGCCCGGTGCCGGAGTGGGGTTGATCGTTCGGGTTTTCCATAGACTTGATCATGGTCAATCATCATATGATAACAACGAATTCAGGAGGGCAGAGGCCTGATTTTTCCGCTGGTTCAACAACTAACTGCACAGGAGACAAATGAAATGAAGCTCAAGACAATGCTCGCGACTGCGATGGTCGCGGCGGGCCTGGTGACCGCCGGGCAGGCCGCAGCGCAGGAAACACTCACCGTCTGGTGGGCCAAAGGCTTTTACAAAGCCGAGGATGACGCCCTTTTTGCGGCCATCAAGAAGTTCGAAGCCAAGACCAAGGTCAAGGTGGAGCTGTCGCAATATGCGCCACAGGAAATCATTCCGAAAAGCGTCGCGGCGCTGGATTCCAGAAACCCGCCTGATGTTTCCTACGGCGACGTGTATGACTTTCAGGTGGCGGGCAAATGGGCCTTTGAGGGCAAGCTGGAAGACATCAGCAGCGTGATCGATCCGATGCGGTCCAGCTTCGCCAAAAATACGGTCGAAACCACCTTCCTGTACAACGATGTGGACAAGAAACGTGCTTACTATGCGTTTCCGATGAAGCAGCAGACCATGCACATCCAGTATTGGGCGGACATGCTGACGGAGGCCGGGCTCAAGGAGTCCGACATCCCGACCACCTGGAAAGCCTACTGGGATTTCTGGTGCGACAAGGCGCAGCCTGCCTACCGTGCCAAGACCGGTACCCGCGTATTTGGCATTGGCCAGCCGCTGGGCGTGGATTCCAGCGATTCGTTCTATTCCTTCCTGACCTTCATGGATGCCTACAACGTCAAGCTGGTCAGCGACAGCGGCAAACTGCTGGTGGATGATCCGGCCGTGCGTGCCGGCCTGATCGGGGCGCTGACGGACTACACCAACATCTACACTCGCGGTTGCACGCCTCCGTCCTCTTCCAACTGGAAGGACCCGGACAACAATGTGGCGTTCCACAACAAGACGACCCTGATGACGCACAACGCAACGATCTCCATCGCTGCGAAGTGGCTCGACGACATGAACAATGCGACGTTGACCGAAGCGCAACGCGCAACGGCTAAAAAGTATTACACCGAATCGATTCGTACCGCCGGATTCCCGAACAAGCCCGATGGCAGCAAGATGGTGTACCGCTCGGCGGTGAAGGTGGGCGTGGTCTTCAAGGATGCGAAGAACAAGGCACGCGCCAAGGAGTTCGTGAAGTTCATCATGGCGGAAGAAAACCTGGGACCTTATGTGGAAGGCTCGCTGGGACGCTGGTATCCGGTGACCAAGGCCGGCCAGGCGAGCGCGTTCTGGAAGGGTGACAAGCACCGTCTGGCTGTGCACAACCAGTTCCAGGACGGAACGGTCAACTTCGAGTTCACGAAAAACTACAAGTTCACGGTGCTCAACAACGAGAACGTCTGGGCCAAGGCGGCGAACCGTGTCGTCAGCGAGAAGGTGCCGGTGGACAAGGCGGTGGACGAGATGATCGCCCGCATCAAGACGGTTGCCAACTAAGCTGGTCGGGCATGTCCCGATCCTGATTCATCCAACGGCCATCCAGTTCCGGCTGGTGGCCGTCACCATGCAAATACCATGACCACGATGGCTGTAGAGCAGTCTCCCCGGGCCGGCGAGCGCCGGCCCGTCAAGGGAATGACATCCTGGGAGCGCTGGGGCCTGGTCCTGCTGATTCCCTATGTGCTGCTTTTTCTGGTTTTTGTGCTGTATCCCGTGGGTTATGGCCTGTGGCTGGCACGCCAGCCCGCAAGTTATGTGAAGCTGTTCGATGACCCGATCTTTTTCCGGTCGGTCATCAACACGCTGGTTTTTCTCGGTGTCGGCATCAACGTGAAAATGATGGTGGCGCTGTTCCTGTCCGGTTTTTTTGTGCAGGACCGCAAATGGATCAAATGGCTGTCGCTGCTGTTCATCCTGCCGTGGGCCGTGCCTTCGATTCCGACCATCCTGTCGATGCGTTTCATGCTCAACCCCGAGTGGGGCGTCATCAACACCCTGATCTTCAAGCTCACCGGCGCCGATGGCCCGAACTGGCTGAATGACCCCACCCTGGCGCTGTCCCTGTCCATCCTGGCGCACATCTGGAAGTCCCTGCCGTTCTGGACGCTGATTCTGGTGGCCGCGCGCCTGGCGATTCCCGCCGAGCAGTACGAAGCCGCTGCCGTCGATGGCGCGAGCAACTGGCAGAAGTTCCAGTTCATCACCTGGCCTTCGCTCAAGACCGTGTACCTGACCTCGCTCCTGTTGTCGACCATCTGGTCGCTGGGCGATTTCAACAGCGTCTACCTGCTGACTGGTGGCGGCCCGGCTGATCTCACACACGTTCTGGCGACGCTGGGCATCCGCTATTTGCGGCTGGACCAGATCGAGTTGGCCATGGCCTCCATCGTGGTCGCCCTGCCACTGGTCCTGCCGCTGGTTTATTTCATGATGAAACGTTTGTCCAAATGAAACCCATCACCTTCAAGCAGGTCACGACCGAGGCCAAGCTGGTGCTGATCGGAATTCCGGTTTTTCTGTGGACCATGATTCCGGTGTATCACCTGTTCCTGTTCTCGATCTCGCCGCGCGACCAGGCCACATCCGGGCGCCTGTGGCCCAAGGATCCGACGCTGGACAATTTCCGCATCGTCGTGGAACAGAAGCATTTCTACCTGCACCATTTCTGGCAACAGCTGGCCAACTCATTCCTGATCGCGTTTGCGGTAGCGGGCATCACCCTGGTGGTCGCCACCCTGGCTGCGTTCGCCATCAGCCGCCTGCGGGCGCGCGGCGGGCGCACGGTGATGAACATGGCGCTGCTGACCTACTTTATCCCCGCGGCGTTCCTTGCCGTGCCGATGTACAAGACCATGGGCAACTACGGCATGCTCAACAGCCAGTGGTCGCTGATCATGGCCATGGTCACAATTGCGTCGCCTTACTGCATCTGGGTGCTCAAGCAGGCTTCCGACAAGCTGCCCTACGAGCTTGATGAGGCGGCAAAGATGGATGGTGCGTCCGCGATGCAGCTGTTCCGGTTGGTCTATCTGCCCCTGATGGTGCCTTCGCTCGTGGCGGTCGGTACCTATGCCTTGCTGCTGGCCTGGAACGAGTACCTCTATGCCTTCCTCCTGCTTTCGAGCGAAAGCAGCATCACCCTGGGCGTGGCGCTGGGCAACTTCCTGGCGGCGGACGATTCGCCCTGGGAATTGCTCATGACCACCGGCCTGATCTACGCGCTGCCTCCCGCGGCCATTTATTACGCCTTCAAGCGCTACATGGTGTCCGGCTTGACTGCCGGTGCCGTCAAGAGCTGATTTCCCCGTACTGGAACACCTGCACCATGGCTTCTGTCTCATTTCGAAAAGTTGAAAAGTCCTTCGGCAAGGTCAAGATCATTCACGGCATCAGTTTCGACATCTCGGATGGTGAGTTCGTGGTGCTGGTCGGGCCGTCCGGCTGCGGCAAGTCCACCCTGCTGCGCATGCTCGCCGGCCTGGAGGAAATCAGTGGTGGTGAAATTGCCATCGATGGCAAGGTCATCAACGACCTCGACTCCAAGGACCGCGACATCGCGATGGTGTTCCAGAGCTACGCGCTGTACCCGCACATGACGGTGCGCGACAACATGGCCTTCAGCCTCAAGCTGCGCAAGGCGGATGTGGAACTGACCCACAAGCGTGTCGGCGACGCTGCCCGCATCCTCAACCTCGACCCCTTGCTTGACCGCTTTCCGCGCGAGCTCTCCGGTGGCCAGCGCCAGCGCGTGGCCATGGGGCGTGCCATCGTGCGCGACCCCAAGGTGTTCTTGTTTGACGAGCCGCTGTCCAACCTGGATGCCAAGTTGCGCGTGGCCATGCGGGCCGAAATCAAGGCCTTGCACCAGCGCCTGAAAACCACGACGGTTTATGTCACCCACGACCAGATCGAGGCCATGACCATGGCTGACCGCATCGTCGTGATGCACGACGGCATCATCGAGCAGATCGGAACACCCCTGGAGCTGTTCGACCGGCCGGGCAATCTGTTTGTGGCCCAGTTCATCGGTTCACCGTCCATGAACGTGCTCAAGGGGACCTTGCGCCAGACCGACGGCCGGGCTTGGGTGGAGTCACAAGGCCATGCGTGGCAAGTGGACATGCTGGCCCAGGGGCGCGACGGCCAGGCGGTGGTTTATGGCGTCCGGCCGGGCGACCTGATGCTGTCTGCCACGGGCCAGGGCGTTCCCGCCAAGGTGATTGTGGTGGAGCCGACCGGCGCCGAGACCGAGCTGCTGCTTGAAGTCGGCGACACCCGAGTCGTCGTGGTCATGCACGGCCGTACCAGCGTCCAGCCAGACGACATCGTGCATCTTGAGGTTGCGCACGGCAAGGCCCACGTGTTTGACGAAACCAGCGGCCAGCGCCTGGAGTGATCCAACTGATGACAACGGCAAACCCCTTCAGGCTGGACGGCAGGCTGGCGCTCATCACAGGGTCATCAGGCGGCATCGGTTTTGCGCTGGCGCGTGGGCTCGGGCAAGCCGGCGCCGCGCTGGTACTCAACGGCCGTGACAAGGTCAAGCTGGAGAGTGCAGCCGCGGTTTTGCGCGGCGAGGGTTTCCAGGTGCACACCCGTGCATTTGACGTCACGCAGGCGGCTGATGTGCAAGCGGCGGTGGAAGATATCGAAACGACACTGGGTGCCATCGACATCCTGATCAATAACGCGGGCATGCAGCGGCGCATGCCGCTGGAAGATTTTCCTGCTGCCGACTGGCATGAACTCATGCGCACCAATGTCGACAGCGTCTTTTTCATGGGCCAGGCTGTTGCGCGGAAAATGATTCCGCGCGGCTGCGGCAAGATCATCAATATCTGTTCGGTGCAAAGCGAGATGGGCCGCCCCAACATTGCACCTTATATGGCCAGCAAGGGCGCTGTGAAGATGCTGACCAAGGGCATGGCCATCGACTGGGGCCCGCATGGCCTGCAGGTCAACGGACTGGGGCCTGGTTACTTCAAGACGGAGTTGAACGAAAAGCTTGTCGCGGATGAGAAATTCTGCACCTGGTTGACCGGTCGTACGCCCAGCCGGCGTTGGGGTGAAGTTGGCGAGTTGGCGGGTGCGGCCGTTTTCCTGGCCAGCGATGCGTCGAGTTTCGTCAACGGCCATGTCCTGTATGTTGATGGCGGAGTGACGGCCACCTTGTGAACCCGCCCATTTATCTGGAGAAAATCATGCGTGCCCTGGTTTGTCATGCCCCGCTGGATCTGCGTCTCGATGCATTTGCGGACGAGGCCATGGGGCCGCAGCAGATGCGGGTGCGTGTCGCTTTCGGCGGCATTTGCGGTTCGGACCTGCACTATTTTCAGCACGGGGGTTTTGGCACCGTACGCATCAAGGAGCCCATGGTGCTCGGCCACGAGGTATCGGGTGTGGTGGAGACGTTGGGCAGCGAGGTCAGTGGTTTTCGCGTGGGCCAGCGCATCGCGATTTCACCGTCGCGGCCCTGTGGCATGTGCCGCTATTGCCAGCAGGGCTTGCACAACCATTGCATGGACATGCGTTTTTACGGCAGCGCCATGCGTTTCCCGCACGTGCAGGGCGCGTTTCGTGAGACCCTTGTGATTGATGCGGCGCAGGCGCACGCAGTGGCCGACGGCTTGCCGCTGTCGCAGGCGGCGCTGGCCGAACCGCTGTCGGTTGGCCTGCACGCCATTGCGCGCGCCGGTTCGGTGTTCGGCAAACGCGTGCTGGTGACCGGTTGCGGGCCGATAGGCGCGCTGCTGATCGCCGGTTTGCGCCGCGCCGGTGCCGCGCAGATCGTGGCGGCCGACATCGCCGATCTGCCCCTGGCCTGCGCGCTCAAAATGGGCGCCGACCAGGCCATCAACCTGGCAGAAAACCCCGAAGGGCTGGCGCCGTTTGCGGCCAACAAGGGATATTTCGACGTGATGTTCGAGGCCTCCGGCAGTGAAAAAGCCCTGGTTGGCGGGCTCGATGTGGTGGCGCCCCGGGGCGTGATTGTCACCATCGGCCTGGGCGGCAACATCGCCATGCCGCTCAATACGCTGGTTGGCAAGGAAATTGACCTGCGCGGCACCTTCCGCTTCCATGGCGAGTTTGCAGTGGCGGTCGCCTTCCTGAACCAGGGCCTGATCGATGGCCGGTCCGTGATTTCCGACATTCTTGATTTCGGCCAGGCCGGGG
This sequence comes from Polaromonas sp., assembly GCF_049790275.1. Classification (GTDB taxonomy): domain Bacteria; phylum Pseudomonadota; class Gammaproteobacteria; order Burkholderiales; family Burkholderiaceae_C; genus Polaromonas. The sequence goes on from NZ_JBAQYR010000018.1 coordinate 18,349, forward strand.
ACGCTTTCCGGCTGGCGGGAGACAAGCGCAAGTCCATGAAAGTCCAGATTGCTTTTGACAGAGAATTGGCGTGATGAAACATTTTTTTACCATCCGTTGCCGGAGTTCCCTGTGAGCGTTTTTACCCAGGTCATTCTTTTCACCGATACGGACGGCCGCGCGAAATTCCGCGAGGAGGCCGTGCCGCTCGGCGAAGACTCGCCGCAAGCCATGCTGTCTGCGCTGTTCCCGTCCGATGGTTTCCAGCTGCGCCACAGCCCCGTGGGTTTTCGCAACCAGTTCCATTTCCCCCCCTATACGCAGTGGGCGGTCATCCTGGGCGGCGAGATGGAGATCGGCCTGCAGGACGAGACCTCGCGCATCTTCCGGCCGGGGCCAGCATTTCTATTCGGCCGACCTGCTGCCCGAGGGTGCCACCTTCGACGCGGCCGTACACGGCCACTGGAGCCGCCAGGTGGGAGCGGACCCGCTGGTCACGCTGTTTGTGCATGGCTAAGGGACGGACGACCATGATCAAGAACGTTCATGGCAACACGGTGGATCATCTGGGCGAAGCCATTGTTTCGGGACGTTATGTCGCGGGCGCCTCCCTGCCGCCCGAGCCGGCGCTGTGCGCCGAGCTGGGGGTGAGCCGCACGGTGGTGCGCGAGGCGGTGAAATCATTGATCGCCAAGGGGCTGATCACCACCGGCCCCAAGGTCGGCACCCGCGTGTTGTCCGAAGACCACTGGAACTGGTTTGATGCCGACGTCATCGCCTGGCAGTCCAAAGCCGGCCTGACGCCGGAATTCCTGCGCGACCTGCAGGATTTGCGCCGCGTGGTCGAGCCCGCGGCCATGCGGCTGGCGGCCGTGCGTGCCACTGCGCAGGACCTCGCCGACATCGAACTCGCTTATGCCGGCATGCGGCGCGCCGTGGAAGAAGGCGGCGACTATGTCACCTACGACCTGCTTTTCCACCAGGGCCTGCTGAAGGCCTCGCGCAACCGCATGCTGGTGCAGATGAGCAAGGCGCTGGGCGCGCTGCTGCGCACCAGCTTCGAAGTTTCAACACGGCGCAAGGACGGCCCAGTGCAGTCTTTGCCGCTGCACCGCGCGGTGCTCGACGCAGTGATTGCGCACAGGCCCGACGAGGCCGAGACCGCCATACGCGTGCTGATCGACGGCGCCAAGGAAGACATCGAGGAAGTGCTGGCCTCGCGCCGGCGGCTTCCGGTGCTGAGCAGTCCCGCGCGGCAGCTCAAGGCAACATGAGACAGAAGGAAACGGGTAGAAGATGAACTTGCAAAAAACAATGGACGTATCGGTCCACGGGTTTTTCAAATTGCTTGAATTTCTGGTGGTCGTTTGCATGGTGGCCATGGTCATCATGGTGTTCGGCAACGTGGTGCTGCGTTATGTATTCAATTCCGGAATTTCCGTCTCCGACGAGATGTCGAGGTATTTTTTCATCTGGCTGACCTACATCGGTGCAATGGTGGCCATGCATGAAGGCGGGCACCTGGGGGTGGACACTCTGGTCAAGCACCTGCCGGTGATCGGCAAGAAGGTGTGCCTGTTTCTCAGCGAAGCACTGATGCTGTTTTGCAATGTGCTGTTTTTCATGGGTACTTTCGAGATGCATGAACTGCAGGTCAGCAATGTCTCGCCGGTGGTCGGCATCTCCATGATCTGGATTTACGGCATCGGTTATGTCGTCAGCGTGGTGATGGGCATGATCAACTTAAATGTGCTTTATCGCCTGGTGACCGGACGCATCAGCGAGGCCGAGCTGGTGCAGGTGATCGAAACCGAAGGCCTGGCCGACGTCGAAAAACAGATGCAGGGAAGCAAGACATGACCGTCAGCGTATTTATTCTCAGCTTGCTGGCCGCCATGGCCATCGGCATGCCCATTGCGTATGCGCTGCTGGTCTGCGGTGTCACGTTGATGGCCTTTCTGGCCGCCACCAGCGGCCTTGTCACGTTCGACAGCCAGATCCTGGCCCAGCGTTTTGTCGACGGTGCCGACAACTTCCCCCTGCTGGCCGTCCCTTTCTTTCTGTTGGCCGGCGAGTTCATGAATGCCGGCGGCATCAGCCGCCGCATTGTCAACCTGGCCATGGCCTGGGTCGGGCATTACCGCGGCGGCCTCGGTTATGTCACGGTGATTGCGGCGGTCATCATGGCCTCGCTGTCGGGTTCGGCAATTGCCGACACCGCTGCCCTGGCTGCGCTGCTGATTCCCATGATGCGGGCCGCCGGCTACAACGTGGGCCGCGCCTCTGGCCTGATCGCCTCGGGCGGCATCATCGCGCCAGTGATACCACCGTCGATCGGCCTGATCATTTTCGGCGTGGCCGGCAACGTCTCCATCACCAAGCTGTTTCTGGCAGGCATCGTGCCCGGGATTCTGATGGGCGCGGCGATCGGCTTGACCTGGTGGTGGGTGGCCAGGAAGGAAAATGTTCCTGCGGCGCCCAAATTGCCCATGCCGGAGCGGCTGCGCATCACGGCACAGGGGGGCTTCGCGCTGACCCTGCCCATCGTGATCATCGGCGGCATGAAGTTCGGCATCTTCACGCCGACCGAGGCCGCCGTGGTGGCCGCGGTTTACAGTTTTGTGGTCGGCATGTTCATTTACCGCGAGCTCAAGTGGTCCGAGTTGTACGGCCTGATCCTGGCGGCCGGAAAAACCACGGCGGTGGTGATGTTCCTGGTAGCCGCGGCCATGGTCAGCGCCTGGCTGATCACGGTTGCCAACATTCCCACGGAAGTCGCCGACATGATGGCGCCTTTCATGGGCAACAAGATGCTGCTGATGTTCATCATGATGGTGCTTATCGTGGTCGTTGGCACCGCGCTTGACTTCACGCCGACCGTGCTGATCCTCACGCCGGTGCTCATGCCCCTGGTACTCAAGGCCGGCATCGATCCGGTGTATTTCGGCATCATGTTCATCATGAACAATGCCATCGGCCTGATCACGCCGCCGGTGGGCACCGTTCTCAACGTGGTTTGCGGCGTCGCCAAGATCAGCATGGACGAGGCCTTCAAGGGCGTGCTGCCTTTCCTGACGGCGCAGCTCGCCGTGCTTTTCCTGCTGGTGCTTTTTCCCTCCATCGTCACCGAACCCCTGAAGTGGTTGATGCGATGACTTCCCTTTCCCAACCCCTGTCGTTTTTATAAAAGGAGACATTCATGTTCAAACGCAGAACCCTGGCCCTGGCCGCAGCCGCCTTGCTGGTGGCCACTTCGAGCTTCGCGCAGTTTGCCGACCGCACGATCAAGTTCACCAACGGTGTCAACGAAGACCATCCGGTCGGCGTCGGCGTCAAGAAAATGCAGGAAATACTGGCGGCCAAGACCGGCGGCAAGATGAAAATCAATGCCTTCTGGGGCGGCGCCGCGGGCGGCGACCTGCCAGCCACGCAGGCGCTGCGCGCCGGTACCCAGGAAATGGTCTGCACCTCCAGCTCGCCGCTGGTCGGCATCGTCAAGGAACTCGGCGCTTTCGACCTGCCTTTCCTGTTTGCCAGCGAGAAGGAAGCCGACGCGGTGCTCGACGGCCCGGCCGGCGCCTACTTCAACAAGAAGCTTGAAGAAGCCGGCCTGATCAACCTGGCCTACTGGGAGAACGGTTTCCGCAACCTGACCAACAGCAAACACCCGGTCGCCAAGGCCGAGGACTTCGACGGTGTCAAGGTTCGCGTGATGCAGAACAACATCTTCATCGATACCTTCAAGACCCTGGGCACCAACGCCGTGCCCATGGCTTTTGGCGAGGTGTTCACCGCGCTGGAAACCAAAACCATCGACGGGCAGGAGAATCCCTTCGTGACCATCGAGACCTCGAAGTTCAATGAAGTGCAAAAGTACCTCAGCGTCACGCGCCATGCCTACACACCCTTCCTGATTCTTTACAGCAAGAAGCTCTGGGACCAACTGAACCCCCAGGAGCAGGCGGTGCTGCGTGAGGCCGCGATGGAAGGCCAGAAGGTCCAGCGCGCTGCCAACCGTGCGCTCAACGAAAAGTCCCTGACCAGCCTGAAGGCCAAAGGCATGCAGGTCAACGAAGTCAGTGCGGCCGAGCAGAAGCGCATGTTCGACAAGGTCAAACCCGTCTATGACAAAAACATCCCGACCATAGGCGCTGAACCCGTCAAGATGGTGATGGATGCACTGAAGAAGGCGCGCGGCGGCTAAGCGGCGTTCAGCCGCATTGTCACAAGGCCGCAAGGGTTTGCTCTTGCGGCCTTTTTTATGGAGCCATCTTGAAGATCACCAAAGTTGAAACCCTGAGACTCGGCGAATTCCCCAACATCATCTGGGTCCGGATATATACCGATGAAGGCTTGGTCGGCCTCGGCGAAACCTTCATGGGCGCGCAGGCGGTGGAAGCCTACATCCACGAATGGGCGGGACCCAAACTGCTCGGCAAGGACCCACTGGCCATCGAGGCGCGCAACAAGGACATCACCGGCTACCTCGGCTGGCGCGGCTCCGGTGTGGAAACGCGCGGCAACTCGGCCATCGACATCGCGCTGTGGGACATTTTCGGCAAGGCGGCCAACATGCCGCTTTACACCGCGCTGGGCGGCAAGAGCCGCGACAGCATACGCATCTACAACACCTGCGCCGGCTACCAGTACGTGCGCAGCACCGTCAACCAGTCCAGTGCCAACTGGGGCATCGGTGACGCGAAGAAGGCCAATGCTGGACCGTACGAAGACCTCGAGGGTTTCCTGCACCATGCCGATGAACTGGCCGAGTCGCTGCTGTCCGAAGGCGTGACGGCGATGAAGATCTGGCCTTTCGATCCGGTGGCCGAAAAAAGTGATGGGCAATACATCAGCAACGCGGACCTGGACCTCGCGCTGGAGCCGTTTCGCAAGATCCGTTCCGCGGTCGGCCAGCAGATGGACATCATGGTCGAGTTCCACAGCCTGTGGCGGCTGCCGATGGCCCAGAAAATCTCCCGCGCGCTCAAGCCCTTCAACACCTTCTGGCATGAAGACGCGATCCGCATGGATTCGCTGGATCTGCTCAAACAGTATTCGAAAGATTGCGACGCGCTGATCTGCGCGAGCGAGACTCTGAGCTACAAATGGGGCTTCAAGGACTACCTGCAAACCGGCGTGGCCGGGGTCGCCATGCTGGACCTGAGCTGGTGTGGCGGCCTGACCGAGGCGCGCAAGATCGCGGCCTTGGCCGATGCCTGGCAACTTCCGGTGGCCCCGCACGACTGCACGGGCCCGGTGGTCTGGGCAGCCTCCAGCCACCTGTCGCTGCATGCCCCGAATGCGCTGATTCAGGAAAGTGTGCGCGCCTTTTACACCGGCTGGTACAAGGAACTCGTGACAGAGCTGCCAACTGTCACCAAGGGGATGCTCAGCCTGAATGGCAAGTCCGGACTTGGCCTGGAACTGCTGCCCGACCTGCACAAGCGCGCCGATGCGACCTTGCGTGTGTGCCTGCCGACCTGACATCCGCAAATAATGGAGATCCCATGAAAATCACATTCGTCCGACCCTTCATCCAGCATGGGCCGGTGACCGGTTCGCAGATCGCCGACAGCACCCACAGCATCACGCATTGGGGGGTGGTGGACGGTTATTTCAGGCGTCCAGAATTACCCGGTGCAGGCGCCACGCCCACCCACGCCCGCCGCCTGGACCCGGTTCAGGCAGGCAACAGCCTGATGCCGGCCCGAAGACATTCGTCCGGGAGGCAGAATACGCGGTGATGAATTCCGACATTTTTGTGGTCATGGGCGTCAGCGGCTGCGGTAAAAGCACTGTGGGCGCGCAGCTTGCCGAAGCACTGAAACTGCCTTTTCTGGAAGGCGATGTATTGCACTCCGAACGCAATGTGGCGCGCATGGCGGCCGGCGTTGCCCTCAGCGATGAAGACCGCGAGGGCTGGTTGCAGGCGCTGGCCGAGCGCTTGCGGCAGGCGCATGCTGCAGGGCAGGGCCTGGTGCTCTCGTGTTCGGCACTCAAGCGCGCCTACCGCGACATGTTGCGCAGTGCGGCGCCCGGCCTGCGTTTTATCTACCTGCATGGCGACCATGCGCTGCTTGCAGCGCGCATGACCGCGCGCACTGGCCACTACATGCCGCTGTCGCTGCTGGACAGCCAGCTGGCCACGCTGGAGCCGCCGGGTGTGGACGAGAATGTGCTGGGCTTTGAGGTGGCGGAGCGTCCTGAAGACATCGTCGCCGCCGTGTTGACCCGCCGGCATTCAAGCCCAAGCAGCGCTGGCTGAACTGTTTTCACTTTTCCTGGACCTCCATGACCCATTTCACCAAAGTCATCCTCTACACCGACACCGACGGCCGCGCCCGATTCCGCGAGGAGCCGGTTGCGCTCAGCGAAGGCTCGCCGCAGGCCTTGCTGTCGCCGCTGGCGCCGTCCACCGGTTATCAGTTGCGCCACAGCCCGGTGGGTTTTCGCAGCCAGTTTCATTGCACCCCGAAACCGCAATGGGTGTTCATTCTGGGCGGGCAGATGGAAATCGGCCTGCAGGGCGGGGTGTCGCGGGTGTTCGGCCCGGGCGAGCATTTTTACTCTGCCGATGTGCTGCCGCAGGGCGCCACCTTCGACGCGGCGACACACGGCCACTGGAGCCGCCAGGTCGGACCGGAGCCGCTGGTCACGCTGTTCGTGCAGGGCTGAGGCGATTTTTGCTATCGAATAGATAGCTTGTAGCGCTCGTCCCATCAAGGCTTGAGGCCTGAAAGGCTTGAAAATCTCAGCGGGGCTGCATCTCGCCCGAGAGCAGGATTTTTTGGCCCGAAGGGCTTGCCCGCAGCGTAGCGACCAGCGCAGCGGCCACATCCGCAGCGGCAATGGCGCGGTAGTTGGCGGGGGTCACCGGCCTGAGCAGGCGCATGGCGCTTGCTGCAAATTTTTCTGCGGGCCGTTTGGATTGCCCCAGGGTGCTGCGGTCGCCGCTCAGCAGTGAGGGCCGGGCTAGCACCACGCTGTCATAACCCAGCCGGCTTACGGCAGACTCCATTTCGCCCTTGACGCGGTTGTAGAAGACGCTGGATGTGGCGTTGGCACCCATGGCGCTGACGATGCCCAGGCGGGTAGCGCCTGCAGCACGCGCCGAAGTGGCCAGGGCCACAACCGCCTCGAAATCGACAGCCCGGAAAGCCTGCTGGCTGCCGGCCACCTTGATGGTGGTGCCCAGGGCGATGAACACATCGTCCACCGCTGGAGAAGGGAATGTTGCGAAGTCAGAGCTGAGATGGTTCACCAGTTTGGGGTGCACCACCTCGGGCTTGCGGCGGCCCACGCAGTGAACCGCCGAGTACGTTTTATCGGCCAGTAAACGAACCAGAATTTCCCGACCGACCAGACCCGTTGCCCCGGCCACCAGCGCCACCCGAGCGTCCGCCACCACCACCGCCGCCACCGGCTGGCCGGCTGCCGCGGTAGTTGCCGCGGTTGCCGCCTGTGGGCTGGCCGGAAGATGGGAAGCCTGAGGAGACATGGCTGGCGGGTTGGGCGTCATCATCGCGCTCCTGCGTGTTGCGTGGACGTGGGGGCTGTGCATTCGGGTTGCGCGCCTGGTGTTGCGCAGGCTGGCCACCTTGTGAATAGCCCGAATTCTGGCGCGGCTGGCCGCCCTGGGGCTGGCTGCGGCCACCATTGCCGCCACCGCCGCTGCGGCCGCGTCCACCACCATTGCCACCACCGTTGCCGCCGCCGCCATTGCCGGCGCCGCGGCCCGCCTGGGGCTTGTTCTCGCGGATGCGCGTCATCATTTCGCTGCGGGCGGCCTTGGCGGCGGCCTGCATCACGTCACGGCTTGGCGGTTTGCCCAAGCCGCCCCAGATGGTCTGGCGGCCCATGGCCAGCGGCTCGGCTTTCTCGCCGGGCTCGGCTTCAAAACCAGGGACGATCACTTTTTCGATGTTCTGCTTGGTGAAGCGTTCGATGTCCTGCATGAAACCTTCTTCGTCCAGGCAAACCAGGCTCACAGCCTCGCCGCTGTTGCCGGCGCGGCCGGTGCGGCCGATGCGGTGAACGTAGTCTTCGCTGACGTTGGGAATTTCATAGTTGACGACATGCGGCAACTCGTCGATGTCAATGCCGCGGGCGGCGATGTCGGTGGCCACCAGCGCGCGTATGCTGCCGCTCTTGAAGTCGGCCAGCGCCTGGGTGCGGGCGGTCTGGCTCTTGTTGCCGTGCAACGCCATCGCCGGGATGCCGTTTTTGGTCAGGTGTTCGGCCACATTGTTGGCGCCGAACTTGGTGCGCGTGAACACCAGCACCTGGCTCCAGTTGTGCTCGTTGATGATGTGGGTGAGCAGGGCTTTTTTCTTGCCGCGGCCCACGGGGTGGATGGTCTGCGTGATGCGCTGCACCGTGGTGTTGCGCGGCGTGACCTGGATGCTTTGCGGGTTTTTCAGCAGGCCGTTGGCCAGTTCGCGGATCTCGTCGCTGAAGGTCGCGCTGAACAGAAGCGACTGCTTCTGCTTGGGTACCAGGGCCAGCACTTTCTTGATGTCGTGGATGAAGCCCATGTCCAGCATGCGGTCGGCTTCGTCGAGAACGAGGATCTGTACCTGGCTCAGGTCCAGCGTGCCCTGGCTGGCGTGGTCCAGCAAACGGCCGGGGGTGGCCACCAGGATGTCGACGCCGCGGCGCAGTTTTTCAATTTGCGCGCCCATGCCGACACCGCCGAACATCACCATGGAGGAGAGTTCAAGGTATTTGCCGTAGACGCGCACGCTTTCTTCCACCTGGGCGGCGAGCTCGCGCGTCGGCGTCATGATCAGGCAGCGCACGGCATTGACGCCGCGCTTGTTTTTCAGGGAAGGCTCGGAGGACAGACGCTGCAGCATGGGCAGCACAAAGGCGGCGGTTTTGCCGGTGCCGGTCTGGGCGCCGCCGAGCAGGTCGCCGCCTGCCAGCACGGCGGGAATCGCCTGGGCCTGGATCGGGGTGGGAACGGTATAGCCCTGCTCAAGCACGGCTTTAAGAATGGCCGGGGCCAAGTTCAGATTTTCAAAAGTCATTGATGGTGCACGCGAAGGTGCCAAAGATCGGCCAGTCGGGGGCTGTTGAAGCCCCCGCCAGTGAAGGCAGACGGGTAAAAAAGTCAGGCTGGGCACCCAAACTGTCACCGAAGGTGTGCCTAAATGCTGCAGGCAACTGGAGCCGGCAACGGGTGTATTGTCGCATGGAACGATAATCGGAGGGTTCACGCCCGAAATGCGTCTTGATTCGAGATGCAGGCCCCCCAGCTAAAGTGCGTGGTTTCGTTTTGCAGCATGACCGCTGCCCGGCCTGTCTTGCAGGCAGGTGCAGTCCGGTTTCCTGCGTTGTTTTCCCATTTTTAGAAGTTGATCCTGATGGCCCAGTACGTATTTACCATGAACAAGGTCGGCAAGATCGTGCCGCCCAAGCGTCAGATTCTCAAGGACGTTTCCCTCAGCTTTTTCCCCGGCGCCAAGATCGGCGTGCTCGGCACCAACGGTTCCGGCAAGTCCACGCTGCTCAAGATCATGGCCGGCCTGGACAACGAGATCGAGGGTGAAGCCACGCCCATGCCGGGCCTGAACATCGGCTACCTGCCGCAAGAGCCCAAGCTGGACCCCGAGCACACGGTGCGCGAGAGCGTGGAAGCCGGCATGGGTGCGGTGTTTGCCGCCAAGGCCCAGCTCGAAGCCGTCTACACCGCCTATGGCGAGCCCGATGCAGATTTCGACGCATTGGCCGCCGAGCAGGCGCGGCTGGAAGCCATCATTGCCACCTCGGGCACTGACTCTGAGCACCAGCTCGAGATTGCCGCCGACGCGCTGCGCCTGCCGCCCTGGGATGCCAAAGTTGGCGTCCTCTCGGGTGGCGAGAAACGCCGCGTGGCCCTGTGTGCCCTGCTGTTGTCCAAGCCAGACATGCTGCTGCTCGATGAGCCGACCAACCACCTGGACGCCGAATCGGTGGACTGGCTGGAGCAGTTCCTGCAGCGCTACCCGGGCACCGTGGTGGCCATCACCCATGACCGCTACTTCCTGGACAATGCTGCGGAGTGGATCCTGGAGCTGGACCGCGGCCGCGGCATCCCCTGGAAGGGCAACTACAGCACCTGGCTGGAGCAAAAGGGTGAACGCCTGGCGCAGGAGCAAAAAGGCGAGGAAGCCCGCGCCAAGGCCCTGAAGAAAGAGCTCGAGTGGTCACGCCAGAACCCGAAAGCGCGCCAGGCCAAGAGCAAGTCGCGCCTGGCCCGCTTCGAGGAGCTGTCGGACTTTGAATACCAGCAGCGCAACGAGACCCAGGAGATCTTCATTCCCGTGGCCGAACGCCTGGGCAATGAGGTGATCGAGTTCAAGAACGTCAGCAAGTCCTTCGGCGACCGCCTGCTGATCGACAACCTGAGCTTCAAGATCCCGGCCGGTGCCATTGTCGGCATCATCGGCCCGAACGGCGCCGGCAAGTCCACGCTGTTCAAGCTGATTGCCGGCAAGGAGCAGCCCGACAGCGGCGAGGTGTTGATCGGCAAGACCGCACGCATGGCCTTTGTGGACCAGCACCGCGACGACCTGGCCAACGAAAAAACCGTCTGGGAAGACATCTCCGGCGGGCTCGACATGCTGACCGTCGGCAAATTCACCATGCCCAGCCGCGCTTATGCAGGCCGCTTCAACTTCAACGGCGCCGACCAGCAAAAACGCGTGGGCATGCTCTCGGGCGGCGAGCGCGGACGCCTGCACCTGGCCAAGACGCTGATTGCCGGCGGCAACGTGCTGATGCTCGATGAGCCGTCCAACGACCTCGACGTGGAAACGCTGCGCTCGCTCGAAGACGCGCTACTCGAATTCGCCGGCTCCATCATGGTGATCAGCCATGACCGCTGGTTCCTCGACCGCATCGCCACCCACATCCTCGCGGCCGAAGGCGACAGCCAGTGGACTTTCTTCGACGGCAACTACCAGGAGTACGAAGCCGACAAGAAGAAACGCCTGGGCGAAGAGGGTGCCAAACCCAAACGCATGCGGTTCAAGGCATTGCATTAATGCCCCCACGGTTGCTCACTGCGTGTAGCGCCCTGCCCCCCGGGGGGGCCGCTGCGCCTGCGGCCCGGCGAAGCCGGTTCCGCGGCCCCGGCTTGGATCAAGAGGGTGTGTGGTCATGACCGACGAACAAGTGCTGGCTCAAACCCGGCAATGGCTAGAAAAAGCCGTGATTGGCCTGAACCTGTGCCCGTTTGCCAAGGCGGTGTACGTCAAAAATCAGGTGCGCCTGGTGGTCAGCCATGCGCGGCATGCCGATGATCTGCTTGAAGAGCTCGACAAGGAGCTCGACCTGCTGGTGGCCACGCCGGCTGAGCAGGTCGACACCACGCTGCTGATTCACCCCACCTTGTTCGATGACTTCCTGGACTTTAATGATTTCCTTGAAATCGCCGAAGGTGTGGTGGACGAGCATGGCCTCGAAGGCGTGATTCAACTCGCCAGTTTTCACCCGAAGTTCCAGTTTGACGGTACCGGGCCCGACGACATCGGCAACTACACCAACCGCGCGCCGTTTGCCATGCTGCATCTGCTGCGTGAGGACAGCGTGGAGCGCGCCGTGGAAGCTTTTCCCGAGGCTGATGCGATTTTCGAGCAGAACATTGCCACCCTGGAAAAGCTCGGCCACGCAGGCTGGAAAGCGCTGGGGCTTTAGGCCGGGACGCCAACCCCGCCCGGGAGAAGCGGCCGCTCAGCCGCCGCTGCCGTAGGGCCGGGTGATGATTTCCAGGTAGTGGCCATTCGGGTCGTTCCAGTAAACGCCGCGCCCGCCGTCATGGTGGTTGATCTGGCCCGCTTGCTGATGGCCCGGGTCGGCCCAATAGGGAAGTTGGCGCGCGCGGATGCGCCCAAAAATGACATCGAACTCTTCTTCACTCACCAGGAACGCGTAGTGCTCGATGATGAGTTCGCCATCATGCGAGATGAAGTCAAGGGTGACGCCGTTGTCAAGCTCCACGCCATGGAAGGGACCGAAACGGACCGGCGCCGCCAGTCCCAGCATGTCGGCAAGGAATGTCGCGGAGGCCAGGGAATCCCGGGCGTGAACAATCGTGTGGTTGAGCTGGACGGGCATGGGTTCGGTATGTTCCTGGGGGCCGAGGTGTCGGCTTCATTGAAAAACAGCATAAACGTCAGGGCCCCGCTTGCGGGTCAGGCGCGCCATAACCCCGCACACCCGTCGAGGTCTTTCAGGGAGGTGGCGCTTCCAGCCGCTGCAATTTCTTGCGTACCAGGTGGATATTGCTGCGCAGTGCATACAGCTCGTCGGTGTAGGACAGCGGCACACTGATTTTTTCCGCACGGCTTTCAAGGGCATTGAGTTCATCCAGCAGGGCGCCTGTGTCATGCGTGTCTTCGATGCGGTTCTCAATGTCGCGAAGACGTCCGTACCACCTGAAGATGCGTGAGCGGACGCGGAATTCATACAGCGGCGGCACGATGCGCGACAGCGGCAGCATGACCGCAATGATGATGCCCATCGCCAGCCACATGCGCTCGACCAGATTCGCCACCCAGAAGGGAAGGTAGCGCTGCAGCAGCGGCGCATCGTTCTTGATGGCGCGTTCGGCCTCCTTGGAGATGGGCAGTTCGTTGTTGTCGCGATTGGGAAATTCGCGGGCGCTCTTGAACCACCCCGCAGGACTGTGGATGACGTTGCCGGCCTGCGCAAAGAGCTGCACCAGGGCCGGATGGGTAGTGGTTTTGGCAACGAGCGAGGTTGTGGTTGCGACGAGACTGACATCCTCGGGCGGAATATTGCCGGCCAGGTCCACCACACCCTGCGGAAGGCGTGCCGTGCTCAGGAAGGCAAAGCGCTTGGAATAAGCCTCGCTCTGCGTGAAGTTCATGAGCTTCACGCCGGGTGTCTGCAGCAACATTTGCACCATCAGTGATTCTGGCGCCGAAGCAAACACAATCGCGTCAAGTTCCCCGCCGAGAAACGCAACCGTTGCGGGTGTCTGGTCCAGGTTCGAGGTGCGAAGGCTGGCGGGTTCGATGCGGTTGCTTTCAAGCAGCTTGCCCATCAGGCTGGGCACGCCGCTGCCGGAGGTTCCGAAATTGACGCGCAAGCCCTGCAATTGAGTAAGCGAATTCAGCGCTCCCCCGCTTGCCGCCTCGCGCACTGCGCTGCCCTTCGCGGGGGCTGCGCTTGTTCCCCGGGCTTTTTTGGAAACGTCCTCGCGGTAAAACAGCCACAGCGGCTCGACAAACAGGCTTCCCAGGGAGGTCAGGGCCTCGGCGTCAGCGGCGTCGTAGCTGCTGGTACCGCCCTGCACAAAACCCAGGTCGACCTTGCCTTCGCGCAGCAGTTGCAGGTTGTGGGCCGAGCCCTGTGAGGGCAGCAGCGCCACCTCGATGCCGTCCTGGGCCAGGATTTTGGCGTAGCGCTTGCCGAACTCTTCGTAGGCACTTTGCGCCGGGCCGGTGGCCAGTGTCACACGCTTGGGCGGATTCGGGTCCAGCCACCAGTAGGCCAGCACCAGCAGCGCCACCGCCAGTACGATGAAAGGGCCGGCAGAGACCGCGAGATCACGCAGCGAGAGCAGGGTGTGACGGATGGCTTTGGGCATATTTGAACCATAACATGAGCTGCCTGTCAGCATCGGGCGCTACCGTGAAGTCATTGGTGAAAGTAGACGAAAGCCCTTTATCCATGGATGTATGCCGCTATTTTTATGATAGCTATTCTGGCCTGCCGCGGGAGACCCGCAGCGGGCGTCGACACCCGTACACTCAGGCCGCAGGGCGAGGGTCTTGCGGTTTGCCTTCAACACGAAGGCGCGCGGTGAACTTGCGCAGCTCTTCCGCCCACAACACGCTGCTGGCCAGCAACAACAAGGGCAGCAGGGAGGCGGGCGCCAGCGGCACCGTGTAAAACAGGGTGTTCATGAATGGGGCATACAGCACCAGCACCTGCAGCGTGATGCTCAGGGCCAGGCCGCCAAGCAGCCAGGGGTTTTTCAGCAGGCCCAGCCGGAATGCCGAGCGGGTGGCCGACTGGCAGTTGAGCACGTTGAACCACTGGCACATCGCCAGCACGGTGAAGGTTTCGGTGCGCACCAGATCCATCGGCAAGCCCTGCCCGAGCCGCCAGACGAACCAGCCGAAGGTGACCAGCACGGCGGTGGCCGACATCAGCAGCACCCGGCCCAGCATGGTGCGGTCCACCAGACTGTCGTTGCGCGGCACCGGCGTGCGTTTCATCTCGTCGCCGTCGGCCGGGTCCATCACCAGGTTCACGGTCAGCGTGCCCTCGGTCACGATGTTGATCCACAGGATCTGCACCGCCGCCAGCGGCAGCGGGTAGCCGGCCAGCAGGGCCAGCAGCAGCACCACGACTTCGTCGATCGAGGTGGCGAACAGGTAGAGGATGACTTTTTTCAGGTTGCCGTAGACCACACGCCCCTGCTCGACCGCGCCGACGATGGTGGCGAAGTTGTCGTCGGTGATGATGATTTTGGCCGCGCTTTTGGCCACCTCGGTGCCGGTGATGCCCATGGCCACGCCGACATCCGCGCGTGCCAGCGCGGGTGCGTCGTTGACGCCGTCGCCGGTCATCGCCACCACCTCGCCTTGCGCCTGCAGGGCTTCGACGATGCGCAGTTTCTGCGCCGGATGTACACGTGCAAAGACCGAGATGTGGGCCAGCCCGTCGCGCAGGTCCGCCTCGTTCATGCGTTCGAGTTCGGTGCCGTCCACCGCGCGGTCACCGTCGCGCGCGATGCCGAGTTCACGCGCAATTGCCAGGCCGGTGAGTTTGTGGTCGCCGGTCACCATGACGGGCCGGATGCCGGCCGCGCGGCATTCGGCGACGGCGGCTTTGACCTCCTCGCGCGGCGGGTCGATTTGTCCGGCCAGGCCGAGCAGGCGGGCGCGCCCGGCCAGCGCGTCGAAACCGGCGTCGGGGTCCAGTACATCGT
>NZ_JBAQYR010000019.1:0-6070 GCF_049790275.1 Polaromonas sp.
GTGCTTCACGTACTATTATTTTCATAGCTGCTCCAGCACAGCTGACAAGGGCTGCTGGCCAAAAAGCTTGGTCATTCTGGAGAAAATCCCGGTTTTGGCGGTTTCGAAGGTCAGGGCATGGCGTTCGCCGCACAGGCTCAGCCGGACGGTGTTGCCGCCTTGCTGCAAGGCAAGCAGGCGAGCCGCTTCGCCGGCATCGAGTGCTGCCCAGGCTTGCGCGTAGGCGACCCAGTCGTCGTTGAACGCCGCCTGTGCCAGGCTGCGCGAGACGGTGACATCGGGTTGTGGCCTGGGGCTGAAATTCTCGGGCAAGGCACCGCTGCCGCTGATCCAGAACGAGTTGACGGTGGCCTGCCTGCTGGCCGCACGCGCATCGTTGACCGAATGCGTGTAAAGCAGCATCTGCATCTCGTTCTGTAGCAGTCGCATGGCGGTAGCGCCCACGTGCGCCACTTCGTGGGTCTCGCCACTTCCTTTCAGGGTCGATTTCGCTTGAGGCGGTCCGACGGAAAATTCTCCGGGAGGCCCCATGCCGGCACCAGGCAGCCAAGGCGCCACATTGCGGCCCAGTACGCGGTCCAGTGACGCACTGGGCAGGTCGCGAAACAGCTCGCCTTCGGCCAGCCAGCGTGTCGGTTCCGAATAGTGCAGCGTGATGCCGTAGGTCTCGAAGTAGGGCTGCATGGCCGCGAGCAGGGTGCGCGATTCGCCTTCCTGCAGGCCAAGCGCGGCCGGGTCGGTCATGGTGGCGTGTTCGCGGCCCATGGCCCAGTGGCAGGGTGTGATGTGGGCCCAGGCCTTGCTGTCCCGCACCCCACCGGCCTGCAGCTGTTGCCAGGCGGCCCAGGGGATCAGGCCGTCGGTCGCGGGCAGGCCCAGTGCGCGGGCCAGCACACGTTCGTGCGGGGGCGAGAGTGAATACACATTGCCGCGGTCGCTGTGAACCTCTTTCATGCCCTGCAACAGTTTGCCGAAGTTACGAAAACTTGTGGAAGGCATGGCCTTCACGGTGGGCAGCCATTCGTCGGAGACACAGGCGGCTAACGGCAGTACCCAGTGGTGCTGGGGCGGAGAGAGGGAATCGGGCATACGCCTATTGTCCGGGATTGCAGGAGCCCTCGGCATAACGCCCTCAAGCGCGGCGGGCGTTGTACAGCGGGTCCCCCGGCTGATGCCACAATCGCTTCATGCAAATTCCCTACGAACTGATTTTGGGCTGGCGCTACACCCGCGCGGGCCGTGCCACACGGCGCAACGGGTTTATTTCCTTCATCTCGGGCGTCTCCATGCTGGGCATCGCGCTGGGGGTGGCGGCATTGATCATTGTGCTCAGCGTGATGAACGGTTTCCAGAAGGAAGTGCGTGACCGCATGCTGGGCGTGATTTCGCATATCGAGGTGTTTGCGCCCAACGGCGCCGCGCTGCCCGATGTGCAGAAAACCCTGGCCGAAATCAGGCAGAACCCCAACGTCATCGGCGCCGCCAGTTTTATTTCTGCGCAGGCCCTGCTGGCGCGCGGCGAGGACATGAAGGGCGCCATCGTGCGCGGCATCGACCCGGCACATGAAGGCGAGGTCACCGACCTGGCGGTGGATCTGAAAGACACGGCGCTACCCCGCCTGGTGTCTGGCCAGTTCGGCGTGGTGCTCGGAGGTGAGCTGGCACGTGCATTGGGAGTGCGTGAAGGGGATTCCGTGACGCTGATTGCCCCAAGCGGCCAGGTCACCCCGGCGGGCGTGGTGCCGCGGCTCAAGCAGATGACGGTGGTCGGCACTTTCGACTCCGGCCACTTTGAATACGACTCGGCGCTGGTCATGCTGCACCAGGACGATGCTGCCCGGATTTTCCGGCTGGAAGGCCCGACCGGCATACGCATCAAGCTCCAGGACCTGCACCAGGCGCGCGAGGTGGCGGCCGAGCTGTCGCGCACCCTGAGCGGCGACCTGCTGATTCGCGACTGGACACGGCAGAACCGGACCTGGTTTGCCGCCGTGCAGCTCGAAAAACGCATGATGTTCATCATCCTGACACTGATCGTTGCGGTCGCGGCCTTCAACCTGGTCAGCACGCTGGTCATGACGGTGACCGACAAGCGCGCCGACATCGCCATCCTGCGAACCCTGGGTGCCAGCCCGAAAAGCATCATGGGTGTGTTCATGGTGCAGGGCGCCATGGTGGGTGTCATCGGCACGTTTTCGGGGCTGCTGCTGGGCCTGGGCATTGCGCTGAACATCGACGTGATCGTGCCGGCGCTCGAGCAACTGCTGAATGCCAGCTTTTTGCCCAAGGACATTTACCTGATCAGCCGCATGCCAAGCGACCCGCAATACGCCGACATCATGCCGATTGCCGTCATTGCGCTGGTGCTGGCTTTCCTGGCCACCATCTATCCGAGCTGGCGTGCCAGCCGCGTTAATCCCGCAGAGGCCCTGAGATATGAATGAAAAGAATTTCATAAATCCGATGTCCGGGCGCATGGCTGCGTTGCGCGGTGCTCGGAATCCTCATGCACCTAAGTGCATTCCGGTGTCCTGCGCTCCGGGCGCCTTGCCCTGCATCCCGGGCACCGAATTTCTGAAACTCTTTTTGGGTGCTTCCTATGAGTGATGTGGTGCTCAAAGCTCAAGGCCTGACCAAACGTTTCCACGAAGGCCCGATCGACCTGACCGTGTTGCATGGCGTGGACCTGCAGGTGCACGCCGGTGAGACGCTGGCGATTGTCGGCGCCTCGGGTTCGGGTAAAAGCACCTTGCTGCATTTGATGGGGGGCCTGGACGCACCGACTAGCGGGCAGGTTGAACTCCAGGGCCAGCGCCTCTCGTCGCTGTCGGCGGCCGAACAGGGCGAGCTGCGCAACCGGCACCTGGGTTTTGTCTACCAGTTCCACCACCTGCTGCCCGAGTTCAGCGCGCTCGACAACGTCGCCATGCCTTTGTGGATACGGCGTGACGACCGCGAGAAAGCCGCACAGACCGCCGCCAGCATGCTGGCCAGTGTGGGCCTGAAGGACCGCGTTCACCACCGTCCCGCCGAACTCTCCGGCGGCGAGCGCCAGCGCGTGGCGATTGCGCGTGCGCTCGTCACCCGGCCGGCCTGCGTGCTGGCCGATGAACCCACGGGCAACCTGGACCGGACCACCGCCGACGGCGTGTTCGAGCTGATGCTGCAGCTCGCGCGCGAACACGGCACGGCTTTTGTGATGGTGACCCATGACGAGTCACTGGCAGCGCGTTGTGAAAGGCGGTTCAGACTGGTGGAGGGGCGTCTCTCCGAGCGGGAATGAGCCCGCTTTTCCTATGTTGATCGCGGCATGAGGTGGTTGTTTCTGTCGTTGCTTCTGGTGATCGGAACTTTGGCCAATCTCTTTCTCATCACACGCAGTTTTCCTTCTAGCCTGCTTGGATTTGCCATTGTTGATTTGATGCTGCTGGGTCTCGGATTGATATGGTATGGGGCTTACTTCGAGACGACCCTCCTCAACCCCCGCAGTCAAAGATGGGGATTTGCCCTGCTTTGCATGTCGCTGGGAATCTGGATTGCGTCTATGGGTGTCGAAGCGGCTGTTTCGCAGTCCTGCGAAGGTTTAACTTCAAGCCGATCACGAAAGCTCCGCGAGCAGTTTTTTCTCGCAATCCAGTCTTGGGGCTATTGCCGGGAGTTGGGCTATTTTGTGGGTGGTCTCGGCGTATGGGTCACGTGGATAGGCTTAAAAAGAGTGTTCCGGATGGCCTTGCGTCGCCAGCGATGACTTGGTAAGGCAGCTAGTGCCTCTTTTCAAAGTGTCAAAAGAGCGGCTTCAAAGAATCCGGTTAAACCACAACAGCGACAGCGAAGCAGACATCAGCGCCAGCAGCGCCGCGGCCAAAGCCAGCAGGCCGGAAATTTCAGTCTCTTTTTTCTCGACCGTCAGGCGCGAGCTCAGCGTTTCATAAACCTTTTTCAGGTCCGCCGCCGTGCCGGCATAAAAGTATTCGGCCTGGGTCTGGGTGGCGATGGCCTTGAGGGTTTCCTCGTCCAGCCTGACGCGCATGGACCAGCCTTCAAACCCGATGGTTTCGCCGTCCACCGTGCCCACGCCCACGGTGTAGACACGCACGCCGCGATCGGCCGCCATCTTGGCAGCTTCCATGGAGTCGACGCCGGTGGTGCGCTGGCCATCCGTCAGCAGGATGACGGCCGCCGAGGTGTAGGAGCCCGGGGCGACCGGAACGAATTCCTTCTTCGGCTCTTTCGGGGCCTGGTCGATCGCTATGCCGCTGGTACGGTTGCGGCCATAGGTCAGCGAGGCCAGATCGATGCCCGCATCCGGAAACAGCTCGGCCAGCGAAACAACGATGGCGTTGCCGATGGCGGTGGCACGCTGCAGCTGGAACTTGTCGATGGCCGTGACCAGGTCTTCCCGGCTCAGGGTGGGCGACTGCACCACAGAGGCGGTACCGGCAAAAGCGACGATGCCGACCCGCACGCTGCGCGGCAGGTCGGCCAGGAAGGCCTTGGCCGCATTTTGTGACGCCACCAAGCGGTTCGGCTGCACATCGGTGGCGCGCATGCTGCCCGACACGTCCATCGCGAGGATGATGGTTTCGTGCTGCGAGGGCAGGGTGACCACGGCAAAGGGGCGTGCCGCAGCCAGCAGCATGGCCGCCATGGCCAGCAGGAAAAGCAGGGGCGGAATGTGGCGCCGGAAACTTTGCCCCGCGCCCATGGCTTCGCGCACGATGGACAGGCTCGCATAACGCAGCGCCATTTTCTTCTTGCGGCGCAGCAGCCACACATACACAGCGACCAGCAGCGGCAGGGCCAGCATCAGCCAGAGAAACTGGGGCCAGAGAAAGGTCATGGGCGGGTTCATGGAAAAACTCTCCTGGGTGTGCCGCGCTCAGGCGGCCGCCTTGAGATGGCCGGGCAGCTTGCCCCGGCCGTTTCTGCCGGCTGCACCCGAGGCCTGGCCGCGACGCTTGCGCAGTTCGGTAAAACGCATGATGGCATCGACCAGGTCGCCGTCGGTGGCCAGCTCCAGCGTGTCCACACCGGCTTGCGCCAGGGCCTGGCGCAGATCGGCTTCGCGCTGCGCGGCAATGCGGGCGAAGCGTTTGCGAAACCCGGCATCGTGGGTGTCGACCAGCAACTGCTCACCGGTTTCTGCGTCGCGTATCGGTATCAGGCCGAGGTCGGGCAGTTCGAGCTCGAGCGGGTCGAGCAGGCGCACGGCGACCACTTCATGGCGCTGCGCCAGTTGGCCCAGCGTTTTTTCCCAGCCAGGCTCGCTGATGAAGTCGGACACCACAAACACGGTCGAGCGGCGGCGCAGAAACTGGGCGGCGGAACGCAGCAAATCGTCCAGGCGTGTGGGTGCAGTTCCGGTGGGTTCGGGGCGCGCCTGCATGGTGTGCAGCAGGCGCAACACATGCGCGCGGCCGCCGCGTGCAGGAAGCACGGTGTCCACACCAGTGCCGTACAGCATGGCGCCGACACGGTTGCCGTGGCGCGTCAGCACGCGGGCCAGCACTGCGACAAATTCGCTGGAGACCTGGCTTTTGCGCTGGCTGCCCGAACCGAAATCGACCGAGGGGCTCAGGTCCAGCAGGAACCAACTGGCCATCTCGCGGTCTTCGGTGAAGACACGTACATGCGGCGACTGCAGACGCGCCGTGACATTCCAGTCGATGTGGCGCACGTCGTCATGGTGCTGGTATTCGCGCAGGTCGGCCAGGTCCATGCCGGTGCCGCGCATCAGCGTACGGTAGTCACCCTGCAGCAGGCCGTCGAGCCGGCGCAGCACCGTCCATTCCAGGCGGCGCAGCACATGTTCGGCACCCGCCGCGGCGCCAGGCTGCGCCGGAGCCGCCGATGCCTGGATGGGCGCTTCGGCCTGGGGTTGAGCAGATTTGCGAAACCAGTTTTTCATGACCGGTCAGTTGCCCCGCATAGGGCATCTCTCGACAAGCTCAGGACGAACGGAATCGGAATCGCGCGAGCGCGGACCTTGATTCAGGCCAGCCGGGGCCGCGGGTCCGGCTTTGCCGGCCCGCAGGCGCAGCGCCCCCTCGGGGGGCAGGGAGCTACACGC